>CAKAEY010000001.1 GCA_916438365.1 uncultured Sanguibacter sp.
AGCTCGTCGGATCCGCGTCGATGGCTCCCTGAACATCGTTGAAGAGCAGGTTCGAGATCTCGACCTGCACCGTCTCAACCTTCGGTACGTCGCGCAGCAGCAACGGATCGTCAGCGGAGGTCTGGAGGGCGAGCGTGCCGCAACCGAAGATCCGGTCATCGAAGTCCTTTTCGATCTGGATGTCGGAGATGCGGGTGAGGGGCAGGTCGTGACCGGTGCGCTTGATGATGCCCGTGCGGGTGATGACTCGCTTCGTGGTCACCGTGTAGGTCGTCGTGATCCACTTGATCCAGGGAACAAGGATGAGCGGAATCGACAGGAGGAGGACGGCGATCCAAATGGTCGGAAGCGCCCAGTAACGCGCGTTCTCAGGAACGTAGAAAGAACCGACAGCCGCTGCGATCACGAGGATCGACTCCACGATGATCGCGGGGAGCAGCTTCTTGATGTGGGTGTGCATGTGGCGGACGATGATCTCGTCCTGGCTGAGGAGCTTCTGTGACAATGCCATGGCACCATCATGCCAGATCTTGCGGGCGAGTGAGGACGCCTGCTTCGTCGGACGGTGCTTTATCGAGGCCTGCGGTGCGTTCCGAGGACATCGGTGTTGACGATGCCGATTGCTGCCATCAGCGCGAGCATCGTCGTGGGGCCCACGAAACGAAACCCTCGGCTCTTGAGGTCGGCGGCGAGTGCCACCGACTCCGGCAGCTGCGTGGGAACCTCGTCCTGCGAGCGAGGGTGTGGATCGTGGGCCGGGCGATACGACCAGACCAGTTCGCCGAGATGGGAAGGGCCGTCCGTCGTGTTGGGATTGTTTCTGATGGCAACCGTGGCGTGCGCGTTAGCGATCGCCGCCTCGATCTTGCGGCGGTTACGTATGATCCCGGGTGCGCTCACGAGACGATCGACGTCGTCGGTCGTGAAGGCGGCGACGCGGTCGGGAATAAAACCCTCAAAGGCCTCCCGAAAAGCCTCGCGTTTTGCCAGGACCGTGCGCCAGGAGAGGCCAGCCTGGAATCCCTCCAACACGAGGCGTTCGAAGACGCCCGCCTCGTCGTGGATCGGCAGGCCCCACTCGGTGTCGTAGTAGCTGCGTAACAGCTCGTCATGGAGGCCCACGTGGGCCGGACGAGTCCGTCATCGCACAGCGTGAGGCCTGACGTTAGGGGCGGAACTGCGGATTGTGTCGGTGTTGTATCCATACGTCGATCCTGCGTGAGCGGCGTCGCCCGGTCAAGCGACAACATCGAGGCCTGTGGATAACGGCACCGGGCGACACGACCCTGTGGAAACACGCCAGGGGAGTGGCAGGTATGTGTGTGGCCCGCCTCCAGGTGGAAGCGGGCCACGCGGGTCGGCGTGTCCTTACCGGCGTCGTTTCTCGCGCACGCGCACCGAAATCTGAATCGGCGTGCCTGCGAAGCCGAAGGTCTCGCGCAGGCGGCGTTCGATGAAGCGGCGGTATCCGGGATCAAGGAAGCCAGTCGTGAACAGCACGAAGCGCGGGGGCTTGCTCGAGGCCTGGGTGCCAAAGAGGATGCGCGGCTGCTTGCCCCCACGCAGCGGGTGGGGGTGTGCGGCCACGAGCTGGCCGAGGAACGCGTTCAGCTGTCCGGTGGGGATACGCGTCTCCCAGCCTTCGAGGGCGGTGTCGAGGGCGCGCACGATGCGGTTGGTGTGCCAGCCGGTCTTTGCGGCCAGGTTGATGCGAGGTGCCCACTGGATCTGAACCAGCTCGCGCTCGAGCTCGTTCTTGATCTCCTTCTGGCGGTCCTCGTCAACGAGGTCCCACTTGTTGGTGACGACGACGAGCGCGCGGCCTGCGTCGATGACCTGCTGAACGACACGCACGTCCTGCTCGGTCAGCGGCGTCGAACCGTCGATGAGGATGAGAGCGACCTCGGCCTTCTCGATCGCGGCCTGGGTGCGGATGGAGGCGTAGTAGTCGGCGCCCGTCGTCCGGTGCATCTTGCGGCGGATACCTGCGGTGTCGACGAACCACCACGAGCGGCCGTCGAGCTCGATGAGCTCGTCGACGGGGTCACGGGTGGTACCGGCGAGCTCATTGACGACGACGCGCTCGCCCCCGGCCAGCGCATTGAGCAGGGAGGACTTACCGACGTTGGGGCGACCGACGAGGGCGACGCGACGCGGGCCGCCCGACGGCAGGGCCGAGGCAACGGCCGACTCCGTGGGCAGAACCTCCATGACGACGTCCAGGAGATCACCGGTGCCACGTCCATGCAGGGCGGAAATGGGGTGGGGCTCGCCCAGGCCAAGGCTCCACAGGTAGGCAGCGTCGGCCTCCTGCAGAGGAGAGTCCACCTTGTTAGCGGCCAGGATGATCGGCTTGTTCTTGGCGCGCAGCATTTCCACGATGCGCTCGTCCGAGGCCGTGACGCCGACGGTCGCGTCCAGGACGAGGACGACAGCGTCAGCCAGGTCGACGGCAATCTCGGCCTGCTCGGCGACGGAGCGATCCAGTCCCTTGACATCGATCTCCCAGCCGCCGGTGTCGACGAGCGTGAAGTCGCGACCCGCCCATTCTGCGGGGTACGAGACGCGGTCGCGGGTCACGCCCGGCGTGTCCTGCACGACGGCCTCGCGGCGTCCAAGAATGCGGTTGACCAGCGTGGATTTGCCAACGTTGGGGCGGCCGACGACTGCAAGAACGGGCAGGCCGGCTGCGACGTCGTCAGAGTCCGCGAGCGCGGACTCGCCGGCCAGGAGGGCCAGGTCTTCCTCGTCCAGGTCGAATTGGTCGAGGTTAGCGCGCATGAGACGGGCGCGAGCCTCGCTCTCCGTCTCGCTCAGGTCGATCGAGTCGGGCGAGGCCACCTCCGCGTCGGCGATGTAGGTCTCGGCCGCGTCCGCGTCGAATGCTGCGGTCGCGCCGGGCTGGTTGTCAAAGTCATTCACCCGCTCAGTCTACGGCGTGGCGTGCCGCGAAGGCCCGATGGGGGCCCTCGCGGCGCGCCAGTTCACAGCTTCGCGCTGTTTATTCGTGCGCGCGTACGTCGCCCGCGAGGACTTCGGCGGCGACGGGCACGTCATTGTATCGGTGGTGGATCCCCTGGATTTCCTGGTACCACTCGGCGCCCTTACCCGTGATGATGACGGTGTCGCCGGGCTCGGCTGCCAGGATCGCGCGCCGTACCGCGTCGCGGCGGCAGGTCGTCACCTCGGTGACGTCTTCCATGCCTGGGCGCACGGATGCGATGCCGCGCAGCAGGTAGTCGCGGATTTCCTGGGGGTCCTCGGTGCGCGGGTTCTCGTCCGTCACCCACAGCACGTCGGCTCCGCGTGCAGCAATCTCGGCGAGGTGTTCGCGCTTGGTCGCATCGCGGTCGCCGTCCGTTCCGAAGACGATGACGACGCGGCCCGGGGTCAGCTCGCGGGTCGAGCGCAGAGTCCATTCGAGGGCTTCGGGCGTGTGCGCGTAGTCGACGATGACAAGCGGCTGATGGCCAGGCATCGGGTTGACCTTCTCCATGCGTCCCGGAATCTGGGGAGCATCCTCGATCGTCGCGATCACATCCGCGAGGTCAATGCCGAGGCTCACTGCGCTGACGATTGCGACGGCGGTGTTCTGAATATTGACCTCACCCAGGATCGGCATGGCAACGCGGTGGCCGGTGCCGCTGGGATCAATCAGGGTGAACACGGTACGCCCGATCGTCTTGTCGGGGGTCACGTCGCGGACTTGCCAGTCGGCGGCCTCCTCGGTCAACGCGGACACCGTCGTGACCGGTACGGTCGCCTGCTGTGCCAGACGGCGACCCCATTCATCATCCACGCACACGACGCCGTGGCGGGAATGCTCGGGGGTGAACAACAGGGCCTTCGCCTGGAAGTAGTTCTCCATGTCGCCGTAATAGTCGAGATGGTCGTGCTGCAGGTTCGTAAACGCGGCGACGTCGAAGACGATGCCGTCGACGCGGTGCAAGGAGAGCGCGTGCGCAGACAGTTCGATAACGCCCGCGCCGCACTCGTACTGCTCGGTGGCCGCCAGGAAACGAGCGACGACGGGGGCTTCGGCGGTCGTGCGCACGGCCTCGAACGAAATGGGGCCGACGTGCGTTTCCACGGTGCCGCACAGCGATGCGTTCGGGAATCTTGATGCGATGGCGGCGCGCATCAGGTACGAGGTCGTCGTCTTTCCCATTCGTGCCAGTCACGGCCATCGTTGTGAGGCGAGTGGCGGGGGATGCGTAGATGTTCGCGCACAGCTGCGGAACGACGGCGCGCGGGTCGGCCACCTGGATGACGGGCACTCCCAGGCCGCGTTCGAAGGCCTGGGTACGGCCCTCCTCGTCTGTGAGAACGACACTCGCACCGGCCTCGATCGCCGCGTGCGCGAAACGGATGCCGTGCTGCTTCAGGCCCGGGATTGCGACGAACAACCACTCGGCCTCGCAGTCGTCGGACGACACGGTGATGCCGCGCAGGCTGAGGGGGGACTCGGCGATCTGCGCAGGCGAGCCGTCGGAGCCGTAGAACCCCTGGATGTCTAGGCCTTCGAGGGCGTTCGTCAACGAGAGCGGCGCGATCGTGGGACGAATATCAGTCACTGAAGTCATGGGTCTACTGTAGTTCGTCGCGACGGCGGCGCGCGCCACACATACCGGCGGTGACACAGTAGGATAAGGGCATGCAGATTTTGACACGCAACGAAGCAACCCATCGCGCTGCCCATCTTCACGTTTCCGCCATCGACGTCGTTGTCGATATCCGAGACGCACAGGACACCACGAACCCGACGTATCCCGTCACGTCGACGCTGACGTTGACGTCGGACGAGGAGCGCACCTTCATCGATATCGCCGGCGAGGTGGGCGAGGTGCTCCTCAACGGCGAACCCCACGCTTTCGACGACGATGAAGACCGCGTGTGGGTCGGTGGACTACCGGTGGGGGGAGACGATCACCCTCGAGGTTCGTGCCCTGGCGCGTTACTCGCGCAGCGGCGAGGGCCTGCACCGCTACACCGATCCCGAGGACGGTGAGGTCTACCTCTACACCCAGTTCGAGCCCAATGACGCTCACCGTGCGTGGCCGTGCGTGGACCAGCCGGACGTGAAGCCGGAGTGGACGTTCCACGTGATCGCCCCCGCCGGCTGGGTCGTCTCCTCCAACGGAGTTGAGAGCGCCGACGAGGTCGTGGATGACTCGGGTGCGGTGCGCCATGACTTCACGGCAACCCGCCCGCTTTCGAGCTACATCACTGCGATCGTCGCAGGCCCGTGGGCGGTCATTGACGGCGGCACGTGGAGCGGCGGAGCATCGGATGGCGGTCACGCCGAGCTGGCGCTGCGCCTCCTGTGCCGTCGTACGCTCGCGCGCTACCTCGATTCCGACGACGTGTTCGAGGTGACCCGTGCAGGGCTCGACTTCTTCCATGAGCGCTACGGAGTGACCTTCCCGTGGGGATCCTACGACCAGGTGTACGTGCCCGAGTACAACCTCGGTGCCATGGAAAATCCCGGGTGTATCACGTTTAACGAAAACTACATTTCGCGCTCCACGCCCACCTTTTCTGAGCGCCAGCGCCGCGCGAACACGACGCTGCACGAAATGTGCCACATGTGGTTCGGTGACCTCGCCACGCCCTCGTGGTGGGACGACCTGTGGCTGAAGGAGTCTTTCGCCGAGAACCAGGGTGCCAGCGCGATCGCGACGGCGACCCGCTACGTGGGCGAATGGGCGAACTTCGCGATGAACCGCAAGATCTGGGCCTACACGCAGGACCAGATGCCGACCACGCACCCGATCGCCGCCGACATCCCGGACGTCGCCGCTGCAAAGACGAACTTCGACGGCATCACCTACGCGAAGGGTGCCTCCGTCCTTTAAGCAGCTGGTCGCCTGGGTCGGGGAGGACGCCTTCTACGAGGGCGCACGCAGCTACTTTGCCGAGCACCAGTTCGGCGCGACCAACCTGCAGGACCTCCTCGTTGCGCTCGAAGGTGCCTCGCGCCAGGAGCTCTCCTCCTGGAAGAGCGCGTGGCTTCAGACCTCCGGCCCGTCGACGCTGTCCGCTTCGTGGGTGACGGACAACGTTGGCGCGATCACGGACTTCACGCTTCACCAGGGCGGCGAGGCCTGCAACGGCGTGCTGCGTCCCCATCGTGTCACCGTTTCAACGTGGCGCGTCGCGGCCGGGGCACTGGAGCGTACCCACGTGTTCGACGTGCGTATCGACGGCGAAACTGCCCCCATTGATCCCGAGGGTGTTGTGGCGGTGCCCGGCGGCGCCGCGTCCGCCGACCTGGTCGTCGTCAATGACGAGGACCTCACCTACGCGATCTCGCGCCTCGACGAGCGCTCGACCGACGTCGCGCTGGCCTACGTAGGCACCATCGATGCGGCTATCACGCGAGCCGTCATCTGGGCGTCGCTCTGGAACGCCGTGCGCGACGGTCTGCTGGATCCGCGTCGCTTTGTCGTCGCGGTTCTGAATGCCGTTCCGTCCGAAACTGAGCCCGCGATCCGTGATCGCCTCCTGCTCTTCGTCGCTGAGGCGATCTCCTCCTTCCTGCCGGGACAGGCTCGCGCAGACGTTCATGACCAGGTGCTTGCGACGACGATCCGTCTGTCTCATGAGACCGTGGACTCCGACGCGTGGCGTTCGTACACGCGCGCGTTCATCGCCGAGTTCGCCGCCCGTGGCGGCGATGAGTATGAGGCGACGGTCCGCGACTTCGCCAGCAGCGACAACCCCGATATTGCCTGGCGTGCGCGGCGTGCCCTGGCTGCCCGCGGCCTCGTCGACGAGGCGGCCATCGAGGCGTGGCGCAGTGCCGACGGCTCGGGCGAAGCCGCCCGTATGAGTGTCGAGGCCTTCGCGTCACTGCCCTCGGAGGAGGCCCGCGCTCGGGCCTGGGAGTCGGTGTTCTCCGATACCCTGTCGAACGACTACCTGACCGCGACCCTGGCAGGCCTGCAGGCCTCGTCGTGGGAGGGGGAGTCCGGCATCGCCAGCGCCGTCGAGCGCATGATCTCCTACTGGGAGACCCACACGATCGGCATGGCGCTGCGCTATGCAAACGGCGTGCTCGCTCTCGGTGTCGACGTTGACCGTGATGGCAGCGTCGAGCGCTCCGTCGGACTGCTGCGCCGCTGGATCGGAGAGCACGAGGATGCGCCCGCTCAGCTGCGCCGCATCGTCGTTGAGCACCTCGACGCATTCGAACGCGACGAGCGCGTGCAGCGACGCTGGAGTTCGGGCCAGTGACGCAGCCGGAATATCGAGGCGCGAGGCCGGGGGAGCAGCACGACGACGCTGGCACCCAGGCCTCGTCCGTGGACCCCGCCGCCTCGATGTCCCTGCTCACGGCGCTCCTCGCCAACCCCCTGGACGCCGGCTACGAGCACTACCGCGCAGACCACGGCCCACGACCCGCGGGACTCTTCGGCCGCATCGCCGTCTTCGCAGTGGCTGTCGCCCTCGGGTTCGGATCGGTGATCGCGATCCACTCGCTGCGGCACCCGGCCAACGACGTGAAAGCCGACCTGAAAGAGCAGGCTGCCACGCGGTCGAGCAACGTCGAAGCCTTAAACGACGAGGTGCAGTCGCTCGGCCGTGCCGTCGACGACCTGTCGCAGTCTGGCTCGCCAATCGCCGTGGATGGCGCGCGCGACCTCGTGACGGCCACACGACCCGTCAGCGGCCCCGGCATCACGGTGACGCTCACGGATCGAAGCGGCCCGGGAAAGGGAACTGGAGCCGTTCGGGATCAAGACGTCGCGATGGTCGTCAACGCCCTCTGGGCTGCCGGTGCGGAGGCCATTTCGGTCAACGGCCAGCGCATCGGGCCAGATACTTTTGTGCGCACCGCAGGCTCGGCCATTCTGGTCAACGTCACCCCCGTGTCCTCTCCCTACGAGGTCGCGGCGATCGGGGACTCGAACGCGCTCTCTGTCGCGCTCGTCCGCGGTTCCACAGGTGACTACCCTGTCTGCCGCCCAATCAGTGAGCGGCATGACCGTGAGCTCGAAGGTCTCTCAATCGCTGAGCATGGAAGCGCTGGCACCGACATCTTCGCAGTACGCACAACCGCTGGATACACAACACGAAGGAGACACTCAATGATCGCCGTCATCGGATTGATCATCGGCATTGCTCTCGGCGTCTTGCTTGACCCGACCGTGCCCGCGTGGCTGGCCCCGTTCCTGCCCGTCGCCGTCGTCGCCGGCCTGGACGCGCTCTTCGGCGCGGGGCGCGCATGGCTGGAGGGGCGCTTCGCAGACCGCGTGTTCGTGACCTCATTCTTCTGGAACGTCGTCGTTGCGTGTCTGCTCGTCTTCCTGGGCACCCAGCTGGGCGTTGGATCCGCCATGACGACAGCCGTCGTCGTCGTGCTGGGGATTCGTATCTTCTCCAATACCGCATCGATCCGTCGACTGCTCCTGAAGGCCTGACATGAGCGAACAGAGCCCACAGACAATCCCTTCCGTCTCTGAGAGCGAGCCCTCGCCCCGCGGGCGCGGTGTTCATCGTGAGCCTCACGCCGGCCCGCGCCTGTGGGCGCGGGCGAGGCAGGCGTTCTTCGCGCTGCCCCGTGGGTTGCACGTCGTCATGCTCGTGATCTTCATGGTTGTGGGATTCGCGTTTGCCACGCAGGTGCGCGCACAGCGATCCGACCCCCTCGAAGGCCTGTCCGAACAAGACCTCGTGACGGTGCTTGATGAGTTGAGCACCCAGGAGCAAAACCTGCGCACGCGTCGCGGTGAACTGTCCAGTGAACTCGATGAGCTGCGCAGTGCTGCGGATGAAGCGCAAGCTCGTGAGCAGGCAGCACGTAAGGCCGAAACGCAGGCGCAGATCGCCGCGGGCACAGTGCCGGTGCACGGCCCCGGCGTGACGGTGTCGGTCGTCGACACCGGCGCAAATCTGACGTCGACGCAGTTCGTCATGACGCTCGGCGAATTACGCAATGCGGGTGCCGAGGCGATCGAACTCAACGCTATCCGCCTGTCGACTCGGTCCTCGTTCACCGGGCAGGCCGGCTCGATCGCGGTCGACGGAATGCCCATTGCGTCGACCCTACACGTGGAAAGTGATCGGAGAGTCTCAGACGATCGCCACCGCGCTGGACATCCAGGCTGGTTCGGCAGCCCAGATGCGCGCAAAGGGCGCCAATGTGGCGATCACTCCGACGACCGACATGACGATTGAGTCGATTGCGTCTCCGCGCCCGCCCCAGTTCGCAACCTACCAGTGAAGTCCCCCCGTATAATCGGTGGGGAGTCACCGTGCCCGCGCTTGTCGGATGGTGAACGTTTACACTTAATCCAGTCCCTGAAATGATCGTTTGGAGCGCACAATGTCCGACAACCAGCCGTTTGACCCGACCGCAACCTCCATCTTCGGCCTCGCGCCTGTGACGGAGGACGTCGAAGATGCTCCCGTTGCCCTGTCTGCTCGCGATCGCGAGGCCGTCGAGGCGCTGCCTGCCGGCTCCGCACTCCTGATTGTCCAGCGCGGCCCCAACACGGGCGCGCGCTTTCCTCCTGATCCCGAGGTGACGAACGCGGGTCGTTCGCCCAAAGCCGATATCTTCCTGGATGACGTGACGGTCTCCCGCAAGCACTGCCAGTTCATTGCCTCGAACGGCGGCCACATCGTGCGTGATTCCGGTTCGCTCAACGGCACGTACGTGAACCGTGAGCGCGTCGATTCGATCGAGTTGCACGCCGGCGACGAGGTGCAGATCGGCAAGTATCGTTTGACCTACCAGCCGTCGACCAAGCAGGCCTGACGTGTGCGCAGCTCTTGCACGTCGTCACGAGGTTGCTTCCGCTCAGGAGGTGACCTCGTGGCCGCATGATGCGGACCATTCGCCCGAGCTGTCGATTGGCCGTGTCGTTGATGCGCTGAAGGCCGAGTTCCCCGCGATTTCGCTGTCGAAGGTTCGCTATCTGGAGAGTGAAGGCCTCGTCTCGCCCGCTCGCACCGGATCCGGGTACCGCAAGTATTCGGCCGCCGACGTCGAGCGACTGCGTTACGTCCTGACGGAGCAGCGCGATTCTTTCACTCCGCTGAGTGTGATTCGCGGGCAGCTTGATGCGCTCGATGCCGGTCATGAGCCCGTGCGCCGTCGTGTCGCACAGGTCGTTTCTTCAGAGGGACAGACGGTGTCGCTGGGAGGCCGTCGGGCCATTCCAGCGGCGGACCTGTCGGACCTGACGGGCGTCGATATGGACACTCTCGAGCGCTATGCGCGGCTGGGGCTGATCACTCCGGACCTGGCCGGTTATTTCCCTTCCCGCTGCGTGCAGGCCGTGTCCACGATCGCGCGTCTCGAGTCCGCTGGCGTGGATGTTCGGGTGCTGCGCGCAGTCCGTCAGGGCGCGGAACGCAGTGCCGATATCATCGATCAGACGGTTTCTTCTCAGAGGGGACGAGGCCGTGGTGCGGACCGGGAGCGTGCGCGCGCCCGTGCTATCGAACTGGGCGACCTGTTTGCCGAGTTGCATCGGGACATGCTGGCGGTGGCGGTATCATCGCTGGCTGAGGACGGGGACTAAGTCTCATGTTCAACATGAAGGTTAGACTCGCCGGGTCGGTCATTGACCGAGCGTCGCTCGTGGCCTACCGTAGTCCTGTTCTCATCACGTATTACCTGCAAGGAGCCCCCGAGTGAGCGCACAAGCGAACGCCGCAAGCCGGCAAGGCATGCTGTTCGGCGATCCCCTCGAGGGGCTCGACACAGACGAGGTGGGCTATCGCGGCCCTGTTGCGTGCAGTGCGGCTGGTATTACGTACCGTCAGCTCGATTACTGGGCTCGCACCGGTCTCCTGCAGCCGTCGATCCGCGCCGCGCGCGGCTCTGGCTCGCAGCGTCTCTACTCCTTCCGTGACATTCTCGTCCTCAAGGTCGTCAAGAAGCTCCTGGACGCCGGTGTTTCTCTCCAGCAGGTTCGCGTTGCCGTGTCGTCGCTGCAGAACAGGGGAGTGGATGACCTTGCGTCCATCACGCTGATGAGCGACGGCGCTTCGGTCTACGAGTGCACCTCCACCGATGAGGTCATCGATCTCCTTCAGGGAGGACAGGGCGTCTTCGGCATCGCTGTCGGCCGCGTCTGGCGCGAGGTCGAGGGCTCGCTCGCGGAGCTGCCGCTTGAGCGCTCCGAGCCTGCGTTCGTCGACGAGCTCGCCGAGCGTCGTCGGTCGAAGCTTTCCGCTTCCTGACACGCGTCTTCAACGTAGGTGTGGGGTCCAGGCACGATGCCTGGGCCCCACACTTATTGATAGGTGAGCACCGCCCGCGCGATTAACGCCGTCCGAGAGGGCGTGTCACGGTGTAGTCGGCCTCCAGGTCCTTGATTTCCACGGTGACCATACCGTTTTCGTCGACGATGTAGGACTCTTCGATAAGGGGGCCGCCCTCGGTGCGAATGACGGGAACGGTCGAGAGGTCAATATCGGAGTGGCGCAGGGCGCGATCGAATGGAACGATGACCTCGCCGTAGGGCTGCAGGTCGCCGCGGGGCACCCCGGCCTCGTCGAATGACGAATACTCGACGAAGCGGAAGTAGCCGATGTTGTGCGCGGCGCGGTAGCGGCGCTTGATCGTCAGGGTCTCACCTGGAGCAAGCTCGGTGTTCGGCTCAAGGAGCGTGTCGAATGAGATGAACGAGCCAGCCTCGCGCTCACGGAAGACGCCGACGCCGCGAGAGAGCTGTTCGCGCACTGTGTACGCGGCCTCGGGATCGGCGCCGATGGCCAGACCGATCGCGGTCGAGGCTGCCGTGTGTGGGGAGCGGTGCACGCGGCGGCCGAAGCGCGAACGGAGGATGCGGGCGACCAGCGGCAGCTGCGAGCCGCCGCCCAACGACGTAGAGGCCGGCGATGTCGCCGCCCAGCTGACCAACGCCCTGATGCGTCGGGCACCAACAGGGGTTCCATGGCCTCGATCGTCGCATCGACGAGGGGAGTGGCGGCCTCGTAGAAGTCCGTGACGGGAATTGTCACGGGCTTTCCGTCGACGGGTACGGTGATGAACTTTGTCGAGGGTGAGAGGGTCTCCTTCGCGTCGCGTGAGTCTTCGACGAGACGCTCCCACGCCTCGTCGCCGAGCTTGCCGGAGTCGGTGCCGCCAGCCGCTGCGAGGCGGGTGGCGAGTACGACGTCGAAATCGTCGCCGCCGACCATGTTGAGGCCGCGCGATCCCATGACCTCGTGGAGCGTGCCCGTGGCGGAGACGATAGAAGCGTCGAAGGTACCGCCACCCAGGTCGTAGACAAGGATTGCAGTGCGCTTGGAATTGAGGGTGCCAGCGTGGCGATGCGTGTACTCGAAGCCCGCAGCGGACGGTTCGTTGACCATCGCGAGCACATCCCAGCCCGCGCGGCGGAAGGCCTCAAGGGTAAGAAAGCGCTGCGCCGACCACGCATGCGCTGGAATGCCGACGAGAGCCTCGAGCGGCTCCGAATCGGGCAGCGAGGCGATGGAAGAGTTCGTGCGCAGCTGGCGCGCGACGTAGCTGAGGAAACCCGTCAGCGCGTCGAGAATCGAAATGCTGTGATTGCCCAGGCGCAGCGTGGACGTGTCAGTCACCGACGGATCAGACAGCAGACGCTTGAAAGAACGCAGGTGAGGAGCACCGCCCCTGGCGGCATCCTCAGCATCGAAGCCGTAGATGAGGCGATCGCCGTCAAGAGCGATGATGGACGGAACGAAATCGACCGTATCGTCATGATTGTTGACGAAAGAGACGATCGGGTAGTTCCCCCGATCAACAATAGCGATCGCAGTGGTCGTGGTGCCAAAATCAACTCCGAGTCTCATGGCACCCACACTAGCGTTTAAATGGGGGAGCTCCTAGGACGTCTCGCCGGGCGTTCGCACATTCCCCAGTAAGGCTCTGTTTACAATGGTGACAAAGAGCCAGGCGAGAAGGAAGTACACACATCCGGCAATGGCGTCAACCACATAATGATTAGCCGTTGCGACGATTGTCACGATGGTTACAACGGGGTGGGCGGCGAGAATCAGTCGCGCCCACCACGAGCGCCACACGTACGTGCCAAGCATGAATGCAACCCATATGGACCAACCCGTGTGCATCGATGGGCATGGCTCCGTAGGGGTTCGCAAGCGTGCCAAACAGCTGGGAATATGCGGACGTGTGCTCGGCGACCGCATCGACAAAGCCGAGCTCGGGAACGAGGCGCGGGGGAGCCAGGGGATAGGTCCAGTAGGTGATGAGCGCGCCGATAGTCATGATGACGAGAGTCCACCGCGCACTGCGATAGTGGGTTGGGAGCCTTGCGCCACAGGACAACCAAGGCGAAACCGGTCATTGCTAAAAATGACACCGCGTACTGCGCGGACGCGGCAGATGCGAGCAGTGGATGAGCGCTCAGCCAGGCGTTCGCCGAGCCTTCAATAAACAGTCCGAGCGGGACTCAAAAGCTGCAACGTCGTGTGCGTGCGCGACAGCGACGGATTTGGGTGCCTTGGCAAGGAACGACAGGACCGAGTATGCCAAGCAGGCCAATGAGAGTACGGCGATCTCACGAAAGGCAGGGGGCCTCAGGGAGGGCGAGTGTCGGTCCGTTGTCATGACTGCAACTGTACCGCGTGGTCGGAGGGCGGTCGATAAAGAACAACGGACATAATATACATTATCGGATCGTGGGGTGCGGCTCGGACGTGGTCGTGGGAGCGTTCCGCTTGACGTGTCCGATAGAATGGACCCGTTTCATTCTTTTGTTCAGGAGGCTGTTATGGCTGACCGCGCACTGCGTGGCATGCAGATCGGTGCGAAGTCCCTCGAATCTGAGGATGGCGTTGTTTTCGCCGATCGTTTCGTCGTCCGTTACGCGTGCCCCAGCGGACACGAGTTCGAGGTGACGCTGTCTAGCGAGGCCACCGCGCCTGCGACGTGGGAATGCAAGTGTGGCCAGGCGGCCGAGCTCATCGGCGAAACCGTTGAGGACGAGGAAAAGCAAGCCCGTCAAGCCGCAGCGCACCCACTGGGACATGCTGCTCGAGCGTCGCTCGATCGAGGAACTCGAGGTCGTTCTGACCGAGCAGCTGACCGCGTATCGCGAGGGGCGCCTGCGTCCCGAGGGCTCCTACCGCAAGGGCTAACGTTTCGGCAGTATCTGTCGCGCGGCCTGGGCCAGTCGGCTCAGGCCGCCTTTCGTTACCATCACGAGCTCCTCAACAAAAATTGACGAGTCGAGCTTCGATTCGCCGGCCATGCGCTCGTCAAAGGTGATCGGAACCTCAGCGATGGTCGCGCCCAGGGAACGTTCGAGCTCGGTCATTTCGACCTGGAACCCGAATCCTGTCGTCGCCACCCGACCGAGAACCGCGTGTTCGCTCAGGAAAGACGCGCGGTGTAGGCGCAGGCCTGCCGTCGCGTCGCGCACGGGCGTTCCGAGGCAAAAACGGACATAATAATTGCCGGCCTTGGACAGGGCGACACGCTTCGCCGACCATCCGTTGATGGCTCCGCCGGGCACCCAACGCGAACCGATGACCAGGTCCGGACGGTCCGGACCAGCCATGCGGCTGAGTAGCTTCGGCAGATCAACGGGACGATGCGACCCATCCGCATCCATCTGAAGAATGAAGGGGTATCCCTGGTCGATGCCCCAGCCAATGCCGTCGACGTACGCGGTGGCAAGCCCCGACTTCGCGGGGCGATGAAGGACGTGCAGACGCTCCTCGCCCTCCCGTCGGGTGTCGACCCACTCCCCCGTTCCGTCTGGCGACGAATCGTCGACGATGAGCACGTGCGCACCCGGCACGTTTGCCCAGATGTCGCCCAGAATCGTCGGCAGCGTCGACATCTCGTTGTACGTCGGAATAACGATCAGGGTGTGGTCGCCGGACGGCGACGGAGAGAATGGTACCGATTCAGTCATGAGTCACATCTTGCCGAATTTAGTGGTCGGACGCACGTCTGGCGCGCGCTGACGCCCTGATTCTTTGTCCGATAACTGTTGCGGTGGTGAGAATCGCAATGACCAGCGTTGCCACCATCACGGCACTCGGAATGCTCTCCCCCGCCGAAGCTGTCAACGTCTGCGAGGACCGAAGCGGGATGTCGGCAGCGAGCGAGGCCGCCTCCTCGGTACCTGTGCTGGCGAGAATCGAACCGTCGGGACGAATCACGTACGAGTGGCCAGTCGTTGAAGCCTGAACGGCGCTGCGCGAATACTCCATTGCGCGCATGCGCAAAAGTTGGCCCTGCTGCGCGGACTCGCCCGACGAGCGGAAATGGTAGTTGTTTGACGGGACAACGATGGCCTGTCCGCCACGCGCAACGCCATCGCCGATCACGAGGGGGTACGCTGCCTCGAAACAAATACCGACAGCCAGGGGAACGCTGCGCCCGTCACGCGCGCGGACCGTCATTAGGGGAGGCTCCTCCCCCGCTTCCATATCCTTACTGGCCTGAGCAACCTCTGTCGCGAACGAAGCAATGACATCCCGGAAAGGAATGAACTCACCAAAGGGAACGGGAACGTGCTTGGAGTAGCGGGCGGCCTCGTCCATGCCTGTGCCAGGCTCCCACAGCGCCAGCCAGTTCTTGACGTGGTCGCGCTCGTTCAGGTTCGTGTAGCCGATCAGGATCGGCGCATCGAGTGCCGTGGCCGCGGAATCGACGGCCTGGCCGATTGCGGGGAATGCAAGCGGATCGCGATCGACGGAACCCTCGCCCCAGAGCGCGATATCAATCGGACGATCAATGACCTGCGGTGAACTCGCGAGCTCGAGGGACGCACGCACGTTGTTATCGGTCACCTCCCCCTTGCGGCTGTACGCCTCGGCCCCGGGCAGCGCAATATCGCCCTGGACGACGCCGACGCGCAACATGCCGTTCTCCGCCTGATTAGGCAGTGAAATGGCGAGGGGGGCAACGTATATAGCGGCGACGATGACAGCCAGCGCCGGGCGTGAAAACCAATGCTCGCGCACCACGGCGGCGTCGCGAGCCGCGAAAGCCCGGCGGACAAGAACGGCAAGAAAAACGACGGCTGCAGTGATGAGCGTCGTACCGCCGTAAGGCGCGAGATGGCCGAGCGGCGAATCCACCTGAGGCAAGGCAACGGAGCCCCACGGGAAGCCCGACCACGGCCATCGCGAGCGAGCAGCGTCGACGCCGGCCCAGGTCAGTGCGAACAAGAAAGCTTGGACGAGAGGTCCGCGCGCCCACCGCCACAGCTGGGTCCAGCGCGCAAAGACTACCCAGCCCATGAAGAAGAATGTCTGCACGAGCGCGAGAACGAACCATGGGGGCGTCGTGCCAACGGCCAGCGGAATCCAGTCGATGAGAGGAACCCAGAAGCTCATGCCGAACACGAACGTCACTGTCAGCGCGCGCGGGGCCCTGGCCTCGTCAATGCGCGACACAAACAGGGCGAAGGCAGGCACCGATAGCCACCACCAGCCCACGGGTGGAAACGACGCGTACAGCGCGAGACCGGCGATCGCTGCGATGATGGAATCGCCGCACACGTGTGCGAAACGATGCGCGCAGGAAGATGTGCTGATAGCCCACTAGCCCTCCGGGTGTCTCAAATCGTCGACCACGCAACGATACCGCGACCGATGCGGTCCTTCGCGGCTTCGGCTTTGCGCGTGAGCTCGCCGCTGGACGACGCCGACGCGATCTGACCGAGGCAGTCCATGACCCTGACGCATCCAGCGGACGAAGTCTCCGGCCTGGATCGGCGTAGCATCAATCGCCGTGGCCAGTGTCGAGCCGTGCGCCCACGCAAGTGTGGCAGCCATCAGGCCGGCGTCAAGGCTCGGGGTCAGGTCGCAGCCGCAGGCCTTTTCGACGCGATGTACGCGCTCCAAGGTCGCCAGGCTCTCATGCCATGCTTCCTGCAGTCGAATGCCCACACCCCCAGGAGCCAGCTGCTGCGCATCGTCGTCGGAACGAGAATCGTAGACGAGCGCGGACACCATCGACGCGAGCTCTGCCTCGTCGAGTTCATTCCACGTACCCTCATTCATCGACATGGCCACCACCAGGTCGCGCTCACCGAAGATTCGGCGCAAGCGTTGACCCGAGTCCGTGACCTCATCCCCGGCCAAAAAGCCGAGACGTTC
The DNA here is from genome assembly GCA_916438365.1 of uncultured Sanguibacter sp. Next base: position 17,083 of record CAKAEY010000001.1, read on the forward strand.
GAGGACCGCGCAGACGCGGTCGAACTGGGCGGCCACGGAACCCGTCTGAGAGTCGATGGATGAACGGAGACGATCGATCTCGCGTGCCAGGCGGGCCCACTGGGCACCCGCACGAGCGTGCTCCTCGCGGTGCGGGCAGCGGTGAACCGGATGTTGACGCATCGCACCGCGCAGTGCCGAGATGGGGTCGGATGCCTGCGTGGAATCTGCGGGGACCTCGTACATGCCCTTGGCAGCGCCTGAGCGAAGCTCCCCGGCGATGCGCGTGCGCTCCTTCGTGCGCCGCAGCGCAGATCCGCCGGGAATGGACATGTGTCCGACGACAGCGATTGCACCGCGCACGTCCTCGGGAGCCAGCGCCCTCCACGCGGCATCCTCCCCGATCACCGAGACCTGGGCCCTGCCCGAGGCGCTGGCGGCCTTCGCCCCGACGACGCACAGGCGTGTCTTGCGGCCACGAGTCAGTGCCAGGACGTCGCCCGGGCGCACGCCGGACAGAACGCGCCGCGATTCATCTCGCGCCTCGCGCTTGCGCGCACGCGCACCAGACTTCTCCGCCTGACCCAACTGGTCGCGCAGCGCCACATACTCGCGAACATCTCCGTGCGAACACGACAGATCCTCGGCTGTCGCGTCGCGCTGCGCCTCCAGGTCGGTCAGTCGCGACGCGAGTGCGACGACAGCGGAATCGGCCTGGTACTGCGCAAAAGAAGACTCGAGCACCTTGCGAGTCTGGGCGCGCGTCGAGCGCGCGAGCAGGTTGACAACCATGTTGTACGTCGGAGTGAACGCAGAAATCAACGGGTACGTGCGCTTCGATGCGAGGGCGGCGACCTCTTCGGGAGCAACTCCCCCACGATGCGAGACGACCGCGTGCCCTTCGGTGTCGATACCGCGGCGCCCCGCCCGTCCTGAGAGCTGCGTGTACTCGCCGGCGGACAGCGAGACGTGCGCCGAGCCATTCCACTTCGTCAGTGATTCGATGACGACCGTGCGCGCGGGCATATTGATGCCGAGCGCGAGCGTCTCGGTCGCGTACACCATCTTGACGAGGCCGCGCGAAAACAGGTGTTCGACGCTCTCCTTCATGAGGGGCAGCATGCCAGCGTGGTGCGCGGCGATGCCGCGCATGAGGCCGCGTTTCCACGCCTCGGCACCGAGGACGATGACATCCTCAGGAGGAAACAGCGCGATGACCTCGTCCACGTAGCTCTCGATCTCGGCGGCCTCTGAGCGGGTCGTCAGCGTGATGCGCGTGGAGAGAATCTGGCGAACCGCGTCCTCGCATCCTGCCCGCGAGAAGATGAACGTGATGGCGGGCAGCAGGCCCGCGCGATCGAGAGAAATCAGCGTCGAGGGACGCGATTCGCGCCGCACGCGGACCTCGCGGTTCCACGAGCGCGAACCGCGCCCGCCGCGCATTGCGGTGTCCCGCGTCGCGGCCACGAGCTGAGGATTGAGCTTTTCCCTTTCCGGTCGGCGCGTAGAGATCAAAAATGTCCTCGCCGACGATCATGTGCTGGTAGAGCGGGACTGGGCGCTTCTCGGAAACGATGATCTCGCAGGTGGAGCGCACTTCCCGGATCCACGCGCCGAATTCCTCGGCGTTCGACACCGTGGCCGACAGCGCGATGATCGCGACGTGTGCGGGCAGGTGAATGATCACTTCCTCCCACACTGGGCCACGCATCTTGTCCGCCAGGTAGTGGACCTCGTCGAGGATGACGACTCCCAGGTCGTCGAGAGGAGCACCCGCGTAGATCATGTTGCGCAACACTTCGGTCGTCATGACGACGACCGGGGCGCCGGAGTTCACCGACGTATCTCCGGTCGCCAGGCCGACGTTGTCAGAGCCGTACAGGTCGCACAGCTCCAGGTACTTCTGGTTGGACAACGCTTTGATGGGGGTCGTGTAGAACGCGCGCATCCCCTGCTCGAGCGCGACGTATGCGCCGAACTGGCCGACGATGGTCTTGCCAGCACCCGTGGGTGCGGCAACGAGCACGGAGCTGCCGGCCTCGACGGCGTCGAGTGCCTGGATCTGGAACGGGTCCGGAGTGAAGCTTAGCGTGGAGACCCAGCGTGCACGCAGGGACGAGGCAGCCTGCGCTTCGGCCTTGTACGCGGCGTAGCGCTGGGCTGCGCCGCCGACGCCGAGGCCGACTTCCTCCTCGTGGCGTGCTGCGTGCTCAGCGTCCCGGTTGCGGTGTCGACGTCGTTTGGGGCTCACGATGCATCCTCTCGGGTCCAGACCGACAAAACTGAGCGCGCACGGCGTGCGGCGTCGTCGCGCACATCCGGCGTTACTGCTCGCAAGTGTGGGGCGACGTCAATGAGGAGGCTCAGGCCCCACTGTTCGTTCCAGACGGGCAGCGTGATACGTGCTCCCCCGCCGTCCAGCTCGGCGACGATGCGACCGTCGTATTCGTCGGCGATCCACCGAGCATCGCGATCGACGTCGAGCGTCCAGGTGGGTGCATCATGGCGCACGCGGCGCGGCTCCTCGACGCGTGGCCCCTCGCCGCGTACGTCGCTGATCGACGCGACCGCGAAACTGCGCGCTTGCCCCGCGCGAGTGCACCAGCCGCGCAGGAGCCAGCCGCTGGCGCTCGCCTCAAGCGACCACGGGTCGACGATGCGGCGCGTGCAAACCCCCGAAGCGGACACGTAGGTGAAAGACACTCGTTCTTCGCGCAGGAGGGCATCACGCAGAGTCTCAAGGCTCGCGCTTGATGAGGCCAGAGACGGAATCGCTTCCACGCGCTGTTCGGCGTCGGCCTCTTTCAGGCCACCGAGCGCGCAGACGACGAGGGCTGCGTGCGGAACATGAGCGGAAAGCTCCTTGCCGAGCAGCGGGGTCATCGCAGACAGGCCAATGAGAAGAGCCTGCGCCTCGAGCGCAGACAGACGCAGCGGTGCCGAGGCACCCAGCGTCGAGCGCAACGACACGCGCTGTTCTTGCTCGTAGAGCTCCCAATCGAGCTCGAAAGACGCGCCGGGCAGTGAATCTCCGACCGACGCGAGATACTCGATGTCACGACGCACCTGTCGGCGAGTGCGATGGAAATGCGCGGCGATCTCATCGACGGTCGCGCCGGGATGATCACTCATCCACGCCACCATCGAAGCAAGCCGGACAACGGCCAGCTGAACGTTCTCAGGCATCGCGCTCACCCCACGTGGCGGCCGCGCGCAAGCGCGTCAGCATCGCATCTCGCAGGGGCTCGGGCACGACGACAACCACGTCGGCAGCCAACGGAAGAAGGCGGCCGATCCACGTTCCCATCTCTGCGCCTTCGAGCGCGACACTCTCCCAGCCCTGCCGAGGCGAACCGTGCTCGTCAGACGATGCCCCGGCCTCGTAACCGTGCAGAAGCGTGCGCGCGGTGGAGTCGATGCGCACGTGGACGACGGGAGAGACGAACGACGACACGGGAGGAAACGTCGCGCCCTCGGGCGGGAGCGAGGCGTCTGACGGCTCTCCGATGAAGGAAATCTGCGACCGTATCCGCGACACGCGGAACGTGCGCTCGGCGTCGCGGTCCAAATCCCAGCCCCACAGGTACAGGGCACGGCCCTGCACTGACAGAGCCCACGGCTCGACGGAACGCTCAGTAAGTTCGCGTGAACCCGGGTATTCGAAACACACCACGCGTCGCTCGCGAATGGCCTGCGACAACACGGTGGCAGCGCCGAGGCCGGTGAGACCCAGGCGAATCGTGGGGGCGGAAACATCGTCGGAGGAAGCTGCGGCTGCCTTCGCGTCGATAGCGTCGGCGAAAAATTCGCTGCTATCCCACGCGCGCGCAGCCAGTGATATCAGAGCGCGGTCAGCACTGGTCACCTCTATGCCGGGCGCAAACGAATCCCACGCGATGCTGTAGCGTTCCCCCGAGCGAATCGTCATGTGGGCACCCGCATCACGCAGTGCGTCCTTATCGCGCTGGAATTGTGTCTCAAACGCGTCGTCTGCAAGCCCCTGATATCCGGGAAGGGTACGCAATTGCGCCTTCGTGCGCCCCGGACGCGCGCCCAGGAGCTCAACAAAAAGCTCGAGGACGCGCACGTTAGCGTTGACGGCGGTACCCACTCGCCTACCCTACGCGAAACGCGCGCGTCCCGAGCATACGGCGCACCGTTTAGGACTGAGAAGACTCGGTATCAGCCGCATTCGCGTACTCGTTGGTCACGATGACGCTCGGATCGACATCCCCCTCAAGAACACCAATCGAGCTCAGGAACGACACCATCGACGACCACGTGGCGAGATCCTGCACGCCGTCGGCGCGCGCGTCATCCCCGAGCCACAGCGGAACAGTCGCAGCGAGAACGGCGTTCGCTGCGGCCAGCGAGGTCTCGTCACTGAGCGACGTGTCCCACTTGGCCGTCGCGTCGATCGCGACCTGGGGATCGGCAGCGATCGTGTTCATCGCTCGGTGGTTGCAGACACGACCGCGCGCGCCGCATCCGGGTGGGCCTGTGCCCACTCACGCGTCGTGATAATCGAGGCCGCCACCAGCGGGGTTGAGGCGTCATCGAGCGGGATCTCCCGGATGTCGATGCCCGCCAGCCTCATCTGCACCGCGTCGTTGTTGGTAAAGCCAACGACTGCGTCCACCTGTCCAGCCGCAAGGGCTGCCTGCTGCGTGTAGCCGATCGATGAGATTGTCACGTCGGAGGTCTGTAGGCCGCCGGCCTTGATGGCGGCGAGAGTGGCGTAGTAGCTCGAACCGTACTCGCCGGGGATGCCAATGTTCTTTCCAGCCAGGTCCGCGAGGCTCGTGATGGACGACGAGGCCGGAACGATGACGCTTCCCGGGTAGGTCGCGTAATACTGGCCGATAGACACGAGGTCCAGGCCCTGCGACGCTGCAACCGCCGCCTCGTCGCCGGAGGCAATGACCACGTCCTCCTGACCAGCGAGAAGCGCCGTGAAGAGGCCCTCGTCCGAGCCGTGATGACGAATGGTGGGCGTGATACCGGCGTCGTTATACAGTCCCTGAGAATCGGCGACGTAGACGGGGGCAAACTGCACGTTCGGAATGTAGGTCAGGCCGATCGTCACGTCCGAGGTGCCCCGCGAGGACGCGCCCGACTGCGTAGCGCCCGGACCGACTGTGCAAGCGCCCAGAGCCAGCGAGGCGCTGGCAGCGATAACGGTCGCGCGAACGATAGTGGAAAGCTTCAAGGGATGTCTCCTTCACTGCGTGATGGCGTAGCGCTTCGACCGCTCGATCCGGTACACGATGACGTACAGAATCGTCGCCATGACGCACAGGATCGCGATAACGACGAACATGCCGGCGGTGTCCACGTTGCTTCTCATTTGAGTGAGTACCTGCCCGAGTCGGACCCTCCCATGACCATCTCCCCCACGACAGCGCCCGTGACAGACAGAGCGAACCCGTTACGCAGACCGCCCAGAATGGCGGGAGCGGCGAGCGGTAGCTCCATGTGTGCGGCCATCGTCCAACCCGTTGCGCCGTCGAGTGCGGCAGCCTCGAGCAACTCGCGATCAATATGACGCAAGCCGACGACAGTGGACACAAGGATCGGGAAAAACACCATCAACGCACACAGTACGATGACCGGTGTGATGCCGTATCCGACCCACAGGACGAGGATGGGGGCGATTGCGATGGCGGGCAACGCCTGGGTTGCCCCAAGGAAGGGTTCCACCGCCGCAGCCAACAGCCGCCAGCGGTAGATCGCATACGCTAACGGCAGCGCGACGACCGTTCCGAGCGCGCACCCCGCGATAGCCTCGCCTCCCGTCACCGCAATCTGGTGCCAGGTCGCGGGGCGCTGGAGCAGCGCCACTCCTTTTCGCGCAACAGCAAGCGGATCGGGTAGACGCCAGGCTTCGATGCCGGTCAGCGTCGTCGTCAGCCACCATCCCGCCAACACAACGGGCGAGAAAGATGATCGGTGCCGCGACGGTGAGCGCACCGCGGGGCTTGTTCCGAATTGCCACGACTTACTTTCCGACACCGGGGGTACGCGCAGCACAGCAGACGCACGGATGCGCCTCATGCACTCCTCCCATCCGGACTTTAACCGTCGGTTCCGGAATTTCACCGGCTCAACCGCCCTCGTTCTGTGAGGGCGGGTCGCGGACTATCACCGCCGGTTCGGACTTTCACCGACCCCGGAGTACTCGTGTGCCATTGTGCCACCGACGTGCGCACCGCGCGAGGCGTATCCGCTGTGAAAGAAAAAAGGCGGCCGGGCGGGACCTCGTCCCTTTCCGGCCGCCAGAAAAGTTGTGCGGTCAGTGTGAGTGGGCGTTGGCGAGCTCGCGCAGCGCCTCAACCTCACGATGAGCATCTTCCGCACGGAAGACCGCGGAACCGGCGACGAAGTTGTCAGCACCGGCCTCGGCCGCGCGCTCGATGGTGGCGCGGGAGATGCCGCCATCGACCTGGATCGAAACCTGCAGCCCGGCGGCGTTGATCGCGGCGCGAGTACGCTCGATCTTCGGGATCATCTGCTCAATGAAGGACTGGCCGCCGAAACCGGGCTCGACCGTCATGATGAGGATCATGTCGAACTCGTTGAGGATGTCCACGAACGGCGCGATATCTGTCGCGGGCTTCAGAGCCAGGCCGGCGCGCACACCGATGCGGTGCAGCTCGCGCGCCAGGCGCAGCGGCGCTGCTGCGGCCTCTGCGTGGAAGGTGACGGACTCACAACCGACCTCCGCGTACTGCGGAGCCCAACGATCCGGATCCTCGATCATGAGGTGCGCGTCGACCGGGAGAATACCGGACTTGACGACAGCCTCCGCGACGGGCAGACCCCACGAGAGGTTGGGGACGAAATGGTTGTCCATGACGTCGACGTGAGCGATGTCCGCTCCTGCGATCTTCGTGAGCTCACCGCGCAGGTCGGCGATGTCGCAGTTGAGAATCGACGGGCTAATTGTGGCGTTCATAACGCATATGCTAGCGCCTGCGCAGGCAGGCTACAAACATAAGATCCGTGCCGAAACGGTGGTCCCATAGCTGGAGCGTCCGACCGACGAAGCCCGCAATGACGCCCGCAGATTCCGGCACGTCCAGCGCCTCAGGTGCGCACTCGTTTGCGAGAGCCACGGTGTCAAGCAGCTCGACCTCGCCAGCCTTCAACAGACGCTCGACCTGTTCACGCGTCTCGGCCGCGTGCGGGGAACACGTGATGTAGGTGAGAACGCCGCCGGGGCGTGTCAGTGCGACCGCCCGATCGAGCAGTTCGCGCTGGAGGACGGTGAGCTCCTCCACGTCCCCGGGCGTGCGGTTCCAGCGAGACTCGGGGCGTCGTCGCATCGACCCCATGCCCGAGCAAGGTGCGTCGACGATGACACGATCAAACGAACCGAGCGGCCACGCGCTCTGGCGCCTCCAAAGGTACGACCGTCGCCGCTCACGACCTCGATGGAGTCGAACTGACGTGTCGTCCGCTCGACGAGGCGTGCGCGGTGCGGGTGCATCTCGTTGGCGGTGACGCGCGCTCCCCTGCCGGCAGCGAGGCCGGCGAGAAGTGCGGCCTTACCGCCGGGACCCGCACACAGGTCGAGCCAGCGCTTGTCTGAACCGCCCTCGAGCGGTGCAGATGCGGCGATGAGGGCGGCGAGCTGCGAGCCCTCATCCTGGGCACCGGAGCGGCCGTCACGAATTGAGGGAAGGCGCGCGGGGTCACCGGATTCGAGGAGCACTGCATACGGGGAGACAGCGCCCAAGGCGACGCGCGTGTCGAGAATGTCCTCGGCCTCGTCAGCGAGTTCGTCGACGCTCATCAAAGACGGGCGGGCCACCAGAGTGACCGTGGGAACCTCATTATCAGCCTCGAGAACATCGAGAAGCTCATCCGTGGGGTAACCGTGAGCCTTGAGGGCCTCACGGAACGCAGCGACCATCCACGCCGGGTGTGAGTAGCGCACGCCAAGAGCCTCATCCTCGTGCGCAATGGCATCCATGGCTGCCTCACGCTCCGAAGATCCTCACGGGTGATCGAGCGAAGTACGGCGTTCACGAAACGGACGGGGCCATCCGTCAGGTGCTCTCGGGCGACGTCGACGGTGGCGGAAACAGCCGCATGGTCGGGCACGCGCATGTCGAGGAGCTGGTGGGCACCCATGCGAAGGATGACAAGAGCGCGCGGATCGAGATCGGCAAGCGGACGATCGATGTGGCGCGAGATGACCCAATCAAGGCGGCCAATCGCGCGCAGCGTGCCGTGGACGAGCTCCGAGGTGAAGGCAGCATCCCGATCGGAGAAGTGACCGTCGCGCCGTGCCTGGCGCAAAGCCTTCGGCAAAATGATGTTCGCAAACGCGCCCTCAGTCGCGACTTCGTGGAGAACGTCGTATGCGATACGACGAGGTTCATCGGCCTTGCGCAGCTTGCGGTAACCGTCCGCGTAACGCCTCTCGCTCATCGCTCACCCTCCAGCTCTCCCCCAAGGCGCAGGTCTTCGGACGGCCGCGCTCCCCTCGCCCAGGCGGCCGCGTCCATCCAGGACTTTCCGGCCGGGGCGACCTTGCCGAGCACGAGAGCTCCGCTTGCGCACCCGACGGTCACCTGCTTCTTCGTCACCTCGAGCTGCCCGGGAGCCAGATCGTCACGGTCCACAGGCGTTGCCTTGTCAAGCTTCATGCGGGCCCCGCCCGGCGCCACCGTGTAGGCACCGGGATTGGGCGTCACGGAACGAATGATACGATCCTCGTGTTCGGCGTCATGCGTGAACGACACGTAGCCGTCGACGTGCTCGAGGCGGCGCGCGTGCGTCACGCCTTCCGCCGACTGCGCAGTCGCGGTTGCGCTGCCATCGGCAAGCGCATCGACAACGCGAAGCACCTGATCCGCGCCGGCCTCAGCCATGGACGCGAGCAGCTCGCCAGCGCTCTCGCGAACGATCGGAACCTCGATGCGTGAGTAGACGTCGCCCGTATCCAGGCCCTCCTCGAGGTGAAACACGCAGGAGGCAGTCGTCGCATCCCCTTCGCGAATCGCCCACTGGACCGGAGCAGCTCCACGCCACCTCGGCAGATCCGAGAAATGCAGATTCACCCACCCGTGGGCGGGCATCGCCAGTACGTTCGGGGGCACGAGGCCGCCGTACGCGACGACGACACCGAGGTCCGCCTGTGCATCCTCAATGCGGCGTGCGATCTCGGGAGTCTTCAGCGTCGTTGTCTCCAACAGTTCCACGCCGGATTCGTTGGCAACTTCCGCCACCGGAGACGGGTACAACGTCTTCCCGCGGCCGCGCCGAGCCGGCGGGCGTGTGATGACGAGGGCGACCTCGTGGGACGACGACAGCAGGGCCCGCAGCGTAGGGACTGCGGCCTCGGGGGTACCAGCAAAAATAATGCGCACGGCCGCCAGTTTACGGCACCGTGCAGGCCCTGACTCAGAAGAGCTCGGGTGGGTTCACGCTCATTTTTACGAGCGGAACCTTGCGGGCACTGCGCGAGCGCCGAATATCGGTGAGAACCGCGAGCATCGACGCTGCCCCAGCCAACGGGGTTCGCACCAGCGTACGCACCTCGTTTTCTTCGCCCTCGCGCGTCGCCGGTCGTACGACGGTGCCGACCAGCTCAGCCCCTCCCTCACGAATGACCTGTTCGGCGACCTGACGGACCTGAGCCGCCGGCCCATCGAGCGCAACCATGGTCGTGGCCGGGAAAAAGCCCAGGGCCTCGCGCTCATCGAGAAGACGATCAGCGTAGTCAGTGGGGGCCCAGCGCACCAGCGCCTGCCCCAGGGCATCGGGAATCGTCCCGACGACGAGGCCGGGGTGGCCTGGGCGGACGAGCGACAGCGCGTTGAGCCACCGCCTGGCAGCTTCCTCCGGGGCCCACAGCTCCGTGCGGCCAGCAAGGGCGTGGGCGTCGAGAATGATTGCGGCGGCGTAGCCACCGTCCACGTCCGGCTCAGCTCCTGGCGTCGCAACGACAACAGTGGGACGTGCGGGAAGCTGACGGCTGATCCGATGAGCTGCCGACGACTCGAGGACCGACGCATCCGGGAGGTTGCGCGCGATCTCCTCGGCGGTGCGTGTAGAACCCACGCGAGCTGCGCGCAGCTCTGTGCCGGAGCAGTGCGGGCACCGCCACGTCTGCGAGGTACGCGCACACCACGAGCAGGTCACCTCTCCCCCACTGCCCACAGCGAGAGGCCCGGAGCAATGACGGCAGCGCGCACGTTCGCCGCAGCGCCGACAAACGACCGTCGGCCAATACCCTGAGGCCGCGACCTGGATGAGCACGGGGCCTTCTCGAAGCCCCTGGCGGATCATACGCAACGCAGCCTGAGGAATGCGCATGTGGCCACTGGCTCCCTCACATTCCGCTTCCACCTGGCCATGCAGATGCACGCGAGGAGTCGCGTCGCGCAGCGCGTCGGGCACGGGATCAAGGCTCACAGCCCAGCCGGAACGAACGAGTGCCTGTGCCTTGACCGAGCGCGCATATGAGGCGACGAGGAGTCCCGCTCCCTCCACCGCGCATCGCTGCACGGCGACATCAAGAACATCGCAGCGAGGAAAACGGCGCTCACGAAGGCGATCGTCCCCTTCATCGCAGATGACGATGAGGCCCAGCTTCGCGCACGGAACCCACGCTGCCGAGCGGGTCCCAACCACAATCGGAAGACGCCCGAGTGTCGCTGCAACGTGGATACGGTAGCGCTCCTCGGGACTCACGTCTGCGCCCGTGAGCGCGACGGGGACACCGAGGTCCTCCTCGAGGATACGTGCCAACCGCGCTGCGTCCTCTCCGGTCGCCGTCACAATGATGGCGCTGCGCCCCGATGAAACGGTGGCCGCGACGGCATCCGACAAGCACGCGCGCATCCGGGGACGCAGCGCGGTGACGACTGCACGCGGAGACTGGCCGGCTGCAAGACGGTGAAGTAACGCTTCTCCAGCAGAATAAGCTACCCAGCCCTCAGAAACACTCGGAGCCGCAACGGACGGCCACGCCGACTTGCGTGCCTCGACAACGGTCTTTTCACCACGCGCGTGCCGCGGCGGAATCGCGAGCGACAGCACCTGGGAGGTCGTCGCGAGGAAACGCGCGGCAATGCGACGAGCAGTCTCGTACAGAGCGGGCGTCAGTACCGGGACCGACGATACGACGGATTCTATCTGCGCGGCATTATCAAGCACGTCGCGCCGTGTACGCTCAACGATCCAACCATCCGCGCGCGTGCCGGAAAACCGCACGCGAACTGCACGGCCGACCTCGGCCTCGTCAATGAGCTTGTCCGGAACAACGTAGTCGAGCGGCCGATCCATGTGGGGCAGATCGACGTCAACGAGCACACGAGCGATGTCCGCGGCCCGAGACCGCGGCGGATCGAAACCGTCAAGCATGCCCTGTTGGGAAGTCATGATCCTAGTGAATCACGGCCCGCACACATCTGCGTCCCGCTCTCAGCCGAGAAGCTTCAGACCGTACTTCGCGACCACCATGGCGAGCACGCCAAAAACGATCAGGCCCCACAGTGCCCAGTCGAGGCCCTGTGCGACAAGACGACGCAGCCCCTCGGGCACTGGGATGACGCCATCGCGAACATTGATGCGAGTGATTCCACCAAACACAAGTGTTGTCGTCAGAGTGATGAGCAGGCACCACGGGCACAGCACCTGAATGATGAAATACGACTGCCCGAACAGCCAGAACGCAAAGAAGAGCGCGATCGTGTACAGCAGGTTCGTGCCGAGCATGTACCAGCGCGGGAACTTCACGCCCGCGAAAATAGCGACGGAGATAGCGAGAACCACGGCCTCGAAAAAGATGCCGAGGAAAGCGTTAGGGAAGCCGAGGATACGCGCCTGCCACGTCTGCGCGACCGTCGAACACGACAGTACGGACGAAATGTCGCAGCCAAAACGCGCTGAAGAGTCAGCGGCCAGCTGCCACGCCTCGATCGAGAGAACAAACGACGTGACGAGGCCGATGGAGCCGGAAATGATCATCTCCAAGCTCGTGCGCCGACGCCACGCGCGGCGAGCGGACTCGGTCTCGTACGAGGGGAGGTGGTCCTGGGCTTCCAATGCCTCACTCATGAGAGCGCAGCCTTGAGCTGGTCGACGCGGTTGATCGCTTCCCACGGGAACTGCTCGCGGCCGAAGTGGCCATACGCGGCGGTCTCGCGGTAGATCGGACGCAGCAGATCGAGGTCTTCGATCATGCCGAGGGGACGCAGGTCGAAGACCTCGCGGATGGCGTCCGCGATGCGTTCTTCAGGCACCGAAGCAGTCCCGAAGGTGTCGACGTACAGGCCGATCGGGCGAGCACGTCCAATGGCGTAGGCGAGCTGAATTTCGCAACGCTGGGCGATGCCGGCGGCCACGACGTTCTTAGCCACCCAACGGGCGGCGTAGGTGGCGGAACGATCGACCTTCGACGGGTCCTTGCCGGAGAAGGCACCGCCGCCGTGACGGGCCATACCACCGTACGTGTCAACGATGATCTTGCGGCCGGTGAGGCCGGCGTCCGCGGCGGGGCCGCCCAGGACGAAGCGACCCGACGGGTTGATCAGAGTGGTCATGGATCCGGTCGCCAGCGCGAGACCGGACGACTCGATGACAGGGGTAATGACGTTGTCGCGCACCGCGTCGGCGATCGCCGACTGCGACAGCGCCTCGTCGTGCTGGGTGGACACGACGATCGTGTCGATACCCACCGGCCGACCGTCTTCGTACGCGAGAGTCACCTGAGTCTTGCCGTCGGGACGCAGCCCTTCAACGATGCCCTGCTTGCGAACGTCAGTCAGACGCTTTGCGAGGCGGTGTGCCAGCCAGATGGGGGCGGGCATGAGATCCGGGGTATCCGAAGAAGCGTAGCCGAACATGATGCCCTGGTCGCCGGCGCCGAGACGGTCGCGCGGGTCACCGCCCTGGGTGCCGCGCACTTCAATGGCTTCATCAACGCCGCCGGCGATGTCGGGGCTCTGGCCGTCCAGCGATACGGAAACGCCGCAGGAGGCACCGTCGAAGCCAACGCGCGACGAGTCGTAGCCAATCGAAAGAATCTCGCGACGCACAATCTCAGGAATCTCAACGTACGCCTCGGTCGTCACCTCACCGGCGATGTGGATGAGGCCGGTGGCCGCCATCGTCTCGACGGCAACGCGCGAGCGGGGGTCGGCGGCGAGCAGCGCGTCGAGGATCGCATCGGAGATACGGTCACAGACCTTGTCGGGGTGACCTTCGGTAACGGACTCAGAAGAAAAAAGCTGTTGACTCACCGCTTTAGATTATCAAGGAATGAAGCCATATGGCCGACAAGACCAGCGGCAACCTCATCCTTTGAGCCGACGTAACGGCCCGCGATGTGGCCGCTTGCATCGAGGAGGCGAATATCGTTGGGCACGTCGCCAAATCCGACGCTCTCCCCCACCCGGTTCAAACAAATGAAATCTGCACCTTTTCGAGCAGCCTTGTCAGCGCCGTAGGCGAGAATCTCCTCGTCGGTGCCGGTCTCCGCGGCGAAACCGACGACGAGGGGCGGGCGCTGGTCGCCGTGCGCGACTTCAGCGAGGATATCGGGGTTACGAACCAGGCGGATCGTCGGAGCATCCTCGGTTGATGGGTCCTTCTTCATCTTCGACTCCGAGGTGGCCTCGGGCCGAAAGTCCGCAACGGCTGCCGTCATAACGAGAGCATCGGCGTCGGCCACCTGATCGATCAAAGCCTCGCGCATCTGCAGGGCACTGCCCACGCGAGTGACCTGCACGCCCGTCGGAAGGGCTTCGAGGAGAGCCGACTCGATGTTGGCGGCGATCACACGGACAGAGGCGCCGGCTCGCGCCGCTGCCGACGCAATCGCCAGTCCCCTGACGGCCGGATGACTGATTGCCCAAAAAACGGACCGGATCGATGGGTTCGCGCGTCCCGCCGGCGGTGACAACGACCGTGCGGCCAGCGAGCACCTGCAATGACTGGCTGCGAGAATCGAGTAGCTCGAGAGCTACCCGAGCGATCTCCTCGGGTTCAGGAAGACGGCCGACACCGCTGTCGCCAGAACCGAGCGCGCCAGACGCGGGATCGATGACGTGCACACCGCGCTCGCGAAGCGTCTTGACGTTCGCCTGCGTGGCCGGTGCCAGCCACATGTTGGAGTGCATCGCGGGGGCAACAACAACCGGCGCGTCAGACGCGAGAACCGTCAGCGAGACCATGTCGTCGGCGAAACCGGCGGCGAGGCGCGCCAAAGAATTAGCGGTCGCGGGAACGACGATGATGAGGTCTGCGACGCGAGCAAGCTCCACGTGCTCGGCGCGCCCCTCCCCCGCGATATCCACAGCGACCGGGCGGGACGTGATGCCCTCCCACGTGGAGCGGCCAACGAAATCCAATGACGCGCGCGTCGCAGCGACATACACGTCGTGGCCCGCGCGTTGACACTCGCGGACCACGATGGGTGCTTTAAAGGCTGCGACGCCGCCGGTCACACCGACGACGATCGTTGCCATGTCAGGCCTCGGGGTTAGCTTCGAGCGATAGGAGGCCTTCGTTGATCTCGCGCAGGGAAACAGCCAGCGGCTTCTCATCCGGCTGCACGTCGACGACCGGACCCACGAACTGGATCATGTTCTGCTGAAGCTGCAGATTGTAAGAGTTAATCTGGCGTGCGCGCTTCGCAGCGAAGATAACCAGCGCGTACTTGGAATCGACGTGCTCCAGCAGATTGTCAATGGGCGGGGACGTGATGCCCACGGGCTGGGCAACAATTCCGGACATGCGTGTATTCCTCTCAGTGGCGGATTCAGATAGATACTACTCCAGGCCAATGAGCCGAGCCAGCTCATCCACCGCGCGCTCCACGTCGTCGTTGATCACAACATGGTCAAACTCCGAGGCAGCCTCCAGCTCAACGCGGGCGGTAGCCAGGCGACGCGCCTGTTCCTCGGGGCTTTCGGTGCCGCGCCCGATAAGGCGACGCTCAAGCTCCTCCCACGAAGGTGGAGCGAGGAAAATGAACTGCGCGTCGGGCCTGGTGGTGCGGACCTGACGCGCGCCGGCCAGATCGATCTCAAGGAGCACGGGCTTGCCAGCGGCGAGGGCTTCATCGACGGGTCCGCGAGGCGTTCCGTACTTGTTTTTCCATGAACAAGCGCCCACTCCAACATGTCTCCACGTTCGATCATTGCATCGAATTCTTGAGTGGAAACGAAGTAGTAGTGGACGCCGTTCAATTCACCGGGTCGAGGATCGCGAGTTGTTGCCGAGATCGACACATTAAGGGTCGGAAAGCGCTTCGTCAGCGCAGCGACAACAGTTCCCTTTCCAACGGCTGTAGGGCCAGCGAGGACAGTCAGTTGAGCCTTTGTCATGACTCAAGTGTGCCACGCTTGACCGCGTCAGCCGAAACGCTCGACGAGCGCCTTCCGCTGGACGGGGCCGAGGCCACGCACGCGCCTGCTCTGGGCGATCTTGTACTCGTCCATCAGCACGGCAGCCGTGTTCGTGCCGACGCGCGGCAGCGACTCCAGCAGCGAAACGACCTTCATCTTCGCCACGGCTTCGTCTGAATCAGCGAGTTCCAAAACCTCCGACAGGTTCATCGAGCGCGCCTTAAGCGCGTTCTTCACTTCGGCGCGACGCCTCCGTGCCTGTGTTGCCTTTTCGAGGGCCTGTGCCCTCTGTTCTGGCGTGAGATCAGGTAGTGCCATTCTGATCATCTCCTCCGTTGGGATCTTCGGTAAATAAACTATGTCACCTTCCAGACCGCTAGTGCCAGACCAAAACGCTGCTCTTTTAGTAACACAGCAGATTATTGCAGCGAATCGACCGTTGCACGATAGGCATCTCGGAGGCCGGCGATGCTCGGGCCGGAACGCAGGATTGCTCGAGAGGACGAGGCGAGGACAGCGTCTTCGGCTCCGGCGAAAACCTCCCTGACCTGCGCCGGTCCAGCGCCTGTGCGCCCACTCCTGGAGCCAAAAAAGCGCCATTGAGCGAGGCGAGATCGATGCCCAAACGCTTGACTGCGTCGCCCACGGTGGCTCCCACGACGATGCCAGCAGGTCCGAGGTGTTGTTGGTCACACCGGCTGTTAAAGTCCGCCAGTTGGGACACGATCCGCCCCGCAACGCTGGTTCCATCCTCGCCGCGGGCGTGCTGAACGGAGGCACCTTCGGGGTTCGATGTGAGGGCGAGAACGAACACTCCCCTTCCGGTCTGTCGTGCCAACTCGAGGGCGGGGGTCAGCGATCCGACGCCGAGGTAGGGCGAGAGCGTGACTGCATCACCGGCAAGCGGGGAGGCGTCCGACAAGAACGCCTGTGCATAGCCGTCCATCGTCGAACCGATGTCACCGCGCTTAGCATCCACAATGCACAGCGTGCCGACTTCGCGGCAGGCAGCGATGACCTCCTCGAGGACGGCGACGCCTCGAGAGCCGTGCCGTTCGAAGAACGCGGCCTGAGGCTTGAAGGCGGCGACGCGACCACCGAGCGCCTCGATGACTCGAAGGGAGAACTCTCGCACACCGTTCGCGTCGTCGTCAAGTCCCCATTCTTGCAAGAGAGACGCGTGGGGATCGATGCCCACGCACACGGGGCCGTAGGCGCGCATGGCGGCGTACAGACGGTCGCCGAAGCCAGCTGAGGCGGCACGCTTGATTGCGGAAGTTGTCATCGTGTTTCCTCCGATCGAATGGAATCCCATTCCTGCAACGAGCGCACGGAGTAGGCCCCGCGCATACGGACTTCGATGGCCTGCACCATCGCGTTGAACGCCTGCAGCGTGGTCACCGCAGGGCGGTCCTGCGAGGCTGCAGCGGTACGGATCTGATAGCCGTCATTACGCGGGGCGCTGCGCTGAGGGGTGTTGACGACCATGTCGATCGAGCCGTCGTTGATGAGGTCGACGACCGTCGGCTCGCCGCCGTCTCCACGGCCCTCGGACGACTTACGAACAGCCTGGGCTTCGATGCCATTGCGGCGCAGGACCGATGCCGTTCCTGAGGTCGCGAGGATCTTGAAGCCCATCTCGTGCATACGGGCGGCCGGTAGAACGATCGCTCGCTTATCGGTGTCCGCAATCGAAATGAAGACGGTGCCCGACGTCGGCATGTCGGTCGAAGCGCCGAGTTGGGCCTTGGCGAATGCCGTCGGGAAGTCGCGGTCGATGCCCATGACCTCACCGGTCGAGCGCATCTCGGGACCGAGAACGGTGTCGACGATTTCGCCGCCAGCCGTGCGGAACCGCTTGAACGGCAGGACGGCAGCCTTCACAGCGATCGAGCCACCGTCGTGAATCTCGCGGGCGTCATGGGTGGGTAGCAGCCCCTGCTCGCGCAGGGAGGCGATCGTCGCGCCCACCTGAATGAGAGCGGCGGCCTTTGCCAGCTGGACGCCCGTTGCCTTCGACGCGAAGGGAACGGTACGCGAGGCACGCGGGTTTGCCTCGATGACATAGAGGGTGTCGGAGAGCAGGGCGAACTGAATGTTGATCAGGCCACGAACGCCGACGCCACACGCGATCGCCTCGGTGGAGGCCGTGATGCGTTCGAGTTCGCGCGCGGACAGCGTCATGGGAGGCAGCACGCAGGAGGAGTCACCTGAGTGGATGCCAGCCTCCTCGATGTGCTCCATGATCGCGCCCATGAAGAGCTCTTCGCCGTCGTACAGGGCGTCGACGTCGATCTCGATGGCGGCGTCCAGGAAGCGGTCGATGAGGAGCGGTCCGCGCGAGAACAGTAGCTCAGAGTCATGGCTCGCGAGGTACTCGCGCAGCGCCGGTTCGTCGTTGATGATCGCCATGCCGCGACCACCCAGCACGAAGGAGGGACGAACGAGAACCGGGTAGCCGACCTGCTCGGCCACGGTGATGACCTGCTCGGGCGTGTTCGCGGTGTCGTGTGCGGGTGCCGGGCAATGAGCGGCCTCGAGAACCTTGCCGAACTCCTCGCGGTCCTCGGCCAGGTCGATGGCGCGCGGGCTGGTGCCCAGGATCGGCACGCCGGCGCGCTCGAGATCGGCGGCGAGCGACAGCGGGGTCTGGCCACCGAGCTGGACGATCATGCCCTTGACGGGGCCAGCCGCGCACTCGGCGCGGTAAATCTCCAGGACGTCCTCGAGCGTGAGAGGCTCGAAGTAGAGGCGGTCGGAAATGTCGTAGTCGGTCGACACCGTCTCGGGGTTGCAGTTGACCATGATGGTCTCGTAGTGATCGCGTAGGGACATGGCCGCGCACGCACGAGTAGTCGAACTCGATACCCTGACCGATTCGGTTGGGACCGGCGCCCAGGATGATGACGGCCTCGCGCTCGCGCGGACGGACCTCGTTCTCCTGGTCGTAGGTCGAGTAATGGTAGGGGGTACGGGCCGCGAACTCGGCGGCGCAGGTGTCGACCGTCTTGAAGACGGGGTGGATACCGAAGGCACCACGAACCTCGCGCACCGTGTCCTCGGACAGGCCACGCATGGCAGCGATCTGGCGGTCGGAGAAGCCGTGACGCTTCGCCTCGGCCAGAACGTCGCCCGTGAGAGCCTCGGCCTCGCGAATGCGGGTCGCGACCTCGTCGAGGAGAAACATCTGGTCGAGGAACCACGGGTCGATCTTGGTCGACTCAAACAGTTCCTCAAGCGTCGCGCCGCCACGAATAGCCTGCTGGACCTGGACGAGGCGGCCCTCGGTGCCGACTCCTGCAGCCTCGACGAGCGCGCGGGTCTCCTCGGGGGTGGGTGCTTCGCCGTCCCAGTGGAACTGCACGCCGCCCTTATCGATCGAGCGCAGGGCCTTTTGCAGCGCCTCGGTGTAGGAGCGGCCGATCGCCATGGCCTCGCCCACAGCCTTCATCGAGGTCGTGAGGGTCGGATCGGCGGCCGGGAACTTCTCGAAGGTGAAGCGCGGGACCTTGACGACGACGTAGTCGAGAGTCGGCTCGAACGAGGCCGGGGTCGAACCCGTGATGTCGTTCGGGATCTCGTCGAGCGTGTAGCCGGTGGCGAGGCGTGCGGCGATCTTCGCGATCGGGAAGCCCGTCGCCTTTCGAGGCCAGCGCGGACGAACGCGACACGCGCGGATTCATCTCGATGACGATGATGCGGCCCGTCTCGGGGTGGATCGCGAACTGGATGTTACAGCCGCCGGTGTCCACGCCCACGGCGCGGATGACGGCGATGCCGATGTCGCGCAGGCGCTGCATCTCGCGGTCGGTGAGGGTCAGCGCCGGAGCGACGGTGATCGAGTCACCCGTGTGCACGCCGACCGGGTCGACGTTCTCGATCGAACACACGACGACGACGTTGTCCGCCTTGTCGCGCATGAGCTCGAGCTCGTATTCCTTCCAGCCGAGGATCGACTCCTCGAGGAGAACCTCGGTCGTGATCGAGGCGGCCAGGCCTGGCTGGCAATGCGCTCGAGGTCTTCGGGGGTGTAAGCAAAACCGGAGCCGAGGCCACCCATCGTGAAGGAGGGGCGAACGACGAGGGGGGTAGCCAAGCTCGGCAGCGGCCGCGTGGCACTCCTCCATCGTGTGGGCGATGAAGGAACGGGCGACCTCGGCGCCGGAGCGCTCAACGATCTCCTTGAACTCCTCGCGGTCCTCACCGGCGCGAATCGCGTCGATGGACGCACCGATCAGCTCGACGTTGAAACGCTCGAGAACGCCCATTTCGGACAGTGCGACGGCCGTGTTCAGCGCCGTCTGGCCGCCCAGCGTGGGCAGCAGCGCGTCGGGGCGCTCCTTCTCGATGATCGAGGCCACGACCTCCGGGGTGATCGGCTCGACGTAGGTGGCGTCGGCGATACCCGGGTCGGTCATGATGGTCGCCGGGTTGGAGTTAACGAGGATGACGCGCAGGCCCTCCTCCTTCAGCACGCGGCATGCCTGCGTGCCCGAGTAGTCGAACTCGCACGCCTGGCCGATGACAATGGGGCCCGATCCGATGACGAGGACGGACGACAGATCGTTCCTGCGAGGCATCAGTGGGTCTCCTTAGCGGCAGCCATCAGGGAAATAAAACGATCGAAGAGCAGCTCGCCGTCATGCGGGCCTGCAGCTGCCTCGGGGTGGTACTGGACGGAGAAAGCGGGAATGTCCAGGGCGCGCAGGCCTTCGACGACGCCATCGTTGAGGCCGACGTGGGAGACCTCGACGCGCCCGTAGCGTCCCGATTCGAAGGGAGCGATCGAGGGCTCCCCCACCGGGGCATCCACCGCGAAGCCGTGGTTGTGAGCGGTGATCTCCACGCGGCCTGTGGCCACGTCCTTCACCGGCTGGTTGATGCCACGGTGACCATAGTCCAGCTTGTAGGTGCCGTAGCCGAGGGCGCGGCCAAAGAGCTGGTGCCCAAAGCAGATGCCGAAGTATGGGATGCCCGCGTCCAAAACGGCGCGCAGCACGCCGATTTCGCGGTCGGCCGTCGACGGGTCGCCGGGGCCGTTGGAGAAGAAGACGCCGTCCGGCTTGAGTGCCTCGATATCGGCGAAGGACACGGTGGAAGGCACCACGTAGACGCGCACTCCGCGCGCGGCCAGGTGGTAGGGCGTGCGCGACTTGATACCGAGGTCGACTGCAACGACGCGCGCGATGGGCTCCTTGCCCTCGAAGTCGCCGAGAGGCTCCACCACGTAGGTTTCGTCCGTCGACACCTCAGCGGCCAATGCCTGCCCGCTCATCGCGGGCGACTCGGCGACGATGCGCACGAGGGAGGCCACGGCCTCGTCACCCAGGTACTGCGCGCCCACGGGCAGCGCATCACCCGAGAAGATGCCGGCGCGCATGGCACCGCGCTCGCGGATGTGGCGGGTGATCGCACGCGTGTCGACGTCCGCGATGCCGACGATGCCCTGAGAGATCAGCTCGTCCTCCAGCTCGCGGCGCGAGCGCCAGTTAGAGGCGCGGCGGGCGGCGTCTCGCACGACGAAGCCCGCAACCCAGATTCGCGAGGACTCGGGATCCTCGTCGTTGACGCCGGTGTTACCGATGTGCGGGGCCGTCATGACGACGATCTGGCGGTGGTACGACGGGTCGGTGAGCGTCTCTGGTAGCCGGTCATGCCGGTCGAGAACACGATTTCGCCGAGCGTGCGGCCCCTCGCGCCCCACGCGCGGCCCATGAAAACGGTGCCGTCCTCCAGGACGAGCAGAGCGATATCGGACGTGGTCATCGGTCCTCCTTAGCAACCGGGGCGGCATCGACGACCGTGGGGACGCCGCCAAAAATCGTGTAGCGCACCTGTCCGGGCAGTTCCATACCGCGGAAGGGGCAGTTCGTGGAGCGCGTCCACTGCTTGGCCGGGTCGACCGTCACGCGGACGGTGGCGTCCACGAGGGTCACGTGTGCGGGGGCGCCGACGACGATGCCCTGGCCCTGCGATTCCACGCGGCCGATTCGGGCGGGAACCGTCGACATGACGCGGGCGACGTCCGCCCAGTCCATGCGGCCCGTGTTCACCATCGTCTCGATGAGGATCGGTAGCGCCGTCTCTAGGCCAGTCATGCCAAACGCGCCGGCCTGCCACTCGCAGTCCTTCATCTCGAGGGGATGCGGCGCGTGGTCCGTGCCGATGCAGTCGATCGTGCCGTCGGCCAGACCCTCACGCACTGCTTCGACGTCCTCGGCGCGGCGCAACGGCGGGTTCACCTTGTAGAGCGGGTCGTAGGTGGCGGCCAGCTGCTCGGTCAGGAGCAGGTGGTGAGGCGTGGCTTCGGCCGTAATGTCGACGCCCTGTGCCTTGCCCCAGCGCACGAGGTCGACCGAGCCCGCGGTCGACAGGTGACACACGTGCAGGCGCGAGCCGACGTGTTTGGCGAGCAGGATGTCGCGGGCGATGATTGCCTCCTCGGCGACCGCGGGCCAACCGGCCAGGCCGAGCTCGCCGGACAGCGTCGACTCGTTCATCTGAGCGCCCTCGGTGAGGGCGGGATCCTGGCTGTGCTGGGCGATCACGCCGCCGAAGCCCTTGACATATTCGAGGGCGCGGCGCATGAGGACGGGATCGGACACGCACTTGCCGTCGTCGGAGAAGACGCGGACCTGTGAGCGCGAACGGGCCATCGAGCCGAGCGATGCGAGGTGCTTGCCTTCCAAGCCCTTGGTGACGGCACCGACGGGACGCACCTCGACCCAGTCGGCCTCCTCGCCCAGGCGAAGCACCTGGTCGACGATTGCCGCGGTGTCCTGCGTGGGCGTCGTGTTGGCCATCGCGTGCACGGCCGTGTAGCCGCCGACGGCCGCCGCGCGCGTGCCGGTGAAGACGGTTTCGGCGTCCTCCCCGCCCGGCTGGCGCAGGTGGGTGTGAATGTCGACGAGGCCGGGCAGAGCGATGAGGCCTTCTGCGTCGATGACGCGCGGGTCGCGTACGGCGTCGCGAGCGTCGGCACCGATCGCGACGATGATGCCACCGGACAGCGCAATGTCGGTGGCTTCGCCGCCGAGCAGCGAGGCGCCGGTGATCAGGATGTCACGGGTCTGTTCAGTCATTGCTGTGTCCTTCCGATGCGAGGAGCAGGTAGAGGGCGGCCATGCGGATGCACACACCGTTCGACACTGTTCGACGATGACAGATTGGTCTGCGTCGGCTGCCTCAGCGCAGATTTCGAGGCCTCGGTTCATGGGGCCGGGATGCATAACGACGGCGCTGGGCGGCAGCGTTGCGAAGCGTGCGGGGGTCAGGCCGTACTCCGCGTGGTAGGCGCCGGGCGAGGGGGAAGAAACCGCCGCCCGCGCTCGACATGCGTTCGCGCTGCACGCGCAGCATCATGACCGCGTCGGGACCGGTCGCCAGGGCCTCGTCGAAGTTGTAGGAGGTGTCGCAGTTCCAGGTCTGGACGCCGATCGGCAGGAGTGTCGGGGGCGCGACAAGGGTGACGCGGGCACCCAGGAGCGTCAGAAGATCAACGTTGGAGCGCGCCACGCGCGAGTGGAGGACGTCGCCGACGATAATGACGTGGGCGCCGTCGAGGCCGGAGCCGGGGGCGGGTGTTCCGTCGTCGCCGAGCGACGGCGCGTAGTGACGACGCAGGGTCATTGCGTCAAGGAGTGCCTGCGTCGGATGCTGGTGGGTGCCGTCGCCTGCGTTGAGGACCGGCAGGTTCATCCAGCCGGCGTGCGCGAGACGGTGTGCGGCACCCGACGAGGAGTGGCGCACGATGACCGCGTCCGCTCCCATGGCCTCCAGCGTGAGCGCGGTGTCCTTGAGGGACTCGCCCTTGGAAACGGAGGAGCCGCGAGACTGGAAGTTAATGACGTCGGCGCTCAGGCGCTTGGCGGCGGTCTCAAAAGAGATGCGGGTTCGCGTCGAATCCTCAAAGAAGAGGTTGACGACAGTCTTGCCCTGAAGCGTCGGAAGCTTCTTCACGCCGTGGCGCTGAGTGGCGGCCATCTGCTCCGCTGTGTCGAGGATCAGAATCGCCTCCTCGCGCGTCAGGTCACGGATCGAAATGAGATGGCTCAGGCTCATCGTTTACAGGCCTTTCCCGAGAAGGACGCCATCGCGCCCGTCTGTTTCGTCGAGCAGAATGGTGACAATTTCGTCGCGGGAGGTCGGCAGGTTCTTACCGACGTAATCCGGGCGAATCGGAAGCTCGCGATGGCCTCGGTCGACGAGGACTGCGAGCTGAACGGCCGCGGGGCGACCGATACGAGTGAGAGCGTCGAGCGCAGCCTTGATGGTGCGGCCGGTGTACAGCACGTCGTCGACGAGGACGACCGTCTTGCCGTTAATCCCAGTGCGAGGAACCAGAGTCTCTTTCGGAGCCCTCAGGGGCTGAGAGGCCAGGTCGTCGCGGTACATCGTGGTGTCGATGATTGCGAGTTCCGCGTAGGTGCCGGAAACTTCGCGGATGCGATTGACGAGGCGGCGTGCCAACGTCGCGCCACGAGTGGGGATGCCTGCGATCACGAGATTATCGCTGCCACCGTTGCGTTCGACGATCTCATAGGCGATGCGTGTCAGGGAGCGTGCGACGTCGCCAATTCCCAATACTTCTTTGCCGCGCGATGCGCGATCTGCGTGCACTTCGGCCACGCGTACTCCTTCCCCGCCTCACGGGACGGTCATTAAAGGATCTGTCGTACGTCCATCCTACGCTCCTGATCAGACGTGAGTGTGACGCCTCCACGTGTGAAAGCCCACGTGGAATGGTCATGTGTGAAATCGGTGTCGAGCTGTTGGTCATTGCTTGACATGCGACGAGAAGGCTGCGGTGTCAAGAAAGCTGTGCGAACCATACCCGGTAGGGGTATAAGGCGATACCCCTACCGGGTACCACGTCTTTCCATGCCAGAATGCGAGCCCTTTGACAATGCAATGAAAGGGTGAAGCCCGGTAAAATTCAATCTGCGCCGTCGGCGCCGAAGAGACTTCACTAAAGAAAGGCCACACTATGACGATCGAACAGCTTCCCCACCCCGAGGTCCATGGTGGCGGCTGCGGCTGCGGCGAACACGACGTTGCCGTGCCGACCATTGATGCGACCGCTATCCCCCACCGTCTGCGCCATGCGGCCGTTCTCGGTGCTGCCCAGTCGATGAACGCCGGTGAGTCCTTCATCATCCGCGCACCGCACCTGCCTCGCCCGCTGCTCGCGCAGATCGCACAGCTGCCCGGCGAGTGGATCTTTTGAGGTCATCGTTGATGGCCCGGAGTTCTGGGACGTGCGTACGACGCGCCTGTCTCTGTGACACAGCCTCATGACATGGTGAAGGCCGACTCTCGCGAGAGTCGGCCTTCACCATCAGTATGAAGCGAGCGCTCAGTACTCCTCGAGGAGTTCGTCGAGCTCGTCTTCGACGCTGCCACCATCCAGCGGCTTGGCACCAGCGGGCAGAGAGCGTGCGGGCGCTTCCTGCGCGGGCAGCTCATCGTCGGACGATGACTCGGCCTCATCGGAAGCTCGGGCGTCCTCTTCCTCGGAGCTGCGACGCGACCACGCGGGGGACGCGAGATCCTTACGGATCGCGTCGAGAACCGCGTTCACGAACGACGGCGACGTATCGGTCGAGATCGATCGAACGATCGAAATGGCCTCGTCGATGACGATGATCGGCGACACATCGTCGTTTTCGAGCATCTCCCACACCGCCACACGCATGACCGCGAGGTCGACGGCAGCGATGCGATCCAAGCCGGGCACGCGAGCATGCGCCGAGATCAGCGAGTCGATGCGACGCAGATTGTCCGCCACGCCGGCGATGATCTGGATCGAGAACTCCGGGAGCGGAGTCTGGGCCGCGGTAATGACGCGGCGCTCGCGCAGGAGGTCGCGCAGCACGTCGGGGTTGGACCCCATGCCGCGCTGGTCGGCCTCGTAAACGACGTCGGCCGCGCGCTTGCGGGCCTTGGTGCGCGAGGTGAAGCGGTGCTGCTTCGACATTACTCGGTCACGCGACCCGAGTACGAGCCGTCGCGGGTGTCAACCTTGACGCGGGTGCCTTCCTCCATGAAGAGGGGAACCTGGATCTCGTAGCCGGTCTCGAGGGTCGCGGGCTTGGTGCCGGCGGAGGAACGGTCGCCCTGCAGGCCAGGCTCCGTGTGCGTGATCGTCAGGACGACGGTGGCGGGCAGCTCGACAAACAGGACGGTGCCGTCGTGCTGGGAGACGATAACGTCCTGGTTCTCCACCATGAAGTTGCGGGCGTCGCCCACGGTCTCGGCGGGAACGTTGATCTGCTCGTAGGTGGACTGATCCATGAAGACGTAGTCGGTGCCGTCCTGGTACAGGTACGTCATGTCGCGACGGTCGACGGTCGCGGTCTCGATCTTCAGGCCCGCGTTGAAGGTCTTGTCAACGGTCTTGCCGGACAGGACGTTCTTGATCTTGGTGCGCACGAAGGCCGGGCCCTTGCCGGGCTTCACGTGCTGGAATTCGACAACCTGCCAGAGCTGGCCGTCGATGACCATAACCAGGCCGTTCTTCAGATCATTGGTCGTTGCCACAGGGGTACCTCACTTGAGAAGGAATCAGTAATCAGGGGTCAGTTTACACGCGCGTGCGACCAAATCCGCGACTTCTTGCGGGGTGCGCGCACTCGTATCGACTGTTGTGTCGGCCACGGAGGCGTATACCTCGCGCGCTTGTTTCATCAGCTGGGTGAGCACGGCGCGGGGTGCACGAGGCCGACCGAGCGCGGAGCGCCGAGGCCTTCTCGGCGTGATACCGCGGAAAGGTCGGCGCTGAGTTCAATGACGAACGCGCCGTTTGCGCGCGCCCGCTCGATCGACGAGGCAGTGGCTGGGTCGAGCGGCGCAGAGGCACCGAGCGTGACAATGCCCTCGTCGAGGCTGAGGAGACGCGCGGCTTCTTCGCGCGCTGTGGCGGCCAGGCGCGGGTCGCGTCCGACCACGAGCGTGCGCATAGGTGCGCCCAGGCGTTCTTCGACGGCCTCGTCGACCTCGTAGAGCGGAAGTTCGTAGCGACGAGAAAGCTCGCGTCCAACGGTGGTTTTGCCGCAGCCCGTGACTCCGATCAACACGATGAGGCTCATGCGCAAATGCCAATCTGTGAGGCCGGAGCTGCCAGCTCCTGCGGATCGACGGAGACCGTCCCCGGGTTCACGATGCCGTCAAGGAGGACGAACCGCAGGACTCCGCGTCGCACTTTCTTGTCGGAGAGCATGATATGTGTGAGCTCGTCGAGAGTGCTTCCCTCGTAGCGGATGGGCAGTCCGACGCGGGAGAAGAGCTGGTCGTGGCGGGCAACATCGTCAGCGCTGAGCAGGCCCCTCGCCTGGGCCAAACGCGCGGCGAAACAACATCCAACTGCGACCGCATCGCCGTGGCGCCAGGTGTAGTCGTTCGCCCGCTCAATCGCGTGTGCGAGCGTGTGTCCGTAGTTGAGGATCTCGCGCAGGCCGCCCTCCGTCAGGTCGGCCGACACAACGCGGGCCTTCACGGCGATCGCGCGGGTCGTGATCTCTGCGAGCTGCTGGGCTGTTCGATTGGAGGAGCTCGCTCGGTTCGGTCTCCTCGACGATGCGCAGGATCTCGGGGTCGGCGATGAAACCGCACTTGATGACTTCGGCCACGCCGGCCGCCAGATCGGGCGTCGGGAGGCTCTCGAGGAGATCCATATCGGCAACCACGGACGTTGCCGGGTAGAACGAACCGACGAGGTTCTTTCCCGACCGACGTGTTGATTCCCGTCTTTCCGCCAACGGCCGCGTCAACCATGGCGAGGAGAGTGGTGGGAACGTTGATGAGGGTGATGCCGCGTAGCCACGTGGCAGCAACGAAACCAGCCATGTCGGTGGTTGCTCCCCCACCCATGGCGATGATCGCGTCTTTACGCCCGAGCTGAAGGCGCCCGCACTCATCCCACAGGGATGCAACGACGTCGATAGACTTTCCTGCCTCGGCATCGGGATGATCAGCAGTTGATGCGTCGATGCCCTGCTCACGCAGGTACTGTGCTAGGGCCTCGGCACGGTGAGAAAGAGGCCGCGCGTGAATGATGAGCACCTTGGTCGCGGCCTCATCGAGGGCCTCACGGATCGGCTCGAAGCCAAGCCCGTGTCCGACCGTGATGGTTGAGGGGTGTTCTCCGGTGACGCGGATAATCGTGCTCATGAGTGCTCCAACTGCAGGGCGATGGCAGTGACGACGTCGTCGACGGGGCCGGGTCCAGACTCGACAACAATGGTGGCGACGGCTCGGTAGTGTGGCTCGCGCTCGGTGCGCAGACGCGCGAGCGTCCCGGACGGATCCTCGGCCAGCAGCGGCCGATGCGTCTTCGAGGCGGTGCGACGAACGAGCTCCTCGTGGGGAGCATCAATGTAGACAACCGTGTGCCCAGACAGGAGCTCCCGAACTGCGGGAGTTGCCGCCGCTCCCCCACCCAGGGACACGACTGCCTCGTGCGCGAGTGCATCGGCGACTGCTGCGGTCTCTATCAGCCGAAATGCGGCTTCTCCGTCGGAAGCGAAAATATCGGCAATAGGACGGCCCTCGCGCTCGACGATCAGCGCATCGGTGTCGATGTGGGCGACACCGAGACGCTCGGCCAGGAGCCGTCCGACCTTGGACTTGCCCGCACCGGGCAAGCCCACGAGAACGACGGGCCCCTGAGCACTCATGCGCGCTCCCCCACCGCCGCGAGGTAAGCCTGAAGATTCCTGCGCATCTCGCCAACCGATCGACCGCCCGCGTGATCCGACAGGGCGTCGGCGAGCACGAGGGCCACCTCGGCCTCGGCGATCACTGCGCCGGGCACGACCTGGCAGGTGTCGGAGCGCTGGTGCAAGCCCACGGCCTCCTCGCCCGTTGCGAGGTCGACGCTGCGCAGCGCGTGCGGAACGGTCGAGATCGGCTTGAAAGCGGCACGCGCGACGATCGGCGCGCCGTTGGAGGTGCCGCCTTCGATGCCTCCGGCGTGGTTAGACGTACGAGTGAGATGACCGTCCTCGCCCCGCACGATCTCGTCGTGGGCCGCTGAGCCGAGCAGCGCGGCCTGCGCGAAACCGTCTCCGATTTCAACGCCCTTGACGGACTGGATCGACATGAGGGCGGCCGCCAGGCGCGCATCGAGGCGCTCGCGAGCGGTCACGTGAGTACCCAAGCCGACCGGAACGTCGTATGCGATAACTTCGGCGACGCCGCCAATTGTGTCGCCCGCCTGCTTGGCACCGTCGACGGCCGCCTCGAAGTGGGCGTTATCGCCGGATCAAGCGTGCGCATCGAGGCCTCGCACAGTGCCGCTTCGTCGTCGGGCGTGGGAGTCGACGAGGCCGTGGCACTGTGCGCTCCGACAGAGACGACGTGGGACACGAGACGAACGCCCGCGACCTGATCCAGGAGAGCTTCGGCGAGCACACCGAGTGCAACCCGCGCGGCGGTCTCGCGGGCGCTGGCGCGTTCAAGAACAGGGCGTGCCTCGGACAGGTCGTAGGACAGCATGCCGGGAAGATCCGCGTGACCGGGTCGAGGCCTCGTCAGCGGTCGATTACGAGCGATCTCGCGCTCGTCCCCCGTTCCCGCATCGATGAGAAGCGCCGACGGATCGACCGGATCGGCACTCATCACCGTCTCCCACTTGGGCCACTCGGAGTTACCAATGCGGATAGCCACCGGGGCACCGGTTGTGACTCCATGACGCACACCGGCCAGGATCGACACCTCGTCGGCCTCGAACTTCTGGCGCGCGCCGCGGCCATACCCGAGGCGCCGGCGCGCGAGGCCGCGGCGCAGGTCCTCGGTCGTCACATGCAAACCGGAAGGCAACCCCTCGATCGTTGCGAGCAGTGCGGGTCCGTGCGATTCACCGGCGGTCATCCATCTCAGCATGACTCCCAGTGTCCCACAAGCGACAAGCCTTGTGCGAAACGGCTCTCACGAGCTGAACGGTCACGACTGAGGCGTCTGATCCCCGTTCGTAGGGGCACCGGGTTCTGTCCCAAGAATGTCGATGACGACGCACAGCGTGTCGTCACCGGCGGCCAGGTCCGGAGGGATCGTGATGGCGAGTCGCGACCCCACCTTCTGGTCAACGAGAGCCGTCGCCAGACCCTTCATTGCCGTCCCCAGATTAATGACCTCGGGCACGCCGGTCTCCCACGTGGACACACGTACGGTGCCATCGGTCCAGCCGAGAACCGTGAACTGGGCGACGACCCGGTCGCCTTCGTGGACCTGCACCCCGTCACCCTTGATGAGGGTCTGGGTCGTGACGCCGCCGGGAAGTGTGTCAATGTGGCTGATGATCGGCCCGTCCGGGCTCATCTCGACGCTCATTGGGCCGACGCTGGCGTCGACCGACGTGCCGGTTGCGATCGACGGAAGAATATCGACGACGTCGACTTCGATGGTGTTCGGCGATCCGTCGCCCATCGTGATGGAACGGAATGCGAGCACACGTGTCCCCTCGCGCTTGCCGGTCACCAGACGCGAAAGGTCGTCATCGATCTGGCCGGAGCCGACAATGCCGAGGCTCATCTGAGGACGGCCAGATTCGGAGAGCATGCGTCCATTGGTTCCGTCGAAAGCGGTGACGGAGACGAGAACGGGTGAGCCTTCGGTGATCTCGCGACCGCTGCCTTCCTCGAGCACGCGCGCTTTGAAACCGTCGATCTCCAGCGGTGCCTTGATCTCGATGGTCGGTGTCGCACCAACGCGGCCGGACACGGTCACTCGGTCGAAGAGTGCGAGGCTCGGCGACTGCGTGGCGGCTTCGGGCACGCTCGCTTCGTCTGCAGAGGGACGGGGATGGAACGCCCACCAGGCAAGCCCGCCTCCCGCAGCGATGAGAACCGCCGCAAGCACAACGCGCAGCAGGATAACGGCACGTGAGGTGCCGCGGGAGCGCTGCGCACGCGCGGCCGCGCGCTGGGAGGATCCGCGTGCGCGGCTAACGGCACGGGACTCGGTGGACGGCGACTCGGGGCTCATGCGGGAATCGTAGGAGACTGAGCGTCGATCTGCGCGATGAGCGCGTCAACACGCGGGTCGGTCGTGGCTAACGGATCCTGCAAGGACAACGGAATCGTCGAAGACTCGTCGAGACGCACGTGCACCCAGTCGACGCTCAGGTCGGCACGGGCGTCTTCGGCGGCTGCGATGATACGTCCGCGCAAACTCGCGCGGGTGGACGCTGGTGGGATCGTTTGCGCGCGACGGACACCTTCGGCGGTCGTGAGGCGTCGCATGAGGCCCGCACGTTCCATTCGCTCCCACAGGCCGTCTGCGGTGATATCGGAGTACGACAGCTCGAGGCGCGCCACGCGCGGATCAGTAAGGCTCGCTCCACTCCTCGCGCAGTACGACGTGAGGAGCTTGTGCTTGATCGCGATGTCGAGCTCCGTGTCGATGCTGCTCCAGTCGCCGCTAGCGATGGCATCAATGCCTCGGCCCCACAGGTCGACGACGTAGGCGCGCATCGGATCCAGATCCGCGACGGGAATGCGGGTGAGCACGCGCTCGCGGATCTCTCGTTGCAGCGCGACGGCGCTGGTCGTGCGCCCATTGGCAAGCTCGAGGGGCGCTGAGCCAGACAGATCCGAGTTGACCTCGCGGATCGCACGCATCGGATCAGCGAGCGCCAGATCTTCGATCTGCAGCCCGTCCTCGATCGCATGGATGAGGAGCTCGGTCATCCCGACTTTCAGCGCAGTAGTCGGCTCGGCGACGTTCGTGTCGCCGACGATGACATGCATGCGTCGGTATGCGCCGGAATCAGCCAAGGCCTCGTCGCGCGTGTTAATAATCGGACGCGAGCGTGTGGTCGCCGAGGACACAGCGTCCCACATCTGATCGGCGCGCTGGGAGAACTGGAGGCGCGGAGATGCCGCAGCGGTGTTGATCCACCCGTTGCCGACCAGGATCTGGCGCGTCACGAAGAACGCGACGAGCGCATCGGCGACCTGACGGAAGTCGCGGCGTCGATGGAGAAGGTAGTTCTCGTGGCAGCCGTAGGAGTTGCCCTGTGAGTCCAGGTTGTTGCGGAACAGATGCAGGTGCAGGTCTGAGCCGAGCTCGGCCAGGGCCTCGTCTGCCTGGACGGCCAGATCCGCAAGCATGGAGGCGCCAGCGCGATCCTGCGCGAGTAAATCCTCCAGACGATCGCACTCGGCAGTCGCATACTCTGGGTGAGCGCCCACGTCGAGGTAGAGGCGCCCGCCGTTACGCAGGAACAGGTTCGACGAACGCCCCTGATGCAGGAGCGGCTCGAACAGCTGGCGGGCGGCGTGCTCGGCATCCATCGGGGCGCCCCCGCTCGGGGAGGCGGCCGTGAGCCCGTACTCCGTTTCGATGCCGAAAACTCGACGCCTCACGTCACTGGCCGCCCTTCTGGACGAAGCCCTGGACGAACGCTTCGGCGTTGGTTTCGAGAACGGAGTCGATCTCGTCGAGGAGGGAGTCGATCGACGAGGTGCGAGCCTGAACCTGGCCGGCCGCCTCGAGAGCGTCGTCTTCGGGGGTCGGGCCACCAGCAAAAATCTGATTCGACATTATTCGTTCTTCTTTCTGTCGTCGTTCATCGAGTAGATGTATCGCGTGCGTCGGGAAGCGGGAATCGGACAAGGTCCCCCTCGCCCGGGTCAAAGACGAGCGACGTCCATGACGCCTTCGCCAGGTCGGGTCGATGGGCGACGGCCCATCCGCGGACGTGAGCGCGAGTGTTCGTGGGTGCCACATCTGCGGCGCGCTCGACCTCCTCATCGGACACGAGACGGCGCACCATGCCGGCCTTCGCGAGTCGATAGACGAGGCCGTGGCTGAGACGCAGGTCAGCCCACTGCAGGTCGATGGCGGCCAGACGCGGATCGGTCCACTCGATCCCGGCGCGTTCCTTCTGTCGCTTGACAAGCTGGTACTTGCCCACCCATTCCACCTCGGTCGCCACCGAGAAAAGATCGGCGCGCATGCGAACAAGCACCGACTGCCACAGGGTGAGGATCTCGCGGTCGGCCGCCGTGGGCGTCGTTCCGGTTTCTTCAAAAGTGTCGAGCACCAGATCCAGGTACACCTGCTGAAGCTCCGCCGCCGTATAGGCACCGCCCGCGGTCGTCACCTTGTAGTCCAGGTCGGGATGATGCGACACGTTCCAGGTTTCCTGCACCGGATCGTCCATGACGATCGAATCCCAGCGCAGGTCCGTGCCCTGCTCGATTGCCCACAGGACGAGCGACGTCGTTCCGAAACGCAGGAAGGCCGAGACATCGAACATGTTGCCGTCTCCGCCGATCACGTGCAGTCGGCGGAACTGAGCCGGATTCGCATGCGGCTCGTCGCGCGTGTTGATGATCGGACGGTTGAAGGTGGTCTCCAGTCCGACTTCGTTTTCGACGAAGTCGGCTCGCTGGGACATCTGGAAGCCGGGAACCTCGCTCTTTTGCCCGCGTCCGACGCGGCCGGCCCCGCAAATGACGGGACGCGTCACCATGAAGGGCGTGAGACCTCGGACGATCGCATCGAGGTCCGTGATACGAGGCATCTGGTAGTTCTCGTGGGTGCCGTAGGCGGCACCCTTACCGTCCGTGTTGTTCTTGACAAGGACGATGGGTTCTTCGCCCTGTTCCTCCAGGCGTGCCATGACGCGCTGGGCGATAACCTCGCCGGCGCGGTCCCACAGGAGCGCATCGCGCGCACCGATCGTTTCGGGTGCGGAGTACTCGGGGTGCGCGTGGTCGACGTACAGGCGTGCGCCATTCGTGAGGACGGCGGTCGTCGCCGCTGGAAGGGCCAGTTCTTCGGGGGTCGGCCGAGCGACGCGTTCCGAACCGCCAGACGGTGCGAGGTGGTACGGATCGTCAGTAAGAAGCGACGGGTCGGCAGCCGCACGTGACATACGCATGCCGCGCAGATCGTTCAGCGGATCCTCCCCCGTGTAGTCCCAGCGGACGACGCCCGCGCCCTGGGCAGGCGTGCCATCGCGGCTGATCTCTCCGTACGTGGTGACAACCTTCGTCGACAGAGCGATCGGGTTTGCCCACGCGTCGCCCGGACGGTACACGCCGTACTCGGTCTCGGTACCAATAATGCGTTCGCTGCTCATTTCACCGTTCCAATCGGCTTCACGCTGATGATTTCCGGAGCCAGCCCGCTGGTGCGCGCCCAGTCTTCCGGCGAGGAGGTGGCCGCAAGCTCGAGAGACTCGTTCATCTCCTCGTGGACCCCGCGCAGCAGATGATCCATGCTCAGGCCAGTAGAGGCACCCGTCAACGCGTCCTTAATCGCGTACTTCTTGGCGCGTTCGACGATTCCGGCAATGAGTGCGCCGGACACGAGGTCGGACAGGTAGATGCGCTTGTGGTCACCATTCACGAGGGTTGCGAGGAAGAGCGCAGTCGTCTCGTTCCGCGCGTAGAGCGCGTCGACAGCTCGTTCGCTCATGCCCGCCACGGCCTCGTTAATGCCACCGAAACGCTCGATTTCCGAGGCGTGGATCGGCACCTGGGGCGTCAGATACTTCGAGAAGATGTCGAGGGCACCCGCGCGGTCGGGACGGTCCACGCGGATGCGCACGTCGAGGCGCCCCGGCCGCAACACGGCCGGATCGATCATGTCCGCGCGGTTGGATGCGCCGATGATGACGACGTTGTCGAGGGATTCGACGCCGTCCATCTCGGCGAGGAGCTGCGGAACGATCATCGTTTCGACGTCTGAGGACACGCCCGTGCCACGCGTACGGAACAGGGCCTCCATCTCGTCGAAGAAGATGACGACGGGAGTGTCGCCGGCTGCAAGGGTCCGCGCACGAGCGAAAATGGCGCGAATTTGGCGCTCGGTTTCGCCCACGAACTTGTTGAGCAGTTCCGGACCCTTGATCGACAGGAAGAACGTCGATGCTCCCCCGCGCTTCGACAGCGAGTTCGCGACGGCCTTCGCGATGAGGGTCTTGCCCGAGCCGGGAGGACCATACAGGAGAATGCCTTTGGGTGGACGCAGGCCAAACTGGCGGTACAGCTCGGGATGGTTGAAAGGCATCTCGATCGAGTCGCGCACCTGAGCGATCTGATCGTCGAGACCACCGATATCCTCGTACGTGACGTCGGGAACCTCGGGGGTGAGCAGCTGCTCGACATCCTCGCGCACAATGCGCTCGAACGCGATGCCCGAGCGGGCATCCACGACGAGGGAATCGCCGGGGCGCAGGTTTCCGTGGCGCAGAGGCCCGGCCAGCTCGAGCAGGGTCTCAGCGCCGCCTTCCGTCGCCACGAGCACGCGGTCTGCTCCAACCAGCTCAAGCACGGACACGACCTGCCCGCTGCGCGGGAAGTCATCCGCGGCGACGGCGATCATCGTGTCGTCAAGGCGCACCCACTGCCCGTACGACAGGTCGTTGACATCCAGCTTCGGGGCCACGGCGACACGCATACGCTTACCACCCGTGACGACCTCGATGTGACGCGACGCGGGGAATGCCCGCACGAACGTGGCCAGAGTCTGCGGAGGGCGCGACACGTCGGCCAGCTCGCCCTGCAGCCGAATCAACTCGGTGCGCGCTGTCGTCAGCGCGGTGGTGAGTCGGCCGTTCTTTTCCTCCAGCGATATCAGGCGCCGTTCGAGGGCCTGACGGGCTTCGACCTCACTCATCGGTTGCTGCCTCACGTCCCTCCGGCGCCCATGTGTCGGCCTGTGCAACGACGTCGCGGCGAACCTTGCGCACCTTCTTCTCTGAGTTGACGCGCTGACCGACCTTTTCCAGCGACCAATCCTGCTCGTCGTCCCACGCGCCGCCCTGGCCTTGCGCTGCCTTCGCCGGGCGCATTGAACGCTCCTGCGGCGTGACGCCGGGCGCGAGGAGGCGGGTGACAACCAGGAAACCGGTGTGAGCCACCATGCGATGCTCGGGGCGTACGGCGAGGCCGTCGAGGTGCCACTCGCGGCGCATATCCTCCCAGGCAATCGGGTCGGTGAAACGCTCGGAGGCACGCAGATCCTCGACGAGACGCGACATCTGGGTCACGGTCGCGACGTAGCACACGAGCACGCCGCCCGGAATCAGCGCATGGGTGATGGCATCGATGTTCTCCCACGGCGCGAGCATATCGAGCACGATGCGGTCGACGCTGCCTCGTTCGGCGGACCGCAGCACCTCGTCAACGTCACCGACGCGCAGGTCCCACGCGGGGTGACGGCGGCCGAACCACAGGTCGACGTTGGCAGCAGCGATATCAGCAAAGTCCTGGCGGCGCTCCACGGAGATAAGACGGCCCTGCGGGCCAACCGCATCCAGGAGAGCCATCGATAGCGCGCCGGAGCCAGCGCCGGCTTCGACGACGGTCGCGCCGGGGAAGATATCACCCATGTGGGTGATGACCCCAGCGTCCTTGGGGTAGACGACGGCGGCACCGCGGGGCATCGACATCACGTAGTCAACCTGAAGCGGGCGTAGGATCTGGAACTGGCGGCCTTCCTCCGTGACGATCACCTGGCCATCGGGACGGCCAATGACGTCGTTATGGTCGAATCCGCCGCGGTTGGACTGGAAACGACCCCCGCTCACAAGAATCACCTGGTGGAAGCGTCCCTTGGGGTCGCGAACCTGCACACGGTCGCCCTCGGAAAGGACGCCTCGGCGGGTGGGCTGGCCAAAATCGGTGGCCGACATCGAAGTATTACGCTGAATAGTCATTACGTAAAGGATAGCGCTTGCCACCTGCTGCGCCCATGGCAGGACACAGATGAGGGTGGGAGGGGTTAGCGTGGTATTCATGACAGACCTGATCACTCCTTCTGCTAACGAGCGCACGTGGGAACCCGCTCTTTCGGCCTCGCGAGCGAAGGAATACGAGCGATGCCCCCTGCAGTACCGCCTTCACGTCCTGGACGGGTACCGCGAACCGGAAACACGCGCGAAGGCGCTGGGAACGATCGTGCATGCGGTGCTGGAGAATCTGTTCGCTCTGCCTGCTCAAGAGCGCACGCCCGAAGCTGCGCGCGTCCAGGTGTGGCCACAATACGAGGCCCTGGCGTCGAAGAACCCGGAGGTTCCCGCGTTATTTCGTGACGATGCGGACCGCGATGCCTGGCTTGACGAGGCACGCGCGGTCATCGACGGGTACTTTGCGATTGAGCAGCCTCAGTGGATCGCGCCCGCAGCGCTCGAGCAGCGCGTGACAACGACGACATCGGGAGGCGTGCGTCTCCTCGGTTTCATCGACCGTGTGGACCGCGCCCCCGACGGGCGGCTGCGGGTCGTGGATTACAAGACCGGAAAGGCACCGGGCCCGCGTTACGTGGACGAGGCCCTGTACCAGCTGCGTTTCTACGCGCTGCTCCTCGCGCGCACGCAGGTGCTTCCTTCTCGCATGCAGCTCGTCTACCTGAAAGCCGGCCAGGTCATCACCTTCGATCCTGAGGCGGGCGATATCGCGAACTTTGAGCGTCACATTGACCAACTCTGGGACTCGATCGCCCGCGACATCGAGAATGACTCGTTCACACCGCGCAAGAATCCGCTGTGCAACTGGTGCGGGGTGCGAACGCTCTGCCCGGTGTTCGGTGGAACCACTCCCCCGCTCCCC
The DNA here is from genome assembly GCA_916438365.1 of uncultured Sanguibacter sp. Next base: position 53,990 of record CAKAEY010000001.1, read on the forward strand.
GAGCAACATGCACGGTGGCTGTCGCGGACTCGGCTAGGCTAGACGCATGGACTTGAAGCAATGCGGCCGCACCGGGCTCTACCTGTCGGCTATTGGCATCGGCACGCTCACCTGGGGCCGTGACACCGACGGCCCCGAAGCGCTCGACATGCTGCGCCGTTTCGTCGACGCAGGCGGCAACCTTGTGGAATGTTCCGCGTCCCATGGCGACGGTATCGCGGTCGACATTTTGTCCGAGGCCATGTCAGCTGTGGGTCGCCACCGCGTGTCGGTGGCGTGGCGCGGCGGTGTGCGCCGAGCGTCCGAAGGCGCGTGGGTGAGCGCCGCGGGGCGCGGCGATCTGCTGCGCAGTCTCGATGATGCCCTCGCACGGTTGGACACGGACTACGTGGACGTGTGGATGGTCGAACCGCGCCCGGAGGTTCCCCTAGAGGAGACACTCGAGGCGGCAAGTGCAGCCTACCGCTCTGGCCGTGCACGCTACGTGGGCCTGTCGCGGGCGACGCATTGGCAGCTTGCCGAGGCCGTCACGCGCGGCGTGGTTGGTGCCAGCGCTCCGATCTCGGTGGTGGAGTTCCCCTTCTCGCTCGCCGATACCTCGCGCGGAGCGACGGTTGCCGAGCTGAGTGAACACGGGGTCGGCGTGATCGCCGCATCCGCGCTGGCCGGCGGTGCTCTGACGGGCAAGTACCGCCACTCCACGCCCGCGGATTCACGCGCTGCTTCACCTCATCTACGCCATCTGGTCGAGGGACACCTGACGGGTTCTGCGCGCGCCGTGATCGAGGCCGCCACGCGCGCGGGCGCGGGACTGGAGCGCTCGACGGGCGACGTTGCACTTGCATGGGTGCGCGATTATCCGGGAGTCACGAGTGCCCTCGTCGGTCCCCGCACGTTGCGCCAGTTGGAGACCCTGCTGGACTACACCGAGCCATTACCGGTGCCCATCCGGCAGGTGCTCTCCGAGGTGGCTCAGTAAGGCGCGCTTCACGCGATCGGGCCCACCCATCTATCCATCTATAACAGGCTGATAATCGAATCAGTCGTCGACTTCGATGAAGTCGTCGTCCTCATCATCCTCGTCGCCGTCTTCCTCATCGTCATCATCCTCGTCGAAATCGTCATCGTCATCCTCGGAGTCATCGAGAATATCGAACGGCAATTCCACGCCCAGCTGGGTGAAAAGAATGTCGTCGTAGGTGAAGAAGGCGTCGCGCAGTGCAAGCTCAGCTGCTTCGAGCGCGGCGTCGTCGGCCTCATCTCCATCGCGCGCGATGTCGAAGTGGTTTCGAAAGCGTTAAGCAGGCGCGTCAGCGCGCGGCGGGCATCTCCAGTCATGACAGTCATTCTATCGTGAGACGGCGCACTTTATCAGGGGAGGTTGAGCTGCGAACGGATAACGGACACCATCAGGTCCGTTCCCTTGATCTCAGCGGTCTGTTCCGCGCCGAGAATGCGGGTCTGGCCATCCGCGTCAAGCAGCTGCGACGCGCCCATGTTCGGACCGAGGGGCAGGATCACCCATTCCTTCGTCGGCTGGTAGATGGCGTCGGGCTTCTCCCCTTCGATCTGCGCGGTGATGTTCGCGATCACGACGCGGGCCTGCTGGCGCGCGGCATCGGCACGCTTCGATTCGCGCACGTCGGTGAGGTCGCCGACAGCATAGACGTTCGGGTGATCCACGACCTGCATGGTGCCATCGACGCGGATGGTACCGTTCGGGTTCATGACAGACTCGTAGTCGCTGCCGATCAGGAAGCCGGTGTTGGCGCGGGCACCGTAGCACTGGAACCACAGGTCGGCCTCGATGACGTCACCGTTCTTGGTTTCAACCATGAAGTGTCCGAGGTCGCCGACGTTCTGAGGGGGCAGGTAGGCCAGCTCCGAGCCGGTCACGACGCGTACGCCGAGGGTGCTCAGCTGCTCGCTGATCTCGTTGCGCAGAGCATCGGTGTATCCGGGGGTGCCCAGGATCTGATCGGAGGCCTCGACGATCGTGATGTCCAGGCCAGGGAAGGCGTTGGCGAGCTCGCCGGTCAGCTCAATGCCGACGGTGCCACCGCCAACAATCATGACTGAGCGGGCGCGGCCGAGGTTCTCGTGCAGCTGCTCAAGGCGCGCTTTGGCCACGGAGGAGCGGTAGGAGGAGTACTTCGCGGGGAACGGATAGGTCGATCCGGTCGCGAACACGACGTAGTCCGCCTCGATTGGGTCGTGGCCGAAGACGTGAACGGTCGTGCCATCAACACGCGAGACGGTGCCGCGCAGGACCTCGCCGCGGTGCAGCAGGTTTGTGTACGGCATAAAGATCGCATGTTCCCACACGGTGTCGACCGCGGCACGCAGCGCGGCTGCGTGGTGGACGAACTGGTCCTTCTGTTCGATGAGAACAACGTCCGCGAGGGGGTCCAGCCCCTTTGCGACCGTGACGCCTCCGTAACCTCCGCCGATGACTGCGACGCGTGCCATGTCTTTCCTCCTTATGAGTGAACCGCGTCTATTGTGTCACCTGGCGGGCACGAATGCGCGTGCTAGGGACCTTAGTCCGCGTCGTTAGTGTTCTCCCTTGTCTCCAGTCCGAGGCCTCGGGCGATATTGGGCGCGAAGAAGTTGGGGCCCTTGAGGACCTTTCCGTCATCGCGAAGCTTGACGGAGCCGTCGGGCATGAGCTTGGAAAGGTTCGAGGCCTGGACCTCGGCGAGCACAGAATCGAGATCCATGCCGGACTCAATCGCCATGCCGTAGATGACATAGATGAGGTCGGCGAGGGCATCGGCGGCCTCGATGACGTCGCGCTCGCCATCGTCCGCTGCGACTGCCTCGGCGGTGGCCGCCTCAATGATCGCGCGGGCGCGCGTGCCGTACACCGCTCCCACGAGTTCGGCGAACTCTTCGGCGATGAGGCTCATGCGCAATCCGAGACGCTCGTAGGACAGCGTCGGATCGTCGAAAGATCGAATCGGCACAGAGTACGTGCGGTGGAACTCCTGGACGAGTTCCATCGGACTGGGAGCGCCCTGCGCGGACGAGGTGGGGGTGTTCTTCTCGCTCATGCGTGATCCTTTCGAGACTGTTCCCAGGCCGTGGCCAGGATGTTCGTAAATGCGGTGATCGTTTGATGTCCGTCGACGAGGAACTGCGCGTCGAAGACGTACGTCGGGACGGCGGTGACACCCATGTGCATCGCTACCTGGAAGTCCGAATAGACGCGGGAGGCCCATTCCTCGTCGCCCACGGCGAGAGCAGCAAGCTCCGGTTCCATGCCAATGTCCTGTGCACACCCGATGAGGACCTCGGGGTGAGAGATGTCCAGGCCCATTTCGAAGTGCGCACGCATGATGGCCTCGGCGACCTTCAGCTGCAGCGAGGAAGGACCTGCCACCGTGTCGGCATCAATGTCAGCATCGTGCGCAGCCGCGATGACGCGGTGTGCGCGCGATGTCGGAGCGATGATGAGCTTATCGAAGTCGAAGCGAATGCCCTCGCGCACACCGACTGCCTGCATCCGTTCGTCAGATTCGCGCACTTCTTCGAGCGTCGCGGCACCGGATTCGACGAGGGCTACGACGCGTGGCTTGTCCACGGGGCCGTCAAGTTCCGGGTTCGAGAAGGAAAGCGTGCAGGTAGACCTCGACCTCGTCACGATGCTCGAATTTCTCGAGGGCTGTGCGCAGGTGCCTCAGCCCGAGATAGCTCCACGGGTCGCAGGTGTCGAGCCACATGTCGATACGCACGATGCCTCCTCACGGTTGATATGGAAAACCCCGGAGCCTTTCGGCTCCGGGGCATCTCGTGCGCGGAGGGGGACTTGAACCCCCACCCTCGTAAAATGAGGACTAGCACCTCAAGCTAGCGCGTCTGCCTATTCCGCCACCCGCGCAGGTGAGCGATGCGAACCGTTGCGATCCGCAAGCGAGTAGAAGCTTAACACGATGTCAGCGACATGCGCCAATCGAAACTAGGAGTCTTTTTCGTCGCCGCGCAGACGCGAGTCGAGAGTCGAGAAAACCTTGACAATGGAATCAATATCGGCTTCTGTCATGCCATCCAGGAGATACTCGCTGACGGTCTGCTGATGCAATTCTGTGGCAGCAAGCACAGTTTCGATTCCCTGGGTGGTGAGACACGCGTCGTAACCGCGGCGATCGACAGCGGACGGAATGCGCTCCACCCACCCGTCGCGCGACAGATTCGAGACGAGGTAAGTGACGCGCGACGGAGAATAAACGACGCGGTCAGCCAGCTCACCCATGCGTAGGCGATGGCCCGGCGCTCCCAGAGGGCCAACAGGATGTTGTAGTCGGGCATGGAAACCCCGTAGGTGCGCTTGAGGCGCGTCTCGAGAATGCCCTGCAGGCGCCCGGACGCCTCGAAGAAGACGCGCCATGCGGCAGCGCGCGCACTATTGGCCTGGACGATCGGCGTCAGTCGTGCTCGTGATTCCATGTCTCCCTCCTCGTGGTCGTGTCGGATGCTTCTCTCGGGATAATAGGGCATAGTGACTAAGAAAGCACCAACAACGCGGGGGAGCCACGTGTCTTTATCCATTTCTGTTGTCCTTTTTGACGTCGACGGAACGATTGTTGATTCCGCTCCTGCCGTCATGAGCGCATTTCGTGGCGCGCTGTCAGACTATGATTTGCCGATTCCCGACGATCAGCGGCTTCGCACGTATGTCGGCCCACCGCTATGGTACTCCTTCGGCGACCTGGGGTACGAGGGTGAACTCCTGGCCAACCTCGTGAGCCGCTATCGCGAGCGATATCAAGCTCACTTTCTTGATCCCGAGCCATTCCCCGGGGTCATTGATCTGCTCCATGAGCTTCACGATGCGGGTGTCCCGCTAGCGACTGCAACGTCGAAGCAGGCACCGATGGCTCAGGCTCAGATGTCACATCTCGGCCTGTCCAGTGTTTTTGATGTGATCGCAGGGGCGACCCCTGACCCTGCATCGAGCAAAGCAACCGTCATTCACGATGCCTTGACGCGCTTGGAGGAGCGCGGCGCTGATATCTCCTGTCCCGTCATCGTCGGCGACTCAATCTGGGACGTTCACGGTGCCAAGGAGGCCGACATTCCGGTAATCGGCGTTGGATGGGGCTACGCAACCGACGACGGCTTGGACGATGCGGATGCCGTGTGCGAGACGGTCGAAGACCTGCGCGCCTACCTCTTGGATGGCATGGCGAAGCACGCGCAGAGCGCTCGTTAGCGAAAGTCTCGGGAACGCACGTTGATGGGCAGGTCGACGGGAGTGACGCGGAAGGCTTGCACGTTAATCGCACCGTCGCCCCATTCGAGCGTCCCACGAACGAGGAGTGCATTCGACTCCAGGCATACGCGTCGAAACTTCTTCCACGCGCCCACCGACACGGAGACATTGACGAAACCTGTCTCGTCTTCAAGCGAGAGGAACGTGATTCCTCCGCCCGTGTGCGGGCGCTGTCGATGGGTGACGATTCCGGCGACGTCGACAATGCGTCCGGCCAGGTGCTGCCCCAGCTCGCCGGCCCGGAGGGCGCTAGCGGGCAGCGATCCGCGCACGTAGCTGAAAGGGTGCTCCCCAGAGGTTAACCCCGTCGTGGCGACATCCGATTGCATGCGTTCCGCCTCCGATAGTGAGGGCAAGTCGGGCACGCGCGAGCCCACCTCCGTGCCTGGAAGAAACGGCTGCCATTGACCGCCCCGAGCCTGTGGCTGCGCGAGTGCTCCCGCAGCCCACGCCCCCTCTCGCCTGCCCACCCCTAGACACTCGAGGGCACCGGCCATCGCGAGCTTTTCCATCGCGGAGGCGCTCACGTGGGCTCGCCGTGCGAGGTCCGCCTGGCTCGCAAACGCTCCCTGGCACCTGGCTTCGACGATGCGCTCGGAGGCCGCGCCCAGGCCTCGTACCTGATTCAGGCCGATGCGCACCGCGAGGTCGGCATCAACGTCGAGGGGAACGGTGCCGCGCGAGGGCAAAGACTCCGGACACCCCGGGCTGTAGGACTCCCCTGACTCGTCCTCGCTCACGCGTTGCACGCTCGCGTCGACGAGCGAATCGTTGACCGACGGACCGACCACGCGCACACCGTGTCTGCGGGCGTCCTGTACGAGGGTCGCGGGAGAATAGAAGCCCATCGGCTGGGAGGCCAGAATCGCGGCATAAAAGTGCTCAGGGGCGTGCACTTTCAGCCAGGACGAGGCGTACACGATGTGGGCAAACGAAAATGAATGAGACTCCGGGAATCCGAAGTCTGCAAAGCCCTTGAGCTGTTCGAAGATACGCTCGCGCGTGGGCGCGTCGATCCCTCGCTCTTTCATGCCGGCCATCAGGTCCCCCTTCAGGGCCTCCATGCGCTCGGGGCTGCGCTTAGCCCCCATCGCGCGACGCAGCTGATCGGCATGCGCTCCCGACAAGCCCGCCGCGTCTGTCGCGATGCGCATGAGCTGCTCCTGAAAGAGGGGGGACGCCGAGAGTCTGGCGCAGAGCAGGCTCAAGAAGCGGATGCAGATAGGTGACCTCCTCGCGTCCCGAGCGTCGCCGCAGATAGGGATTGACTGAGCGCCCCTGGATCGGCCCCGGTCGGATCAGAGCGACCTCCACGACAATGTCGTAGAAGCAGCGCGGTTTGAGCCTGGGAAGTGTGTTCATTTGCGCGCGCGACTCCACCTGAAAGACCCCAACCGTGTCGGCCGCGCACAGCAGGTCGTAGACCCTCGGATCCTCCTCCGGCAGTGTGTGCAGCCCCAGGGGTTGCCCCTCGCGTCCCCGTACTACTCGAGGTGCCCAGCCGCGTAGCTGATTCGAGGCATGACCCGCACGTTCACCGCCCGCCTGGAGCTCATCGAAAGCGACGCGCAACGCCGTCAGCATGCCGAGCGACAGTAGGTCAAACTTTCACGAGGCCGGCGTCCGCGCAGTCTTCCTTGTCCCATTGGAGGACCGTGCGTCCCGGCATCGCGGCCCAGACGACCGGGCAGATGCGCGACACCGGCTGATCGGTGAGCACCATGCCTCCCGAGTGAATCCCCATGTGCCGGGGAAGACGCGAAAGCGCGCGGGCCGCATCCCCAACGAGGGGTGGCACCTCTCCCCTGCCCTGGGACCAGGCTGTGGCCGTGCCGATCGGGTATCCGAGGGCACGCGCGACGTCTCGGATCGCTGAGCGCGGGCGGTACGTGATGACGTTCGCGACCTGGGCCGCGCGATCCCGCCCAAACGTGTCGTAGACGTACTGGATGACTTCTTCTCGGCGGCAGGCTTCGATGTCGACGTCTATATCCGGCGGCCCCGAGCGCGCATCGGATAAAAATCGCTCGAACAGCAGGTTGTGGCGCACCGCGTCCACCGCCGTGATTCCCAGGCAATAGCACACCGCTGAGTTGGCGGCGCTTCCCCTGCCCTGGCAGAGGATTCCGTTGCGGGCGCAAAAGTCGACGATCTCCTTGACGATCAGAAAGTAGCCCGCGAAGCCGAGTCGCTCAATGACCCCTAGCTCGTGATCGATCGTCTCCCATGCCCGAGGGTGGTGCGCGCGTGATCCGTAACGCGCACTCGCACCCTCGAAGGTGCAGTGCGCAAGCCAGCTGTCCGGGGTATGCCCGTCGGGAACCTGGGTACGCGGCAGGCGTGGAGCGACGAGGCGCAGGTCGAAAGCGCACGAGGCCGCGACCTCGCACGCGTTGTCAAGAGCCTGCGGGTGCGCCCCATGCAGTCGCGCCATCTCGGCGGGCGACCGCAAAAACGAACGGTGCGCCCCAGATGAGCCTCCGCCTCGTCCAAGGAGGAGCCCAAGCGGGTCGCCGCCAGAATGTCGCCGAGCGCCTGCTTCGAGGGCGACGACATGCGCGCCCCACTCGTTGCCACCAGGCGAGTTCCGCTCGCGCGCGCGAGCTCCGCGAGCACGTCCCCGACCTCGTCTTCGTCCCCGCGGGCCCCCTGCCATTCGACGAGCACATGGTCGCGGCCAAACGCGTCCACGAGTCCGTCCAGTACTCGGCGTGCGGACAGTGCGCCCCCCGCTCGCAGCGCGCGCATGAGCGGGCCCCGCCTGCCGCCGGTGAGGGCGACAAGGCCGCCGCCGGCCTCGCTCAGATTGACGAGGTCGTGGCGGGGTTTGCGCTGCCCGGGTTCGCTCAGCGCTCGCTCGCTCATGGCCCCACGAGATTGGCGTAGCCGCTGGGGCTGGCTGCCAGGATGGGAAGACGCATCCCCGGATCTTCCGCCCCGGGAGCGAGTCCCCACCCCGGCGCAGACGAACCCGCAACGATGCCCCTCAGGGCATCCCACGCGAGCGTCAACTCAGCGCCGTACACGATCGGCAGGCCGGCCGCTCGGGCGGCCATGGTCGTCTGGACCGTCGAGTACATGCCATCAACGTCGAGAATTGCGAGGGCGTCGAGGCCCAGGCGCGCAGCTTCTTCCACCATCCGCGCGGGTTCGTCGGTCCCGTCGAGAAAGGTGAAGGCGCTGTGTGCGTGCAGTTCTGCGTAGCGTCGTTCCGTGGTCACCCACCCATTATATAGAACATATGTTCGATAGCGATGGTGGGCATGTGCGTTGGCGCGTACGGATGGAGCGAACGGAGCGCCTCCCGCGACAGTCACAAGCCCTATGCTGGGAGCATGGAATCCATGCTCGCAGCGTCGCTTCACTCCCCCGGTGCCCTGGTGCTCGAGAAACGCCCCATCCCAGCACTTCGCCCGCGCGACGTTCTCCTGGCCGTCGAGGCAACAACGCTGTGCGGGACGGACCTGCGCATCGCGACGGGACAAAAGACGAACGGCGTCGCCCCGGGCGTGGTCCTCGGGCACGAAATCGCAGCACGCGTGTGGCGCATCGGAAGCGACCTCACCGCTGGGGTCGACGTTGCCACCCCGGGCACGCAGGTCGGACTCGCTCCGGAGATTGCCTGCGGGCGCTGCGTTCCCTGCACGAGCGGGCGCGCCAACGTGTGCGCGAATATGCGCCTGTTTGGAACGGGGGTCGATGGAGGCCTCGCGGACCTCATTGTCGTCCCCGAGGAAGCTCTCGCGTGCATCACCCCCGTCGCTCGCGACATCGCCCCACCTCACCTCGCGCTCGCGGAGCCGCTGTCCTGCTGCCTGCGCGCAACGTCGCGCCTGCCCATCGAAGCCGGCTCCCGCGTTCTCGTTGCGGGTACGGGCCCGATCGGGCTCATCCACTGCGCGCTCGCGGTGTCCGCCGGCGCACGCGTCATGGCGTGCGGACGACAGGCACGCCTAGAACCCGCGCGGGCGATGGGCGCTGAGGTGACGACCGCCACCCAGGGCGAGGAGCTTGTGCGTGAGGTCCTTGCTTGGACTGATGGCCTCGGAGCGGACGTCGTCATCATCGCAGTCGGCGACCCGGGCCTCGTCCCCATTGCCGCTCAGTGCGCCCGCATTGGCGGCCACGTTTCCTTCTTCGCAGGCTTCCCCGCGGGGACAATGGCTCAGATCGACCCAAACCTCGTGCACTACCGCGAACTAACCGTCAGCGGCAGCGCCAACGCGACCCTTGATGACTACGCGGCGGCCGTTGATGCGCTCTCAAGCGGACGCATCGACCTGTCGCCACTCATCACACACGAGTATGAGCTGTCCGACGTGCACGACGCCCTCGAGGCTGTTCGGACTCGCGCCGGCCTGAAGGTGGCCGTGCGCCCGAGGGGCGTGAGCGCGCCCTAGTCGAGGAGCCCACGCAGGTCCGCCTCACTGAGCCGAGCGCCCGTCCCGGTCCCGTTCATCACCGAGGAAATGAGCTGGCGCTTACGATCCTGGAGTTCCACGACCTTCGCTTCGATCGTATCCGTCGCGACCATTCGATAGACGTTCACTTTCTTCGTCTGACCGATGCGGTGTGCGCGATCGATTGCCTGCTCCTCGGCGGCAGGATTCCACCAGGGATCCATGACGTAGACGTAGTCCGCCTCGGTAAGGGTCAATCCGGAGCCGCCAGCCTTCAGGGAGATGAGGAAAACCTGGGCCTGACCCGAGCGGAACTTCTCGATGACCTCAGCGCGACCGCGTGTGGACCCGTCTAGCTGCACGACGGATATTCCACGGCGCTCCAGCATGTGTCGGATACGCTCCAGGAACGAGGTGAACTGGCTAAACACCAACGCCTGATGTCCGAGTGGCACGATCTCATCCAGGCGATCCGCCAGGTACTCGACTTTGCCGATCCCACGTGCGCATACGATTCTTCGACAAGAGCCGGATCGAGCGCTAGCTGGCGCAGCCTCGTGATCGACGCGAGCACGCTCATCCGGTTCGCATCCACATCGCGCAGCAGATCGAGAATCCGCGCACGCTCGCGCGCCAGGTACTGGTCGTAGATATGGCGGTGTTCCTTACCCAAATCGACGCGCACGATGTCGACGATCTTATCGGGCAGATCCGGAGCGACCTCCTCCTTCGTGCGACGCAGGACAAAGGGGGCAACATAGGCCGTCAAACGCCCGAGCATCGCCGGATCCGTGCCGTTTTCAATCGGCCTGCGCACCTGCTGCTGGAACGTCTCCCACGGGGGCAGGAGGCCGGGGCACGTCAAGGACAGCAACGACCACAGGTCTCCCAGCGAGTTTTCGATGGGGGTACCGGACACCGCCAACTTCCAGGGTGACTCAAGATCGCGAAGCGCGCGGTACGTGGCGGTGCGAGGGTTTTTCACTACCTGCGCTTCGTCGATGACAACTCCGCCGAGGCGCACCTGGCTCCACTGCTGCGCCTCCAGGCGGACGAGCGTGTAGGAGGTGACGACGATATCCGCGTCGGCAACCTCTTGCGCAATCGTTGTGCCGCGTCGAGTCGCCGTTTCGGTCACTCCTCGTACACGCAGATGCGGCGTGAATTGTCGGGACTGTTCGATCCACACGCCGACGACGGATGTCGGCGCGACGACGAGAACCGGCGTACCTCTTTCCTCAGACTTGTATGAGCGCAATGCCGCCACCGCCGACAGGATCTGAACGGTCTTACCCAGGCCCATGTCGTCAGCCAGAATTCCACCGATGCCACCGGACAGGCGAGCTGTCAACCATGCGTGCCCGCGCTGCTGGTACGGGCGCAGGATCGAACTCAACGACGACACCGGCGGCAAACCCTTATCCGCAGAGCGCTCGCGCAGCGGAACGATCCGTGTCCTCCACGCGTCGGCGATGCGTACGTGGTCTGATGCGCTCGCGAATAGGTCGACGATGCCGACCTGCATCGGCGTGAGCCTGATCCCCTCGCCGTCCCATCCCGCCAGGGTGCGCGCCTCCTCCAAGAGAGCCGCCAGCGATCGAATACGTTCCCCGTCGAGGCGAACCCACGTTCCCTCGACCTCGACGTAGTCCTGCCCGCCTGCGATCGCCTCGAGTGCGTCGCGCACGCTGATCGTCACGTGGCCGAGGCGCAGACGCACGTTGAGGTCGAACCAGTCGCGCTCGGCTGGATCAACGCTCACATCGACGTCGAAGCCGCCTTCTCGCACGTTAATCGAACGCACGTCATCCGCAACGTCCCACACGAGGCCATCGACGCCTTCGGAATCGACAATCGTGTCCAAGAATGCAGGAACGCGCCACGGAGACAGCCGCCCCGTTCTCGGAGGCGCGCTCCACAGGGTGGAGTCCAACCCGCGGCCCCACGACTCGACGCGCCCCACGATCTCGGCCACGGCTTCGTCCCCCAGGCAGTGGGCCACAGGAGTGCGCGAGCGTGACTCATCTGGCAATACTCGGCCCACCAGCGCACCACGACCCATTCCCCGTCGCGACGCACCGTGCCCACAAGGGACACATCCGGGCGAGCCTGAGCGTCAAAACTCCCATCGGAAGACGCCATCGAAAAACGCCTGAGGAGGGCGGGCAGCCACGTGCCACGAAACTGCGCGACATCGTCGACAGGAATGTGCAGGCCGCGATCGAGAGGAAAGCCATCGAGCGTTCCCAGCCCCTCGATGCGCGCGATCGCGCGCCCTCCATCCAGCAACAGCACGCTTGCGTCGCGGTCGATGCGCGGCCTCGTGATCACCTCGTCTCCGTTGCGCGCGACAACCATGACGTCAAGGCCGTCGGAACCTGAGCGCACATCAATGTCCGCGTCCCACGTCGCGTGCGAGAGCACCACCAACTCATCGGCCTCTGGCGAGGCGTAGAGCTCAACCCCAGCGCGCACGAGGCGCGACAGCCACGCGTAGGCATGCTCGCCCAGCGAGCTGAGCGTCACCTCCGTGCGCGAGTGCCACGAACGCGATTCGCGCGACAGACGGTAGCCCTCGCGCATGAGAGAAACATGCGTCGGATCCAAGCCATCCGTCACAGACGCCCACTGGGTCGCCGTCAGATCGAGCCACGAGGCTCGCTTCGTCGTCCACCCCGATGAGGAGCTACGGCGCAAAGGGATAAGAGATGGCTCGACGCCGGGATCATGCGCGTCAACGACGAGGGCTAGCGGCTCGCCCAGCCGGTCGCGGTCCGAGCCCAGCATCTGCTCGAGGACACGGCTCCACTCAGGCACGGAGCGCTGCTTGTCGCGGGCGTCTTCGCGTCCGATGATGAGCACCGCGACCGTATGCGGACAGTCACCGCGCAACGGGCACGCACACGTGAGGGAGGGACGCACAGCGCCCTGCGCGACGCGCGCGCGATAGGTCAGCCCTGCTTCCTTCACGCGCGCCTCGGCCTGCTCACCATCCTCGCTCCAGGAAAATTCCCGCACCGCGCCACCGCGCGCCAAACGCAGGCCGTTCGCCCACGCCGCCGGACCAACGAGGGCCATCATGTCGTCATCCGACAGTGAGGCCAGCGTGTGCGACAGAGATACCATCCTTTCAGTCTACGGCACCCACCCATCCCCAGCACCGGCTCACTGGACCAGCCCCTCGATCGCCCACTCCCCCTCCTTCCACACGAGGAGAACGTTCCCGTCCGTCCTCAAGCAGAGCCCTCATATAGGCCCGAGGCCGTTCCTGCGCCCACCAACGACCTCCCACAGGCCACGGCCCTTCCACGCGCGCGATAGCGACACGGCGCCCCCTCCCTGATGCGGATTGCGAGGCCTCACGCCCGATCACGAGGTAGGCGGGCGCAGCGCTCAAAGCCCCCCGATGGTCCACACGCACATCATCAAAGGTGCCCGATGCGCCAACGATCCTCACGCGTACAGGCTCGTCAAAGAGCGTCGCCGGGGGCTGAGCGATGCGCCCGTCCCACGCCCCCTCGCGCGGACGAAGGAGAGGCTCACTGCCCCATCTGGCCATCACAACACGGCTGCGCGGATCATATCCGCCCTGCACCCGCGGCATCAGGAGAGCATCTGGCCCCGCCATGCCCTGGATGCGCACGACGCTGCGCGAGACATCGCGCTCGCGGTCTGAGCGCCCCCACAACGCCGATGCGCTGCGCCCCACCCGCGGGTCACATGCGGTCACACGTATACAGGTCACTGCGCCTCTGGGACCTTCGACGCCCGAAGTCCACCCCGCGAGCGTCCACCGAACGCGCAGAGCAACGTCGTCGGATGCACACACGTCGCATCCGCTCCACGTGCGAGTGCGCTGGCCGCCCCCGCCATCCTCCACATCGATGCGCAGCGTTTGCGAGACGAGTCCGCCCTGCCCCAGCCTTTGAGACAGGTCTCGTGCGATGCGCCCAATGGGCACCATCATCGTGTCGATGGAATCTCCGCCCGCATCAATGATGCACTCCATCGTGATGTCTGGTTGAATGCGCCCGGCCAGCATGATGGCACTGTCGCCTCCGGAGGCGAGAGTCCAGAGCACGTCACCGACGTCACCGAAGCGCTCGCACACACGGCCTCGCCCCAGCGCCAGAAAATCCGCGCACGTGTGGACTCCCAGTCCTGTCAGTAGCTCAATGGCGTCAGCCGTTCTGTCAGTCATCGCGTTAGGAACGGCCCACAGGGCACGATGTAACGGGATGCGCCCCAGGAACGATCGGCTTTCTTCGGTAGGAACAATGCGTCCCTCGCGCGCCGCCTCCAGGGATGCGACCGGACCATCGGCAATGCCAACAAAACACTCAACACCGACGGCTTCTTCAATCGCCGACACGAGAGCCAAGGCGGCGGCCTCCTCACTCCCGTGCCAACGGGCGGGGCCGCGCGCCCGACACCTGGCCACCCCGGGGCGCACGCACTCCACCCCGGCCGCCACTGAATCGAAAGCATCGACAACGGCGCCAAACGCTCTGGCCTCACGATCGGGATCGCGAGGCAAACAGACGAGATCGGGACACACGTACGTCGCCTCTCGTATGCTCATGCCGCTCCTGACTCCGGCGCGCCGAGCAGCGCCGCTGGCAACCTCGACGCGTTCGCTATGCACGACAGCCCCAGCTCCACCCGGCGGTAGATCGACCACGAGGCAGTGGACGGGCCAATCGGGCACCCACACCACCATGTCACGCAACTAGACCACCAGCCGCATCCGTTGACGCACCCCATCGCGAGAGAGTCCCGGCCAGGGACGCAGTGTCACGATGGTGCGTCCCATCGATCGGGCCCGAGCGGCCAGGGTCCTCTGTTGCGCACTGGATAGTTCAGGAACGTCGAGGCAGACAACATCGCAGGCCTCTATCAGAAGGGAACACAGGTCCCCCACCCGGTGATCTTTCCCTGCGTTTAACACCAGAACACGGTCGAGGTCCATCCCCTGCTGCGAGGCCCATTCCCAGCCGATATCGCCCACTCCACACACGCCGATCCATCCCTCGGAGGGGCACACGTCGATCAGTAATCGGATGAGCTCGGCTCTGCCAGACGGCCCCAGAAGCACAGGAGAAGTACCCGTCTGCGTATGCTCGACATCGTCACGCGCGCGCAGTCCCAACAGCCTGTTCGGCGCGGTTCAACACGTCGCGCGCCGTCAGCAATCGCGCGTGCGCATCGGTCACGATTCCCCCTCCCAACAATAGAACATGTGTTCGATAGTGGAAGTGTAGAACCCTGCTCACACATCTGCGTCCCGAACGCCGATCGCGCGCGAATAGGTCACAATGGAAACACCAAGAAAAGGAGCACGCATGAACATCGACCAGCGCCCCCTTGCACCCAAGCCCCTACGAAGGCCTGGACGTTCCCACGTTCACACTGTCGTCGAGCGTTCTCACCGACGGCGCGCCAATGCCCGAGTCGGCGACCGCCGAGGCCGGATCCCTTTCCCCGGACCTCACGTGGCACGGCTTCCCCGAGGGCACGGCGAGCTTCATGCTGACCTGCTTTGACCCGGACGCCCCGATCCCCTCGGGTTGGTGGCACTGGGCAATTCTTGATATCCCTGCGTCCATGACCCACCTGGAGGCGGGCGCGGGCACATCCGACCTCATGCTGGACGGTCCGGCTTTCCATTTGCGCGGTGATGCGGGCGAGGCCTCCTACTTCGGAGCTGCTCCCCCCGTCGGTGACCGCCCCCACCGCTACGTATTCACGGTGCACGCCCTCGACACGGATTCGCTGGGGCTGGATGACGACGCAACCCCGGCCATGGCCTCGTTCGCGGCGCTCGAGCACACGATCGCACGCGCATCCCTGACCGTTACCCACCAGGCCTGAGGACCATGCTGCACATTATTTTTTGGGAGCCGGAAATCCCCGGCAATACGGGAGCCGCTATTCGCCCTGTCCGCATGCACGGGTTCCATGCTGCACCTTGTGAAGCCCCTGGGCTTCGACATGGATGACGCGAAGCTTCGCCGTGCGGGCCTGGATTACCACGACCTCGCGCACGTGAAGGTTCACGACTCCCTGGACGAGGCACTCGCTGATGTTCCGGGACGCGTCTGGGCGCTCACAGGCCACGCGACCACCATGTACTCCGATGTTTCCTACGCCGATGGAGACGGTCTCCTCTTCGGACGTGAGTCGGTAGGCCTCTCCGAGGACGCGATGCATCATCCGCGCGTGGAGGATCGCGTGCGCATCCAGATGGTCGAAGGGGTGCGCTCCCTCAACTTGGCCAACTCCGCGTCGATCGTCCTGTACGAGGCGTGGCGCCAGCTGGATTTCCCGAACGGCGTCTGACCCGACGATAGATATGCAATGAACGAGGCCCGGGTCGGATCACTCCTCCGGGCCTCGCTTGCTACGTATGTCGTTCGTTCAAGCAGTGGGTCAGTGTGCCCTCCACGGGGCGGACGGACGTTCGACCTGCTCTGCGAGCGAAACAATCCTGCGCGGGTTCGACCGCCACATCCAGACCAAGCCGATGATCGACGCAATGAGAGGTAGGTAGTAGAAATCGACACCAAAGCCGGTCCAAGCCGAGCGCGCCGAATTCAGCTCATCCAAGCCGAGCGACGCGACCCACAAAATGATAGGAATGGCGATCGACAGAGAGATCGTCACCCAACCAACCAGGCGCATGCGTCGCCCGTTGTGGGTGAGCGCCGTGGCCGCGATGAGATAGTCGATACCCGCGAGCAGCGCGACGATGCGCGGACCCCAGGGTTGTCCCTGCGCATGAAAAAGATCGAGGACAGCCGTCACGAGAATCCAGGCTCCGAGAAGCCAAAACAAAGCGATGATAATGCGGCCAAGTCCAAGCGACGGTGGGCGCTGATCGCGCGCGCCGACGGCCTCGTTCGTCGTGTCATGTCCGTGCACATGTCTGATCCTACCGACAGCGCTGTCGCGACGCATCGCATGAGGGAGGAGCACCACGCGCGGCCGTGTCGTGTGGCCTGAAGCACCGCGATGGAACACCGAGCTTCAGGACAGCGTTGCACAAACGTGGGACAATAGACCTATAAGGACCGTGAGGCCCGTCATGAAATCAACCATCTGAGCTTCGGCTCATCAGCGAGGAGTTTTAAACCTTGAGCGAATCGACCTACGACATCGTCATTCTGGGTGCGGGTTCCGGCGGCTACGCGACCGCCCTGCGCGCTGCGCAGCTGGGCATGAAGGTCGCCCTCATCGACGGCGATAAGGTGGGCGGCACTTGTCTGCACCGCGGCTGCATCCCCACCAAGGCGTACCTGCACGCCGCAGAGACGGCCGAGGCCGTGCGCGAGTCGTCCAAGTTCGGCGTTTCCTCCACCTTCAACGGCATCGACATGGCTCAGGTGGGCAAGTACCGCGACTCGATTATTTCCGGTCTGTACAAGGGCCTGCAGGGCCTGCTCAAGTCGCGCAACGTTGAGGTTATCTCCGGCTGGGGCCGCCTCGCCGATGCGAACACCATTGAGGTAAACGGCGAGCGCATCACCGGCCGCAACATCGTTCTGGCGACCGGCTCTTACTCGCGCTCGATCCCCGGCCTCGAGATCGGCGGCCGCGTAATCTCCTCCGACCAGGCCCTCCAGATGGACTGGGTTCCCTCCTCCGCCGTGATCCTCGGCGGCGGCGTCATCGGCCTCGAGTTCGCCTCCGTGTGGCGCAGCTTCGGTGCCGAGGTCACGATTATCGAGGCGCTGCCCCACCTCGCCAACAATGAGGACGAGGCCATTTCCAAGCAGCTCGAGCGCGCCTACCGTAAGCGCGGCATCAAGTTCCACACGAACACCCGCTTCGCCTCGGCTACGCAGAACGAGCAGGGCGTGCACGTGAGCACCGAAGACGGTAAGGCATTCGACGCTGATGTCCTTCTGGTCGCTGTCGGCCGCGGCCCCGTCACCGAGGGCCTGGGCTACGAGCAGGCCGGCATCACGCTGGATCGCGGCTTCGTCATCACCAACGATCGCCTGCACACCGGCGTCGGCAACGTCTACGCGGTCGGCGACATCGTTCCCGGCCTTCAGCTGGCACACCGCGGCTTCATGCAGGGCATCTTCGTCGCCGAGGAGATCGCCGGCCTGAACCCGACTATGCAGGCCGATATCAACATCCCGCGCGTGACCTTCTGCGAGCCGGAGATCGCCTCGGTCGGCATGACCGAAAAGCAGGCGCGCGAAAAGTTTGGAGACCAGGTGCGCACCGTCGAGTACAACCTTGCCGGCAATGGAAAGTCGTCTATCCTGGCCACATCGGGCATCATCAAGCTGGTCTCGGTTGAGGGCGGTCCGATCGTGGGCTTCCACGGCATCGGCGCGCGCATCGGCGAACAGATTGGTGAGGGCGAGCTCATGGTGAACTGGGAGGCGTACCCCTCCGACGTCGCTTCCCTGATCCACGCACACCCCAGCCAGAACGAGTCGCTCGGCGAAGCGGCTATGGCACTGGCGGGCAAGCCGCTCCACGTCCACAACTGACCAAAATTTTTTTATAGGAGAACACACATGGCAACTTCAGTGACCATGCCCGCTCTGGGCGAGTCTGTCACCGAGGGCACCGTCACCACGTGGCTCAAGCAGGTCGGCGACACCGTCGAGCTCGACGAGCCCATCGTTGAGGTGTCCACGGACAAGGTTGATTCCGAGGTCCCCTTCCCCGTGGCCGGCGTCCTGCTGGAAATCCTGGTCCCCGAGGATGAGACCGTCGAGGTCGGCACCGAGATCGCTCGCATCGGCGACGCATCCGAGGCGTCGGCGGCTCCTGCTGCTTCTGCAGCCGCCCCCGTTGCGGCACCGGCTGCCCCCGTTGCGGCACCCGTCGAAGCTCCGGCCGCTGCCCCTGCCGCCGCCCCCGCACAGGGCACCGAGGTCCGCATGCCCGCTCTGGGCGAGTCCGTCACCGAGGGCACCGTCACCACGTGGCTGAAGTCCGTGGGTGACGCCGTTGACGCCGACGAGCCGCTGCTCGAGGTGTCCACGGACAAGGTTGACTCCGAGGTCCCCTCCCCCGTCGCCGGTTTCCTCGCAGAGATCCGCGTCCCCGAGGATGAGACCGTCGAGGTCGGTACGGTCGTCGCGATCATTTCCTCGTCGGCTCCCTCTGCTGCTCCCGTTGCGCAGGCTGCGGCACCGGCGGCGCCTGCTGCCCCCACCGCTCCCGCAGCACCTGCTGCTCTTGCAGCACCGGTCGCCCGGCGGCTCCCTCCGCTCCGGTTGACCCGTTCCCGAACGCGTCGACGCTGGCCCAGACGGCTTCCGCGGCTCCGGTCGTTGAAACACCTGTCGCCGTGACCGGCTCCGCCTACGTCACCCCGATCGTTCGCAAGCTCGCCCGTGAACTTGGCGTCGATCTGGCTTCCGTGTCGGGCACCGGTGTTGGCGGCCGCGTTCGCCGCGAGGACATCGAGGCTGCCGCCGCTGCCGCTCGCGCCGCAGTCGCGGCACCCGCGGCTCCTGCAGCACCTGCGGCGCCCGCCGCACCGGCCGCCGCTGTCCGCGAGCCTTCACCGCTGCGTGGCACGACCGAAAAGATGTCGCGCCTGCGTCAGACGATCGCCCGCCGTATGGTCGAGTCGCTGCAGACCGCGGCTCAGCTGACCACGGTCATCGAGGTCGACGTGACGAAGGTCGCCGCGCTGCGCGCGCGTTCGAAGGATGCGTTCCTCGCCAAGCACGGCACCAAGCTGACGTTCCTGCCCTTCTTCGTGAAGGCCGCGACCGAGGCGCTCGCCTATCACCCGAAGATCAACGCGACCATCAACGACAAGGAGGTCACGTACTTCGACTACGAGCACGTGGGCATCGCCGTTGACACGCCGCGCGGTCTGCTCGTCCCGGTGATCAAGAACGCCGGAGACAAGGACATCGCCGGCATCGCTGCGTCGATCAATGATCTGGCTGCTCGTACTCGCGACTCGAAGATCGGCCCCGACGAGCTGTCCGGCTCGACGTTCACGGTGACCAACACCGGTTCGGGCGGCGCACTCTTCGATACGCCGGTCCTCAACATGCCGGAGACCGCGATCATGGGTGTCGGTACGATCGTGAAGCGTCCCGTCGTGATGAAGGGTGCCGACGGCGCCGATGTCATCGCGATTCGCTCGATGGTCTACCTGTCGCTGTCCTACGATCACCGCCTGGTTGATGGTGGGGATGCGTCGCGCTTCCTCATGGACGTGAAGAAGCGCCTGGAGGAAGGCGCGTTCGAGGCCGACCTCGGGCTCTGATCCTCACCGAACGTTGATGGGGTGGGCCTCGCACGAGGTCCACCCCATCACTGTCACTTTCACGAGCCACACAGTTGTCAGGCGTTATTGCGCCGCGGCACCACTTTGCTGTTCGGCAGGCTCTGCCTTCACGACCTTTCCTGACACCGGATCGACGCGCACGCGAAGGTCGGTCGCTTGCGGCTCCGTGCTTGCCTCACAAGTTCCCGCTCGGCATGTTTCCGAGGCGAGAACCGTCAGTGTAGCGCCGACATCGATAGCTCCCGGCTCACAGGCCAACACGGACACGTTATCGATCTGGGAGGACAACTGTGCGACGCGCACTCCGTCGCTTTGCATCGATGCGATACGCGTCTTGTCCTGATCGAGCAGCTCGCCGCCAAGAACGCTTTCGAGAGCCGTCGGATCACCGGCTACCACGGCCTCGTCGCGGGTGCGGATCGCGCGGTTAATCGTCTCCGAGAGCGCGGAAACATCGCATGCACTACCGGTCGACTGCTCGAGCGACTGCGAGGGATCGGCGTGGACAGGTGCCTCCCCTTGACCATCGCTCGAACCTACGTGCACCAGGCCGTAAGCCATGATGGACACGCCCGCAACGATTGCCACCAGCCCGACAGCAAGGACGCCCAACGCCCGGCGGTGGCCGTGGTGCCGGGACTGTTCCGGCCGTGTGTGTCAGGCGGCGCCAACACAGTTTCGTGCTCGGACCGACCATCTCTGCAGGTATCTTCGCGCAGTGCAGCCGCGCGCAGGTCGGCAATGACACGCTCGGGATCCACGGGCTCACGCGAAATCGGATGCTCGATCGGATCGTCAACGACGGGCGTCGCCTCTGCACGACAATCGTCGCGATCGTCAAAGCCAAGCTCAGCCAGCGCCTCATCCATGTGCAGAATGTGCGCGAGCTGACGCAGGCAGGCGCGATCAGCCTGCTGACCGATAAGGCCTTGACTCCACCCCGGGGTTCCGTCGTACTCTCCCAACTCGTCGATGAGATCGATGATGACCGCGCGCCCGGATGGTGTCACGATGATGTTGGAGGGGGACTTAAATCCCCGTGAACGATTCCGGCGCTGTGCAGAGCACTGACTCCAGCGGCAATGCCTTCGATGATCTGCCGGCGTGTGGCGATGGGACGCAAGTCAGGCGAGCCAATTTCCGCATCGAGAGGGCGTCCCGCCACATAGTCGTAGACGATTGCCCAGCGGCCGTCATCTGATCGCGCAACATCGCGCAGGGCAACAACGTGTCGCGACGTGATCGAGGCCCATGCCTTCCATCGCTCGAGGCAGCGCTCTCCATCTGCGCCAGCGCGCAACGACAACAGTGCTTCTCCCGCATCCGTGCGTGTACGCCACACGGGGCCAGACGCTCCGATGTGGAAGACTTGGCCAACGTCGTAACCGCCAATGTTCATACCGACATTGTCCAAAGCCACGCAATGTGATGCAACTCATTTCACAAAGTGCCTGATCGGACGGGTGGACTTTCGATCACCAATTGCACGTACAATAATGAGGCTATGAGTGAATCGAATCCCCCCCCGGCAAGAGGCGCTTCTACCAGAACGTCCTCGACGCGTACCGACTGACCAAACGCACCTACCCGGCACTTCCGTGGATGCTCCTCGGAACAGCTGCTGCGGTGATCGCCGTGTTCATGCTGGTGGCCTGGCTGACCAACATGTCATTCATTGGCTGGCTTGTCGTCGGCATTATGGGCTCGTTCACCGCAGCCCTCCTGCTGCTGAGCATTCTGACGCGCCGTGCACTGTACTCGCAGGTTGAGGATACTGCTGGCGCCGTGAAGGTTGCACTGTCCCAGATTCAGCGCGGCTGGGTGATTCCCGAGCAGCCGGTGGCATTCACTCGCGAACAGGACCTCGTGTGGCGCATCGTTGGCCGCGCCGGCGTCGTTCTCATTTCCGAGGGCCCCACGTCCCGCGTCCGCCCCCTCCTCCAGGCCGAGACGAAGCGCGTCACCAAGGTCATGCGCAACGTTCCCGTTCACCAGATCCAGGTGGGGCACGATGAGGGGCAGATCGCCCTGAAGGATCTGCAGCGCGAGTTGCGCAAGTTGAAGAACGTGCTGACCCCTGAGGAAGTCCCCCAGGTCTCCGCGCGCATCAACGCTCTCCGCTCGGGTGAGCCCCCCCATTCCGAAGGGCATCGACCCCCTGCGCGCCAAGCCGTCACGCCGCGCGCTTCGCGGTAACTGAGCTTTTTCAAGTGGGCAAGCACGTAGTGCTTGCCCACTTGTGTATCCACGATCCGAGACTCATTCGACATGCATAGTATGCACATGCTTGCATATTCATTACGCAATACCGAACGAATCATGATATCGAGGAACATAATCATGCACACCAAGAAGATTCTCGCCGCACTCACCCTGGCCAGCACTACGGCTGCCATGGCCGCATGCGCAGACCCGACGACGAGCACGAGCACCGCCGATGCGACGACGGGGGCGACCACGTCGACCACCTCGCATTACGACGTCTCATCGATCCCAACCGTCGACGAGATTGCAGCACTTGTTCCCGACGACATCAAGAAGCGGGGCACCCTGCGTAACGGAGCGTCTACCGGATATGCGCCCGCGGAGTACATGGATACCGACGGGCAGACCCCCATCGGCTACGACATCGACATCAATAAAGCGCTCGCCAAGGTTATGGGCCTGAACGCCGGAGAAACAAAGCACTCCGAATTTCCGACGATCATCCCTGCCCTCGGGACGAAGTTCGACGTGGGCATCTCCTCGTTCACCATTACTTCCGAGCGTGAACAGCAGGTCAACATGGTGTCCTACCTAAACGTCGGATCCGCCTGGGGCGTCGCCGCTGGCAATCCGAAGAATTTCGACCCGTCTGATCCGTGCGGAGCGACAATCGCGGTTCAGACCGGCACGGCTCAGGAAGAATACGCGGCGACCCTCTCCGACGAGTGTGTCGCAGCCGGCAAGAGCAAGATCACGGTCATGCCTCACGAGCTGCAGACGGATATTGCCACCAAGCTGATCGGCGGCCAGTACGACGCAACCCTCGCGGACTCGACAGTCATTGGCTACACGAGCGCACAGTCTGCCGGAAAGATCGAGCAGCTGGGCGACACCTTCGAGTCGGCCCCTCAGGGCGTCGCAGTCGCAAAGGATGACGCACAGCTCACCGAGGCAGTCCAAAAGGCCATGCAGTACCTCATGGACAACGGCTACCTGAACGACATTTTGGCCACCTATGGCGCTGAGAATGCAGCGCTGACGACCGCCACACTCAACCCGAGCGTCAACTGACTCGTGATACGCGGCGCATAATATGCATTAAAATGCATATGGGTGCATAATAGTAGCAATCACGGGCTGAAGCCCACTCCCATCGGAAGGCACATCATGACAATCTCGAAGGCACACGCCCTCATCGTCCTCGCAGCCGCAGCTGCTCTCCCCCTCGCCGCCTGCGCAGACCCGACGTCGACCAGCTCGTCGACGAGCGGAACGGACAACTCCACGGCAGCGGCAACCACGGCCTCGTACGACGTGTCGAAGATCCCGACCGTCGACGAAATCGCCGCCCTGGTTCCCGACGATGTCAAGGAACGTGGCACGCTGCGTAACGGTGCCTCCGCCGACTACGCGCCCGCGGAGTTCCTCGGTGACGATTCGCAGACTCCTCAGGGCTATGACGTCGACATCAACAAGGCGCTTGCCAAGGTCATGGGCCTGAACGAGGGAACCACCAACCACGCCGAGTTCCCGACTATTATTCCGGCGCTTGGCACGAAGTTCGACGTGGGCATCTCCTCCTTCACGATCACCTCCGAACGCGAGGAGCAGGCAAACCTCGTCTCCTACGTTCAGGTAGGCTCCGCCTACGAGCGTCGCCGCGGGCAACCCAAAGAACTTCGATCCGACCGACCCGTGTGGTAAGACCATCGGCGTGCAGACCGGCACCGCGCAGGAAGACTACGCGAACGAGCTGTCGGAGAAGTGCGTCGCCGACGGCAAGGACAAGATCACGATCATGCCGCACGACCTGCAGACTGACATCACCACGAAGGTTATCGGCGGCCAGTACGACGCCACCTTCGCAGACTCCACAGTCATCGGCTACACCACCAACCCTGTCCGGCGGCAAGATCGAGCAGGTCGGCGACGTCGTCGAGTCCGACCCCGCAGGGCGTGGCCATCAACAAGAACGACGAGCAGCTGACGCAAGCTGTCCAGAAGGCCATGCAGTACCTGATGGACAACGGCTACCTGACTGACATTCTGGCGAAGTACGGCGCGCAGGACGCCGCACTGACCACCGCCGAGCTGAACCCTGCGACGAACGACTGAGGATCTCATGGCAACCATCAAAGACGGCGTTGAGCTGATCGACGCGAAACCGGTCCCCCGCCCGGGGAGGTGGGCGAGCGCGATCGTCGTGGCAATCCTCGCGGCAATGGCAGCCCATGCGCTGGTGACGAACGAAAACTTCCAGTGGCAGGTCGTGTTCCAGTGGCTGTTCTCGCGTTCGATCATGCAGGGCGTGCTCTTCACGATCATCCTGACGATCCTCGCGATGGTGGTGGGCACCGCGCTCGCCATCACGATGGCAATCATGCGTCAGTCGGTGAATCCGGTCCTGCGCTGGGTGGCGATGGCCTACATCTGGTTCTTCCGCGGAACCCCAATCTACACGCAGCTGATTTTCTGGTCACTGCTGCCCACTCTGTACCCGAAGCTCTCCATCGGCGTACCGTTCCTCGGCTCGCTGTGGGGCTGTGAGCTGACGTTTGATACTGCCACGTACTTCACGCCGTTCTGGATGGCATTCATCGGCTTGGGCCTGAACGAAGGCGCATACCTCGCCGAGATCATGCGTGCGGGCCTGCTGAGCGTGTCGAAGGGCCAGTGGGAGGCCGCCACCGCGCTGGGGATGCCGCGCGGAACGATCTTCCGTCGCATTATCCTGCCCCAGGCGATGCGCGTGATTGTGCCGCCGATCGGCAACGAGACGATTTCGATGCTCAAGACGACGTCCCTGGTGTCGGCAATTCCCTTTACTCTCGAACTCACGTTCATCGCGCGTCAGCGCGGCCAGGCGACGTTCGCTCCCGTGCCGCTCCTGATCGCGGCTGCGATTTGGTACCTCGTCATCACGAGCCTCCTGATGTGGATTCAGTCCTTCATCGAGAAGTACTACGGTAAGGGTTTCGAGCGCCGCGAGAACGCCAGCGCTCACTCCCCCACATCGTCTCCCTCCGATGACGATGACGAGTCCACGGCCACCAAGCTTAAGTTTATGGATGTGACACCATGACGACCACGACGACGCCGATGGTCTCCGTTCGCGGAGTCCACAAGTTCTTCGGCGACCTGCATGTCCTGCGGGGTATCGACCTGGACATCGCTTCCGGCGAGGTCTGCGTCATCCTCGGTCCCTCGGGTTCGGGTAAGTCGACGCTCCTGCGCTGCCTGAACATGCTCGAGGACATTAGCGCCGGCCGCGTGTACGTCGACGGTGAGCTGCTCGGCTACCGCGAGGGCAAGGATGGCGTGCTGCATGAGCGACGCGATGAGGAGATCGCTGCTCAGCGTTCTCGTATCGGCATGGTGTTCCAGCGCTTCAACCTCTTCCCGCACAAGACGGCGCTAGAAAACGTGATGGAGGCGCCCGTTCAGGTGCTCAAGCGGTCGAAGAGCGAAGCGCGCGCGCAGGCTCTCGAGCTGCTTGACCGAGTGGGACTGGCTGATCGCGCAGACCACTACCCTGCCGAGCTGTCCGGCGGCCAGCAGCAGCGCGTGGCCATCGCCCGTGCGCTCGCCATGGATCCGGAGATCATGCTGTTTGACGAGCCGACCTCAGCGCTCGATCCCGAGCTTGTCGGTGAGGTGCTCCAGGTTATGCAGGACCTGGCCGCATCGGGCATGACGATGGCGGTCGTCACCCACGAGATTGGGTTTGCTCGCGAGGTCGCCGATCAGGTCGTCTTTATGGATGGCGGCGTCATCGTCGAGGCCGGAGCTCCCTCCGAGGTCATCGATAACCCGAAGTCCGAGCGAACCAAGGAGTTCTTCTCCAAGGTTCTGTGAGTTCCCAACGACGAGGCCGGGGCTGGTGTGTTCCAGCCCCGGCCTTTGTCGTACCTGCCGTGAAGCGGCCGAGACGACGCCGTCAGGTGAGGGTAACGAGATCCAGATAGCTGTCGTCCCACAGGTCCTCATCGGCGTCAGGCAAGAGCAGGACGCGCTCGGGGTTGAGCGCCGTGACAGCGCCGGGATCGTGCGTCACGAGGATGACGGCGCCCTCGTAGTCACGCAGGGCCGCGAGGATCTCTTCGCGTGATGCAGGGTCGAGGTTGTTGGTCGGCTCATCGAGAAGCAGGACGTTTGCGCCCGAGACAACGAGTGTCGCTAAAGCGAGTCGGGTCTTCTCACCGCCGGAGAGCACCGACACGGGCTTTTCGACGTCGTCGCCTTGAAAGAGGAACTGGCCGAGAATATTGCGCACGTGGGTGTCGTCGAGGGTGGGAGCCGCCTCGGCCATGTTTTCGCGGATCGTGCGGGTCTCGTCGAGTGTCTCATGCTCCTGGGCGTAGTAGCCCAGCTTGAGTCCGTGCCCGGGCACGACGCGACCGGAGTCCGGCTCCTCGATGCCGGACAGGAGGCGCAGGAGCGTCGTCTTGCCGGCGCCGTTGAGGCCGAGGACGACGACTTTGGAACCGCGATCGATCGCGAGGTCTACGCCCGTAAACACTTCAAGAGAACCGTAGGACTTCGACAGCCCTTCAGCGGTGAGGGGAACGCGACCCGACGGCACCGGGTCGGGAAAGCGCAGGCGCGCGACCTTGTCCTGGACGATCTCGGAACCCGCTTGGGCGAACAGCTCTTCGGCGCGGCGCAGCATCTGCTGTGCGGCGACGGCCTTCGTGGCTTTCGCGCGCATTTTCTCACCCTGAGCCTTGAGGTGTTCGGCCTTCTTCAACGCGTTCGCCCGTTCCTTGCGGCGACGACGCTCGTCTTCCTCGCGTTGCTTGAGGTAGGCCGACCACCCAAGGTGATAGATGTCGATCTGCGCGCGGTTTGCATCGAGGTAGAAGACCTGGTTGACAGTGTCGCCCAGCAGCTTGACGTCGTGCGAAATGATCATGACGCCGCCGGGGAAGGTCTTGATCCAGTCGCGCAGCCAGACGATCGAATCGTGATCGAGGTGGTTTGTGGGTTCGTCGAGGAGCAGCACGTCCGCGTCGGAGAACAGCACGCGGGCGAGTTCGACCCGTCGGCGCTGACCACCGGAGAGGGTATCGAGGGTCTGATCGAGCACCCGGTCTTCAAGCCCCAGCGAGTGTGCGATCTGGGCCGCCTCGGCGTTGGCTGCCCAACCACCGGAGTTCGTAAACTGCTGGTCGAGCTTCACGTAACGTTCCATGGCGCGCTGCTGACGAGCGCCTCGGTCGTGGACATCTCGTGTTCGGCCTTGCGGATGCGCGCGATGATGGAGTCGATGCCGCGCACCGAGATGATGCGGTCGCGGGCCTTCATCGACGGATCACCCACGTGCGTGTCCTGCGCCAGGTAACCGACCGTACCGTTCGACGTGATTGTGCCGGTGTACTCGGCCGCTCCCCCGCGGTCGGCTTCGCCGGCGAGCAGCCTCATCGTCGTCGTCTTGCCCGCGCCGTTGCGGCCGACGAGGCCGATACACATACCTTTGTCGATACGGAAGCTCGCGTGGTTGACGAGCTCGCGAGGACCGATGCGCAACGAAAAATCCTGGACGTTAATCACGATCCAAGAGTAGAGGGAGGGGTGCGTGTGGGCGAATCAACCCGCCTGTGAGGCGGCGCTGTTGCGCATGATCACGCAAGAAGCGGGCACAATGGGTGTCGTAATTAACCGATATCTACTCAGCTTTGTGAGGTTTCCTCCCATGTCCGATAGCCCGGTCCCGTCTGGATCGGCGCGCCCCGCGCGCGCCCTCGACATCATTTCGGTCGCATTCGTCGCGTTGCTTCTTATTTCCAATATCGCCGCGACGAAGGCGTTCATGGTGGGTTCATCCACCCACTATTTGATTTCGATGGGGGTGCGATTCTCTTCCCTCTGACCTACATCATCGGTGACGTGCTCTCGGAGGTGTACGGTTTTGCTCGGGCTAAGCGCGTCATCATCATGGGATTCGTGGCCTCCCTGTTGGCCTCGCTCACTTTCTTTGTCGTGCAGTATCTGCCTCCGGCCCCCGATTACGAAAACCAGGACGCTTTTGCCGCGGTCCTCGGCGTCGTGTGGCGCGCGGTTGTGGCGTCGCTTGTTGGCTACCTGGCGGGCCAGCTGCTGAACTCCTACGTGCTCGTGTGGATTCGCCGCCGCTGGGGTGCGAAGCACCTGTGGGCGCGGCTCATCGGCTCGACGATCGTCGGCGAGGCAGCCGACACGATCCTGTTCTGCACGATTCTCTTCTACGGCGAAATGACTCTGGGCAACTTCATCAACTACACCGTCACCGGCTACTTCTACAAGGTGCTGCTTGAGGTCATCCTGCTTCCGCTGACGTACCCGGTCATCGCGGCCATTCGGCGCACGGAGGGACTGAAGAAGGACGAGGTCTTCGACCGATGAATGAGAACTGGCTGTCCGCTCCCGACCCCGAGCAGCTCACGCCTTTTGAGCCCCCGGCCTCGGAGGGAGCGCACGATCCCGATAGAGGCTTCACGATCGGGCACCGAATGGAGTCCCACGGAGGCCTCGGGCGCACCGGCGTCATCCACACCGCGCACGGGACGATCGCGACCCCCGCGTTCATTCCCGTCGGCACGAAAGCCAACGTCAAGGCCCTCACGCCCGAGATGGTGCGCTCGCTGGGAGCGCAGGCTGTCCTCGCGAACGCCTACCACCTGTACCTGCAGCCGGGATCCGACATCGTCGACGAGGCTGGCGGTTTCGCCTCCTTCATGAACTGGTCCGGCCCCACCTACACCGATTCCGGTGGCTTCCAGGTTCTGTCTCTTGGAGCCGGCTTCAAGAAGGTCTTGTCGCAGGAGTTCTCCGGGCAGGCCGACCCAACCGACCCCGCCGTTCAGATGCAGGCCATCAAGGCGTCCAACGCGGTCGTCGACGACGACGGCGTCATCTTCTCGAGCCACATCGATGGTACGAAGCATCGCTTCAACCCCGAGGTGTCGATGGGGATCCAGCATCAGCTCGGCTCCGACATCATGTTTGCCTTCGATGAGCTGACGAGCCTGCTGCACCCGCGCTCCTACCAGGAGGAGTCTCTCGAGCGCACCCACGCGTGGGCCGCGCGATGCCTCGCCGAGCACAAGCGCCTCACCGAGGAACGTGCTCACAAGCCGTATCAACAGCTGTGGGGTGTCATCCAGGGTGCCCAGTGGGAGGACCTGCGTCGAGCGGCCGCGCGCACGATGGCGGACATGGAGGTTGACGGTCAGCGCTTTGACGGATTCGGCGTCGGTGGTGCCCTCGAGAAGGAAAACCTCGGGACGATCGTCTCGTGGGTCTGTGAGGAGCTGGGCGAGGATCGTCCCCGCCACCTTCTGGGCATTTCTGAGCCTGAGGACCTGTTCGCTGGCGTCGCAGCCGGTGCCGACACCTTCGACTGCGTCAATCCTTCGCGCGTCGCGCGTAACGCCGCGATCTACACGCCAGACGGGCGTTTCAACATTACGAATGCGCGTTTCAAGAGGGATTTCACGCCCCTTGTCGACGGCTGCGGGTGCTACACCTGCACCCACTACACCCGCGCGTACATTCATCATCTGTTCAAGGCGAAGGAGATCCTGTCGGCAACGCTCGCGACCATCCACAACGAGTGGTTTACACTGCGTCTCGTCGATGGAATCCGCGCATCGATCATCAACGGGTGCTTTGACGAGTTCCGTTCCGACATGCTCGGCCGTTACGAGGCCGGGTGCCGCCGCTGAAAGTGTGGAGCAACCATGAGTTTCAATGACAACATCCGTTTGGATCCCTCGCGCGTTGGTACGTCCGGCGCGGGGCGGAAGATCGCGGGTGCGGGCGGTGGCTCGCTGCTCGGTGTTCTCTTGATCCTCGGGTTCTCCTACTTCACCGGCATTGATCTGACGGGCCTACTGTCGGCATCGCCTGACACGTCGTCAACCTCGTCTTCGGCGGTCGATACGTCTACCTGCCAGACGGGACAGGACGCCAACACTCGCGTTGAGTGCCGGATGGTCGCCACTGCGCAGTCCCTCGACGCGGTGTGGAAGACCCAGCTGGCGGCCCAGGACGCGGGCGTCGCGTACCAGCTGCCCGATTTCCAGATCTTCACGAACTCCGTCTCCACCGCATGTGGTAACGCGACGAGCGCCGTGGGCCCGTTCTACTGCCCCGGAGATTCGACGGTGTACCTCGACCTCGGGTTCTTCGACGACATGGTCTCCAAATACGGCGCCTCCGATTCCGTGCTCGCGCAGGAATACGTTGTGGCCCACGAGTGGGGACACCACATCCAGAACATCCAGGGTGTCTTCCGTGCGCACGATACCCGTGAGTCCGGCGACCAGGGCGCGGGCGTGCGCAGCGAGCTCCAGGCCGACTGCTACGCGGGCGTGTGGATGCACTGGGCTTCCAGCACCCCCGATCCGTCGACCGGTACGCCGTTCCTGAAGACCCCGACGACCGATCAGGTCATGGGTGCGCTTCAGACCGCTCAAGCGATCGGGGATGACCGTCTGCAGGAGAAGTACCAGGGGTCCTCGAACCCTGAAACGTGGACGCATGGCAGCGCGGACCAGCGCGCGACGTGGCTGCAGCGCGGACTCGATTCGGGCGATATCTCGACGTGTGACACCTGGAGCGTTCCTCGGGTGTGAGTGCACCCGTGGCTCGGTACAATTGAGTGCGCCGATTCGCAGGAGGAAGTCATGACACGCAGCATCGTCGAGCAGGCTCACGACATGTACGACGCGGTCCCCTACGAGGTTCCCGTGCCAGATGAGTCGCTGTACAGCCTCTTGGACGATGCGGCGCGCTTGTATCCCGATCGCATCGCGCTCGACTACTTCGGGGCAACGACCACGTACGCACAGGTGCGCGATCAGGTCCACAAGGCTGCGCAGGTTCTGCACGAGGCAGGGGTCGGGCCCGGTGATACGGTGGCCATCGCGCTCCCGAACTGCCCGCAGGCTTTTGTTGCCTTCTACGCGTGCATGCGTATTGGGGCGATCGCCGCGCAGCACAATCCACTCGCTCCGGCGTCGGAGATCGCAGGACAGCTGGGCCGCCACGGCGGCAAGGTGGCGATCGTGTGGGAAAAGTGCGTGGACGCCTATCCGCTTGACGTTCTCGACACCGTGTTCACGGTGGATATTTCGCACGGAATGCCCTCCTCGCAGCGTCTACTCCTGAGGCTTCCGGTCGCTCGGGCCCGCGAGACCCGCAACCAGCTCCGTGGCCCAGTTCCTGCGGGCACGCGGTCGTGGGACCGCGCCACGGCCTCGTCGACGCCCATTGACCCGTCTTTCCCGCTGCCCTCCCCCGACGATCGTGCGGTGATCCTGCATACGTCCGGAACGAACGGCATCCCCAAGTCCGCTCCCCTCACCCACCGCAACATCGGGGTCAACGTCAACCAGTGCATGTTTTGGGTCTGGAAGCTGCACGAGGGTGCGGAAACCTTCTTCTCGCTCCTTCCCTACTTCCACGCCTTCGGTCTGACATTCTTCCTGTGTGCATCCGTGCGCAAGGCGGCCACTCAGGTCCTGCTGCCAAAATTCGACGCGAAGATGGCCCTCGACGCGCACAAACGTCGCCCGATCACCTTCTTCGTCGGCGTTCCTCCGATGTTCGAGAGGATCCTCCGACTCGCCACACAGACGAACACAGATCTCTCCTCCATCCGTTACTCGGTCGCCGGTGCCATGCCGCTGTCGACGGCGCTCGCGAGCCAGTGGGAGGCAGCCACTGGTGGCATGATCGTCGAGGGCTACGGCCTGTCCGAAACCGCTCCGGTTTTGACCGGTGCGCCACTGTCGGACAAGCGCCGTCACGGTGTTCTTGGCGTTCCGTTCCCTTCCACACAACTGCGCCTCGTCTCGCTGGACGACGATACGCTCGACGTTGAGGACGGCCAGCCAGGAGAGATTATTGTTCGCGGTCCTCAGGTCTTTAGCGGGTACCTGGATGCGCCCGAAGAGACCGCGCGCGTGTTTACGTCTGAGGGCTGGTTTAAGACCGGCGATATCGGCGTGAACAGTGATGGGTTCATTTCGATGGCGGACCGCAAAAAAAGAACTGATTTTGTCCGGCGGCTTCAACGTCTACCCGTCCCAGGTGGAGGCCGCGATTCGCACTCATCCGTCGGTCAACGACGTCGCCGTCGTGGGGGTGCCCATTTCGGAGGCGACCGAAGAGGTTGCCGCAGCTATCATCATGAAGGACGGCAGCGCTCCTCTCACTCTCGAGGAGGTGCGCGCCTGGGCAGAGAAGACGATTGCGCACTACGCTCTCCCCCGCCAGCTCGTCATCATCGCCGAGCTTCCGCGCAACCAGATGGGAAAGATCCTGCGTCGCAAGGTCGCCCAGGTCGTGCGCGAGAAGCTCGGCCGCGCGTAGCGCCCGTGCGCGGGGCGCGATTCTTCGTTTCCTTCGCTGACCGAGGCTCGGCCGACGATCAACGCGGTGCTGACCGCCCACAGCATAAATCCCCCGGAAGCTCACGCTTCCGGGGGATTCACGTCATGGCCAATCAGACGTTAAAACCAATGGCACGCAGCTGCTCACGGCCATCGGGCGTGATGCGATCGGGGCCCCACGGCGGCATCCAGACCCAGTTGATCTGGACCTCGTCGGTCACGGCAGACAGGATCGTCTGCGCCTGGCGTTCGATGACATCGGTCAGCGGGCAGGCGGCCGACGTCAGGGTCATATCGAGGCGCACCTGGTTCTCGGAACCGATGACGACGCCGTAGACCAGGCCGAGATCGACGATGTTGATGCCGAGCTCGGGGTCGATAACGTCCTTGAGGGCTTCCAGGACGTTCTCGGCCGCAAGCGTGCCCTGCTCGATGACGTCGGTGCCGTCAATCTGACGGGTGGGCACGTCGGTGGCCGGCGCTTCGGGCGCAGGCGCTCCGAAGCGCTGCTCGACGGGCTCAGACTGAGCCATCGGGTTACTCATGGGTGTTCCTTTACTGCTCAGCGGGCTCGCCCGCGGTGGAAATATCAATGCCGGACTTGGCCATCGCGTCGCGCAGCGCGTACCAGCCCAGGAGGGCGCACTTCACGCGATTCGCGAACTGCGAGGTGGATTCGAGAGCGGCAGCGTCGCCCAGGTCATCGAGGATCTCATCGTCGACGCCGAGGTTACGCGAATGCATCATGACCTCCATGTCCCGGTACAGGCGGCCGATTTCCTCGGCGGACTTGCCCTTCGGTGAGGTCGGTCATCATGGACAGCGACGCGCGCGAGATCGAGCAGCCGTCACCGTCCCACTGCAGGGAGGCGAGTCGCTGCCCATCCAGCGTGACGCCCAGCGTCACCTCGTCGCCGCACGTGGGGTTGACCTGGTGCGACGAAGCATCCATACCGCTCGGATCACCCGCGCCGTGCTTCTCACGCGCGTGATCGAGGATCACCTGCTGGTACAACTGCTCAAGACTTCCCATGGCAACCTTTCCACATGATTCCGCTACTGTTGTCGATTCTATCGGCCAAAGAAACGACGCACCTTCGAGAGGCCATCGACGAGACGCTCGATCTCCTGCACGGTGGTGGTCGGCGCGACAGAGGCACGCGCGGAAGATCGCACCTGGAAGAATGTATGGAGCGGGATCGCGCAGTGGTGTCCAACGCGCACGGCCACGTCCACGGAGTCCATGAACTGGCCGACGTCGTGCGGATGCACACCGTCGACGGCGAATGCAACGACGCCGATACGATCGACGTCCGAGTTCGGGCCAAGGACTTCAATGCCGTCGATCGACGAGATTCCATCGAGCATCATGGAGGTGAGCGCGTGCTCGTGGGCTTCCACGCGGTCCATGCCGAGTGCCGACAAGTAGCGCAGGGCCTCGGCCCATGCGGCGATCTGTGCGACGGGCTGCGATCCTGCTTCGAAGCGCTCGGGCGGAGCCATGAAAGTCGATTCCTCCATGGTCACCCATTCGATCATCGATCCGCCCGTCAGGACAGGCGGCATCGCAGCCAGCAGTGCGCGACGCCCCCACAGGGCACCGGCACCCGTGGGCCCGAGCATCTTGTGCGACGAAAACACCGCAAAGTCCACGTCGAGCGCGGACAGGTCGAGCGGCATATGCGCGCTGGATTGGCACGTGTCAAGGAGGATCAGTGCTCCGACAGCCCGAGCGGCCGCAGCCACGGCCGCGACAGGGGAAACCGCACCGGTCACGTTGGACACGTGGGTGAATGCTACTAGCCGAGTGTTCGGCGTGATCACGGACAGTGTGTCCAGGTCGATGCGACCGTCAGGGGTCAGATCGAGCCACGCGAGCTCCGCGCCCGTGCGTTCACACAGCTGCTGCCACGGAACGAGGTTCGCGTGATGCTCGGCGCGGGTACAGACGATCCGGTCGCCCGGTCCCACGCGCAGAGCGGCAGACTCCGCACCTCCCATCCCCTGCGACGCGTTTCCAATGGACAGCGCGACAAGGTTGATCGCCTCGGTCGCGTTCTTCGTCCACACGATCTCGTCGGGCGAAACGCCCACGAACGAGGCCAAGGAAACCCGAGCGCTCTCAAAAGCGTCGGTTGCCTCGTCGCCGAGGAGGTGCGTGCCCCGGTGAACCGCGCCGTTGCTGTGGCGATAGAAGTCAGCCTCGGCGTCGATGACGCATGCCGGCTTTTGCGAGGTCGCAGACGCGTCGAGGTACGCAATGGGCGCCGCCGCGCCCGACGCGACTCAGAATCGGGAAAGTCCGATCGAATAGCGTCGAGCTCGGCGGCGGTGAAGTCCGTGGACACCGTGATCAGAGACCCAGGTACTTGTCGTAGCCGTTCTCTTCGAGCTCGTCGGCCAGCTCAGGGGCCGCCCTGAGCGGCGACGCGGCCGTCGACGAAAACGTGAACGTGGCTGGGCTTAATGTAGCGCAGGATACGGGTGTAGTGCGTGATCAGCATGACGCCGCAGCCGGTCTCGCCGTGGACGCGGTTGACGCCCTCGGACACGATGCGCAGAGCGTCGACGTCGAGGCCGGAGTCGGTCTCGTCGAGGACGGCGAAGGAGGGCTTGAGGAGCTCCATCTGGAGGATCTCGAGACGCTTCTTCTCGCCGCCGGAGAAGCCGACGTTGACGTCGCGCTCGGCGAAGTCGGAGTCCATGCGCAGGTTCTCCATGGAGGTCTTCATCTCCTTGACCCACGAGCGCAGGGCGGGAGCCTGGCCGTCGATCGCGGTCTTGGCGGTGCGCAGGAAGTTGGAGACGGACACGCCCGCGACCTCGACGGGGTACTGCATGGCCAGGAAGAGGCCAGCCTTGGCGCGCTCGTCGACGCTCATCTCGGTGATGAGCTGGTCGTCGAGCCAGGCCTCGCCCGAGGTGATCTCGTAGTCGGGGTGACCGGCCAGAGCGTAGGCCATGGTGGACTTACCGGAGCCGTTGGGGCCCATGATGGCGTGGATTTCGCCGGAGTTGATGGTGAGGTTAACGCCCTTGAGGATTTCCTTGGGGCCCTCGGCGGTCTCGACGGAGACGTGCAGATCCTTAATACGCAGAGTCGACATGTGTATTCCTTACAGCTCAGTTGTTACGGGACTTGGCCAGCTCGGCCTCGACGGTTGCCATGAGGTGGTCAACCACCTCGGGGACGCCGATCTGGTTGATCAGTTCGGCGAAGAAGCCGCGCACGACCAGGCGGCGTGCCTCGTGCTCAGGAACACCACGGCTCATCAGGTAGAACAGCTGCTCGTCGTCGAAACGACCGGTCGCGGACGCGTGTCCGGCACCTTCGATCTCGCCATTCTCGATCTCGAGGTTGGGCACGGAGTCCGCCTTGGCGCCCTCAGTGAGCACCAGGTTGCGGTTCAGCTCGTAGGTGTCCGTGCCGTCGGCGGCCTCGCGGATGAGGCAGTCGCCGATCCACACCGAGTGTGCGTCCTTGCCCTGCAGGGCACCCTTGTAGGTGACGCGCGAGAAGCACTTGGGCTGTGAGTGGTCAACAAACACGCGGTGCTCGAGGTGCTGGCCGCCGTCCGCGAAGTAGATGCCGAGCATGTTGAGCTCGGCGCCGGGGCCGCGGAAGTCGGTGTCGGCGCACACGCGCACGAGGTCGCCGCCGAAGCTGACGACAATGTGCGTGAGCTTGGAGTCACGGCCCAGCGCCAGGCGCTGGTTCGAGGCGTGCAGAACGGTGTCGTCCCATTCCTGCAGCGACACGACGGTCAGATTCGCGCTGTCGCCCGTTTCGACCTCAACGGTCTGGTTGAGCGCAGCCTGAGCGGAACCGCTGTGCGACAGGATGACGGTCGCCTTGGGAGAAAGCGCCAGCGCGGATCACGAGGTGCTGCACGCGAGTGCCTTCGACGTCTGCGACGTTAATGCGCACGGGTGCGTCGAGTTCGGCCTCGGCCGGGATCTCAACGACGGTCGCCTGCTCGAAGCCGTTCCAGGCGACGACTGCGGTGCGGTCGCCGGGAGCCAGGACGGTGCCCAGGCGCTTGTCGTCGCGCGAGACGGTCTCGACGACGACGGGGGCGGTAGCGTCAACCGTCACGGGCGCGTCGCCCGCATCGTAGTTGGAGGGCTCGAAAAGGCGCTCGATGCGACGCATCGGGGTGAATCGCCAGTCCTCCTCGCGGCCGTGAGGCACCGCAATGTCGTCCAGGTTGAACGAGGTCGGACGGTCCGCGCGCGACGGGTGAGCCTTTTCGGCGTCGCCCCCGTGCGAGTGGGCCTTGTTCATGGTGTCGACAATAGTGTTGGGGGTCGTCATCAGCCGACGGATCCTTCCATCTGCAGTTCAATGAGGCGGTTGAGCTCGAGGGCGTACTCCATCGGCAGCTCCTTGGCGATCGGCTCGACGAAGCCGCGGACGATCGTCGCCATGGCCTCGTTCTCGTCGAGGCCGCGGCTCATCAGGTAGAAGAGCTGGTCGGCGCTCACCTTCGTGACGGTCGCCTCGTGGCCCATTTCGACGTCGTCGGTGCGCACGTCAACGTAGGGGTAGGTATCGGTCCGCGAGATCTTGTCGACGAGCAGGGCGTCGCACAGGACGTTCGACTTGGAGTGACGCGCACGGGCGTTGACCTGGACGAGGCCACGGTAGGACGTGCGGCCG
Organism: uncultured Sanguibacter sp.; assembly: GCA_916438365.1. The sequence continues at coordinate 91,179 of CAKAEY010000001.1, forward strand.
CCGCCTCGGGACACGGACTTCGACACGATCGACGAGGACGTGTGGGGCGCCATGTGCACCATCTTGGCGCCGGTGTCCTGCTGCTGGCCGGGGCCGGCGAAACCGATGGACAAGGTCTCGCCACGAGCATGCTCGCCCATGAGGAAGCAGGCCGGGTACTTCATGGTGATCGCGGCACCCATGTTGCCGTCGACCCATTCCATGGTGCCGCCTTCCTCAACCATCGCACGCTGGGTCACCAGGTTGAGAACGTTCGTCGACCAGTTCTGGATGGTCGTGTAGCGCACGCGAGCGTCCTTCTTCACGAAGATCTCGATGACGCCGGAGTGGAGGGAGTTCTCGTCGTAGATCGGGGCGGTGCAGCCCTCGACGTAGTGCACGTAAGAGCCCTCGTCGGCGATGATGAGCGTGCGCTCGAACTGTCCCATCGCCGAGGTGTTGATGCGGAAGTACGCCTGCAGCGGGATCGTCACGTGGACGCCCTTGGGGACGTAGACGAAGGAACCACCGGACCATGCGGCCGTGTTCAGCGCGGAGAACTTATTGTCGCCGGCGGGAACGCACTTGCCGAAGTACTCCTCGAAAATCTCGGGGTACTCGCGCAGGCCGGTGTCGGTGTCGGTGAAGATGACGCCCTGGCGCTCCAGGTCTTCCTGGATCTGCTGGTAGACGACCTCAGACTCGTACTGGGCGGCGACGCCGGAGACCAGGCGCGACTTCTCGGCCTCGGGGATACCGAGGCGGTCGTAGGTATCGCGGATTTCCTCGGGCAGGTCTTCCCAGTCGTTGACCTGGCGATCCGTGGGACGCACGTAGTACTTGAACGAATCGAAATCCACGTGGGACAGGTCGGGGCCCCACGCCGGCATCGGCTTGCGTTCGAACAGTTCCAGCGCCTTCAGGCGGCGCTCCCGCATCCACTGCGGCTCGTCCTTCACCTCAGAGATGAAGCGAACGATTTCTTCGTTAATTCCGGTGGGGACATCCTTCGAGTAGTCGTCGGAGTCGTGCCAACCGTATTCGTAACCGCCGATCGACTCGATGATCTCGTCATCGGTCATTCGACGGTCATCAGCGCCCGAGGCGGGTGCCTGCGTCATAGTTGTGTCAACCTCTCGTTCTTAACCAAGTGCTACTTGCGTCGCACGTTCCGCGCTCCGGGGCGAATCACGGGCATACCCACGGGAATGTGGGTGGTGCACACGTGTCCTCCGCCAGCAAGCGTGGACAGTCGTTGGACGTGGACGTCCAGCAGCTTGCCAAAGGCAAGCGTCTCGGCGTCGCACAGCTGCGGGAAATCCCCCGCGACATTTGAATCGGGCAGTGGCCCTGGCACAGCTGAACGGCAAGCGTTCCACCGCCGATGTCACGCACAGTGGCCGCGTAGCCATCCTGCGTCAGCGCATCGGCGAGCGCCTGGGCACGCACCCGCGGATCTGAACCCGCATCGCGCACGATCGGGGCGTAGCGCCGCTCGATCTCACGCGAACGCGCCGCAGCGAAGACTCGACGGCCTCATTCCCACCGAGCTGCCCAAGGTACCCGAGGGCCTTGGAAGCCAGGTCGGAATATCCATCGGCAAGGTGAACGTGTGCCCGTTCGGTAGCGACATAGTGACGTGCGGGCCTGCCACGACCACGCTTCGACGGAGCGCTGGGCTCGTGCTCGGCGATCTCCTTGGAGTCCAACAGGAGCGTGATGTGGCGCCGCACGGCAGCCGTCGTCAGCCCCAGGACCTTCGCAATCGACGAGGCCGTGACCGGCCCCTTTTCGACGATGAGATCGAGCACCTGCTGTCGAGTAGTGGCGTCTGATTCTTCTGCCACGTGTCCTCCGCTCCGACGCTCCATTACTGCGCCTCTGTGTGCTTTTCTCTGGGAACGAGTGTACGCCAATTTAGATAAATAGGCGTTGCGAAAAGCCGTTAGGAGTGTCGGACGGCCCACAAATTTCGGGACTAAGGGCCTACGGAGTAATCAGGAGCGAAGCCACGGGGCATTGGCGGGCCGCAATCCAGCCCACCCGCGGGCGCGGGCAGCGTGGGTGGCGAGCACACCGATGACGGCCGACGGATTATGCAGTCGCCCGTCCAGCACCATGGTGAGGGCATCGTCGAGGCCAACCCACGCGTATTCCATCGTCGCCTCCTCGTCCTCACGGTCGAAAGCCTCGTCGGCGTCCCGAAGGTCGCGCGCGAGGAAAATACGCAGCGGCTCGGTCGAGCCACCGGGAGAGGTGAAGTAGTCGACGAGAACATCCCAGCGTTTCGCAACCAGATCCGCCTCTTCAGCAAGCTCACGCTGCGCTGCGACGCGCGGATCCTCACCGGGGATGTCAAGCAGCCCCGCGGGAATCTCCCACAGCAAGGCCTTCACGGGGTGACGGTACTGACGTTCGAGGAGAATCTCCTCTCCCCCACTCTCACCGCGCAGCACAACCACGGCAACGGCACCCGGGTGGCGTGTGTATTCACGAACCACGGGTTCCTGCCCCTCGACGACAATGACGTGGTCCTTGACCATGTCGACGATGCGGCCGCTCCATACGACCTGGCTCGCCGTCACCGCGTGCGGGCTTGGTTGATCCGCAATGGCCTGAACCTGCTCGTTCGACAGAAAATGCATGTCGTCTCTTATTCCTTCTCGTCCGAACGCGAAGAATAACGCCCCACGTGACGCTTCAACGCAGCTCAATCAGCCCCGCGAAAAGCGGGTGCGGGCGCGTCGGACGACTCTTAAACTCCGGGTGCGCCTGCGTTGCAACATAGTAGGGATGCTGCTTCGAATCAAGCTCGACGAACTCCACAAGTGAGCCGTCCGGAGAGGTTCCAGACACCTTCAAGCCTGCCTTTTCGAGACCTTCGAGGTAGGCATTGTTGACCTCGTAGCGATGGCGGTGCCGCTCGCTGACCTCGGTCGTCCCATAGGTTGTGGCGACGATCGAATTCGGGGCTAGCTTCGCCGGGTATGCACCGAGCCGCATCGTACCGCCCATATCACCACCTTCGTCGACGAATTCATGCTGGTCAGCCATCGTATGAATGACGGGCTCGGTCGTATCAGGATCCATTTCCGTCGACGAGGCTCCCGGGATCCCCGCAAGATGACGGGCGGCCTCAATCACCATGCACTGCAGACCCAGGCACAGGCCCAGCGTCGGAACACGATGCTCGCGCGCCCACCGCAGAGCACCAAGCTTGCCCTCGATGCCCCGAATGCCGAATCCTCCGGGAACAACGATCGCATCAACGCCAGCGAGCTCGCGGGCAGCGCCTTCGGGAGTTTCGCATGTATCCGACGCAACCCAGCGGATATCGACCCGCGCATTATTCGCGAAGCCGCCGTGCTTAATTGCTTCAGATACCGACAGATAGGCGTCGTGCAGGTCGATGTACTTGCCAACGAGAGCAACCTCAAGGCGGTGCTTCGGGGAATGCACGCGCTCCAGAAGTTCCTTCCATTCCTTCCAGTCAACGTCGCGGAAGGACAATCCGAGCCGCTGGACGAGGTAGGCGTCGAGCCCCTCTCGATACAGCGTCAACGGCACGTTGTAGATGGAGGGACATCGGCGCACTCAATGACGGCGTCACGGTCCACATCGCACATGAGCGCTACCTTCGACTTGATGCCTTCCGGCAGCGGGCGATCGGTGCGCAGCACCAACGCATCCGGTGCAATGCCAATCGAGCGCAGTGCACTGACGGAGTGCTGCGTCGGCTTCGTCTTCAGCTCAGCTGCTGCGGGCAGGAAAGGAATCAGCGACACGTGCACAAAAGCCACGTTTGAGCGCCCGAGGTCGTGGCGCACCTGACGGGCCGCCTCGAGGAACGGCTGCGATTCGATATCGCCGACGGTGCCGCCAATTTCGGTGATGATCACGTCGGGGCAATTCCCGTTCTCATCGGGCTGCGCCTGGCGACGCATCACGTTCTTAATCTCGTCTGTGATATGCGGAATAACCTGAACGGTGTCGCCGAGATACTCGCCGCGGCGTTCCTTAGCAATAACCGTGGAGTACACCTGGCCCGTCGTCGCATTTGCAGCGCCCGACAGGTTCACATCCAGGAAGCGTTCGTAGTGGCCGATATCCAGGTCGGTTTCTGCGCCGTCCTCGGTCACGAAGACCTCGCCGTGCTGGAACGGATTCATCGTGCCGGGATCGACATTGATGTAGGGGTCGAGCTTCTGCATGACCACATGCAACCCCCGGGAACGAAGCAACCTACCCAAGCTGGAGGCGGTCAGGCCCTTGCCCAACGAGGACACAACGCCGCCCGTGACGAAAATATGCTTGGTCATGGAATGTTCCGCACGCTCCGTGCGCATTGAAGTACTCACCATGGAACTTCAGTCTAACACTCCCTCCATGAATCAGCCCCCGCGATCTCGGCAGATCAGCGGGGGCCGACGAGGCACATCGCGTATTGACGCGCTTTACTTGTTGCTGGGGATGACAGACTGTGCTCCGTTACCCACACCGAAAGCGCGGGCACCCGTCGCGGGCGTCGACAGCGCGAGCGCGGTATCGACGGCGGCGAGGGTCGTACCAACGGAGTCAACCGTCGTGACGGTGACGCCACTAGCGCGCACCTGAGAGATCATCGCGTCACGGGTGGAGGCATCGCCAACGAGAACGCCGTTCGTCGAACCGAGGGCCTGACCGAGGCCAACCCACGCATCCGGGCTCTGAGTCTCCGCAGCGGGCGTCGCGTTGGAGACGGCCGAGGCCTGCGCGCGCGGTCCGACCGCGACGATCGCCGTTGCGCCTCCATTCGCATCCTCGTCAACGGTCATGATCGGCGTGGATTCGTCGGTGAGAATCTGACGCAGCAGGTCGGTCTCAGCTCCGGTGGTGGTGAGCACCTGGACAATCGAATAACCAACGACGCCATCGGCGCTAGCGGTCTTGGCCGCACCGGAGGCGAGATGCGACGCCAGGGTCGTGGACAGTGTCGTGCGGTACTGGTTCATCGAGGTCGACTGCCAGTTGTCGCTCAGCGTCACACGCCCGACGACGCTCGCGCCGGCATCGGTCAGCGTCGAACGAATCGCGGCCACGTCATCGTCAGATGCGCCGGGCAGGACGACGAGAGCAACCTTGGCGGAGCTGAGCGAACCGGTCAGCGTCGAAGATGCGAGAGCCTTGAGGCCGGCTGCCTCCGCATCGGCTTGAGCGCTCAGCAGCGGATCCGCTGTCGAGGCAGTAGCCGACGAGCTGACGCCGGCTTGGATACGGCTCTGCAGCGGGCCTGCCCCCAGAACGACGCCAACGGCCAGGGCGATGAAGATCCCGATGATCGAGACAACGTGGTAGCGGAAGTTAATCATTGGGCTCCTCCTGCGGAGTGCATCAGCGAGTCGAAGAATGAAGTAACGGGGTGCAGCAGGTCATTGCCCCACGGGGTCGACCACAGGGCGACACCCATCAGGGCCAGTGCGACCACGGCGAGCAGGACAAGCGTCCAACCGCGCGGACGCGGGCGGAAGGTAGCCGCAACCGCCTGCGCGCCGATAAGACGAGAGCCAACCGCGAGGCGCGAGAAGAATGCGGGGGCGACCAGGGCTCGGCCTGCGTCAACCAGTTCCGCCTCCCCGTAGGACACGCCGGCGGTGACGACAGCGGGCGCCGACGAATGTGCGGCGACAACGAGAGCCGCGTCGAGAGACGTGCCAGCCATGGCGATGCGTTCGTAAACAACGCCCATGCGGTCGAGTCGATCTGCGCCGGGGGCGAGACCGTCTCCTCCGACGCGGACGATAAAGGAGCGGGCCTTGCGGATCGCCTTCTCGCTCATCAGTTCGGCATCGCCGACGACGAGGTCGAGCGACAGGCGGGCCTTCAGAGCCACGTCGGCTCCGCCGTCGACGGCGATCACGAAGGGGCTAACCTCGGAGCGCCACCGCGCAAGCGCGCGCAATTCAGCCTTCGCCTCGGCAGCACCCGTCACGAGGAGAATCGGCCGCTTACCGAGGTCGGATAGCTGGGGAACGTCGACTCCACGCAGCACCGTCGCGCCATCTTTGCCCAGATAGTCCTCAATCGAAGCGTCAACGGCGGCGAAAGCGCGGACGAGTCGGCGACGTCGACGTCCAAGTCGTCCGGGGACACGACGGAGCCGGTCGCGATGACGGAGCCGTCCACGAGGACCTTCGAGCCTGTCACCGTCACTTCTTGACCTTCGCGCAGCGACATGATGTCCTGGCCCAGGTCATCGACGAGGACGATGCCGGCCTCGAGAATAAGGCGAGGCCCCAGGGCGGCTGCGCGGCCCGTCAGAGAAGGCTGCGCGTTCAGCACGGCCACGGGACCGGCGGCGACAAGCGCCGCGGCGCTCTCGCGATCCAGATCCGCAACGTTAATGACGGCGATCTCGCCGCGCTCTAGGCGCGTCGCTAGATGCTTGGGACGGTCGTCAATGCGAATCCGCCCGGAGCGCGCGCTCGATTCCTTTGAAAGTGTCTCACTCATCCCTGCGATTGTGACACGGCAGAGGCCAAGACTTGCGAAGCGTGGCGGCGCGCCGCAGCTGAGTGCGGATCCCCACCCATCATGCGCGTCAGTTCGGCTTCGCGCTCATCCCCGCTGACTTCGCGCACCTTCGTGGTCCCGTCGTTCTTTTCGATGACGAGGTGCTGGTCGCCGAAAGCCGCGACTTGGGCCAGGTGCGTGACAACAATGACCTGCCGCGTTTGGGCAAGCTTCTTCAGGCGTGCGCCGACCTCCGTGGCCGTCTGCCCGCCAATGCCGGCATCGATCTCGTCGAAGATGAACGTCGAGGAGGCCTCAGTGCGCCCCAGCATCAGTTCCAATGCGAGCATGACGCGCGACAGTTCGCCTCCGGAGGCTCCCTGTCCAAGTGGGCGGGCGGGAGCGTGGAGATGCGGTTGCAGCCGGAAAACGACGGTCTCGCATCCATGCGAGGTCGGTTTCGTCGGCTCACAATCGATGTGCAGCGTCGCGTCGGGCATCGACAGGGCGTGCAGCTCCTCGTTCACGCCCTCCGCAAGCTGTGCCGCGAGACGCACTCGCGCCTGCGTGACGCGGCGCCCGCACTCAAGCACACGCTCCTGTGCGGCCACCAGTTCACGTTCGACAGTCTCAGGATCGGACCCCGGCGAAGAGAGTTCTTCGACGCGGCAGCGAGCCTCGTCGGCCCACGCGAGAAGGCCCTCGATGTCAGCAGCCCGCCCGCGCAGAACGTCCTTGATGGCCGCCCGCCGCGCGTGAATCTGCGCCAGCCTCTCCGGATCCGCATCGAGGCGCGACAGGTACGCCGAGACGTCATCGGCAAGCGCTTCCAGTTCGAGCACCTGACTGCGCGCGCGTCCCACAAACTCAGCCACGGCCTCGTCGAATCGGGCTGCGTCATCGAGCTGCGCGTAGGCGTGGCGGGTTGCCTCGACTGCCCCGGTAAAGTCACCGCGATCGTCGCCCTTGAGATACCCCAGGGACACGCCAATCAGCGCGCGCAGGTCCTCGACGTTCGTCAGGCGCGCTGCCTCGCGAACGAGGTCTTCCTCCTCGCCGCTCACCGGGTCAAGTTCTTCGATCTGCTGGATGGCTGCTCGCAGATCCTCCAGTTCCTCGGCGCGCTCGCTCGCATCGCCACGCAGGGAATCCAGGCGATGCTTGACGTCGACCGCGTGACGGAAAGCGGCGCGGTACTCTTCGAGCGCAGCCGCGTGCTCCTCACCGCCGAACTGATCGAGCGCACGGCGCTGGGCAGCTTCCCCCGTCAAGCGGATCTGGTCGGCCTGCCCGTGGATCGTCACCATCGACCCGACGATATCCGTCAAAACCGAGGCCGGCACGGGACGTGATCCGAGGTGCGCGCGGGAGCGCCCGGCAGCGCGCACCGAACGACCGACAATGAGCTCGCCACCCTCGACGAGGCCGCCGCTCTCCTCAACGCGTGCTGCGACCTCCTCCCCCACCGAGAAAATGCCGTCGACGGACAAACGATCAGCGCCCGAACGCACGAGCGCAGCATCCGCGCGGGCGCCGAGCAGCAGCTGCAAGCTTGACAGCACCATCGTCTTACCCGCACCGGTTTCGCCGGTGACGACGATAAGGCCCTCACCAAAGTCGACGTGGGCAGACTCGATGACACCGAGATGCGAAATGTCGAGCGACTCGATCACTGGGGACCATCCCTCCACCCGCGCACGGGAAGATTGAACTTGCGAACGAGACGCGCAGAAAACGGCGTATCGTCCACGCGCACGAGCTGCAGCGGCGATGAGCCGACGCGCGCACGCACCACTGCTCCGGCGGGGACGGTCATACGCCGCAGGCCGTCACACCACATCTCCGGAGGCGTCCACATGTCATCGAGAACAACGATCTCCACACACGCCGACGGGCCAACGACGAGCGGGCGCGTGAAAAGGCCGTGAGCGGCCAACGGGGCGACGACAATCGCCTCCGTATCGGGCCACACGACCGGGCCCCCCGCAGAAAACGAGTAGGCGGTCGATCCCGTCGGAGTCGACAAAATCATGCCGTCGGCACCGTACGTCGACACTTCTGCCCGTCGACAACGAGGGCAAAATGAACGGGATGTGCGACATCCGTGTGCATGACGACAGCCTCGTTGAGCGCCCAGTCTTCAGCCCGAGACCCGTCGGTGCGTTCCACCGTCACATCCAGCGTCATTCGACGCTCGACGGTAAAGTCACCTTCTGCGATCTTGCGGGCGAGGTCTCCGGTGCCCCTGTCGCCCAACTCAGTCAAGAAACCCATGTGTCCAGCATTGATGCCGAGGAGAGGCACCCCCAGCGCGCGAGCACTCGACGCAGCGACCAAGAATGTGCCATCGCCACCGATCGAGAGCACCATGTCGATATCGCCACCCGATGCGTCGTCCACAACGTCGATGCCGCGATCCTTGAGTGCCTCGGCGAGGCTCACGGCACTCGTCACCGCATTGGGACGGTGACGGTGACGAACCATCAGAACTCGAGTCATCGGGAACCTCCAGCGGGTCCGGCCTCAACCGCACGCCGGATGTAGTCAGTGAGCTGCGTCGGATCGATGGGATCCGGATAGTCACGGCGCATGTGCACGAAATACTCGACGTTTCCGGACGGACCCGGCAGAGGCGACGCAGCGATCGCGGCGATATCCAGGCCAAGGTCGATGGCACAGCGCGCAACCGTCTCCACGGTTTCCACGTGATGCACCGGGTTACGGACAACGCCGCCGTGGCCGAGGCGTTCCTTACCGATTTCGAACTGAGGCTTGACCATGAGGAGGAAATCGGCGTGGGGCGCGGCCGCAGCGACGAGCGCAGGAAGAACCAACGTCAGCGAAATGAACGACATATCGCCGACGACAAGCTCAGGGGCGGGAGCAACGGAAGCTGGATCGAGCGTGCGCACGTTCGTCCGATCATGCACCTCCACGCGCGGGTCGCTCTGCAGCTTCCACGCGAGCTGGCCATAACCGACATCGACGGCAACGACGGACGCTGCGCCACGCCGTAGCAACACATCGGTGAAACCACCCGTCGAAGCGCCTGCATCCAAAGCACGGCGTCCCTCGATCAACGGTGCCTTGTCACCGAGCGCATCGAGTGCTCCTGCAAGCTTGTGAGCGCCACGCGATACGTACTCTGGATCATCCGACTTCTCGACGACGATCGCCTGAGCGGGGTCCATCTGGCGCGCGGGCTTGAGCACGATCTGTCCGTCGAGCTTGACGCGCCCGTCCTCGATCATCTGTGCGGCAGCGGAACGGGACTTCGCAAGGCCGCGGCGCACCAGCTCGGAGTCGATTCTGCGTAACTTCATGCGCCGTTCCCCTCGTTGCGTGAGGCCGTCAGTTGCGCGCCGGGGTGGACAGTAGCGGTCGGCGCGTCGGCAGACAGGGCCCGCCGTAGGTCGGCCTCGATCGCTCGGAGCGTCTCTACTTGAAGGGACGCGCCAAGTTGATCGAAACCGACCAGGCGGGCTTCAGTCTGCTCGCGTAATGCCATCAGGCCTGCTCGTCCAGATCCGCCGTGCGCTCCAGGAGCTCTTCAAGCTCCTCCTCGCCGGGCAGGAACGCGGGGGGTCGAAGCGCCCGGCTCGGGCAGCTTGTCGGCATCCGCGGCGACATCGTAGAAGTCGTCCTCGTCCGGAGCGGCAACGGGCTCGGGCTGGGAGACGACACCAGCGGGATCCTCATTGTCGACGACCGTGATGTCGGGGCAGGTGACCGGCGATCCAGCGCCATCCGCGTATTCCCACGCGGCAGCAGCAAGTGCTCGGTAGGAGTCGATGCTGATCGTGACAGGCTCGGTCAGTTCAACGTCGTCAAGCGTGAGCACGCCGGAGCGGGTGGCCTTGGCAACCTGGGAAACACCGCAGGTCCAGGTGCCATCGCGGTGGTGCTTGGGTGCCGGGTGCGCCTCCAGCAGACCACGCATGTCGATCGCCAGGTAGCTGGGGCGCTGTCCACGCGGGGCGCGGATGACGTCGCGAGCCTGGTGAACACCGGTGAGGACGTGCAGGGCGGGCACGCCAGCGGCGACAGCGCCCATAATGTCGGTCTCGAGGCGGTCACCGACCGCGATCGGGTTCTGTGCGCCGACGAGCTCGCTGGCGCGGCGGTAGATACCCGGCTCGGGCTTGCCGCCAGCGATCGGGCGCTTGCGCGTCGCATGCTGGATGGCGCGGACCAGAGAGCCGTTACCCAGGGCCTGGCCACGCTCGATCGGCAAGGTTGCGTCCAGGTTGGAGGCGTAGAAAGCGGCACCGCGCTCAATGGCGAGGCGCCTTCGGACAGGAGCGCCCAGTCGACCTTCTTATCGAGGCCCTGAACGACCGCGACAGGCTCGTCGTCGGCGCTGTCCACGAGGACGAAGCCGCGCTCCTCGAGGGCAAGACGCAGGCCGGCACCGCCGATGACGAAGACCTTCGAGCCCTCCTCAAGCTCTTCAGCCATGATCGCTGCGATGTCCATCGCGGAGGTCATGACCATGTCAGGGGTCGCCGCGAAGTCCATGGAGTTGAGCTTGTCGGTGACCTGCTGGGGGGTGCGCATCGCGTTGTTGGTGACAAAAGCCGAGGCCATGCCGGCCTCACGCGCCTCAAGCACCGACGCAGCGGCGTACTCGATCGTCTCGTCACCAGACCACGCCGTGCCGTCAAGGTCGAGCAGCGCGCAGTCGTATTCTTCAGCGAGCGCCGCGCCGGAGCCACGCAGCGGCGAACGCTTACCATCCACGTCGGCATCAGCGTACAGAGCGATATCGACAATCTCCGTGTCCTCGACCTCTGCGGGCATCGACGCGATGACCTCTGCTGCTTCGTCTTCACGGCCGAGATCGAGCAGGCGCTGCGCCTTGACTTCCATCAGACGGCGACGCAGTTCGTCGTCAGCCGCAGCCGGCAGGGCTGCGAGTGCATCGTCGACGATCACGAGGCCTACCTCGGCTTGGCCGAGATCCGCGCGGGCCCCGGACGAGACGAGGACGAGCTCGACCTGCTCTGCGAGCTCAAGGGTCGAGGGATCGGTCGCGTCGATGATCTCAACGGCCTTTTCCGGATGGCCAAGACCGCGCTCGGCGTCAGCTTCCACAGCTCGCAGCGAAGAATCGCCGCGCATACGACGAACAGCGCGCACCTCGCGCAGGGCCTCCTCGTAGCGGCCCGACGCATAGGCGGTGAGCGCAGCTGCCTCGCGCACCACATCGACACGGCCTGCGCGCGCGACGGCGGCCTGTGCATGCTGGTAAGCAGCCTCGGGGTCAAGATCGATCAGCTGGCCGGCCATCACCAGGTGACGAGCAACAATGTCACGATTCGGGCCAGACAGCGTCGTTAGAGCGCGCAGAGCATCGCGGTCAAGCTCATCTGCGCTAACGCCAGCGGGAATCGTCGGCTCGTTGCCATTGGGCGAAACGTACTCATCCGTCGACGAGTAGTTCTTGTAACCGCCGTCGTTACGAGACGCGCCCCCGCGTCCGCGGTCCTGGAAACCACCGCGGCGGTCGTCGCGACGCTGGTAACCCCCGCGATCCCCGCGACGATCATCACGCGAACCAAAGTCACGACGATCATTGTCACGACGCTGGAAACCGCCACGATCCCCATCACGACGGTCATCACGGAAACCGCCACGACGATCATCACGACGCTGGTAGCCGCCGCGCTCGCCACGGTCCTCGAAGTTACCGCGGCGATCGTCACGACGCTGGTAACCCCCGCGATCCCCGCGACGATCATCACGCGAACCAAAGTCACGACGATCATTGTCACGACGTTGGAAACCGCCACGATCCCCATCACGACGGTCATCACGGAAACCGCCACGACGATCATCACGACGCTGGTAGCCGCCGCGCTCGCCACGGTCCTCGAAGTTACCGCGGCGATCGTCACGACGCTGGTAACCCCCGCGATCCCCGCGACGATCATCACGCGAACCAAAGTCACGACGATCATTGTCACGACGTTGGAAACCGCCACGATCCCCATCACGACGGTCATCACGGAAACCGCCACGACGATCATCACGACGCTGGTAGCCGCCGCGCTCGCCACGGTCGGAGCGTTCGCCGTCACGGTTGCGCCACTGCGGCTGACGCTTCTGGTATCCACCACGGCCGAATTCGCCACGTCCTCGAGTCTCTTCTGCCATGGTGTCTATCCTCTATTCCTGCGCCGCTAGGCGCGCTCTTGTTCATGGTGCGCATCGTGCGCGTTCAACCACCCAATAGTAGACGACGGGCGGCCTATCAGCGGCATGGGGCCGCGAAAACGAGAGGGACGGCACGCTATCGCGGGCCGTCCCTCTCGATGAAGTGTGTTGTGGCGGTGTCTCTCTCCC
>CAKAEY010000002.1 GCA_916438365.1 uncultured Sanguibacter sp.
CGTCAGGAGAACCTGGCGCTGTGAGCGTCTGAGAGGCGTACGCGCGGGGCGGGTACCGGTGGGTGCCCGCCCTTACGCGTGCCTCGATGGGCTCATCGCTGGGGGTAGTGTCACTTCGCTGCGAATATACGGGAAACAGGAGTATGTTCGTTGTAGTGATCCGAGCGATAATTTCATCGTAGAAGGGCGACTATCATGGCGCTTCCATTCATCCTCGGCGCGTACGCGTCGCATCCGGCACCGGAGCTGGAGGGCGACTACTACCGACTCCTCGCAGATCAGCCGTGGGTGAGCGGCGTCGAGATCCCCTACCCGGGGCAGCTCGCCACCCAGGGTGAGGTTCTGGCCAGCCACCTGGCCACCCACTGGGACTTCAATACGATCACCGCGATCCCCGGCACCATGCAGAACGTCTGGAAGAACGAGAACTTCGGCCTGGCCTCGCCCGACGAGGCCGGACGCGGTGCCGCTCTCGACTTCACCCGCGCGCTGCGCGACGACCTCGCCGCCCTGTGTGAGCGAGTGGGTCGCCAGCTGGTCGCCCGCGTGCAGCTGCACTCGGCTCCCACGCGCCTGGCGCAGGCGGACGCTTTCAAGCGTTCGCTCGCCGAGGTGGCCACCTGGGACTGGTGTGGGGCGACGCTCGTGATCGAGCACTGCGACAAGTACATCCCCGAGCAGAACCCCGAAAAGGGCTTCCTCTCCCTCGAATCCGAGATCGACGTCGTCTCCGAGGCCGGCATCGGCATCCACCTCAACTGGGGCCGCTCCGCCGTGGAGGGGCGCAGCGCGGACACCGCCTACGAGCACGTGCTCGAGGCCGGCAAGCGCGGCGTCCTGGACGGCATCATCTTCTCGGGCGCAGGCCCGGAGGAAACCCAGTACGGATACTCCTGGATCGACGGTCACCTGCCCGCGCAGGCGGACGAGCCGACCTCGCTCATGAACGAGGCAGAGATCGCTCGCTGTGCCAAGGCTGCCATCAAGGGTGGTGCCAACTACCTCGGTGCCAAGGTGTGCGTCCCCAAGGACGCGTCCCTCGAACAGCGACTGGCCATGCTGACCAACATCTACGGGGCCTGCGGCCTCGGCGAATAATAGCGCCACAGCCTGGGCGCGCTCCCGCATTTTGTGAGCGTGAGGGAGGCACCCGGCGCGAGGCGTGAATGCGAGGGAGGGGCGGATGCCAGCTGGCATCCGCCCCTCCCCTCGTGTTATTGCGCGTTCTGTTCTGCAGGTGAGGCGTGGTCAGCACGAGAAAACCGCTGCTCGAAAGCAGGGGGCAAAGACAGGTATTTCTGCGCGCTGAAGTGGTAGTTGGCTGGGCTGATCTGAGGGTTGCTCAGCAGCTCCTGAACGGCGGGGTCATTCGAGCATGTCACGGTCTCACAGGTGCCCTCTGGGGAGAAGTAGAAAATATCGCGGCTAACGGCGTGAAGTGGGTTGTTCCGCTGTGCGTCGATGATCGCGAATCGGGCAAAATCCACCAGTGTTTGCAGCTGACCGGAGAGGTCGTCGGGGGTTGCGGGTGCAACAAAGAGGAGATGCTGCTGTGGGATGAGCGCGAAGATACCGTGTGGCGCTTCGATCGCGTGCTGCTTGATCACCGCAGGCATGTTTGCTGCTTTGGCTGCAATGAAAGGCGACGGGCCGGACAGGCATGTTGTCGGGCCGGATTTCTGTGTGATGGTGATCGGTATGGCGTCAGTGTTCAGCTGTCCGTAGTAGAAAAGCTCATCGACGCTGAGAGGGCGAATGCGGAGTCCCTCGGTGGTGCACCTGGTTGTGCCGGCTGCATGGACGATACTCAGGATCATTGAGAGCCCACCGGGGAAAGGCCGTGCATAGGAGAAGTCGGGGTGTTGGACTGTGTAAGTGGGGACGAGCTCGGTGCGTACGCGCCGACGCAGCACGTCGGGGATGGAGAGTTCTGCGGCCTCCATGCGAATCTGATCGAAGATCCGATCAGCCCAATTGTTGAGGATGCCCCTGTGAGAAATTGGAGGCGCGTTGAGCAGGTCGTAGAAAACCGCTACCAGGTTGCAAGTCAATACGTTGTTGACGACTAGATACATCAGCGCATTGTTGCGGTCGATCGTCACCTTGACGTCGAGTCCCTTTTTCTCCAGCTGGCGTACGAGGAGGGGAATGAGAGCGGAGTCGACGTACCCTGGAAACATTGTGCCCATTGGATACAGGAGGTTTGACGTGCTCATTGGAAACATGAAGTTTGAGGGGTACATAGCGCTACTGACATTGTTGTGGGTGATTGACGCAGCCTTGCGCGCAGGGCGCATACCGTGCCACGATACGCTCTTTAGTCGCGCCTGGCGACCGACGAGCGCCACACCGGGCGCGTCGGGATCGTCGCGATTGGTGTCAGGTGCGCAGACTCCTCGTCGATGGATGCGCTGGGGTGAATGCCGCTCATGGGGGAGCGGCCTTCGATCACGTTGATGATCGAGGAGACGGCGGCCTCGGTCATGTCCTTGAGGGGCCACTCCACCGTCGTGAGGCCGAGCGCGGAGGCGCTGTGGTGGTCCTGATTGCCGAAGCCGAGGACCGACAGGTCGCCGGGAATGGACAGATCGAGGTCCGCGGCGGCCTGGAAGACGCCGGGTGCCTGCGAGTCGTCGGCCAGGGCGATGAGTGAGATCGACGGGTCCTCGTCGAGGAGGCGCAGCGCTGCCTGGTAGGCCGTGGTGGCCTCCCAGTCGGGCAGCGAGTACAGGGTGAATTTCGTGCCGAACGTGCTCGCGATCGGGTTCTGGCGCGCGTGGTTCGTGTTCGGTCCCGCCAGGAAAACGGCGCGCCCGCTGCCCGTGCCCGTCGATGGGTCCACGAGGGCGCAGTCGGAGAGAACGTCGCGCACGCCGGCGCCCTCGTCGATGCGGATGAGGGAAGACTCTGAGCCGGTGGGGTCGGCCTCAATCATCGACATGGCGACGACGGGGATGCCGAGGTTGGCGAGCAGGCGCGAGGTGAAGGCCTCGGCCGACGTGGTCTCGCGGATGATGCCCGCCAGCTGGGTGTCGCCCAGTACCCCGCGGATGACCTCGGCGTCCGAGGCTCCGTCGCCGGACTGAAAGAGGGGGAGGAGCAGGTAGCCGCGGCGCTGGATATCGATCATCGCGGTCGTGAGGACCGTGTGAACGACGGGCACGAAAGGGTCATCCGGCAGCTCGGCCATGAGGAGCGCGATGAGGTGGGATTTGCCGCGGCGCAGCGACCGGGCGGCCGCGTTGGGGATGTAGTTGAGTTCGCGTGCGGCTTGCTTGACGCGATCGATCGTGGCGGGCGCGATCTTCACGTCCCGGCCTCGTCCGTTGAGGACGAGCGAGACGGTCGACGGTGCGACGCCTGCCGCGCGGGCGACGTCGGCCCGGGTTGCGCGCTCCATGCTGCGGCTCCCAATTCTCGGTTGCGTTTCGTTGAAACACAACAACTATAACGTGTTAGTCTTGTGTCTGACGATCGGAGTTTCGACGATGACATCCGAAAGGCACATAGACGTGATATCGATACTACCTTCCTATGCTCCCGGCGCGGGCGCGCTTGTGCCCCCGCGAGCGCACCTCGCTGACGACTGCGGGGTTCTCAGCCTCGATGGCATGTGGAACTTCGTCTATCACAGCGCCGACCCCGCCCCCTTCGTCAACGTCGAGCAGCCCTGGGATGAGCCCGCTGTCGCCGACGACGCGTCCGAGATTGACGTGCCCAGCCACTGGGTCCTGCGCGGCGAGGGCACCTGGGGCCACCCCGCCTACACCAACGTCGACTTCCCCTTCCCGGTCGACCCGCCCGTTCCCGCCCGACGACAACCCCGGTCGGCGACTACCGCCGCACCTTCGACCTGCCCGCCGACTGGCAGGGCAGTCACATTCGTCTGCGTTTCGACGGCGTCGAAAGCCAGGCCAGCGTGTGGGTCAACGGCACGTGGATCGGCATGGCCCGTGGCTCGCGCCTCGCCCACGAGTTCGACGTGACCGATGCCGTGCGCCCCGGCACCAATACGATCACCGTGCGCGTGCACCAGTTCAGCCCCGGCTCCTACCTCGAGGACCAGGACCAGTGGTGGCTGCCCGGCATCTTCCGCTCGGTGAGCCTGCGCCGCCTCGCTCCCGGTGCCATCGAAGACCTGTGGATCGACACCGACTACGAGGCCGGGGTGGGTTATGCGACCATCGAAGCCCGGGTGCTTGGCGCCCAGGAGGATCATCTGTCCGGGCATCTCAGCATCGACGGCCTCTGGTCTTTCGCCTGCTCCCTCGAACGCGGCGAGGACGGTCGCTATCGCAGCGGCCGCATCGAAGTGGGCAGCGTGCGCCCGTGGAGCGCGCAGGACCCAGCCCTCTACGAGGCGCGTATCAGCGTCCAGGGCGGAGAAGGCCTCGACGCGGGGGAGCGGTGCCTGCGCATCGGTTTCCGTCGCGTGTACATCGAGGACGGCGTACTCATGGCCAACGGCGAGCCCCTGACCCTCAACGGCGTCAACCGTCACGAGGTGCGTGCCGCCGAGGGGCGCGTTTTCGACGAGGCCTGGGCGCGCGAGGACCTCGCCCTCATGAAGTCCATGGGAATCAACGCGATCCGCACCTCCCACTACCCGCCCCACCCCCGCCTGCTCGACCTCGCCGACGAGATCGGCCTGTGGGTCATGCTCGAAGGCGACATCGAGACGCACGGGTTCGAGGGGTGGGGGAGTGGATCGATAATCCCTCCGACGACCCGCGCTGGGCCGACGCCTACATGGACCGCACGGTCCGCGCCTTCGAACGCGACAAGAACCATCCCTCGATCATGAGCTGGAGCCTCGGCAACGAGTCCGGCACCGGCGCGAACCTGGTCGCCTGCGCGCGCTGGGTCCACGAGCGCACCGGTTCCCGGGCGATCGTCCACTACGAGGGCGACCATGCCCTCGAATACACGGACATCTACTCGCGCATGTACCCGACCCTCGAGGAAGTCGCCGCCGTCCTCGACGAGAGCGATCCCCACGCCGAGGTCGCTGTCCCCACGCACGTCGCCGCGCGGGTTGACGACGCCGCGCGCGAGCGCATTCGCCGGGCCCCCTACCTCATGTGCGAATACCTGCACGCGATGGGAACTGGCCCTGGAAATGCCGCTGGCTACGCCGCGCAGATGGATCATCCCCGCCACGCCGGCGGCTTCGTGTGGGAGTGGCGCGACCACGCCCTGTGGCGCACCCTCCCGGATGGGCGTCGCGCCCTGTCCTACGGCGGCGATTTTGGCGAGGAGGTGCACGACGGCAGTTTCGTGTGCGACGGCCTGGTCGACGCCCTCTCGCGCCCCTACGCCGGCACCTGGCCGTGGGTTCAGGCGATGGCCCCGGATGCGCCCGCCCTCGCGACGGCCGTGGAATCGTCGCGCGGGCACGGGGCAGATGAGGCCCGGCTGCGCGCGCTCCTCGGCGCCCCCGTCTCGGTCGTGCGCCCGGACGATGATGTGGAGGCCCCCTACGCGCTCGATGCGCGCGGGCGCCTCGCGCGCATCGGCACCATGCCCGTGAGCGTGGACCTCAGCGTCTTCCGAGCCCCCACCGACAACGACCGCGGGCGCGGACCCGTCGACTACTGGGGAATTAGCGAGGACGACCTCGGTCCCCTCGGGGTCGGGCGCGGCGAGCACGGAACCTCGCACGCGGCCCGCTGGGAGCAAGCGCGCCTCCACCTGCTGCGTCGACGCCTCGTATCCATCGAGGAGGACGGCACCTGCCAGCGCGTCATCGAACGCTGGGCCCCTCCCGTCGCGCAATTCGGTGTGACCCTCACCTGGGAGCATCGGCCCGTTCTCCTGGGGGAGACCCCGGCCCTGTCGGTATCCGCCCGCGTCGTGCCCTACGGGGCCTGGCCCGAACGCGTCCCGCGCCTCGGCGTGCGCATCGAGATGCCCGGATCGCAGTGGGAAGCCTCGTGGTTGGGCGACACTCTCATCGGATACTCCGACATGCGCGTGAGCGGCGCTCGCGGATACGGCAGCGCTCCCGTTCGCGAGCTCTGGGATGTCAGCGTACGCCCCCAGGAAGGCGGGCAGCGCCTCGACCTCGAAGCCCTCTGTCTGCGTGGTGAGACGGGCGATGTCCTCGTTGTGCCGACCTCGTCCCTAGGCTGGAGTGTCTCGCCGTGGAGTGAGCGCGAACTGGCCGAGGCGTCGCACTGGGAGGATCTGCCTGACAGTGAGCGCACGTTCCTGTGGTTGGACGCCTTCCAGGACGGCATCGGCACGCGTTCGTGCGGGCCTGACTCTCGGCCCGAGTTCGCCGGTTACATGCGCGATACGAACATGACATTCGTAATTGCCCAGGTTGGGGGTGATTAAGCCCCAACCTGTTATGTTGCGGCTTGATAACGATGCGTAAAGTTGTTGGCAAATGATGCGCGAAGCGTCACGGGCCGCTATGATTCAGACATCAACTAACACGAGATAGTTAGTGACTCGATCCCATCGATCGACCAACAAATCGGACCAATGGAGGTTTCGCATGTTGAAGAAGAAGATGGCCGCAGGCGTCGTCGCCCTCGCCATGTTCAGCACCCTCGGACTGGCCGCCTGCAACCCTGGCGGCTCCAGCTCCGATAGCTCGAGCGGCGGTTCGACCGCTGCCGGCTCCATCCCCGAGCCCGACGTCGCGTGCGACATCCCCGCGGGCAACCTTGACGACTCGAAGATCGACACCTCGAAGGTCGAAGGCGAGATCACGTTCCAGACCCAGGGTCTGCAGAACGACTTCGGCGACTTCTTCAAGGCCAAGATCAAGGAATTTGAGGATGCCAACCCCGGCGTGAAGATCAACTGGACCGACCAGGGTGGCGGCGCGGAGTTTGATCAGACCGTGACCGCTCAGGCCTCGAACTGCAAGATGGCGGACGTCATCAACGTTCCTTCCTCCACCATCCTCGCCCTGTCCAAGTCCAACCTCCTCATGGACTACGACGTTAAGGCCCCCGGCATCGGCGACAAGTTCGTGAAGTCCATTTGGGACTCCACCGCCCTGGGTGCGGGCGACCACCACACGGCTCTGCCCTGGTACTTCGGCCCCTACATCACCACCTACAACAAGGAGGTCTTCAAGCGCGCTGGTCTCGACGAGAACATGCCGCCCAAGACCATGGATGAGCTGTTCGAGGACGCCGCGAAGGTCGGCGCCGACGGACAGGGTGACTATGGCATCTACGGCTCGCCCGAGTGGTACATGGTTGCTCAGCTGCACGGCATGGGCGTCAACCTGCTGAACGCTGACAAGACCGCCTTCGACTTCGCCGACAACGAGGCCGCGATCAACTACGTCACCAAGCTCTCCGAGCTCTACGCCTCCGGCGCGATCCCGAAGGACTCCCCCTGACTGGCGAGCCCGACCCGGGCAAGGCCTACACCGATGGCAACCTCGCCTTCGGTACGCCCAACGCCTCGTTCCTCAAGTCCGTCAAGAAGAACAACGAGACGGTCTACCAGAACACCGGCGTCGGCCCGTTCCCGACCAACCCCGGCATCAAGCCCGTCTTCGAAGGCCAGTACATCGGCGTCTCCGTCACCACGCAGAACGCCCCGCTGGCCATGAAGTTCGCCGAGTGGATCACCAACGCTGAGAACGAGTACGCCTGGACGCACGACGGCGGCGCCATCATCTTCCCGGCCGCCACCGAGGCCCTCGACAAGCTCGTCAACAACCCGCCGGAGATCGCCGACGACCCGGTCTTCAAGGCCGCCTACGAGGAAGCCGCTAAGGCTGCCAAGGAGGCCGAGGCCTACACCGACGTCTTCTACGCGACCGGCGCCGTGAAGGACGCCCTCATCGAGAACGTCAACAAGGCCATCCGCGGCGAGGTCGATCCCAAGACCGCCCTCAAGACCGCTCAGGATCAGATGAACGAGAAGCTCAAGGCTCTCCAAGACTGATTGATCGCTCGGGGGCCGAGGCTTGGCCTCGGCCCCCGACGCATTCCTTGCCCAGCGTCGGGCCGACGGCTCACGACCCCGCGCATCCCTGATAAAGGACTTTGGTATGCCGATACGTAAGAGTGCGCAGACGCGCTCCCTCAATGGCGCCGCCCGATTCCGCCCGGGCTGGGTTCCCTGGCTGTGGGTGACCCTCCCGGTCCTCGCGGTCATCTCCTTCTATATCTACCCCTTCATCACGACCGTCTACGTGTCCTTCACGAAGACCAAGCCGATGGGCAAAATCGGCTCCTTCGTCGGACTGAAGAACTTCTACGCTGTCCTCGGTGATCCTGAGTTCTGGCAGTCGCTGACGAACTCTCTTATCTACGCGGTCTGCGTCGTCCCGCTGATGGTGCTTCTGCCCCTGCTGCTGGCCCTCCTCGTCAAGTCGCACGTGCCCGGCATTGGCTTCTTCCGCGCCCTCTACTACCTGCCGGCCATCTCCTCGCTGGTCGTCATCTCGCTCGCGTGGCGCTACCTCCTCGACCAGCGCGGACCCATCAATAACATGCTGGCGTCCTGGGGCCTCGACCCCGTGCCATTCCTGTCGAATCAGTGGCTGATTCTCTTCTGCGCCATGCTCATCACTCTGTGGCAGGGCCTGCCCTACTACATGATCCTGTACCTGTCGGCCCTCGCCAACGTCGACAAGTCGCTGTACGAGGCCGCTGAACTCGACGGTGCCGGGCCGATCCGTCGTTTCCTGACCGTCACCGTTCCGGGCGTCAAGGTCATGATGTTCCTCGTCGCCACGCTGACGACGATCGGCTGCCTCAAGATCTTTACCGAGGTCTACCTGCTGGGTGGCTCCGCCTCGCCCACGAAGACCCTCACGATGTATATCCGAGACCGAATCGTCGACCCGACCTTCGGGTCGCTAGGACAGGGCGATGCCGCGTCGGTGTGCCTGTTCCTCATCACCTTCGGCTTCATCATCGCTTCGCAAAGCCTGCAGAGGAAGGCTGAAGACTCATGAGCACTGTAACTCAGAGCACCTCCGCGACCTTTGGCGAGCGTTTCGCCCAGTGGCGCAAGGAGCGCCGGCTCGAACGCCAGGGGCGCAACGTTGCCTCGCGTCAGATGCGCGGCGGTGCCCTCGTCGCCCGCTACGCCCTCCTCGTGGTCGTCGCCCTCATCCTGGTCGGCCCCCTCGTGCTGCCCCTTATGGCAGCTTTCAAGGCTCCCGGCGAATCCGTCTTCGGCCAGGGCGCGACCATGCTGCCGCAGCACTGGTCGCTGGACTCCTTCTACGTCCTCTTCGAGCGCACGAACATCCTGCTGTCCATCAAGAACTCCGCGATCCTGGCGACCCTGACGGTCTCCTCGAACGTCATCCTGTCGTGCATCGGCGGCTACATGCTGTCGAGGCGCGGGTGGACCGGACGCAACATCATGTACTTCGTGGTCCTGTCCGCCATGATCTTCCCCTTCGAGTCGATCATGCTCTCGCTGTTCAAGATGATGGTGCAGCTGGACCTGTACAACACGCTCCCCGGCGTGTGGATGGTCGCCATGATCGGCCCGTTCCAGATCCTCATGATGCGCGCCGCGTTCATGGGCATCCCCGATGAGATCGAGGATGCGGCCCTCATCGACGGCGCGGGCGAGCTACGTCGCTTCTGGTCGATCTTCCTGCCCCAGGTGCGCGGCACGCTGACGGTCGTCGGCCTGACCTCGTTCATCGGGGCCTGGTCCGACTTCATCTTCCCGCTGCTCATGCTGCCCGACCCGAACAAGCAGACGCTGATGCTGACGCTGACGGCCATCCAGAACTCGCCCCAGGGCGTCACCTATCAGCTCGTGCTGGCCGGTGCCGTCGTCGCGATGATCCCGGTCGTCCTGGTCTTTGCCTTCAGCCAGAAGTTCTTCTTCCGCGGCATCGAAGACGGCGGTCTGAAGTTCTGATCCTCATCCCCGCGGGTGCCCCTCGCACCCGCGGGGATCTTCTCTACCTACAAGGAGGTTCTTTCACAAAAAACTAACACGTGTTAGGTATTGTGGATTTGTCGCCGTCTAACGGCCAATCCCAGCCATGACCCCCATACTGACGAAGGAGTTAAACTCATGGGGACTAGACCCATCATCGGAGCACTCGGAGCCCCGATTCTTGCGGCCACCATGCTTGGCCTCGCACCAGCCGCGGCCGTCGCCGCCACCGAAACCCCGTATCACCCGACCGTTCTGTGGGCGACCTCCGAAGAGAAGGTCGGCGAAGGTGCTCCCAACGGCACGATCGCAGCCCTCGTCGACGACGACACCGCGCGAACCGACGCGACCAAGACCTTCTGGACCACCAAGTGGAAGAACGGTATGGATGAATACCCCCATGCCCTCGCCGTCCAGAACCCCACCCCCGGCACCCAGGTGTGCGGCCTCGGCCTGACCCCGCGCCCCACCTACGATTCGACCCTGGGCAACGACCAGTTCCCCGGCGAATACCGTGTCTTTGCCTTCGACGAGGACCCCGGTAACCCCGCCGCCGAAGCCTCCTTCGCCGACTGGAAGACCAAGGTCGCCGCAGGTGAGTGGGAAGGCGGCACCGAGGTCGCTCACGGCACCGACCTGCAGTACGGAAACAAGGAACAGTACGTCACCTTCCCGGCGACCACGAAGCGCGTCTTCGCTCTCACGGGTCTGCGTTCCCTCGCCCCCGGCAAGAAGGACATGGCGCTGTCCGACATCAAGCTCCTGCCCTGCGACGCCGAGGGCAACGCCATCACCTCCTACGGTAGCGACGACACCGGAAACAACAACAATGTCGCGCGCCCCGTCGTGCCCCACCCCGATGCCCCCGCGCAGGGATCGGGTGCCTCAGACCTCGTCGTTGACTTCGTCATCGATCAGCTACCCTACGGTGAGCCCGGCAAGCCCGTCGACTTCGCCCCCGGCACCCACACCTACACGGCCACCGGCTACTACCACGCCAAGACCGTCTCGGCCCGCATCCGCGCGGTCGACGGCGCCACCGTCACCATCAACGGCGCGACCCCCGACGCCGACGGCCGAGTCACCAACCTCGACCTCACCACCGGCCTGAACGTCATCACCGCCACGGTGAGCAAGGACGGCAAGGAAGCCACCTACGTCGTCAACATCACCAAGGTGGACACCGACTTCCGCGGCAACGTCATGGTTCCCGTGACGGCCACGGCCAACGGTGGTACCGAGGCCGACAATGCGGCCCTCACCGACCTCGACCCCGCAACGACGTGGACCTCCGATCCTCTCGTCCGCGCGAATGATTGGTCGAGCAGCGTCACCGGCATCGAGCTGCACCTGGGCGAGGCCCGCTACGTGCACCGCGTCAACGGATGGGGTACCCCGACCCTGCCCGCCGGCGCCCCGAGCTGGCACGGCGGTAACTCCGTGGCCATTGCGGTCCAGGAGGCCGACGGCGGCGAATGGAAGACCATCGTCACCCACGGCTCGCTCACGCGCGACGCGCGTGGCCTGTGGTACTGGGACTTCAACGCCTACCACCTCGCCAAGAATATCCGCATCTGGATGAACGACGAGACCGAGCCCCAGACCCCGCAGAATATCGCGACCGCGGTGACCTTCAACGACGTCGAGGTGTGGGGCCTGCCCGCCGGCAAGACCCCGGTCGCCCCGGCAGTCGACAACTCCATGTATGAGCGTTACTCCGGCTTCAACCCCGGGGAGGGCAAGTGGGGCGTCAACCGCGCCCAGGCCCTCGCGCTGCAGTACGGCGTCATGATGCCCGCGTGGGTCCCCTCCGAGGGCTACGGACGCGGCGGCTTCAACGCCAACGAGCGCGACCTCACGGGCGGCGCATTCCCGATGTTCTACGACCTGCCCATGTTCAACACCGACATGATGGAGTCCCTGGGCAAGGGCGCGCCGTGGGCCCTTGCGAAGGCCCCCACCGGCAAGAACAGCATGTGCAACGCGGGCGAACCTCGCGACTTTATGAATGAGTACATGTTGCCCTACGCCTCCACGCTCGTCGACATCCAGTACGGCGATGAGGGCGGATTCAACCGCGTCGAGTCGGAGTGCTTCAAGAACTGGTTCTCCTGGTCCAAGCAGAACATCCCCGGCGCAGTCGTCCACGCCAACTCCTGGGATGATCCTTCCTGGTACCGCGACGCGAACCTGAGCTACTACGTCGAGAACGCCAAGCCCGACCTGCTCAGCTGGGACAAGTACTACTGGGGTGCCAACGGTGGCCCGGCTCCGAGCCGGGTCGTCATGGACCTGCTGGGCACCAACACCTGGAAGAAGCAGCGCGAATACGGCCTCAAGGGTCTCACCGGTGACGGCTCCAGCCCGATCCTGTACGGCCAGTACCTGGACTACAACTGGGACGCCAACGTCTCGGCCTCCGAAAAGTCGATCGTTCCCTCGCTGGGCCTGGCCACCGGCCAGAAGTGGTTCGGCCTGTTCCGCATGGAGTACAACGGCTACGACCGCTCCTCGATCATCGACCACGATGGCGCGCCGACGCGTTCGTTCTACGAGTTCTCCAACATCTTCGGCAACGTCACCTACATCGGTAACTACACGAAGGCCATGAACTCCACGTTCGTCGCCTACAAGCCCGGCCAGTACGCGGCTCGCGGCGAGGCCCCCTCGCTGAGCGGCTACAAGTACGGTGACTTCGCCTCGGGTGACGAGGCCAAGGCCGCCAACGAGGCCGTCGGCCTGGTTGACATGTCGGTGGCCAACGTCGGCTCCGTCAACGACGGCCTGCCCGGCGACGTCGTTGTCGGCTACTTCGAGCAGCTGAAGGGCCTGGAGACCGCCAAGTCCGCCGAAATCTTCGGTGACTCCACGACGGCTCCCAAGGGCTTCATGGTCGTCAACGCCCTGACCGGCCAGACCCGCTACCCGTCCTACCTCCTCGACCCGCGTACCGACAACGGCTCGCTGGCCGAGACCGCTCAGGACATCACCCTGACCGTCAAGAAGCCGGCTCCGAACGCGCACCTGATGCTCGTCAACCCGGCCGACAAGACGACGCAGGAAGTCGAGCTCGGCGAGGGCGAGACCTCGCAGGTCGTGCTCCATGCTGTTGGTGGCGGCGACTCGCGCTTCCTGTACTGGGTGACGGTCGATGATCCGACCCCACGCCGGCTCCTGAGCCGACGCCCGACCCGCAGCCCACCCCGGACCCGCAGCCCACCGTGGACCCGACCCCGGCTCCGCAGCCAACCGTCGATCCGACCCCGGCTCCGCAGCCGACCGTCGATCCCACCCCGGCTCCGACCCCGGATCCCGCGCCCCAGCCTCGCACCGGTCAGTGGAAGTCCGGCTACTTCGGCTGGTGGTACAGCTACTCTGACGGCACCTACGCGGCCAACGAGACTCTCGTCATCGACGGGCAGACCTACCGCTTCGACGCGAGCGGCTACCTGAAGATGGGCTGGGTTTACGACGGCGGACACTGGTACTTCCACGGCCCCAGCGGTGCCCAGCAGTACGGCTGGATCATGGACCGCGGCTCCTGGTACTACCTCGATCCCGCGACCGGTCAGATGGCGACCGGTTGGGCCCAGATCGACGGAACTTGGTTCTACCTGTCATCCTCCGGCGTCATGCGTACCGGTTGGGTCAAGGACGGCGGCGCCTGGTACTACCTGTCGCCCTCCGGCTCCATGGTTACCGGCTGGCAGCTCCTCGGTGGCACCTGGTACCACCTGGGCGCCAACGGTGCGATGACCACCGGCTGGTACCAGGAGGGCCCCGTCTGGTTCTACCTGCGCTCTAACGGCTCCATGGCCACCGGTTGGGAACTGATCGGTTGGACCTGGTACCACTTCGCTCCCTCGGGAGCGTGGATCGGCTAACCGTTAGCTCCATATGAGGCGAGGCCGTGGCCGGGTTCTCCGGCTGCGGCCTCGTTCGCGTGCGCTACGAGAGGGACGGAGCTCAGTCCTTGCGGATCGACAGCGATTCGACGCGGTGGTCGGGGCCCTTCGTGAAGATGAGGGTCGCGCGCTCGCGGGTGGGGCGGATGTTTTCGCGCAGGTTCGGTAGGTTGATCGCGTTCCAGACGACGTGCGCGGTCGAGACGGCCTCGTCGTCGGTGAGGGAGGCGTAGGTCTTGAAGTAGGAGTCCTCGCGGGAGAACGCGGTCGCGCGCAGCTTGAGGAAACGGTCGACGTACCACTGCTCGATGAATGTCTCGTCGGCGTCGACGTAGATGGAAAAGTCGAAGTAGTCAGAGACGGCCACCGAGATGGAACCGGGCGCGGAGCGTGGCGGCTGGAGCACGTTGAGGCCCTCGACGATGAGGATGTCGGGGCGATCCACGTCGATGTAGGCGTCGGGCACGATGTCGTAGGTGACGTGCGAGTACACGGGGGCCTTCGCGTGCGGGTTGCCGGCCTTCACCGAGGCGAGGAAGGAGATGAGGGCCGAGCGGTCGTAGGACTCGGGGAATCCCTTGCGGGCGATGAGGGAGCGTTCGTGCAGGATCCGGTTCGGGTAGAGGAAGCCGTCGGTGGTCACCAGGTCCACGCGCGGCGTGGAGTCCCAGCGTGAGAGCAGCAGCTGGAGGAGGCGCGCGACCGTTGACTTGCCGACGGCGACAGAGCCGGCGATGCCGATGACGAAGGGCGTTGAGTGGCCCTCGGGCTCACCGAGGAAGGCGTGGCGCTCGGCG
The DNA here is from genome assembly GCA_916438365.1 of uncultured Sanguibacter sp. The sequence continues at coordinate 14,588 of CAKAEY010000002.1, forward strand.
GCGGTGCGGCGGCGCCCGTCGATGTAGAGCTGCAGCAGCGCGCTCAGGGGCCGGTAAATCGTGTCGACCTCGGTCATGTCGATGGGGTCGCCCAGCGACGCGATGCGGTCGATGTCCTCCTGCGTGAGCGGCAGGGGAGTGCGATCGGCGAGGCGGTCCCACTCGCAGCGGTCGAAGCGCGCGTAGGGGTTGTGCGCGTTGCGTGCGGCAGCCGGGCTTAGCTCGTCAGGCGAGACGGCCGGCGAGGCTGTGGATGGGACGGTCGAGGGGCTCTCGGTGGTGCTCACGATCCCATTGTGCCCCACATGTTTGTGGTCGTGTGCACTTGTTCACCGCGTGAAGCGACACACGTTACTGACCGATAGAGGGGTTTGGTGTGTTGGAATGGGTGCTATGTGCGGAATTGTTGGACATATTGCATGCAAGGCGTCCCAGCGTAGTCGCGAGGTTGTCCTCGGCGGCCTGGCGCGCCTCGAATATCGCGGGTACGACTCGGCGGGCATCGCCCTGGCGTCCCCGGATCACCTGGACGTGCGCCGCGCGCTCGGCAAGCTCGTGAACCTCTCCGAGGAACTCGACGCGCAGCCTCCGGCCGATGCGTACGCGGGCATCGGACACACCCGGTGGGCAACCCACGGGCGCCCCACGGTCGCGAACGCCCACCCCCATACCAGCCCGGACGGGCGCTTCGCCCTCGTCCACAACGGCATCATCGAAAACGCGGACGCCCTGCGCGCCGCCCTCATCGCCGACGGCGAGACCTTCGCCTCGGAGACCGACACCGAGGTGGTCGTCCACCTGCTGGCCCGCGCCTACGACCAGGCCGAGGCGGCCTCGTACAGCGGAGCGGTTGCCGGACTGACCGGCGTCGACGAGGAGGTGGCGCGCCGCCTTGTCGTCGCCATGCGTGCAGTCACTGCCCAGCTCCACGGCACTTTCACCCTGCTGGTGCTGAGCACCCAGTCTCCGAACGTCATCGTCGCGGCCCGCCGCTCCTCCCCGCTGGTCATCGGCCTGGGGGACGGGGAGAACTTCCTGGGCTCCGACGTCCTGGCCTTCGTCGAGCACACGAACCGCGCCGTCGAGGTCGGCCAGGACGAGGTCGTGGTCGTCTCCGCGACCGGCGTGACCGTCATCGACCCCAGCGGTAACCCCGTCGAGCGCGAGGCGTACGAGGTCGACTTCTCCTCCGACCGCGCCACCAAGAACGGCTGGCCGACCTTCATGGAGAAGGAGATTCACGAGCAGCCCGACGCCGTGGGCGCGACCCTGGCCGACCGCATCGACTCCCACGGCCGCCTGGCCCTGGACGAGGTGCGCATCCCCGAGCACGTCCTGCGCTCGGTCGACAAGGTCATCATGATCGGCTGCGGCACCGCCTCCTACGCCGGACAGGTCGCGCGCTACGCGATCGAGCACTGGTGTCGCATCCCCGTTGAGGTTGAGCTCTCCAGCGAGTTCCGCTACCGCGACCCCGTCGTGGGCGAAAAGACGCTGGTCGTCGCCATCTCCCAGAGCGGCGAGACCATGGACACCATCCAGGCGATCCGTCACGCCCGTGAGCAGGGCGCGAAGGTCGTCGCTATCGTGAACACGCCCGGGTCGACCATTTCGCGCGAGTCCGACGCCGTGATCCTCACGCACGCGGGCCCCGAGATCGCGGTCGCCTCCACGAAGGCGTTCACCGCGCAGGTCGCCGCCTGCTACATCCTGGGCCTGTACCTGGCGCAGGTGCGCGGCAACAAGTACGCCGACGAGATTGCCGACTACATGGACAAGCTCGCGCGCGTCCCCGAGGCGATCGCGCGAGTCCTCGAGAACGGTGAGACGGTCCGCCAGTTCGCCCGCACGATGCAGGATGCGACCTCGGTCATCTACCTGGGGCGTCACGTCGGGTTCCCGGTCGCCCTCGAGGGTGCGCTCAAGCTCAAGGAAATCTGCTACATCCACGCCGAGGGTTTCGCCGCCGGTGAGCTCAAGCACGGCCCCATCGCCCTGGTGGACGAGGGCCAGCCGGTCATCGTCATCGTGCCGACCCCGCGCCGCCCCGAGCTGCACGGCAAGGTTCTGGCCAACATCGCCGAGGTCCGCGCCCGCGGCGCCCGCACGATCGTTGTCGCCGAGGAGGGGGACTCATCCGTCGATGAGTTCGCCGAGGTCGTCTTCCGCGTGCCCGCCGTGCCGACCCTGTACGCGCCGCTCCTGACCGTCGTGCCGCTGCAGATCTTCGCCTGCGAACTCGCCTCCGTCAAGGGGCTGGACGTCGACCAGCCGCGTAACTTGGCAAAGTCTGTGACGGTGGAGTAATCCGCCTGCGCGGGGCTGGTGCCCCGGCAGCGCTCCCGGGCCTCGTTCCTCATCCAGGGACGAGGCCCGGGCCGCTTGTGCGGATCGGTGTCAGCTTCCGGAACCGGGCGTGCGCTGCGTCATCGAGTCGGCATGATCTGGTGAAAGGTTTCACGATGTGCATGTGAAACAGTAACCAAAAGGGCGATGGAGTTTGCGGGGGCGGGGGAAGGGGAGACTAGCGTAGAAGAGGTGGCGGCGCGCCCGCCGCACCCAACAACGTAAGTCAGCCTCGGCCTCGTGAAACGGGGCCTCGACCACCCCAGGAGGTGCGCACATGACCCTGTCCACGATCCTTATCGGCATCCTGCCCTCTGTCTTCTTCGGCGTCGCCACGACGCTGATGGGAAAGACCGGCGGCTCGGACCGCCAGCGAGTCATGGGCGCCGTCCTCGGCGGCCTGCTCATGGCCGCCGTCGCCACCCCCTTCCTGCACCCCGCGTGGACGCCCCTGAACCTGGGCGTCTCCTTCCTGACCGGCCTGCTGCTCGGCGTCGGCGTATGCGACCAGCTGCGCTCCTACTCGGTCCTGGGTATGAGCCGCACGATGCCGCTGTCGACCGGCGGTCAGCTGGTCCTCATGTCCCTGGCGGGCATCGCGATCTTCGGCGAGTGGCTCCACGGCGGGGCGCTGCCCTACGGTATCGCCGCGATCGTCGTCCTGATCGTCGGCATCTGGTTCCTGTCGCGCTCCGAATCCGGCTCTGACGCGGCCTCCCTGGACTGGAAGCGCGGCGCTTTCCTGCTGACGACCTCGACGCTGGGCCTCGTGGCCTTCCCGCTCATCATCAAGTGGTTCGCGATCGCGCCCGCCGAGTTCCTGCTGCCTCAGGCGATCGGCTACACCGTCTACTGCGGTGCTTTCTTCGCGATCCAGGGGCGCGGCGGCGTGGCCCCCGAGGATTCGCTGCGCCACCGTCGTATGCTCCCCTCGACCTTCAACGGCGTCCTGTGGGGCACCGCGATCCTGCTGCTCCAGCTCAACTCCAACAACCTGGGCGCGGGCACGGGTTTCACCCTCTCGCAGCTGGGAATCCTCATCTCCACGCCCCTGGGCATCTGGTGGCTCCACGAGACGCGCTCGCGCAAGGAGCTGCGCTGGACAATCATCGGTGTCGCCCTGGTCATCGTGGGCGCGGTCCTGGCGGGCGTCGCCAAGACACTCGACGTTGCCTGATCGCCGCAGCTGTCAGTCGCTCTCGTCGCCGTCAGCCACCTCTCTGATCGCCCCTCCCTCGCGGACCGGCTGTGTGGGAGAATTGACCGCATGTTGATCCTGGACGGCCGCGCCCAGCGGAAAGCATGCGCGGAGGCGCGCGACAGCATGTGACAATGGAGATATGTTGACATTTGACGGCCCTGTCCTGACGTTCCAGCAGGCGCGCTCAATCGAAGAGCGCTTTGTCCGCGAGGCAGCGCAGATCGATGACCCGGACCTGTACATGCGCCAGGTCGGCGACGCGGTCGCGCAGCGCGTTGCCCGCCTCGTCGGTGACACACCCCCTCTGTTCGCCGGACCTCACGAACCCACCGTCCCCGGCCCGCGGGCGGACGTCGTCGCCTTCGTCGGAGGGGGCGACAACGGAGGCGATGCCCTGTACGCATGCGCGACCCTCGCTGACATGGGCATCAACGTGGCGGCGATCCTGCTTAAACGAAAGCGCCACTCCCGTGCGCTGCGCGCCGCTAAGACAGCTGGTGTCACCATCGTGGACCTCAAAGGGGGATCGATCACCACAGTTTTTGATTCCCCCCAGCTCGCCCTGGTGGCGTTCGCGAACGTGTGGATCGACGGCATTGTTGGCGTCGGTGGCAAGGGGGGCCCTCAAGGGGAACCTCGCCGAGGCCGTTGAACAACTCAACGACTTCTCGTTCCTCACCCACCCTGCAGTTGTCTCGATTGATGTGCCCTCGGGCCTGACCGACGACGAGGGGAACGTGAAGGGTGCCGTCATGCGTGCCACGCACACGATGGCCGTGGGCAGCTTCAAGCGCGCCCAGATTCTGGCGCCCGCCGCGCAGTATTGTGGTGCCTTGGAACTCATCGAAATGGAGTGGACTGGACTCGTTGGCCTGACGCCCGCTGACACGGAGGAAACGAGCGGCGAGGTCCCGGTGTACTTCTACGACGGAACCGGCAGTAGTCGATTCGTTCAAGCCCCGGCCTTTGACGACGACAAGTACGCGCGCGGCGTCGTCGGCCTCGTCGCCGGATCCGACACCTACCCGGGCGCCGGCCTGCTCGCCACGCGCGGAGCTTTGGCGTCCGGCGTCGGCATGGTGCGCCTGAACTCGACCCGGCGCGTCCAAGACCTCGTGCTGTCCGCCGAGCCGGGCGTCGTCACGGTGGGCGGGCGCATCCAGGCGGCCCTCATCGGCCCCGGACTGGACGAGGATCGCCGCGAGGACGCGCTCGAACTCGCGCAATTCTGCGGCCAGTCCGGCGTTCCGCTCGTCATCGACGCCTGGGGCCTCGACCTGATTCCGGAGCTGGCGGACACCATCAACCCCGAGGCCACCGTCCTCACCCCGCACCACGGTGAGGCCGCGCGGCTGCTGACGAGGCTCGGCACGCCGACGAAACGGGACGAGGTCGCCGCAGCCCCCCTGCGCTACGCGAACCTCCTCCACGATGCCACGGGCTGCCACGTCGTGCTCAAGGGGCCGGTGACCATCGTGCGTTCCTTCGAATACGCGGACATGCTCCGCGATCAAGCGCTGCTCGCCAGCTTCATCAACCCGGAGTTAGATTTCCCCGACCTGGAGAGCATGGAGGACAGCGTGACCCGCTGCGACTCCACGCTGGTCGCGCCGACCACCACGTCGTGGGCGGGAGTCGCGGGCAGCGGCGACGTCCTGGCAGGCCTGATCGCCGGCATCCTCGCCCGCCCCGTCAGGGACGAGCACGCGCTGCCGGGACCGAACGGACAACCGCAGGCCGTCACGCCCGAACGACTGGTGTCGGCCGTGTGGCTCCACGGTCTCGCGGCGAAGCTGGCCGCCGATGAATACAACGGTCGCGCCCCCATTCAGGCGCGTGACATCGCTGACGCAATCCCGGAAGTGCTCGCCGCCCTCAGCCTGTGAGGCGGGAGGGCACAGGCGCAGCCGCGCGGCGCGCTCGGGCTCGCGTGAGATACTAGGGGAGTGACTTCCACGAACGAACACGGTCAAGGACGGGGATACCCGTCACGCGCGGCCGTCGACCTGGCCGCGATCCGTCACAACCTGGGCGTCCTGCGGGCTGCCGCCCCCGGCGCGCTCCAGCTCGCGACCGTCAAGGCCAACGCCTACGGGCACGGCCTGCTCCCCGTTGCGCTCGCCGCCCTGGAAGGCGGTGCCGACTGGCTGGGTGTTGCCCAGCTCGCCGAGGCCTTCACCCTGCGCGAAGGCCTGGACGAGGCCGGGGTCGCCCGAGCCGACGCGCCCATCCTCGCGTGGATCTCCACCTCCTCCTCCGACTTCGCCGCGGCCATCGACGCCGACATCGACGTGTCCGTGTCCTGGACGTGGGTCCTCGCCGACATCTGCGCCGCCGCCCGGCAGGTGGGCCGCCCCGCGCGCGTCCACGTCAAGATCGACACCGGCATGTCCCGCGCGGGCTCGACCCTGGCCGACCTGCCCGCCCTGGCCTCCGTCCTGCGCATGGCGGCCGACGAAGGCCTCGTCGACGTCGTCGGCGCGTGGAGCCACATGTCCCGCGCCGACGACCCCAGCGAGGCGGGCAATGCCTCGACCGCGAGCCACGTGCGGATTTTCGAGGAGGGCCTGGCGGTCCTCGCCGACGCCGGCATTACGCCGCGCATCCGTCACCTCTCCGCCACCTCGGGCATCCTGTGGCATCCCGAGGCCCACTACGACATGGTCCGCGCCGGCATTGGCCTGTACGGCCTCAGCCCCGACCCTGCGGTCGCTACAGCTGAAGAACTCGGCCTCATCCCCGCCCTCGAGCTGAGCGCGCCCCTCACCTCCGTCAAGGTCATCGAGGAGGGACCCCGCCTCGTACGGCGGAACCTGGGTCGCGCCCACGCGCCGCTGGGTCGGCCTGGTTCCCCTCGGCTACGGCGACGGCATCCTGCGCGCCGCCTCCAACCGGGCGCGCGTCCTCGTCCACACCGCCTCCGGCCCCTTCCACGCGCCCCTCATCGGACGCGTGTGCATGGACCAATTCATCATCGACCTCGGGCCCGCAGACGGCGACGCGGGCACCCCGACCGCGCGCAGCGGGGACGCGCCCGCGGCCGTCGGAGACCTTGCTGTCCTCTTCGGAGCCGGACACGACGGCGATCCGCTGGCCGACGACTGGGCGCAGGCAGCCGGTACCATCAACTACGAAATCGTCACCAATCTGGGCGCACATCCCCCGCATCTATCGGGATGGCGCCGACGCGACCTGCGGGAGCAACTCATGACCCAGCCCATCGCCTCCTACGAGGTGTCAACGCGCGACGCCGACCAGACGCGCGCGTTCGGCGAAGACCTCGGCCGCATCCTTGCGGCCGGAGACCTCCTCATGCTCTCAGGCGGCCTCGGCGCGGGCAAGACCACCCTCACCCAGGGCATCGGCGTCGGCATGGGCGTGCGCGGACGCGTCGCCTCCCCGACGTTCATCGTCGCCCGCGTGCATCCCTCTCTGAGCGGTGGCCCAGACCTCATCCACGCGGACGCCTACCGCATCACCGACCTGAACGACCTGGAGACCCTCGACCTCGACTCCTCCCTCGACGAGGCCGTGACCGTCGTCGAATGGGGCGAAGGTAAGACCGAGGCGATGAGCGACGAACGCCTCTCCATCGAGGTGCGCCGAGCCTCGGGCGGCGAGGCCGCCCACGACGGTGACGTCATCGACCTGGAGAACATGGACGACGGCACGCGCGTCATCGTCCTGCGCGCCCACGGCCACCGCTGGGACGGCGTCCTCGACGGCGTCGTCGCCGCCCACGGCGGAACCCGCATCGACGAGGACGCCCTTGACAGCGACGATCACACCGACGGCGAGTAGGATCACACCGTGCGAGAGATAGCCCTGGACACCCAAGCCGCAACCGCCGTCGCCATCATCGAAGACGGCCGCGTGATCGCCCGCGCCCACAACGACTCCGGGCGCCACCACGCAGAATCCATCACCCCGCTCGTGCGCGAGGCACTCGCGGCAGCAGGTCTGCCCGCGCAGCTCGCCCACGCCGGCGTTGATCGCGTCCTCGTGGGCACCGGGCCCGCCCCCTTCACCGGGCTGCGCGCCGGCCTCGTCTCCGCCCGCGTCCTCGCCTCGGTCGCCGGCGTGCCCGCCTACGGCGTGTCCGCCCTCGACGTCATTGCCCGCCAGGGCCTCGACCTGCTTGCCCCCGACACCCGCGTCTACGCGATCGCCGACGCGCGCCGCCGCGAACTCTACTGGGGCTCGTACATGGCCGCCGGGCCCGACGACGTCACCCTTGAGGGACGCCTCGAAGTCGGGGACGTGTCCGCGCTCCTGGGTGCCATGCGCACCGCCCCCGGCCTCGTCGTCGCGGGAGCGCCGATCCCCGCGCACAGCGTCGACGCGCTCGCCCGCGCAGACCTCGGACCCCAGGTGAGTCTCGATCCCGCCGTCATGAGCCGCATCGTTGCTACGCGCCTGTCGCGCGGCGAGGAGGACCGTCTGCGCACCGACCCCCTGTACCTGCGCCGCCCCGACATCCAGGGCCAGCCCACCGCGCGCCTGTGAAGGGCCTCGCTGCGCGTCGCGGGACCGGGCGACCTCGAACTCTTCGCAGCCCTCGAGGCCGAGGTGTTCGCCGAGGACCCCTGGACCCCCTACATGATCGCCGAGGAGCTCTCGTCCCCGGCCTCTCGCTATTGGATTGCCACGGATGAGTCCGGGGACGTCGTCGGATACGGCGGCGCGAAGGTCGGCGGAGATCAGGCCGACGTCATGACCATCGGCGTGCGCGCCCACGCGCGCGGACGAGGCATCGGGCGCGACCATCCTCGACGCCCTCCTGGACTGGTCGCGCGAGGCTGGAGCGCGCGAGATCTTCCTCGACGTGCGACCCTCCAACGAGGGTGCCATCGGCCTGTACGAGTCCCGAGGCTTCGTTGAAATCGGACGACGCCCGCGCTACTTCCGCAACCCCGTCGAAGAGGCCGTCGAGATGAGGGCACCACTGATCTGACGCGATGCGACGACCGCCACTAAATAGGTATGGTCGATGTATCAAAATTCGTGTCTTGCGACCCCTGTTTTCAGGGTCGATGGTCCTAGGTGTTTTCCTTGCGACGCCGGCGCAAGCTACCTGACATAACCGCGGAAAATCGCCGAAAATGACACCGTGTCGAGACCCTTCGCGGTCGGCCTCGTGCCATGGTCCTACGAAGCGGACGAAAAGCGTCGATATGCTCATGCCATGGCCACTCAAAATGTCGCAACGAAGAAGCGCCGCGCGTGGACCACCAGCGTCTTTATTAAGCAGCTGATGGCCGTCTCGGGCTTCGTTTTCGTTTTCTTCTTGCTGTTCCACTCCTACGGCAACCTCAAGATGTTCCTGGGCGCCCAGGTCTACAACGACTACGCGCACTGGCTGCATGAAGAGGCTTTCGTGCCGATCTTCCCGCACGGCGGATTCATCTGGGTCTTCCGCGCCGCCATGGCGCTGATGCTCATCATCCACTGTGGGCCGCCGCCTACACCTGGAAGCGTTCGCGTCGCGCTCGCTCCACCCGCTACGTCGTCAAGAAGTCCGTCTCGGACTCCTACGCGGCTCGCACCATGCGTATGAGCGGTGTTCTCATTCTGCTGATCCTGATCTTCCACATCGCTCACTTCACCACCGTGAGCCTGCCCGCGAAGGTCGCGAACTTCGGTGCTGACGTCACCACGCCTTACGCCCGCATGATCGCTTCCTTCCAGTCGCCGGTCCTGGTGATCCTCTACGCCGTGTTCGTCGGCTGCGCCTGCATCCACGTCTCCCACGGCTTCTGGTCCATGTTCCAGTCGCTCGGCTGGGTGCGTTCCGCGACCCGCAAGCCGCTGGTTCTCCTCTCGGGCCTGGTCGGTCTGGTCATCTTCGTGATGTTCATGGCCCCGCCCGTCGCCATCGTCACCGGCTTGATCCACTGAGGAAGGGCACGCAATCATGACCGATACACTCATCCACGGCCTCTACCGTGAAGGCGACAAGATCGCCGACACGAAGGCCCCCCACGACGTCCCGATCGCGCAGCGCTGGGAAGAGCGCAAGTTCACCGCCGCGCTGGTCAACCCCGCCAACCGCCGTAAGCTGCGCGTCATCATCGTCGGCTCCGGCCTCGCGGGCGGTGCTGCCGCCGCCTCGCTCGGCGAGATGGGCTACAACGTCGACTGCTTCTTCTACCAGGACTCCGCCCGCCGCGCGCACTCCATCGCCGCGCAGGGTGGTATCAACGCCGCGAAGAACTACCGCAACGACAACGACTCCGTCTACCGTCTCTTCTACGACACGGTCAAGGGCGGCGACTACCGCGCGCGTGAGGACAACGTCTACCGCCTCGCCGAGGTCAGCGCCAACATCATCGACCAGTGCGTCGCGCAGGGCGTCCCCTTCGCCCGCGAGTACGGCGGCCTCCTCGACAACCGCTCCTTCGGTGGCGTGCAGGTGTCCCGTACGTTCTACGCGCGTGGCCAGACGGGTCAGCAGCTGCTGATCGGCGCCTACCAGGCGCTCGAGCGCCAGGTCGCGGCCGGCACCGTCACCGAGCACTCGCGTCACGAGATGGTTGAGCTCATCGTCGACGAGGGTAAGGCTCGCGGCATCGTCGCCCGCGACATGTCCACCGGCAAGCTCGAGACCTTCATCGCGGACGCGGTCGTCCTGGCCACCGGCGGCTACGGCAACGTGTTCTTCCTGTCCACCAACGCGATGGGCTGCAACGCGACCGCCATCTGGCGTGCGTACCGCAAGGGCGCCTACTTCGGCAACCCCTGCTTCACGCAGATCCACCCCACGTGCATTCCCCAGCACGGCGACCAGCAGTCGAAGCTGACCCTCATGTCGGAGTCGCTGCGTAACGACGGCCGCATCTGGGTTCCCAAGCGCGCCGAGGACTGCGAGAAGGACCCGCGCGACATCCCCGAAGAGGATCGCGACTACTACCTGGAGCGCATCTACCCCTCCTTCGGTAACCTCGTGCCCCGCGACATCGCGTCGCGTCAGGCCAAGAACATGTGTGACGAGGGCCGTGGCGTCGGCCCGAAGATCGACGGTGTCGCCCGCGGCGTCTACCTCGACTTCTCCGACGCGATCAACCGTATGGGCCTGGCCGCCGTGTCCGCCAAGTACGGCAACCTCTTCGACATGTACGAGCGCATCACGGGCGACAACCCCTACGAGGTGCCGATGCGCATCTACCCCGGCCGTCCACTACACCATGGGTGGCCTGTGGGTTGACTACGACCTCGAGTCGAACCTGCCCGGTCTGTACGTGGCCGGCGAGGCGAACTTCTCCGACCACGGCGCGAACCGCCTGGGTGCCTCGGCGCTCATGCAGGGCCTGTCGGACGGCTACTTCGTCCCTGCCCAACACGATCAACGACTACCTGGCGCACTGCTTCCACCTGCCCAAGCTGGACGAGAACTCGCCTTCGGTGAAGGAAGCTCTCGAGTCGGCTCAGGGCCGTATCGACACCCCTCATGTCGATCAGCGGCACCCGCTCCGTGGACTCGTTCCACAAGGAGCTGGGCAAGATCATGTGGGAGTACTGCGGCATGGAGCGTACCGAGGAAGGCCTGAAGAAGGCCATCGGTATGATTCGCGAGCTGCGCGCCGACTACTGGAAGAACGTTCGCGTTCCCGGCAAGTCGATCGGTGAACTCAACCAGTCCCTCGAGAAGGCCGGCCGCGTCGCCGACTTTATGGAGCTGGGCGAGCTCATGTGCATCGACGCGCTGCACCGCGAAGAGTCGTGTGGCGGCCACTTCCGCGCGGAGTCCCAGACTCCCGAGGGTGAGGCCCTGCGTCACGACGACAAGTTCCTGTACGTGGCGGCTTGGGAATACGCTGGCGAAGGCGAGCCCCCGATCCTCCACAAGGAAGACCTGATTTACAACGACATCGAGCTGAAGCAGCGGAGCTACAAGTGAACCTGACACTGAGGATCTGGCGCCAAAACGGTCCCGAAGACAAGGGCGCAATTCATGAATACCAGGTGAAGGGAATCTCGGAAGAGTCCTCGTTCCTGGAGATGCTCGACGTCCTGAACGAAGAGCTCTTCGCACGCGGCGAGGAACCCATCGCCTTCGACTCCGACTGCCGCGAGGGCATCTGTGGTCAGTGTGGCATCGTCATCAACGGTATCGCTCACGGCCCGGAGGTCACCACGACCTGCCAGCTGCACATGCGTTCCTTCAACGATGGCGACGTCATCACGATCGAGCCGTGGCGTGCATCGGGCTTCCCGATCATCAAGGACCTCGTGGTCAACCGCAGCGCCCTGGACCGCATCATCCAGGCCGGCGGCTACATCTCCGTAAACACGGGTGCAGCCCCCGACGCGCACGCTACCCCGGTCCCGAAGCAGGACGCGGATCGCGCGTTCGAGGCCGCCGCGTGCATCGGCTGCGGCGCGTGCGTGGCTGCCTGCCCGAACGCCTCCGCGATGCTCTTCACCTCGGCGAAGGTCACGCACCTCGGCCTGCTCCCGCAGGGCAAGCCCGAGAACTACAAGCGTGTCGTGAACATGCTCAACCAGATGGACGAGGAGGGCTTCGGCTCCTGCTCGAACATCGGCGAGTGTGCTGAGGTCTGCCCCAAGCAGATCCCGCTTGACGTGATCGCAAACCTGAACCGCCAGCTCGGCAAGGCTGCCTTCAAGGGCGTCTGATTCGGCTGGAGTGGCCTCGCGGAGGGCCCGGCGCGCACGCGCCGGGCCCTCCCGCGTTTGCGTGGGGCAGACGCGGCGGCACAGTGATCTGACGCGGTGTGATGACGCGGCGAGGCGGCCGCTGTAGTCGCGTGCGAAATGCGCATAATGGCCCGGCGTGCGGCGTATCATGGAAGCATCATCGGCTCAGAGAGGAGCACGCCATGCAATTTGATGAAACCGGTCCGAACACGCATACGCGTCGCTACTGGGTCAGCGCGACCGTCGGCATCGCGGCGATGATCGTCTTCGCGATTCTGTCGATCCTCCTGCTGCTGGGCATGCTCTTTGGCTCCCCCCAGATCAAGCCGATCGCCGATTCGCTGTTCCCCTGGAGCCTGCTGGTCTTCGCGGTTGCGGGCGTCTCGATGTTCATCGCGAACGCGCGTTCTCCCCATTAGACTGACGCAGTTTCCGCACGCGACGGACCTGTGTGCCACCCGCGTACGGCGCTGCCCGCATGCGCGGATTAAACTGGTGGCGTGAGTGAACCCCTGGTCCTTGGTATTGAGTCAACCTGCGACGAGACCGGCGTCGGCCTCGTGCGCGGTACGCAGCTGCTGGTCGACCGCACGGCCACGTCGATGGATGAGTACGCCCGCTACGGCGGCATCATCCCCGAGATCGCGTCGCGTGCGCACCTGGAGTCCTTCCTGCCCACGCTGGATGCTGCTCTCGACGAGGCCGGAGTGACACTGGCGGACGTGGACGCGATTGCGGTTGCGGCCGGACCTGGTCTCGTTGGTTCGCTGACCGTCGGTATCTGCGCGGCCAAGGCGCTGGCCTCGTCGTTGGGCAAGCCCCTGTACGGCGTCAACCACGTGATCGGCCACCTGGCCGTCGATAAGCTCGCTGACGGGCCGCTGCCCGAGCACTTTATCGGGCTCGTCGTCTCCGGTGGCCACTCCAACATCCTCGAAATCCGCAATATCGCGACGGACGTCGTCGAGCTGGGCGGCACCCTGGACGACGCCGCGGGCGAAGCCTTCGACAAGGTCGGGCGCCTCCTCGGCCTGCCCTACCCGGGCGGCCCACACGTGGACCGTCTGTCTCAGCAGGGGGAGCGCGAGGCGATCCGTTTCCCGCGCGGCCTGGCTGCCGGCAAGGACAAGGAGCGCCACAAGTATGACTTCTCCTTCTCGGGTCTGAAGACCGCCGTCGCCCGATACATCGAGGGCGCGACCGCGCGCGGAGAGGTTGTCAGCAAGGAAAACGTGTGCGCTGCGTTCTCCGAGGCCGTCAACGATTCCCTCACCGCGAAGGCCGTGCGGGCCGCGCTGGACACCGGATGCGACACGATTGTCGTGGGCGGTGGATTCTCTGCGAACTCCCGACTGCGTGCTCTGCTGACCCAGCGAGCCGAGGCGGCCGGCGTGCAGGTTCGCATGCCCCCTCTGCGCTTCTGCACGGACAACGGCGCTCAGATCGCGGCGATCGGCTCCGAGCTGGTTGCGGCCGGCCTGCCGCCGTCGGACTGGGACTTCTCCCCGGATTCGGGCATGGAGCTGACGACGACGTACCTGGCGCCGCGGGCCTGAGAGCGGCCCGCGGGCCCTAGCGCAGGCCGTCCATGAAGCTCTGCGCGATCGAGCTCCACGAGGTGTAGAAGCCGCCCACCATGTTGGCGGCGATGCCGACGAGGATCGCGGCGCTTGCCGTGGCCGTTCCGAGGGACGTCAGACGCGCCAGGTATCCGAGTGACCCGAGCGCGGGACGCGGCACAGCGGCGACCGAGACCCGAGTGCTGCACGCGGTGACGTGCCCGGTGTGGTTGGTCGGCCTGATCGTCCTCGTCCTCGTGGCGGCGCAGCTGCCAGCGCGGCGCGACATGCCACGTGAGAACGAGCGAGACGAGTACGCCGGCAATCAGGAGGCAAGCGTCAGGTACCCGTTCGGGGCGGTCGGCCGCACCTCGTGGGTCACGGTCGTCGCCGGCACGATGGACGCGCTGGCTTCGGAGGACTGTGCGGTCGCCGCCGTCGAAGGGGCACCGACGGCCCCCGAGACCCGGTTGGAGGACCCCCACCACGCCAGCATCGTCGGAATGTGTTCGCGCCACAGCGGGCCCGCGTGCCCGCCCGTCGGGGGAACGTCCGTGGTGACGCTGTCGGGTTCCTTGACGGCTGACGCCATCTTGAGAGCGGTGTAGGCACCGCCAATGGCGTCGTCGCCGGCGGCCATCGCGTAGATGCGTATCCCGTCAGGCGTGCGGTTCGCCAGCATGACCGACAGCGTGTTGTCGGCCAGGTATTGCTCGCCCTGGTTGGTCATCTGCCCCTCGATCTGCGTGTCATAACCGGACAGAGAGGCGGCGGCCCCGTAGGTCTCGGGCGTGCGCAGGGCCGTCCAGATCGCGCAGTAGGCACCGGCGGAGAAACCCCCGATCATCCAGGCGTCGCGGTTGGACGACGTATTGGGGAAGTTGTGTCGAATCATCTCGGGGACGTCGTGGGACACCCACGTGTAGACGGCGGGGCGCCCCTCGATGTCGGCGCAGTCGTGGGCCTCCTCGTCGACGCTGAGGGAGGGGCCGACGACGATTGTCGGCGGGATGATCCCCTCGTCGATGGCGTCGTTGAGCGCTTCCTGAACCTGTGCGCCCTGCATCGTGCCGTCGGCTTCGCCCGGGTAGCCGTGGAGAAGCTCGATGACCGCGTAGGTCTTGCCGTCGGTGGGGGAGTAGTCGCGCGGAGTGATGACGAAGACGGGCAGGGTGATCCCGCTCGATGGGCCGGTCCAGGTGGTCTCGAGCATGCCGTCCTCGGTCGTCGTGAAGGTCGCGTCGAGTTCGGATGCGGCGGCCGACTGCGCGTTGACGTCGGCCTCGCCGCCGGACTGGGCGGTCGTCCCGACGACGGTTGAGAACACGAGTTCTGCCAAGTCCCCGCTGGTTTTCACGAGCCCGAGCGAGCGATTGAAGACGAGGGCACCCGCGGACGCGATGAGGATCGTGGGCACGAGGAGGATGACCGTGCGGCCCAGCCACCGCCTCGTGCGTCCCGGGCAGCGCGACGGGGCCGAACGCGCAAGCGCAGACGCCCCAGCCAACAGGGACGCAATCGCCAGGACGGCGACTACCGCGAGGGTCTTGAGCGAGGTGAGGGGGATGCTACCCAGGGCGCTCATTAAAGTTCCTTTCCGCTCCTATCGGACGAGGCCGTGGCAGCCAGCGTGTCTTCATCGGACGCGCGCTCCCGGGCGGCTGCTCGGGTCGATCGCAGGTCACCGACGCCCTTCGCGGCGAGTTTGGCGAGGCCCCCGGCGACGGAGGCGACGAGCGTGAGGGTCTGCGCGGGAGACACGCGGGGCACGTAGGCGTGCGAGATAGCCAGTCCGACCGTCGCGAGGGAGGCCGGGTCCGGCACCGCCAGGTACAGGGACTGCGTGCGGGGCTTGAACTTGCGCTTGAACGCATGCAGCGAGGTGAAGCCGTAGAGCGGCTCCATGATGGCGGCCAGCGCGTCGGTGAGGGGGCCAAAGGCCGAGGTGTCATCGGCGGAGCGCGAGAGGGGAGCGCCCGACAGGGACAGGATCTCCAGACCCCTCTTCCTGCGCCGCCAGGGCGGCCTTGCCGATGAGGAACTCGATCGCGGGACGCCACCCGGTCGTGCGCCGACGCATGACGTCCAGGGTCAGGCCGACGACTGCTCCGTCGCGGTAGATGGGCAGCCACGAGGTGACGGCGTGGATCGTCGACTCCTCGTCGATGGCGACCAGGATGCGCGTCTCGGGGACCGCGAGTTCGGGCACGCCGCCGAGCGTAAAGCTCATCTCGGGCAGGGGCCTTGTCATCGCTCCACGTATCGGAGATGACGGTGATCTGATCGCGCCAACCCGCCGGGCACTCCTCCCAGGTGGTCCACACGGCCTCGACGCCCTCGCGGGACGCGTGGTTCATGGCGGTGCGCACGTCCTGGTAGGCCTTGCCCTTGAAAGCGAGGCCGGGCAGGTCCAGCAGGGACTCCTCGGCGACCTGCATGATGGTCCAGCCCTCCTCGCGCGCGGCCTGCGCGAGCTCCTCGTGGACCGAGTAGAGCGCGGGGGTCAGGCCTGAGGCGGACGCGAAGGACGAGAACTGCGCGATCGCCTCGGAGGCCTTGCCCGGCTCGTACGCCAGGTCTGTGACCGTCAGTGCGACGCCTCCCGACCCGCGATAGGCGACCCCGGCCTCGCCGGAAGGGAGACACCCACACCTGGTTGCCGTCCCAGGTCTGCATCCACCCGAGGGTGCCCGCGCCGTGGGCACGCAGGAGCGGCGTGAGGCTCTCGAGCGGCGAGGACAGCGGGATACGAGGCCGAGCGAGCAGTGCTTTCAGGATGATGGTGAGGGTGCCGATCCAGGCGACGAGGGGAACCCACAGGACGGGTGCCTCCGCAAAGAGCGTCATAGGGACCAGGGACGGCTCGAAGATCGAGGCCGTCGCCGTGGGGAGCAGCGTGAGGGTGTAATCGTGGAGGATCTGCAGGGGGGTCGCGTAGTAGGTGACGGTCAGGTCGTCGCCGGAGTTGAGGGCCTCGAGGGGGACGAACGAGTCGCTCGTGAGAAATCCGAGGACGAGGACGGCGCCCGCGCAGCCGACCATGAGGATCAGCCAGCGCCGCAGCAGGGTCGAGGTCGTGGAGGGCTCCGCGTGAATCGTGAAGGAACGACGCACCCACCACGTGATGACGCACAGGGCGGCGTTGAGGATGACCGGAACGAGAAGGAGCGAGGCCGTGGTGACGAGCTCGGGCCTGGCCATCCCGTTCTCGTCGGTGCCCTGGGTAAGTGCGACGCCCGTCGCCGCGACCGTCGACAGACCGAGGACCAGCTGGAGGATCAGAGTGCCGAAGTAGGCGGCGCGCCTGCCCTTGCGTAGCCCGTAGGCGAAGATCAGTTGGAGCGTGATGGGGGCCAGGCACAGCAGAGTCGTAATGACGCCCGTGCGCCCCTCGAGCCACCACGCGGGTCCCAGCGACCACCGCATCTCAGCGAGCGGTCCCTCGGGGGACGAAGAAATAACGGTCAGCGCCGCCGCACACGCCCAGCACAGGGCGGCGACGGACGCGAGCTGCCGTCCGATCGTGATGTCGCTTCTGGACCCGCTGTGCTCCCCGCGCACGCCCGCGAGATGCGCGGCCACGATGCCCGCGAGGAGGGCCCACACGCGCGCGTACGAGATCGCCGATCCGAGGATCGCCGCCGACAGGATGAGGATTCCGATGAGGAGGAAATGCGCGCGCCAGCGCCAGTGCGAGGCCAGCGACTGCGCTGCGGCACCCACGAGGGCGACGAGGATGAGGCTTGTGCCCCACAGGCTCCCCGCGTCAATCGTCTGCCCCCACATGGAGAACACCCTGGTGAGCAGGGGGAGCGTCAGCCACGTGGCGGCGACGCCGACGATCTGTCCCGCGGCCGCAGCGGCTACCCATGCGCGCGTGCCTAGGTACCGCTCCGCAGCGCCGCCGGCAATGATCATCACGACGATGCCGAGCACGGCCGTGGCGACGAAATTACCTGGAACCGCGCCGACGGCGGAGAGGATCGACCACCAGTGAGGGCTGGAAGGATCAGCTTCGAGGGCTGTGAATTGATCGTGCCAAACCCAGTAGGTCGCCGACACGATCGTCAGCGCGACGGTGAGGACGGCGGTGGCCGGGCATCGCGACAGCCAGCGGAGCTGAGGTGGACCAGCGAGGACAGCAGCAGCCAGAGAGTCTGCAGGGTAGCCTCGATCGGGGAGAGGACCTTGGCGAGCGCAGATGGAACGTGTTCGGATTCAGGTGACTGTGTGTCTTCCTGCGCCATGGGTGAGTGTCCTCTCAGCTTCAGTTTTCGATCTTCCCACAGCATACGGCGACGTTCTGAGAGTCGCCTGAATACTGTCTGGGAGTGTGTGGCGCTGGCAACAGTGCCCACGCCCGCGTGAGAGCGTGGGGCGTTGGCGTGACGGAGTCAGACGTTCAGGGTTGCGAACTCGGCGAGAGCCAGGGGGCGCCCCGCGCTCATCTCGGCACGCATGAGGTCCACGACCGCGTCGAGGCCCTGGCCGGGGCGCGCGGCCGCCGCGACGGCACGCTGACGCTCGTACGAGGCTCCGATCGTCAGGATTGTCTCCAAGCCTGCGAACTCGCGCGCGCAGTCCAGGTCGGCGGCCACGGGGGCCAGTTCTTCCTTCAGTCGCGCGATGCCGTCGCGCGCGCTCTCGGTCGTGCCGTCACGCGAGACGATCAGGGTCGCGTCCATGCCGTAGCGCGCTGAACGCCACTTGTTCTCGGCGACGAACCAATCCGGCAGGGACGGCAGAGGCTCGCCCGCGTCGTACAGGCGCGAGAAATGCTCGACGAGGACGTGGGTGAAGGCCGCGAAGGTGGCGACCTCGGTCGCGTTCGTCGCAGCGTCGTACACGCGGTTTTCGATCGTGCCGAAGGCGGGCGAGGGGGCGGATGTCCCAGCGGACCTCGTCGAAGCCCTCGATGACGCCCGTGCGGATCATGTCGTCCGTGTAGGCCTCGAGATCCTCCCACGTCGAGAACTGACGCGGGATCCCGGCGGTGGGCAGCTGCTGGAAGACCATCGCGCGGTTGGACGCATAGCCGGTGTCCTCGCCCGCCCAGAAGGGGGAGGAGGCGGAGATGGCCTGCAGGTGGCCAAGGTAGGCGGTGAGGGCGGCCTGGATCGGGAGGATCTTCGCGCGATCCTCGACGCCGACGTGCACGTGGACGCCGTACAGGAGCATCTGGTGCCCCCAGTAGGCGGTGCGCTCCACCAGCTGTGCGTAGCGCTCCGAATTGGTGACGCGCTGGCGGCCCGGTCGCGCGAAGGGGTGTGTGCCGGCGGTGGCCAGGTCGATGCGCAGGTCCGAGGCCAGGGGGCCTCAGGTAGTCGACGCAGTCCGTCAGGTCGGCCATGCACTCGGCGACGGTCGCGCGCGGCTTGGACACGACCTCGATCGTGTTGAGCAGCATCTCGCGGTGGACGCCCGGGTAGAGCTTCCCGTCGGTCGTGGCGCGGTCAATGATTGCGTCCGCGCTCTGACGCAGATCGTGGGAGTCGCGGTCGACGAGCTGGAGCTCCCACTCGACACCGATCGTGGAACGCTGGGAGGAACCGAAGGGCAAAGACATGTCGATCCTTTCGCAGGCTTCCTCCATTGTGGCAGGGCAACGCGTGGTGTCGGCGGAGAGCTTTCTTACAGGTTTTTAGCCAACCGTCGGCAGATGATCGCGCGGTGGCGCCCGTCCACGCGCGTCGCGATGACGGTCAGCTGCTCGTCGCCTCCGCCCAGTTTCAACGATTGACGCAGGTTGTCGGGGTTGATGTCGGCGCCGCGCTTCTTGATCTCGACGCTGCCCGCTCCGCGCGTGCGCAGCTCGGCGGAAATCGCCTTTGCTCGCAGGTTGGTCACCGCGAGGACCTCGAAGCGGTCGTAGAAGGGGGAATCGGGCAGGTTGTCCCCGGTCAGGTAGGCGATCTTGTCGGACACGATGCCCGCGCCGACCTCGTCCGCGAGGCGTCCCAGGAGGCCCGATCGGATGACCGCGCTGTCGGGCTCGGCGACCATCGTGCCCAGGGGGGCGGACCTCCACGCGAGGCGCGGGGGCGTTGGGCGCGTACCCCTCGGGTGTGGAGAGCGAATGGGCGGCCCCGGCCTCGTCCAAGAGGAGGCAGGAGCGCCCGCGCCCCTCGGGGGACAGCGCGGGGGACCAGAGCGAGGCTTCGACGAGGTCGCCGCCCACGCTCACCCACTGCGCGTGCCAGGAGGAGGGGATGTGCTCGTACGCGATGCCCGGCGCCACCTTGATGCCGACGCGTTCGATCGTCGAGGCCCAGCCGAGGGCGAGCGACAGGGGAAGGGACCACTGCTCGGGGTCCGTGATGCGCGCCGACCCGCGCGAGGTGCCCGTGCGGCGGGCCGGGTCTGCGAAGATTGCGTCGACGCCCTCGGCGGCCAGCTCGTCCATGTCGAGGTCCGTGACGTCGCCCAGGCGTACCTCGGACCCCTCGAAGGCCCGCAGGTTTGCGGCCACGGCACCGGCGGTATCGGGGTCGATGTCGACCGCCAGCACGTTCATGCCCGAGGCCGGCGATCGCCATGGCGTCCGATCCGATGCCGCAGCCAAGGTCCGCGACGCGCGTCGCGCCGCAGTCCCTGAAGCGCTGGGCGTGGCGGGCTGCAACAACGAGGCGCGTTGCCTGCTCGAGGCCGTCGCGGGTGAACACCATGTGGGAGGCGAAGGGACCGAACTTGGCGCGCGCCGCCTGGCGCAGGGCCAGCTGGGTGAGGACTGCGACCACGAGCTCCGCGTCGAGGCCGGAGGCGCGCAGGGCGGATCCGAGCTCGGGCAGCGGGATGGGGTTGGTGGCCTGCTTCGCTTGCAGGGACTCCAGCAGCTCCCAGCCGGGGGAGGACAGAATGGGGGTCAGGGCGCTCACCCGCTCATTGTCCCATCTCTGCAGGGACGAGGCCGTGTGGGGTCTGCGGTCGGGGTGCGGGTCGGCGTCTCGCCCAGGGTGAACGCGCCTGGCACTCGGCTTGCCCGAGTGCCAGGACCGCGCCTACACTCGTGGAGGAAACGCGGGAACACCCGCGACCGGTCCTGCACCTGACCCCCGCGACGGCAGGGAAAGGACGAGCACCTTCGTGACAAAGAAGAAAGGGAGCGACAATGTCGATCTCCATCAAGCCCCTCGAGGACCGCATCGTCATCCGCCAGGTTGAGGCCGAGCAGACCACCGCCTCCGGCCTGGTCATTCCGGACACCGCCAAGGAGAAGCCGCAGGAAGGCGAAGTTATCGCCGTGGGCCCCGGCCGCGTGGACGACAGCGGTAACCGTATCCCCGTCGACGTCAAGGTCGGCGACGTCGTCATCTACTCGCGCTACGGCGGCACCGAGGTCAAGTACGACGGCCAGGAGTTCCAGATCCTGTCCTCGCGTGACGTGCTGGCGGTCGTGGAGCGCTGAGCGCTTCGCACTCTGAACGCTACAGGGGCGGCCCGGAAGGAATCCTTCCGGGCCGCCCCTCTTTGTTCGTGTCTCCCGCGCCGCGCATCCGTGCGGCACGGGTCCTCGCGTCAGGACGCGGACTGCGCCGCCTGGTCGAGGATCGTGTTGCGGATGTAGTCGACGTCGCGGTAGCCGCTGACGTACGCCTTGTTGATGAACATGGTGGGCGTGCCGGTGATGCCGGACTGGTGAGCGCGATCCTTGGCCGCCTTCACCGTGGTGGCGGTGTGGTCGGAGAGCATCGTCTCGCGGAACTTGTCCAGGTCGGGCACGCCCGCCTTGGCCGCAAAGTCGACGAGGGCCTGCTCGGAGTACTGGGGGTGACCGGTCGGGTCGGCCGCCGCGTACACCACGTCGTGGAACTCCCAGAACTTACCCTGCTCGCCCGCAGCGATGCCCGCCTGGGCTGCTAGGGGAGAGGTCTCGGTGATCTGGGCCAGGTCGTACCACTCCACGCGTAGGGTGCCATCCTCGACGAGATCGGCCAGTGCGGGGTCGATCTCCTGGGCGTACTTCGTGCAGTAGGGGCACGCAAAGTCAGAGAAGAGAACCATCGTCACGGGAGCGTTGATGTCGCCCTTCGCCTGAGGGTCATCAGCCTGGTGGCGCATGAACGACTGCATGATCTCCAGGTTGTTGGCGTTCGTCTGGCTGGGAGCCGCAGTCTCGGTGTTCTGCGGCATCTGAGCCGCCGCGGTCGGCGTGGCCGCCGGGGTCGCCTGGCTCGCCGGAGAGGTGGAGGCGAGCTGAATGCCCATCCACACGCACGCGCCCGCGAGGATCGCGGTGATCGGCGCGGTGACGAAGAACAGGGTTTTGTACAGGTTGGTGGGGGCGTCCTCGGCCTTTTTCTGCGAGGCCGTGGTGTCGTTGCTGGTCATGCGAGCTCCCGGAGAGAATGGGTGTCGTGGTGGGCAGTAAAAAGGTGCGGCACCGCGGTGGCGATGCCGCACCGGAAAATGGATGCGCGTTAGGAGACGCGGCGACCGCGTCCGGAGGAGCGGATCTCTTCGCGTCGTTCTTCTTCAGTCATTCCACCCCAGATGCCGTAAGGCTCCTGAGCGGCCAGGGCGTAGGACCGGCACTGCTCGATTACCGGGCAGGTCGCGCAGATCGCCTTGGCGTTTGCTGCGCGGCGCCGGCGCGTGGAGCCGCGCTCACCCTCGGGGTGGAAGAACAGCTCGGTGTCCAGGTCTCGGCACGCCGCTTCGTACTGCCATTCCCACGCGTCGATCATGGGTCCGGGCAGACGGGAGACGTCAGTCATTGGGTGCCTCCTTCATGTCTGTCGTGCCGACATTTTCGGCACACGATGTCGGCAAGAATAGACACTTGTGCGGTAGTTATTCAAGGATCTTTCTCGAATTATGAGCCAGTTCTCAGATCGAGCGTGCCTGTCCTGTTAAAACGTGGAGAAATGCGTGGTGCTCAGAGTGAACAGAGTGTGAATAACTTTTTGAACAACTTGATCGTGAGTCTCCTGTCCCTTCCTGTGGCGTGTGGACCTCGAACACGCAAGAATCGGAGCAGAGTACGGACGAGGATCGAAGGGAGCGGACATGCCACGAGCCATACTGGCGCAGTCGGCGCACGCCGACCGTTCCCGCACCATGTCCTCCGTGTCCGATGAACTGGGAGTATCCCCTCCACCCTGCGCACCTGGGAACGACGCTACGGCCTCGGCCCCGCGCAGCGTGAGACCGGCGAGCGCCGTCGCTACCAGCCCGAGGACGTTGACCGTCTGCGCGCCATGATCCACCACGTGCGCGCCGGCATGCCCGCCGCCGAGGCCGCCAAGCGAGCCCTCGCAGAAAGCACACTCCTTCCCCGTCGAGGCCCCGGCGAACGCCGCCCAGCTGCGCGCCGTCGCCCTCGCCGACGACTACCATCGCCTCGAAGAAGTGATCGAGGCCGCCGTCGCCAGCCACGGCCTCGTCCATACGTGGTCGCGATTCGTCGAACCCACCCTCAAATCCCTGCGCTCCGATCCGGGCGGCGAACCCGTCGGCAGCGCACCCGCCCTCATGCTGGTCAACGCCTTCCAGCGCGTGTGCCGCTCCGTCTACCAGTCCCGCCCCGCCCGCTCCCTCGTCGGAGGGGACCGCGTCGCGCTCATCTCCGACTCGCTCCACGAGACCGCCGCCCAGGTCATAGGCATCGCCCTGGCCTGGTACGGCTGTGACGTGCGCATGCTGTCCAGCGAAAACTACGGGGGCGTGCAGACCCTGGATCGTTTCCGCGAGTACGTGCGCGGTGGCGTCCCCGCCCTCACCGTCGTCCTCGGATGCGGTCCCGCGTGCGCGCAAACGGTGGAAAACCTCGTTGCGCGATATGGAGTGCCCACGATCATGGTGGGCGCGGACGCCCCCGAGATCCTCTCGCCCCAGGTGCAGCGCGTGCGCACCATCAGCGCCTGCGTCGAGGAGGCCCTCGCCCTCCTCGCACCCCAGGCCGACCTGGAGCTCGTTGGTCGCTCCTGACGCCCTTGACCGCTCACGCGCAACCGTGCCCTCAACTGCGCGCACGCGGCCCCCACCTTCGCCCGCGGTGCCTGGACAGGTGATACCGTGAAGGCACGTACCGGCAGGAGAACAGTCATGAACGCCCCCTGGAACAACGAAGATCTGCGCCGCGCTTTTGACGCCGATTTTGACGCGCTCGTCGCCTTTGCTTCCCGGTCGAAGGCGCGGGTCGGTTTCGCCTTCCTGCGCGCCGACGGTCAGGTCGATCTCGGGCGCCCCCTCGACGCGCGTATCAGCGCCCGCATGACCCACGTCTTCGCCCTCGCGCAGATGCGAGGCATCGAGGGGGCCGCGCACCTCGTCAACCATGGCCTCGCCGCTCTCGCAGGCCCCCTGCGCGCCCCGAACGGCTCCTGGTACGCCGAGGTCGTGCCTACGTCAGAGCACGCCGCCACCCCGGTTCCTCGCGCGGTCTTTTCCCAGCGCGCCCAGTCCGCGATGATCGGTGCGGCCGCCGCTGCCGCTATGGTCGGGCACAGCGCCGCGCGCGACCTGCTCGCCGACCTCGAAGCGGACCAGGATCAGCGATGGTGGGACCCGTGCGCTGGTGCCGTGCGCGAAGAGATCGAGGCCGCGACTGGCAAGCGCTCGCCCCTGCGTCGCCTCTCCACCAACCTCGATACCGCCCAGGCCTACCTGGCAGCCTGGGAAGCGACGGGGGAGCGCGTCTGGTTCGACCGCGCGCGCTCGATCCTGCGCCTCGTCGGCGAGATCGCCGCGCGCTGCGGCTTCGCCCTGCCCGACCTCTACGATGAAGAATGGCGCCCCCTGCCCGCCTCGGCTGACCAGGCCCCCGTTGAGCTCATCCGACCCGGCGATACGCTCCCCGGCCTCGGATTTAAGGCCGCCCGCCTCATCGGGCAGATCTACGCGATCCTCACCCACATGGGCGAAAAGCCCGGACCCTGGATGATCGACACCGCGACCGCCCTCTACGACCGTGCCCTGGCCGACGGCTGGACGGACGAGGGCGTGGGCGGCATCGTCTACACCCTCGACCCCACCGGCGTCGTCGCCGCCCCCCAACGCATGCACTGGGTCGTGTGCGAGGCCGCCAGCGCCGCCCGCGTCCTCGCCGAGGTCGTGGACCCCTCGCGCGCCGAGGACCTCGCCGTCGACTACGCCCGCGCCATCGCCTGGGCCGACTCCACGCGCGCGCCGGAATGGGCCGCTGGATCCACGAGGTCGCCCCCGATGGCTCCGTCTCCATGCTCGTGTGGGAGGGACGCCCCGACGCCCTCACCGCCGCCCGCATGCTGGCACGAGGCGCCGCCCCGATCCATCTCACAGTCACCGGCGCGACAGCCGCCCGCTACGCCTCCCAAGCCAGCCAGAGCGCGTCCTCCTGACGATCCCTGAGGGGCCCCGGCCTCGTCCCCCGATGCCCGGCTTTCAGGCGTGCGCGGAAGCGAGGACGCGAAAGCGCCACCGACCGCCTACAATTGGCCCATGGGAGAACTCGCTACACATGATCCTTTCGGCCTGACCGGCCTCACCTACGACGACGTCCTGCTCCTACCCGAGCTCACGGACGTCGTTCCTTCATCCGTTGACACGAGCAGTCGCCTGACGAAGAACATTTCGCTGCGTATCCCGCTCCTGTCCGCCGCCATGGACACCGTCACCGAGGCGCGCATGGCCATCGCCATGGCCCGCCAGGGCGGCATCGGCATCCTCCACCGCAACCTCTCGATCGAGGAACAGGCCGCGCAGGTCCGCCAGGTCAAGCGCAGCGAATCCGGCATGGTCGAGGACCCGGTGACCGTCGGCCCCGACGCCACCATCGACGACCTCGATAGCCTCTGCGGCCACTACCGCGTCTCCGGCCTGCCCGTCGTGAACGAGGACGGCGCCCTCCTGGGCATCATCACGAACCGCGACCTGCGCTTCGTCCCCCAGGACCAGTGGGCCACCCTGCGCGTGCGCGACTGCATGACCCCGCGCGACCAGCTGGTCGTCGGCCAGGTCGGTATCTCCCGCGAACACGCCAAGCACCTGCTCGCTGAGCACCGCGTCGAAAAGCTGCCCATCGTCGACGACAACGACCACCTGACCGGCCTCATCACCGTCAAGGACTTCGTCAAGACCGAGCAGTACCCCAACGCCACCAAGGACTCGCGCGGGCGCCTCATCGTCGGCGCGGCCGTCGGCTACTGGGGCGACACCTGGGAGCGCGCCACCGCCCTGGCCGAGGCCGGCGTGGACGTCCTCGTCGTCGACACCGCGAACGGCGGTGCCCAGCTCGCCCTCGACATGATCCGCCGCATCAAGGCCGACCCGACGTTTGAGGGCATCGACATCATCGGCGGTAACGTCGCCACGACCGAGGGCGCCCAGGCGCTCATCGACGCGGGCGTCGACGCCGTCAAGGTCGGTGTGGGCCCCGGTTCGATCTGCACGACGCGCGTCGTCGCCGGCGTCGGCGTCCCCCAGATCACCGCGATCCACCTGGCCGCCAAGGCCTGCGGACCCGCCGGCGTCCCGCTCATCGCGGACGGCGGCCTGCAGTACTCGGGCGACATCGGCAAGGCCCTCGTGGCCGGTGCCGATACCGTCATGCTCGGCTCCCTGCTGGCCGGCTGCGAGGAGTCCCCGGGCGAGGTCGTGTTCACCAACGGCAAGCAGTTCAAGCGCTACCGTGGCATGGGCTCGCTCGGCGCGATGAGCTCGCGCGGGCGTAAGTCCTACTCCAAGGACCGCTACTTCCAGGCCGACGTCACCTCCGACGACAAGATCGTTCCCGAGGGCATTGAGGGCCAGGTGCCCTACACCGGCTCCCTCGCCCAGGTCATCTACCAGCTCGTCGGTGGCCTGCACCAGACCATGTTCTACCTGGGTGCCTCCACGATCTCCCAGGTCAAGGCCAACGGCCGCTTCGTGCGCATCACCAGTGCGGGCCTGCGCGAGTCGCACCCGCACGACGTGCAGATGACGACGGAAGCGCCGAACTACCACTCCTCTTCGGCGAGGTAATCGCAGGTAGAGCGTTCGGGATGGGCGGGAGCAGTCGGTGGGCTGCTCCCGCCCGCGCTATCCTAGTGGTGCGAAAAACCCACGACAGCGCAAAGGAGCCGTCCATGCTCATCCTCATCGATCACGCGAACGTCGATTCCATCGCCAAGACCCTCGAATACCTGCCCATCGACGGCGTGACGACCAACCCGACGATCCTGTACCGCGAAGGCAAAGAACCCCTCGAGGTCCTCCACGCCATCAAGCCGCCTGCCCGATGGTGCCCAGCTGCACGTCCAGATCGTCTCCCAGCGCGCCGACGATATGGTCGCCGAGGCCCGGGCGCTGCGCGGCGAAATCGGTGGCAACCTCTTCATCAAGCTTCCCGTCACGCGCGAAGGCTTCGCCGCCATCCCGCGCATCGTGCGCGAAGGCATGCAGGTGACCGCTACCGGCATCCACTCCTCGATGCAGGGCTTCATGGCCGCCAAGGCCGGGGCTCGCTACGTCGCCCCCTACGTCAACCGCATGGACAACTACGGCATCGACGGCGTGCGCGTCGCCTCCGAAATCCACCGCACCCTGCGCACCTACGACCTGAAGGCCGACGTCCTGGCCGCGTCCTTCAAGAACTCTGAGCAGGTCCTCGAGCTGGTCCGCCAGGGCGTGGGTGCCATTACCGCCGCCCCCGACGTGCTGGCCGCACTCATCAAGAACCCCGCGACCGACGCCGCCATCGCGGACCAGAACCGTGACTTCGGCTTCCTCGTGGGCGAGCGCCGCACGTGGCTGGATCTCATCAAGGAAAAGTGAGCCTTGCGTAGAGGCCCGGAGGCGGAGTTCCGCCTCCGGGCTTTTTCGTGCCACCGGTGTTCTTGCTGGCTGCGGAACAGGTGTTCTTGCTGGCTGCGTTGCTGGGGTTTCTGCTGGCTGCGGAACAGGTGTTCTTGCTGGCTGCGTTGCTGGTGTTTCTGCTGGCTGTGCCACCGGTGTTCCGGGCGCCGTCGGGCCCGCCCGCTCGCCGGTTCTACTGCCGGTGTGTCTGCTGGCTGTGCCACCGGTGTTCTTGCTGGCTGCGGAACAGGTGTTCTTGCTGGCTGCGTTGCTGGTGTTTCTGCTGGCTGTGCCACCGGTGTTCCGGGCGCCGTCGGGCCCGCCCGCCCGCTCACCGTCCGCGCCGCGAGCTTCGCTCGGCGCGTCGGTTCGAAGCCCGGCCAGGCCCTGCGGCCCCGCCGGCGCCCTCCACTCTGGTGGCTCGTGGTGCGCGTTGATTGGTCAGGCCCACTTCACCTGCAGCCCTCGCACGCCTCAATTGCTGGGCACTCAACCAATTTCGCATGCAATTCCCCTGTCAACCTTTCATGTATTGAAAGATGAGCGTTGGAATTGCAACGTTTTCTGACTTGGTTGAATCTTCGCCCAATCGAATTGCATGCGACATTTGGGGGAGGCCTAGCTGTCTGCCGGTGCCCTCCACGCTGGTGAGGTGTGGTGCGTGGTGCCCGGCCATGTCCTTCTACTGCCGCGGGTGCAGCATCTGTTTCCCCGGGCCCTGCCCCTCTGGGCCTATCGGGATAGGTTGTGCACATCTGGATAGGTTGTGCACATCTGGATAGGTTATGCGCATCCGGATAGGTTATTAAGCTATCCGGATGTTCGTTACCTATCCGGATGTGATGGCATCCGTGGGGCCTCGGCTCCCTTTCCCGGACGAGTCCGCATTTTGGCTTGTTGCTAAGTGGTGTTACACCACTTAGGTGGGTGTTACACCACTTCGGAGGTGGTGTAATGCTCCCTAACTGGTGTAATGCTCCCTAACTGGTGTAATGCTCCCTCACTGGTGCATGACCTGCAGGATCCAGCCGCAATGTCACCCAGCGGTACTCGTCGCTGATTGGGTGGCTGCGTTGTCGGCTCGAAGCATGTACAGGCCCTTCGACCCGTCGCAGCTTTCCAAGCACGCTCACCAATTTCGCACGTAATTCCCCTCCAGCTTCTTCATACCTTGAATTTGCATCGTTGGAATTGCAACGTTTTGAGGGGTACTCGAAAAATGACCGTGGGAAATTATGTGCGACTTTTCGGCAGAGCATGGTGATTCTGCTGTGGCCGCGCTCTGGTCCCGCCCTGGCTCGCCCCAGGGCGCACTCCAGGCTTCCGTCGGAACCCGCCCAATGCCTCGTAAAAGCCCCTGTCCTCGGAGGATCCCGGGCTGTCCCAGCTTGGAACACGCCGCGCTCGCAAATACCCCCTGTGCGCGGAGGACACCTCAGGTGCAAACGAAAACGGGGGCCGGCATCTGCCGACCCCCGCCTGAATCGTTCCTACTCCTGGTCGTCGCCACGACCCCGCGGCGTGATCTGGGGCCACTCGCGGTCGATGTTCGCGTCCTTGCCCTGCTTGCGCAGGTACTTCTCGAAGTCCTCGGCCCAATCCCGGTGAGCCTGGAGCTGGTAGTCCATGAGCTCCAGGGCGCTCATGGAGGCCAGCTGCGGGTACTTGTCCACCATGCCGGCGAGCACGTCGAGCGTCATGGCCACGTCGACCTCGGCTGTGTGAGCGTCGGGGGAGGCGACCGCCCCGTACACCGGCGCCATCTCCGTCAGCGTCTTCTTGCCCTTGCGGAAGCGGTCGAGCTTGCGATCCAACACCAACGGGTCGACGACCAGCATGGGGGCACCCTCCAGGCGCTCCTCGAAGGACCCCAGGCGGTGGCGGCGCAGCTCCTGGTTGACCAGCGTGATGTCGTAGGTCGCGTTGAAGGCGACGACCGGGTAGCCGCGCAGCCAGTGCTCGACGATGGAACCGGCCAGCTCGTGCAGGACCTCCTCGATGGGGCGGCCGTCGCGGCGCGCCTGCTCGGTCGTGATGCCGTGGACGGCCGTGGCCTGCTCGGGGATCTCGACGCCCGGGTCGGTGAGCCACGTGGCCACCTGGTCGGGGGCGCTGACACCGCTGCGGTAGGACGCGCCGTCGATGCGCAGCACCAGCGCGGCGGTGACGAGGCGATCCTTGAGCGCGCGCACGCCCGTCGTCTCGGTGTCAAAACCCATCCACGGGTCGTCGATCCAGCTCATGATTGCTCCTAGCCTTGCCGGTGACTCCAGTGTGGCAGAGGGTGGGCACATCTGCGTCTCGGAGGCGGTAGAAGCGGGAATATGGCAGTAGAATCGGGTCATGAGCGACGAAGTGGAAATCGGTCGTGGCAAGCGCGGGCGCCGCGCCTACACGCTGGACGATATCGCCCTCGTGCCCTCGCGGCGCACCCGTGACCCCGAGGATGTCAACGTCGGCTGGCAGATCGACGCCTACCACGTCGACACCCCCCTGATGGCGGCCCCGATGGACTCGGTGATGAGTCCCGGAGACCGCGATCGCCTTCGGCCGCCTCGGCGGCATCGGCGTTCTCGACTTGGACGGTCTGTGGACCCGCTACGAGGATCCCACGCCGATCCTTGACCGCATCGCTCACCTGGGTGAGGAGGAGTCGATTGCGACCCTCCAGCGCGTGTACTCCGAGCCGATCAAGCCCTCGCTGATCACCGCGCGCCTCAAGCAGCTGCGCGAGGCCGGGGTGGTCGTCGCCGGCAAGCTGTCGCCTCAGCGCGTGCAAAAGCACTGGCGCGCCGTCGTGGACGCGGGCGTCGACCTGCTCATCATTCGCGGTTCGACGGTGTCCGCCGAGCACGTGTCCTCGCGCCGCGAGCCCCTCAACCTCAAGCGCTTCATCTACGAGCTGGACGTCCCCGTCATCGTGGGCGGCGTCTGCACGGACACGGCGGCCCTACACCTGATGCGCACGGGTGCGGCGGGCGTCCTCGTCGGTTTTGGCGGGGGTGCGGCCCACTCGACGCGCCAGTCCCTGGGCGTGCACGCGCCCATGGCGACGGCGATCGCGGACGTGGCCGCGGCCCGGCGCGACTATATGGACGAGTCCGGCGGCCGCTACGTGCACGTCATCGCGGACGGCGGCATCGGCCGCAGCGGCGACCTGTCGCGCGCGATCGCGTGCGGTGCGGACGCCGTCATGCTCGGCGCCGCCATCGCCCGCGCGGAGGAAGCTCCGGGACGGGGCTGGCACTGGGGATCCGAGGCGACCCACCCGGATATGCCGCGCGGCCAGCGCGTCCACGTCGGCACGACGGGCACGCTTGAGCAAATCCTCTACGGCCCTTCGACGCGCGCGGACGGCTCACTGAACTTCGTGGGTGCCCTCAAGCGGACGATGGCCTCGATGGGATACTCGGAGGTCAAGGACCTCCAGCGCGCCCAGGTGGTCGTCTCCCCGTACTCGGCGTCCTGACTCGCGCTCACTGAGTTTGACGAGGCCGGGGAACTCAGCGGTACCGGGCTGAGTTTGACGAGGCCGGGGTGGCTGCGCCCTCATGGGTGCACGCTCGCCCGCTTGCGCCTTGTGTTTTCGGGAATATTCTCAATAGCTTCCGCACGTATGTGCGTGAGCTTACACTTGTCATAACTCGTGTTGCCGTTGGTAAAGACGCCTGCGGCACGGGGCTCGCCGGCCCCTCACGGTGAGGTGAGGTTGAGAGGACATCCCGATGAAGTGTGGGACACGATCACTAGCTGTACTCGGCGCGCTCGCGTTGTCCGCGATGGGGCTTGTGCCCGCCGCTTGGGCGGCCGATGTGGGCCGGGCTGATTCCGGTCAGTCCGCTCAGGTGGATGCCGCCCAGGTCGAGCAGTCGGGAGGTTCGCAGGCGTCGCAGTCAGGTGCCGCATCGGCCCAGTCGGGGGCTGTGCAGGCTTCCGCCGAGCAGACGCAGTCGGGAGCTGGGCAAGCTGTGCCGACCACACAACCAGCGCAGCCTTCCGTCCCCGCAAGCTCCGCGCAATCGGGCGAGGAGCGCCCCGGCCTCGTCGATACGCCGATCCCCGACATCCAGGCCGTGGGCGATGGGGATGATTCCGCGATGGTGGGTGCCACCGTGGCGACTCTCGGCGTCGTGACGGCCGCGTACCCGGCCGGCGAGTCTGGGCTGGGCGAGACGTTGGATGGCTACACGATCCAGACACCCGGATCGGGCGGCGTGTGGGATGAGGGACGCGCTAGTTCGGATGCTCTGTTTGTCTACGCGGGGAAGAACGGCCAGGTTCCAGCGGTTGGAACGTGCGTGCGTGTCACCGGAAATGTCAGCGAGTTCCCCGGCGACGAGTACGAAGGGCAACCCCCAGAGCCTCACCCAGCTGGCGGCGACCTCCGTGAATAACGTAGAGGGCTGCCAGGCCGTGACCCCCACGCCGGTGACCGGCGTCCCCACCCCCGATCAGGCGGAGCCCTACGAGTCCATGCTCCTCGCGCCCCAGGGCACGTGGACCATCACCGACAACTACCAGACGAACCAGTACGGCACTCTGACCCTCACCCCGGGTGAGAGACCGCTGCGCTCGGCCACGGACGTGGTCGCTCCCGGGCAGACGGCCCGCGAGTACGAGGCCGCCAACGCCGCCCGCGCCATCGCCTCGACGACGGCACCAACACGAACCTGCAGAAGGGGAGCGCCACCGAGGCCGCCTACGCCTATCTGGCCAACGGCTCGCCCGCGCGCGTCGGCTACCACGTGGCCTTCGCTAAGCCCGTGGTCCTCGAGCCCCGGCACGGCTCCTTCGTCTTCCAGCCGACCTCCATGGTCGCCGGGCACCCCGACCGTTCGCCCGTGACCATCACCGGGGAGCGCCCGAGCGCCCCCACGGTCGGCGGCGACACCCGCGTGGCGACGTTCAACGTCCTCAACTACTTCTCCGACCTGGGCGTCGACGAGGCCGGATGCAAGGGTTATCCGGACCGCACGGGCGCCTTCGTGACGGCCAAGAAGTGCAAGGTGCGCGGCGCGTTTTCGCGCGAGGCCTTCGCCAACCAGGAGGCCAAGATCGTCTCCGCAATCAACGCCCTGGAGGCCGACGTGGTCGCCCTTGAGGAGATCGAAAACCCCGTCGCTGTGGGCGTGGGGACGGACCGCGACGCGTCTCTCGCGCGCCTCGTCGAGGCCCTCAACAAGGATGCGGGCGGCGGAACATGGGCGTACGTGCCCTCGCCCGGGGCCGTGCCCGCGGCCGAGGACGTCATCCGCGTCGCCTTCATCTACAAGCCCGCGACCGTGGCCCCCGTCGGCCCCTCACTGATCTACGACGACCCGGCGTTCACGGGCCTGGCGCGCCAGCCCCTCGCCCAGGAGTTCGCCCGTGTGACCGCCGAGAGATCCGCGCCCGCGACCTTCGTGGTCGTCGCCAATCACTTCAAGTCGAAGGGATCTGTGCCCGAAGGCGCGCCTGCCGGCAACGTTGACAGCGGGGACGGTCAGGGCAACGCGAACGCGATCCGCGTCGCCCAGGCCGGGGCCCTGGCGTCCTTCGCCGCTCGATTCGCGGACAAGCCGACCCTGCTCGTGGGCGACTTCAACTCCTACTCGCAGGAGGACCCGATCAAGGCCCTCGAGGCCGCGGGCTGGGAGCGCGTCTCCGGTGCGGGCGAGGCCTCCTACGTCTACGCGGGACGCTCCGGATCCCTCGACCACGTTTTCGCCAACGCGGCCGCGAAGCCGCTGCTGGCAGGCGTCACCAGCTGGGCCGTCAACGCTCAGGAATCCATCGCCTTCGAATACTCGAGGGCCGGCATGAACGCCCACCTGTCCGTCGAGGCGGACAACCCCTACCGCTCCTCGGACCACAACCCCGAGCTCATTGGGCTCACGCTGCTCGGCGGTGACGCCCCGGCACCGACGCCGAGCGCCGACCCGTCCAGCGCCCCCAGCGCGGCCCCGTCACCCGCAGTTCCCTCCGCATCCCCCGCTCCGGTTCCCTCGAGGGCGGCCACGGCCTCGTCCCACAAGGCACCCACGCGCGCTGCCACGGTGAGCGGCCTCGCGCGCACCGGTGCGGACGCCGACCGAGCAATCGGCATCGGGATTCTCCTCGCCGCCATCGGCGGTGGGCTCATCCTCGTTTCACGCCGTCGCCGCCGCCGCGGCTGACACCACGAACTCCACACCCACCACGCAGGACGCGGCTTCGGTGCCGCCCCGATGAAAGGAACACACCCATGCGCAGACCATGGACTCGCCTCGCGCTCGCCTCGGCGGCCGCCCTCTCCCTGGCTTCCCTGCCCGCCGCAGCGCTCGCGGCCGGGCAGGACGAGGCCTCACAGGACGAGGCCGCGCCGATCACCCTGGACCTCTACACCCTCACGGACGTGCACGGGCACATCCAGCAGGTCGCCAAGAAGGGCGTCGTGCGCGAGGCCGGGTTGCCCGCGATGAACTGCTACCTGAAGAAGGCGCGCGCGACGAACCCCAACTCCTCGTTCACTCTGCTGGGAGACAACATCGGTGCGTCCCCCTACATTTCGGGGGCGCTCAAGGACAATCCGACCATCGCGGCTCTCAACACGATGAATCCGCTGGCTTCGACGATCGGCAACCATGAGCTGGACATGGGGCAGGCCGTCTTCAAGCAGCGCGTCGACGGCTCCAATCCGAGTGAATTCGTGCAGGCGAGGTTCCCCTATCTGGGCGCCAACATCGAGGGCATGGGCACTTACGGGGATGGCACCCCCTACCTGGGGGACTACAAGCTGTGGACGTCGCCCTCGGGCATGAAGGTCGCTTTCATCGGGGCGATCGCTCAGGACGTGCCCTACAAGCTGAGTCCCGGAACGACGGCGGGCCTGACCTTCACGGATCCGATCGCGCGCATCAACTCCCTGGCCGCCGAACTGAAGACTAGCGGCACGGCCGACGTCGTCATCGCCATGCTGGACGACGACGTAAAGAACAACTACACGAAGGTCGGCAAGGACGTCGACGGCCCTCATGGGCGGGGACACGCACGTGCCCTACGAGTTCGACCACGTGAACTCGGTGGAGTCCTTCGAGTCCGCGAACCCGCGCCTGGCGGGTATCGCGTCGGGTTCCTACACGGACAACCTGGGCCTGATCCGACTGACGATCGACCCCGCGACGCGCCAGGTCACGAGTGCCGACTCGATCCTCATCCCCGCCGCCGAGGTCGCCCAGTGCGGCGCGGACCCGACACCCAGGCGATCGTCGATCGCCGAGGCCGACTCGAAGGAGGCCGGTAAGCGCGTCGTTGCGACCGGGCACACGGAGCCCTTCAGGCGCGGCGTCTTTACGACGCCCGAGGGGGCGACGGATCCCGGATCGAACCGAGGCATCGAGTCCTCGCTGGGTGACCTGGTGGCCGACTCGCTGCGTGAAACGATCCTCACCCCGGACGGAAAGAGCGTCGACATCGGCATGATCAACGCGGGCGGCCTGCGCGCCGACCTGGTGCCCAACGAGGACGGCACGATCACCTACGCGCAGACCTACGAGGTCGAGCCCTTCTCCAACGAGCTGGGGTACGTGACGCTCAAGGGATCGGACGTCAAGGACGCGCTCGAGCAGCAGTGGAAGACGGACCTGAACTCGCAGAATTCTCGGCCCATGCTCAAGCTGGGCCTGTCCTCGAACGTGCGCTACACCTACGATCCGGCCAGGCCCTACGGGGAGCGCATCACGTCGGTGACGATCAACGGTGAACCGCTGAAGGCCGACGCGACGTACACGGTCGGCTCCGTGACCTTCCTGCTGGCGGGCGGTGACTCCTTCGAGGCCCTGACCCGCGGGGGAGCGGCCACGACGAACGGAAACCTGGACCGCGACTCCTTCAACGCCTACCTGGGCGCGCACTCGGGGACGGCGGCCCGCTCGGTGCAGGCGACGGGCGGCCTGACGCCGCGCGAGGCCAAGTCCTCCATCGGCCTGACTCTGCCCACGGATCCCGTCGCCGACGGCTCGACGGTGACGATCCCAGCTGCGCGGCCTGTCCTTCTCCGAGGGGCCATCCGTTACCTCGAAGGTGCGCCTGAGCGCCGGGGGAGCGCAGGCCGTGGCCGAGGTCGACAACTCTCTCGTGGACGCGCACGCCTCCGACGCTGCCTCGGTCATCACGACCGATGGTGCGGGGCAGGCGAGCGTGACCGTGACAGTCGTGGGCGCATGTGAGGGAAAGGCTGCCGGTGAGGTCGTGAACGTGCCCGTCACGGTCGCCACCGACTTCGCCACCGTCGTCGAGGCCGGGGATGGCCTGACGATTCCCGTGACCTGCGCGGGCGCGGCGACGCCCAACCCGAGCCCGTCGGCTGACGCAGCGGGTGACACCCAATCCGGCAACCAGGCGGCGCCGTCTGCGCAGCATAAGAACACGAAGTCTCCCAGGGGATCCCTGGCCCGCACGGGCGCGGACTTGGGTGGCCTGGCCGGGGCGATGTTTGCCGGAGTGATCGGCGTTGTCGGGGTGTTTGCTCGGCACCGTTGCAATCGTTACCAAAGCGAAAACAAGTAGCCCTTGACAGGGTAGGGGTGGCGCGGGAGACTCGGATCAGGCGTAAAAGTCGATCATGACAAATGTTCGCGCAATGGTTGCGCGGACACGATCCGCGGCCCGCGCCGCCACCGGTTCAAGGAAGAATCCACATCAACGGAGGAAAACACTCATGAAGCACCTCACGAAGCTCCTCGCTGCGGCGGGAGTCGCAACGCTCGCCTTGGCCGGCTGTGGCGGCGGTGGAGGAACCACCACCAGCCAGTCCGGCGAGCGAAGGACGCCACCTCGTTCAAGGCCTGCGCGGTCTCTGACGCTGGCGGCTGGGATGACAAGTCCTTCAACGAGTCCGCCTACGACGGCCTCAAGGCCTCCCAGACCAGCCTCGGCATCCAGATCAACACGGCCGAGTCCAACTCGGACGCGGACTTCAACCCGAATGTGGAGTCCATGGTGTCCGACGGCTGCAACCTGATCATCGGCGTCGGCTTCAACCTGGAGAAGGCCGTCCACACCTCCGCCGAGGAGAACAAGGACGTGCACTACGCCCTCATCGACTCCAGCTTCAACGACGGTAACAACAACACGGTGACGCTGGACAACGCGCGTCCGCTGCTGTTCAACACGGCTGAGGCCGCCTACCTGGCCGGCTACGTGGCCGCGGGCATGACCAAGACCGGCAAGGTCGCCACCTTCGGCGGTATCCAGATCCCCTCGGTGACGGTGTTCATGGATGGCTTCGCTGACGGCGTCGCGGCCTACAACAAGGCCAAGGGCACGAACGTGCAGCTGCTCGGCTGGGACAAGGCCGCGCAGAACGGTTCCTTCACGCAGTCCTTCGACGATCAGACGCTGGGCAAGGAGCAGGCCCAGCAGTTCATCTCGCAGGGCGCGGACATCATCATGCCCGTCGCGGGCCCGGTCGGCCTGGGCGCGGCGGCGGCCGCCAAGGCGGACGGCAACACCTGGATCATCGGTGTTGACTCCGACTGGTACGAGGCCAACCCCGACTACTCCTCGATCGTGCTGACCTCGGTCATGAAGGAGATCGGCGCCTCGGTCGAGCAGGCGATCCAGGACTCCGTGAACGGCAAGTTTAGCTCGACCCCGTACGTGGGCACGCTGGCCAACGGTGGCGTCTCGATCGCCCCGTTCCACGACTTCGACGACAAGGTGTCCGCTGAGCTCAAGGCGGACCTGACCAAGCTCACGGACGACATCAAGTCCGGCAAGCTCGTCATCGAATCGCAGAACGCCCCGAAGTGATGCGACGCGTGTGGGGCTGGTGGCGGTGACGCTGCCAGCCCCACACGGGCATCGGGGGGTGCGCCCACCTGCTGGGGAAGGCCGAAAGAATGAAATTAGAGCTGCGGGGGATCACGAAGAGGTTTGGCCCCCTCACCGCCAACGACTCGATCGATTTAACGATCGAGGAGGGGCATATTCACGCCCTGCTTGGGGAGAACGGCGCGGGTAAGTCCACGCTCATGAACGTCCTGTACGGGATGTACGCCCCTGACGAGGGGCAGATCCTCATCGACGGCAAGCCCGTGATGTTCAAGGGCCCGGGCGACGCGGTCGCGGCGGGTATCGGCATGGTGCACCAGCACTTCATGCTGATCCCCGTGTTCACGGTCGCCGAGTCGATCGCCCTGGGCTTTGAGCCGACCGGACCGGCCGGGATCATCAGCCGCGAGCGCGCCCGCCAGACGGTGCGCGAGGTTTCGGCGCGTTTCGGCTTCGACCTGGACCCTGACGCCCTCATCGAAGATCTGCCGGTGGGTGCCCAGCAGCGGGTGGAGATCGTCAAGGCGCTGTCGCGCCAGGCGAAGGTCCTCATTCTCGATGAGCCAACCGCTGTGCTCACCCCGCAGGAGACGGACGAGCTGATGACGATCATGCGTCAGCTGGCCGACTCGGGGACCTCGATCGTGTTTATCACGCACAAGCTGCGCGAGGTGCGCGCGGTGGCCGACGAGA
Organism: uncultured Sanguibacter sp.; assembly: GCA_916438365.1. The sequence continues at coordinate 52,592 of CAKAEY010000002.1, forward strand.
TCACGGTGATCCGCCGCGGTCGGGTCGTGGGGCAGGCGTCCCCGAGCGATTCCGAGGCGTCGTTGGCCACGCAGATGGTCGGGCGCGAGGTGCTCATGCGCGTGGAGAAGGAGCCCGCGCGCCCTGCGGGAGGCGGCCTGTCCTTCGAGGACGTGTCGCTGCTGGGTGCGGGCGGAGTGCCGCTGCTCGATCACGTGTCCTTCGATGTTCCCCGCGGTGAGATCCTGGCGGTCGCCGGCGTTCAGGGCAACGGTCAGACGGAACTGGCTGAGGTGATCCTGGGCCTGCAAACACCCGACAGCGGCGTCATCCGCCTCGAGGACGCCGATATTACGCGTGCCAAGCCTCGTGAATCCCTGGACGCGGGCGTTGGATTCATCCCTGAGGATCGGTCGACGGACGGCATCATCGCCTCGTTTTCGATCGCGGACAACCTGGTGTTGGACCAGTTCCGCTCCCCGTCTTTCTCATCGCTCGGTTCCCTCAAGCGCGGTGCGATTACGCGTAATGCCCGCGACAAGGAAAAGGAATACGACATCCGCCTGACGTCGATCGAGGACCCTGTCTCCTCCCTGTCGGGTGGTAACCAGCAGAAGGTCGTCGTGGCCCGCGAGATGTCGCGTGACCTGACGCTGCTGGTCGCCAATCAGCCGACGCGCGGCGTCGACGTGGGCTCGATCGAGTTTATTCACCGCAGGATCGTGGACGTGCGAGACCAGGGCTGTGCGGTCCTGCTCATCTCCTCGGAGCTTGACGAGGTCGTCTCGCTCGCGGATCGCATCGCGGTCATGTACCGCGGACGCATCGTCGGCATCGTCCCGGCGGACACGGGCCGCGACGTCCTCGGCCTCATGATGGCCGGCGTCCCCCTGGACGAGGCCGTTGCGGCTTCCTCGGGATCCGCTGGGGACGCCGGGGTGCCTCGAAAGGAGGAGCGATGAGTGCACGCACGAGTAAGGCGATGGGCTTCGTGATACAGATTTTTCGTATCCGGTGGCTCGTCTCGCTGTTGGCCGTCGTCATCGCGTTTGCCATCGGGGCGGTCTTCATTGTCCTGGCGGACGCGTCCGTCGTCGATGCCTACTACGCGATGTTCCGCGGCTCCATCGTGGACCTGAACGCGCCGAACGCTGTTCGCATGTTCAAGCCGCTGACGGACTCTCTTTTCTATTCGATCCCGCTGATCATCTCGGGCCTGGGCCTGGCGCTCGGCTTCCGAGCCGGCCTGTTCAACATTGGTGGTAAGGGCCAGATCATCGTCGGAGCGCTCGCGGCCGTGTGGGTGGGCTTCTCGCTGAACCTGCCGCCGGTCGTGCACACGCTGGTGGCTCTCCTCGTCGCGATCGTCGCGGGCGGCCTCTACGGCGGCATCGCGGGTGTCCTGAAAGCAAAGACGGGCGCGAACGAGGTGATCGTGACGATCATGCTCAACTCGATTGCGACGCTGGGCTTGGGATACATCCTCACGCAGAAGGCGTGGCAGGTGCCCGGAACGAATCAGCCGGTGACTCCCAAGGTCGCGGAGACTGCGGCGCTCGCGCGTCTGCTTCCCGCCCCCTTCAAGCTGCACGTTGGGTTCCTGGTCGCCCTGGTCGCCCTCGTCGCCTTCTGGTGGCTGATCGAGCGATCCACCCTGGGATTCCAGATCCGAGCGGTTGGCGCGAACGCTGCCGCCGCACGTACGGCCGGCATCTCGGTCGAGCGCATCACGGCGATCACGATGGTCCTCTCGGGCGCGTTCCTCGGCCTCGCCGGGGCGAACGAGGCCCTGGGCACGATCGGGTACGTGTCGCGTGACGTGGCTGGTTCGATTGGCTTCGACGCGATCACGGTGGCCCTGCTGGGGCGCAACAAGACCTGGGGGACCTTCGGCGCGGGGCTCCTGTTTGGGGCCTTCAAGGCGGGCGGTTACGCGATGCAGGCCAAGGGCGTGCCGATCGACATGATCCTCATCCTGCAGTCGGTGATCGTCCTGCTGATTGCTGTTCCGGATGCTCTTGCGGTGGCCGTTCCGGCTGTCCGGCGTCGACGTGTCGAGCAGGCGCGAAAGGAGAAGTCTGATGAGCACAAGTGAGTCCGGCGTGGTCGCGCAGGTTGAGGGCAAGCGCTCCTGGAAACTTTCCGGCATCTACGTGGCCGCCTGCGTGCTGCTCGTGGTCTTCGCGGCCGCTACTCGAGGCGACATGACCCTGCGTCTGAACGACAAGTCGCAGTCCTACGCGATCCCCGACATTGTCACCGCGGGTGCGCCCATCGTGTGGGTGCTCGCGGCCCTGACGATCGCCATCACCGCGTGGACGTTCGTGGCGACGCTGCGGCGCATCACCCAGCCCGCGTGGGCGCGCGTCGGCGGCATGGCTCTCGTCGGGCTGTCCACGATCCTGGGATTCCTGTTCTACGCGGGCTCTGGGTCCTCGGGCGTCGTCACCCTGACCTCGACCCTGGTGTCCACCGTGGCTATCTCGACTCCGCTGATCTTCGGCTCCCTCTCGGGCGTCATCTCGGAGCGCGTGGGCGTCGTCAATATCGCGATCGAGGGCGACCTCCTGGTCGGCGCGTTCGCGGGTGTCATGGCGGCCTCGTACTTCCAGACCCCCTACGCGGGCCTCGTCACGGCGCCCCTTGCGGGTGCCCTCCTGGGATCCCTCCTTGCCCTCTTCTCCGTCAAGTTCGGGGTGGATCAGATCATCGTCGGCGTCGTCCTGAACGTCCCTGGCCCTGGGCCTGACGACGTTCTTCTACGGCACGATCATGAAGGAAGCTCCCGGGGAGCCTGAATACCAACCAGTTCTCGCTGTCCGACATCAAGATCCCCGGCCTGTCGGAGATCCCGATCGTCGGACCGGTCCTGTTCAACCAGTCGATCCTCGTGTACCTCATGTACGCGGCCGTCATCGCTCTGTCGTTCTTCCTGTTCCGCTCCCGCTGGGGCCTGCGGCTGAGGGCCTGCGGTGAGCACCCGCGCGCCGCCGACACGGTCGGCATCAACGTGGGGCGTACGCGCACCCTCAACACGATCCTGGGGTCGTCCTTCGCTGGCCTGGGCGGCGCGTTCTTCACGATCGGTTCCGGCCTGGCGTTCACGGATAATATTTCCGCGGGCAACGGCTACATCGCCCTGGCCGCCATGATCCTGGGCAAGTGGAACCCGCTGGGTGCCATGGGTGCGGCCGTCATGTTCGGATTCGCGCAGGCACTGGCGCGCATGTTGCCCAACATCGAGCCCGCGATCCCCGCCGACCTCGTCTCGATGATCCCCTACGTGGTCACGATCGTGGCCGTCGCGGGATTCGTCGGCAAGTCACGCGCCCCCGCCGCTGAGAACATTCCCTACGTGAAGTGAGAATCCGCATGGATCCAACAGATATCGACTGGGACGACCTGCTGGCCGAGGCCATCGAGGCCATGAAGCACGCCTACTGCCCCTACTCGAACTTCCCCGTGGGGGCCGCGGGACTGACGGCAGACGGCTGGCTCGTCAGTGGCTGCAACGTCGAAAACGCCGGATACGGCGTCACTCTGTGCGCCGAGTGCGGCATGGTCTCCGACCTCATCCGCTCCGGTGGAGGCACCCTCGTCGCGGTCGTCGCCGTCAACGGCAACGAGGAGCCGGTGGCCCCGTGCGGGCGTTGCCGCCAGCTCATCTACGAGCACGGCGGGCCGTCCTGCCTGGTCCTCATGCCTGACGGCGTCGCGCCCATGACCGAGGTACTGCCCGGTGCGTTTGGACCCCACGACCTGTCGAGCCTCGCCCAGGCGGCCCCGGCCTCGTCGGACGAGAAAGAAGGACACGATGGCTCTCTTTGATGCCGTTGACATCATTCGCGTCAAGCGAGATGGGGGAGTGCTGAGCCCCGATCAGATCGACTGGACGATCGACGCCTACACGAAGGGCGTCATCAAGGACGAGCAGATGGCCGCCCTGGCGATGGCGATCTTCCTGCGCGGCATGGATCGGGGCGAGATCGCCCGCTGGACGGACGCGATGATCCGCTCGGGCGCGCGCATGGACTTCTCCGGGATCGGCAAGCCGACCGCCGATAAGCACTCGACGGGTGGCGTGGGCGACAAGATCACGCTGCCCCTGGCCCCGCTGGTCGCGTGCTTCGGCGTGGCTGTCCCGCAGCTGTCGGGCCGAGGCCTGGGGCACACGGGCGGCACCCTCGACAAACTCGAGGCGATCCCCGGGTGGCGCGCGCAGCTGAGCAACGACGAGATCATGACCCAGCTGGGCTCCGGCTGCGGCGCGGTCATCTGCGCGGCGGGATCGGGCCTGGCACCCGCAGACAAGAAGCTCTACGCCCTGCGAGACATTACCTCGACCGTGGAATCTATTGCGCTGATCGCCAGCTCCATCATGAGCAAGAAGATCGCCGAGGGCACGGGAGCCCCTCGTCCTGGACGTGAAGGTTGGATCGGGTGCCTTCATGAAGGACCTGACGCCGCGCGCGAGCTCGCCCGCACGATGGTCGACCTCGGACGCGACGCGGGGGTCGCCACGCGCGCCCTCCTCACCGACATGTCCGTGCCGCTGGGACGAAAGATCGGCAACGCCCCTGGAGGTGGAGGAATCCGTCGAGGTCCTCGCGGGTGGCGGCCCCTCCGACGTCGTCGAGCTGACGTGCGAGCTCGCGCGCAACATGCTCGATCTCGCGGGGGTGAGCGACGCCGACGTGGAGGCCGCCCTGGCAGACGGGCGCGCGATGGACCGCTGGCGCGCGATGATTCGCGAGCAGGGCGGAGACCCGGACGCGCCGCTGCCGCGCGCCGCGCACACCCATCAGGTCCTCGCCGAGGCCGGGGGAACCGTCGTGGGAATGGACGCCCTGTCCGTGGGCGTGGCCTCGTGGAGGCTGGGCGCTGGCCGCGCCGTCAAGGAGGAATCCGTGCAGGCGGGTGCCGGCGTCGAGATCCACGCCAAGCCTGGTGACACCGTCGTAGCTGGCCAGCCCTGCTCACGCTCCACACCGACGACGAGTGGCGCATCGAGCGCGCCCTGGAGTCTCTCTCCGGTGCCATCGAGATCGCCGACGGGGTGATCCCCGAGCCGCGCAGCGTCGTCCTGGAGACGGTGTCCTAAAGGCGGGCAGCCGCGAGCGAACAGGGAGGAGGAATCGTGGAACGGCGCGACGAACAGTCGATCGAGGCGGTCAAGCTCTACTACCAGCAGGGCCTGAGCCAGGCCGAGGTCGCCACCCGCATGGGCCTGTCGCGCCCCACGGTCGCCAAACTCCTCGCTCATGGCCGCGAGCGCGGCTTCGTCACCATTGAGATCCACGATCCGCGCGAGGACGCCTCGGAGATCGCCCTGCGGCTGGAGCAACGTTTCGGCCTGGCCTGCGCTCGCGTCGCCCACGGCCCCGACATGACCGAGGGCGAGGCCATTGAGCAGGTCGGCCGCGTCGGTGCGGAGATGGTGACTCAGCTCGTGCGCGACGGCATGAGTGTCGGCGTCTCCTGGGGGCGCACGATGAGTGCGCTCGCGGCCCACCTGCCCCGCGCCCCTCGCGTGGGCGTGCGCGTCGTCCAGCTCAAGGGCGGGGCGTCCTTCTCTGAGAGGGCGACGCACGATTTTGAGATCATGCGTTCCTTTTGCGAGGCTTTCGGTGCCCAGCCGCGCTACCTGCCGCTGCCCGTCATTTCCAGGACACCGCGATGCTCTCGATCGTGCGCCGCGACCGGTCGATCGAGCGGATCCTGGAGGAGGGGCGCGGGGTGGATGTGGCGGTGTTTACCGTTGGCTCCCTCGGACGTGAGGCCCTCTCGCTCAACCTCGGACAGCTCGAGGACGACGAGGTGGAGGCGCTCCTGCGCGACGCGGTCGGGGACGCGTGTTCACGATTTTTTACGCGCGAGGGCGACGTCGCCCTGGCGTCGGTCGACCGCAGGACGGTCGGTATTACGCTCGATGAGCTGCGCTCTCGCCCTGTGCGGGTGCTCGTTGCTGGCGGGCGCGATAAAGCGGAGGCGCTGGACACGGCGCTTCACATGGGGTTGGCCACGCACCTGGTGGTCGACCAGGACCTGGCCTTGGCGCTGCTGGAACGGCCGCGTGGGGCAACCCCGCGCGGGGTGCGTGATCGTACCCCGAGTGGATGAGAACATTTGTCAAGCCACTCGTTGACACATTTTAATTGCACGGCATAGCCTTGCGACAAGGGTAAAGAAGCCTCGACGGAGCCCCGGGCTCCTCGACACCACAGGAGGACATATGCGCTCGACACCGCACATCAACCCCACCGCCCCCCATCGCGCCGACGATCCTCCTGCCCGGAGACCCGCTGCGCGCGAAGTTCATCGCCGAGACCTACCTGGAGGACGCCCAGCAGTTCAACGCCGTGCGCAACATGCTGGGCTACACCGGCACCTACCGCGGCACCCCGGTATCCGTCATGGGATCGGGCATGGGCATCCCCTCGATCTCGCTGTACGCCCACGAGCTGATCCACGAGTTCGGCTGCACGCGCCTCGTGCGTGTGGGTACGTGCGGTGCCCTGCAGCCAGACGTCAACCTGTACGACGTCGTGGTCGCCCAGGCCGCGTGCTCGAACTCGGCGTTCCTTGACCAGTATCAGATCCCCGGCTCCTACGCCCCGATCGGCTCCTTCCGCCTCATCGAGGACGTCGTGTGCCGCGCCCGCGAGGCCGACGTGCCGATCCACGTGGGCAACATCCTCTCCTCCGACACGTTCTACAACGCGAACCCGACCTTCAACGAGGGCTGGCAGCGCATGGGCGTGCTCGCGGTCGAGATGGAGTCCGCGGGCCTGTACGCGACCGCCGCCCACGCGGGCGTCGAGGCCGTGGGTATCTTTACGGTCTCGGACTCCCTGGTCACGGGCGAGGCTACCGACGCTCAGGCACGCCAGACGTCCTTTACCACCATGATGGAGCTGGCCCTGCCCCTGGCCCAGCTGTGATGCGACAAGAAAGTAGTTCCATGAACAAGCGTGACGTGGCCGCACTCATCGACCACACGATCCTCAAGCCCGAGGCCACCCGGGCGGACGTTGCCCGCATCGTCGAGGAGGGTGCCGCGGCCGGTACCTTCTCGGTGTGCGTGTCCCCCTCGATGCTGCCCCTGGACGTTCCCGAGGGCCTGAAGGTCGCCTGCGTGGTCGGCTTCCCATCGGGCGCGGTCAAGCCCCAGGTCAAGGCCTTCGAAGCGGCGCAGGCCGTCGCCGACGGCGCGGACGAGATCGACATGGTCATCAACCTCGAGCTGGTGAAGGACGCGCGCCTCCGTGAGCTCGAGGAGGAGATAGCGGCCGTGCGCCGCGTCGTCCCCGCCCCGCACATCCTCAAGGTCATCATCGAGTCCGCCGCCCTGACGGACGACGAGATCGTCGCCGCCTGCACCGCCTCGGTGGCGGCGGGCGCGGACTTCGTCAAGACCTCGACGGGTTTCCACCCCGCGGGCGGGGCCTCGACCCACGCGGTCGCGCTCATGCGCGCCACGGTCGGTGACGCCCTGGGAGTCAAGGCCTCGGGCGGTATCCGAGACGCGCAGAGCGCCCTGGCCATGATCGAGGCCGGTGCCTCCCGCCTGGGAGTGTCCGCAACGAACGCCATCCTGGCAGGACTGGAGGAATAAAGACGATGGAGCTGTTCGAGCGAGCCCGCCAGTGGGCGAACCACGACCCGGACCCCGCCACAGCCTCGGCCCCTGAGCGCCGACATTGAGGCCGCGGAGCGTGGCGACGAGGAGGCGGCGGCCCGCGTGGGGGCCGCCATGAACGGCCCCCTCCAGTTCGGCACAGCCGGCCTGCGAGGCGTCGTGGGTCCGGGCGAGTCCCGCATGAACCTCGCGGTCGTCATCCGCGCGACCGCAGGCCTGTGCGAGGTCGTCAAGCGCCACGCGACGGGCACCCCCACGCTGGTCGTCGGTTGCGATGCCCGCTACGGATCCTCCGAATTCGCCACGGCCGCCTGCCGCGTTGCTTCGGCTGCCGGCGTGCGCGTTCTCGCGCTGCCGCAGGCCAACCCGACCCCGCTGACTTCCTTCTCGATGCTGCACTTCGATGCGGACGCGGGCGTCATGGTGACCGCCTCCCACAACCCCGCCCCGGACAACGGCTACAAGGTCTACCTGGGCGGCACTGTCGTACAGGGCGACGGGCGCGGCGTCCAGATCGTCCCGCCCTTCGACGCGGAGATTGCGGCGGCCATCGAGGCTGCGCCGCCCGCGGACGAGGTCCCGATGAACGACGACCTTATCGAGGCCGTGGATCCGCGCGAGGAGTACGTGGCCTGCGCGTCCGCCCTGGCCTCGGGCGAGGCCTCCGCGCGCGATGATCTGCGCATCGTCCTGACCGCCATGCACGGCGTGGGTGCTGCAATCACCTCACGCGTCCTGACCGAGGCCGGTTTTCCTCACGTGTCCCTCGTGGCGGCGCAGGCCGATCCCGATCCGGACTTCCCGACCGTGCCCTTCCCCAACCCCGAAGAGGCCGGCGCCCTCGACATGGCGATCGAGCAGGCGCGCGAGCAGGGGGCCGACCTCATCATTGCGGTCGACCCCGACGCGGACCGCTGCGCGCTTGCGGTGCCCGACCCCACCTCGGAGATGGGATGGAGCCCGCTCAGCGGCGACCAGATCGGCTCGCTTCTGGGCGAGTTCCTGGCCGCGCGCGGCCTGACGGGCTCGCTCGCGAACTCGATCGTGTCCTCGCGTCTGCTCTCGCGCATCGCCCGCGCTCACGGCCTCGAGCACCACACGACGCTCACGGGCTTCAAGTGGATCGCACGCGCCCCGGGGCTTGGGTTCGGCTACGAGGAGGCCATCGGCTTTTGCCCGGATCCGGCCCATGTGCGCGACAAGGACGGTATTGCGACCTCGGTCGTCGCCGCCTCCCTGGTGGCCTCGCTCAAGGCGCAGGGGCGCAGCGTGTGGGACGAGCTGGAGCGCCTGGCGCGACTGCACGGCCTGCACGTGAGCTCGCCGCTGACCTTCCGCGTCGAGGAGATCGAGCAGATCGCCAGCGGTATGGCGCGCCTGCGCGCCCAGCCGCCGAGCGTCCTGGCTGGTTCTCCCGTCGTCGAGGTCTCGGACCTGTCGCAGGGGTACCGCGGCCTGCCGCCCACCGACGGTGTCCTGGTGCTCACCGAGGCCGGGGATCGCGTCATCGCGCGCCCCTCGGGCACGGAGCCCAAGCTCAAGTGCTACCTCGAGGTGATCCTGCCGGTCGCCGAGGGCGAGCCGCTGCCCTGGGGGCAGGCGCGTGCGCGTCTCGACGCAATTAAGGGAGCTTTCTTCGCCGAGATTATCGGCCTGTAGAAGCGAATGGGGACTCCGTCAGCGTATTTTCTGCGGGAAAAGCCGTGCGTAAAGAAATAGATAACGCTATACTTGCGTATATGGCAACTCACAGTGAATCGCTGGCGGAGGCCCTTCCCTTCGCCGATCGACCCGTCGAGAAGGCGCCCGGTCACTGGGTCCTCGCGCGCGCCGGAAAGACGGTGCTGCGCCCCGGCGGACTTGCCCTCAGCACGTGGGCGCTCAAGCGTGCCGTGTTGCCCGGTTCGGACGTCGTTGAGTTCGCGCCCGGCCTGGGGGTGACGGCCTCGGCGATCATCGAGGTGGGTCCCGCCTCCTACGTCGGCGTGGAGCGCGATCCGAACGCCTCCGCGCGCGTGGACGCCATCGCCTCGGGCGTGGGGCGCTGCGTGAACGCCGACGCCGCGCAGACCGGACTGCCCGATGAGAGTGCGGACGTCGTCGTCGGCGAAGCCATGCTCTCCATGCAGGGAGAGAAAGCCAAGCGGGCCATCATGAGCGAGGCCGCGCGCATCCTGCGCCCCGGCGGCCGCTACGTCATCCACGAGCTGGCGATGCGCCCCGACACGATCCCGGAAGAGCCCGCCACCGAGATCCGCCGCGCGCTCGCCCGAGCCATCAACGTCAACGCCCGCCCCCTCACGGTCGCCGACTGGAGGCGCGCGCTTGAGGAGGTCGGCCTCGTCGTGGAAGAAACCCGCACGGCCCCCATGGCCCTCCTCAAGCCCGGCCGCATGATCGCCGACGAGGGAGTGATCGGCGCGCTGCGCATCATGCGCAACGTCGCGCGGGACAAAGACCTGCGTGAACGCGTCCAGGTGATGGCGCGCACGTTTAAGAAATATGACCGACACCTGTGCGGCGTCGCCATCGTCGCGCGCAAACCCAAGGAGAGCCAATGAGCCTGTCGCCCGAATCGAACACCGAGGTCCCCACGCCCATCATGACGGACCTGCAGGACATCGCCTCGATGATCCAGATCAACGAGGAAGCAACGGTCTCGCGCACCGTCATGCACGCCGAGGGCGTTCGCCTGGTCCTCTTCAGCTTCGACAAGGACGAGATCCTCAGCGAGCACACCGCCGCGATGCCCGTCATCCTGCACACTCTCGAGGGTGCCCTCGAGATCGAGGCCGACGGTCGCACGGTCGTCCTGAAGCCCGGTGACGTCATCCACTTCGGCACGCGCCTGCCGCACGCCGTGCGCGCGCTCGAGCCCTCGAAGCTGGCCCTGTACATGCTGGATCGCCGCGAGCGCCCCAAGGCCTGAGGCTCCGACACTGTGAGCGGGCCCCGTCCTCGTGAGGTGATGCACGAGGACGGGGCCCGTTTGTCGTCTCCGCGGGGAGGGCGGGGCGACGGCGCCCCGCGAAGCGTTACCTCAGCGACGCCTTGCTGGCGCCCTTCGCGACCAGCCAGAGGCCGGCCCTCGACGATGAGCCCAGAGACAACGAAGACGATGGGCACGGAGATGCGCGTGTCCATGAGGGTGGTGGCGGCCAGGGCGATGCCGTGGGCCGTGCCCAGGACGCCGCCGCCGAAGAGGATGGGCCAGGCGGCGCGGTGGGCGCGCTCCCATTCCTGCGAGCCGGGCTCACGCCCGCCAGGCGCAGCCCCAGGGGAGGGCGGCACGCGCCGGCGCGCGCGGTCAGGCCCGAGGCAAACAGGTAGAGGCCACCCGCGATGAGGGCGACTGCGAGAATCAGGAAGGCGGCGATCAGTCCGACGTGCACGGGAACCCCTCGAAAGATAAGCGTTTCACGGCCGTTTCACGAAGGGCCGCGCGCCCATTCTACCCGGCCCCGGCCTCGTCGCCGCGAACGCAGCGGCGAGCGGCGGCCAAGCGGCGCGCCCGAGCCAGCCCCGCTCAGAAGTAGCAGGCGAGCGGGCCGTTGGGACCCGGCACGACGGTGACGGGGGTGTCGAAGATGTCGGTGAGGACCTCGTCGCGCATGATCTCCTCGGGCGTGCCCATGAAGGCGAGCTTTCCGTCCTTGAGCGCGCAGATCTGGGAGGCGTAGCGCGCCGCGAAGTTGATGTCGTGCAGGACGATGACGATCGTGCGCGAAAATTCGCGGGCGGCCCGCTCCAGCATCCGCATCATTTCGACGCTGCGTGCGATGTCCAGGTTGTTGAGTGGCTCGTCCAGCAGGACGTACTCCGTCTCCTGGGCGAGCACCATGGCGACGTAGGCGCGCTGACGCTGGCCGCCCGAGAGCTGATCCAGGTAGCGACCCTCCAGCTCCTCCAGGTCGAGGAAACCGATGTAGCGGTCGATGATCGCCTCGTCCTGCGCGCTCAGGCGTCCCTTCGAGTGGGGGAAGCGCCCGAAACCCACCAGCTGACGCACCGTCAGGCGCGAAATGAAGTGGTTCTCTTGGCGCAGGATCGACAGGGTGCGCGCCAGCTCGGAGGACTTCGTCGTGGCCACGTTGAGGCCACCGACCTCGATCGTGCCCTCGTCGATGCCGAGGAGGCGCCCGATCATGGTGAGGATCGTGGACTTGCCCGCGCCGTTGGGGCCCACGAGCGCCGTGATGCCGCCCGTGGGGATGTCGAGGGAGACCTCGCCGATGCGCACCGACGGCGAATATTGCTTGACGACGGAATCGATGGAGATCACAGGCGGCCTTTCCGCAAAATAGTGACGATGAACGCGAGCCCGCCGACGAACTCGATGATGATGGAGACGACGCCCTGCGTGTTGAACACGTGATTCATGACGAAGTACGCGCTGGCCAGGATCGCGCCGCCCAGGGCGACGGACATCGCGAAGATGTAGCGGTGGTCGTGGGTGTCGGAGAACTGGTAGGCCAGCGTCGCGACGAGGAACCCGAGGAACGTCATGGGACCGACGAGCGCGGTCGACGTGGCCATGAGGATCGACACCAGGACGAGGACGAGCACGGACGTGCGGCGATGGTTCAGGCCCAGGTTGGTGGCCGTCTCGCGGCCGAGCGACAGCACCGACAGCTGACGCGTGAGAGCGACGAGGGCGATGGCCGCGGCTGCGACGAGGGGAATCGCAATCGGGAAATACTCCTTCTGGGCGTTCGTGATCGACCCGAAGAGGCGCGCGGTGAGCACGTCGAACTCCGAGGGAGTGAGCAGCCTCTGCATGAAGGTGGAGATCGAGCCGAGGCCCGCGCCCAGCATGACGCCGATGAGGAGCATGGCGTGCATCGAGGCGCGTTGCGAGGTGAGCAGCCACGAGTAGAGCGCGAGAGTCAGGGCGATCATGAGGGCGAGCTGCCCGACGAAGTTGCCGACGGTCGCCGACGCGCCCAGCCCTGCGACGCCCAGGAAGAAGATCGTGGAGGTGTGGATCGCCCGGTACAGGGACTCAAATCCGAGGATCGAGGGCGTGATGATGCGGTTGTTCGCCACCGTCTGGAAGGCGACCGTCGCCATGCCCTGGCACACCGCGACGATGGCGATTGCGAGGACCGCGAAGGCGCGCCGGCGGGCGAGCCTCCAAAATACCGGGGTCCCGAAATCCGCGGGATTCTTCCACGTCAGGAGACCGATGCAGGCGAGGATCGCGACCGCGCACACGACCCCGAAGATGATCCACCAGCGGTGCCGGGTGGCCGGGGACGTGAACGCGCCCGTGCGTCGGGCGGGGCGCTTTGCGGACGCGGACGAGGCCGGGGCGGGGGCCGGGGAGTTGGCCCTGCGTCGCGCGGGGGAAGTCATGGCGCTCACAGGACGGCTCCCTTCCTGGCCTGGCGCAGCACGAGTGCGATGAAGACGAAAGCTCCGAGGACGCCCAGGATGACCGACACGGGCATCTCGAAGGGGGAGATGATCGTGCGTGCCAGCAGGTCCGTGACCGTCACGAGGGCGATGCCCGCCAGGCACACCCACGGCAGGTTTGTGCGCAGGTTGTCACCCATCGACATGGACACGAGGTTCGGGACGATGAGGCCGAGGAACGGCAGGGAACCGACGACGACGGTGACGACGCCCGTGGCTACGGCCACGAGCCCCGTCGCGACGAGGACCATGCGGTGATAGTTGACACCGAGGGAGATCGCGATGTCCTCGCCGAGGGAGATGGCCGTCAGACGGTCCGCCATGATGAACACGATCGCCACGACGACGGTGACGATCCACAGGACCTCGTACTGGCCCTCGTACACCGACGTGAAGGACCCCTGGAACCAGACGGACACGCTCTGCAGGGTGTTCGTCTCGAGCGCCAGGAATGTCGAGATCGCGGAGACGACCGCGCCGAGCATCATGCCCATGATCGGCACGAGCAGCGAGGACCGCAGGGAGATGCGGCGCAGCAGCGCAAAAAACACCATCGTGCCCACGAACGCGAAGACGATCGCGCAGGTCATGCGCACCAGGATCGGGGCGCCGGGCCACACGATCATGATGACGAGCAGACCCAGACCCGCCCACTCGGTCGTGCCCGTCGTCGAGGGCTCAGCGAAGCGGTTCTGGGTGACCAGCTGCATGACGAGGCCGCTCATCGACATCGCGGCACCCGACAGGACGAGCGCGATCGTGCGGGGGACGCGCACGGCCAGGAAGATCTGCCAGCCGTCGTCCTGGGAGAGGATCGAGTACTCGCCGGTCGACAGGGACAGGATGAGGAGCGCAGCCACGGCGAGCGTGGCCAGGGCAAGCGCCAGGGGCCGGCGTTTCGACGAGGCCGGGGCGGCCTCGCGCTTGGGCGCGCGTCCGCGGGCGGGGCGGTGGTGGGGAGTGCGTCATAAGAAAAGTGGGTGCGGGTGCCGCCCCGGAAGGCGGCACCCGCTTGCGTGTCAGAGGGTCACTTCTTCGCGGCTTCGAAGGCGTCCGCGATGGAGTTGAAGATCTCCGTGTAGGTGATGATGGACTCGTTGGTGTACGTGTCATTGGGCGCGTACACGAGGTGCTTGTTCTGCAGCGCAGCGACGCCCTGCAGGGCTGCGTTGTCGTTGATGACGGTCTCGGCCGGGGTGTTCGAGCCATCCTTGGTGATGGCGGCGTCGCGGTCGAGGACGAAGATCCATGCCGGATTGGCCTCGGCGATTGCCTCAACGGAGATGTCGTCACCGGTGTGCGAGTCGGTCGACCCCTCGACCTCGAGGGCCGGCTTCAGGCCGAGCAGGTCGAAGACCGGGCCCCACGTGCGGCCCTTGCCGGGTGCCACGTAGCCGATGTTGCCGCCGGAAACGTCAACCGCCATGACGGTCGAGGAACCGTCGTAGGCCTTCTTCGCGCGCTCGATCGAGGCGTTGAAGTCGTCGACGAGCTTCTTGGCCTCGTCCTGCTTGCCGAAGATCTCACCGAGGGTGGTGACCTCGCGGATGAGCTCCTCATTGAAGGGCTTGCCATCGCGCGGCTCCAGGTTGATGAGCGGGACGTCGGGCGCCAGCTCCTTGATCTGCGCGTCGTACTTGGAGAAGCGCTGGCCGGAGATGATGAGGTCGGGTTCGGCGGCGACCAGGGCCTCCAGGTTGGGGTCGCGGTGCATGCCCACGTCGGCGATGTCCTCACCGTTGTACGCGGTGATGGTCGTGGGGATCAGCTTCTTGGGGACGGCGACGAGGGGCACGTCCCACTGCGCCAGCACCTCGAAGGTGCGGTTGTCAAGGGAGGCCGCGCGGGTCACGGGCAGCTTGATCTCGACCGTGCCGTCGTTCGCTTCGACCGTCACGGACGAGGCCTGGGTGGCCTGCGTGGTCTCGCTCGAAGAAGCGGAGGACTGGGAAGACGAAGTGGTGGTGCCGGAAGAGCATGCGGCCAGGCCGAGAGCGGCAACGGCGGCGAGGGCGGCCAGGGAGGTGGTCGTACGAGACATCATTTCTCCGTAGAGGTTTGCTGTGCTGGGGCTAAAATAGGAAAAGCGAGGCTTACCTAACTGTCAAAACCAACCATACAGAAATTTAGGGTCTCGTGCGTGTGAGTGTGCACATAGTTTCGCGCTGCGACGCCCTCGTCGGGGCCTCGTGTCTACGCGTTCGTCGGCGGCCTCTCCCTCGTTGGCCGCACCTTCCTCGTCGACCGCACTTCCCTCGCGCTGACTGTGGTCGCTTGTTGTCAAGCTCACGTATTTCAGAAATTTCGCACGTAATTTGGCTCACCTAAAATTTATTAGTACATTGAAAAAAATGGCGTATTTTTCAACGTTTTTTTGGCATGTGATCCCGCGACGTCTCGGGGGAATTACGTGCGAAATTGTGAGTGCTGCTGTGAGTAAGCCGAGGGGCGGTGCTCACGTGAGCACCGCCCCGGGAACTAGCTCGGTCAGCCGAGCGAGCGTGAAGTCGGGAACTAGCCCGGATTTCTGAGCGAAATGTCAGGTCAGTCGACCAAGCCCTTCACGGCCTCGTCGAGCTCTGCGACCCAATCCGCGCCCGACACGTCCGAGGGCATGCGCCAATCCCCGCGCGGGGACAGGGAGCCGCCGGCCATGACCTTCGGGCCGTTGGGCAGGGCGCTGCGCTTGAACTGCTGGCTGAAGAAACGCCACAGGAACAGGCGCTCCCACTTGACGATCTCCTCGAGCGAGTATGCGACCTTGTCCTCCTCGGGGAAGCCGACCGGCCAGGAGCCGACCGAGGCGTCCGACCAGGCCTTCTCCGCCAGGAACGCGATCTTCGAGGGGCGTGCGCCGCGGCGCAGCACGTAGTAGAGCGTGAAGTCCTGCAGGTTGTAGGGGCCGATCTTGTCCTGCGTGGACTGCATCTTCTCGCCCGGCTTGGCGGGAACCAGCTCGGGGGAGATTTCCGTGTGCAGGATCGACAGGAGGACCTCACCGACACGGTCGTCGAACTGCTTGGAGGCCACGACCCAGCGGATCAGGTGCTGTATGAGGGTCTTCGGCACGCCCGTGTTGACCGCGTAGTGGCTCATCTGGTCGCCCACGCCGTACGTGCACCAGCCCAACGCCAGCTCGGACAGGTCACCCGTGCCCAGAACGATACCGCCCAGGTGGTTGGCCAAGCGGAACAGGTAGTCGGTGCGCAGGCCCGCCTGGACGTTCTCAAAGGTCACGTCGTAGGTGGCTCGCCCTCGCCGTAGGGGTGACCGATGTCGGCCAGCATCTGCGTGGCCGCCGGGCGGATGTCAATCTCCTGGAAGGAGGTGCCCAGGTACTCGCACAGGCGGGTCGCGTTCGTCTTCGTGCGCTCGGACGTGGCGAAACCGGGCAGCGTGTAGCACAGGATGTCCGTGCGCGGACGTCCCAGCAGATCCATCGCGCGGGCGGCCACGACCAGTGCGTGCGTCGAATCTAGGCCGCCCGACACGCCAATGACGATCTTCGGGTTCCCGATCGCGCGCAGGCGCTGTACGAGGCCTGCCACCTGAATGTTGTAGGCCTCGTAGCAGTCCTGCTCCAGGCGCGTGGGGTCGTTGGGGACGAAGGGGAAGCGGTTGACGGCTCGCTCCAGGCCCAAGTCGGTGCGCGGCGGGTCGAGCGTGAACTCCACCTCCTGCGGGGCCATGCGCTCGTCGCCCGCGAAGTAGCGCTGGGCGTTGTCCGTGAACGAGTTCTGGCGCTTGCGCTCCGTGCGCAGGCCCTCGAGGTCCACGTCGGCGATCGTGATGTGCGCGCCCTCCTGGAAGCGTTCGCCGATCGCCAGGCGGTCCCCGGCCTCGTAAATCATGGTTTCGCCATCCCACGCGAGGTCCGTGCTGGACTCGCCCATGCCGGCCGCCGTGTACACGTAGGCCGCGCAGCAGCGTGAGGAGATCGAGCGCACCATGAGCTCGCGATCCGCGCCGCGCCCGACGGTAATCGGGGAGGCGGACAGGTTCGCCAGGACGGTCGCGCCCGCGAGCGCCAGCTCCGTGGACGGGGTGACGGGTACCCACATGTCTTCGCAGACTTCGATGCCGATGGTCAGGCCGGGCACGTCGTCGGCGGACAGGAGGACTTGGCCGAAGGGAACCCACACGGGGCCGCCGCTGAACTCCTCGACGCCGCCCCACGGCACCTCGATGCGCTCGCAGGCGCGCGGGGGCATGGTGACGAAGTGGCGCTTCTCGTAGAACTCGCGGTAGTTGGGCAGGTGGGACTTGGGGACGATCGCCAGCACGCGGCCGCGGTGGATGGCGACGGCGCAGTTGTACAGGGCGTTGTCCTTGCGCAGGGGCGCACCCACGATGAGGAGGGGCAGCAGGTCGGCGCTTGCCTCGACGATGGTGGCCAGGGCCTTCTCGACGTTATCGAGCAGCACGTCCTGCAGGAGGAGATCGTCGATGGCGTAACCGGAGACACACAGTTCGGGGAAAACGGCCATCGCGACGCCTCGCGTGTCGAGTTCGCGGGCGGCGTCGATGATCTCGCGCGCGTTCTCGAACGGGCGAGCGGGGCGTGCGGGCAGGGTCACGGCGGCGACGCGCGCGAAGCCCTGGTCGTAGAGGGAATGGAAGTTCATGGTTCTCCTTTGGTACTGGGCTTATTCTTGCGTACTCGGCGCGCTCGTGCTCTTTGGTGACGAGGCCGGGGCGAGCGGGCGGCGCAGGGGTGGGTCGAGGACGAAGGCTGTGTCGTCGACGCCGGGGACGAGGCGGTAGAGGGCTGCCGGGCGCCCGGCACCCTCGCGCACCGTGCCTCCCGTCGGCTCAATAAATGATGCTGTTTTTGTTGCTTTGCGGTGAAAGTTGCGCGGGTCGAGCGCCGATCCCCAGATGGCTTCGTAGGTGGTGCGCAGTTGTGTGATCGTGAACTCGGGGCCGCAGAAGGACGTGGCTAGGGGTGAGTATTCGATCTTGGAGCGGGCGCGCTCTACTCCGTCTGCGAGGATTGCCGCGTGATCGAAGGCGAGGGGTGAGGTGGGAGCAAGGAGGGCGTCGACGGGGTGCCAGAGGGCTCCTGCGGCGTCGCCGCCCGAGCGGGTTGGCGAGAACGAGGGGGCGAGGAGGAGATAGGCGACGGAGAGGACGGGCCCGCGCGGATCGCGGCCTTCCGGTCCGTAGGAACGCAGCTGTTCGAGGTGGCCCGGAGGGATGATGCCGGTTTCCTCCTCGAGTTCGCGCGCTGCCGCTTCCTCGGTCTGCTCGCCCTCGCGCAGAAAGCCGCCGGGGAGTGCCAAGTGGTCCTTGAAAGGCTCTATTCCGCGCCGCACGACGAGAGCGTGGAGCGTGTGTTCGATGACCGTCAGGGCGACGATGTCGACCGCGACGGGGATGGTGAGGGGAGAGGTCATGGTGTCAGCATAACTTATTTGTGTCGAGTTGACACTAAATGCTAGAGTGAGTTATCGTCATTTTGACATAAACAAGTGGTTCGCCACCCAACCAAGGAGCCATCATGGGAACTCTTCACCACCACCCCTTCCTCATCCGCTACCAGGGAGGCACCGGCGATCACGTCGTCCAGATCCGCGCTGGACGCACCGTCCGATCGGGTGTCGGCCAGTCCTTCTGGCTGCGAGCCGGACGCTGCGCGCTCGCGGAGGTCCCCACCGCCAACCGCGCCCACAGCTTCCTCGTCCAGACGACCACTGCCGACCAGCAGAACATCAACGCGCAGATTTCGATCACCTACCACATCGAAGACGCCGAAGCTGCCGCCGTGCACTACGACTTCGGCCTGTACCCGCGCGAAGCGGGAGCGGACGCTCAGGGGCTGTGGCAGATCGACGAAACCGTCACCCGCATCGCGTTCTCAGCCCTGGCCTCGGCGATCGGCGAGATGACGCTCACCGATGCATTGAGCGGCTCCCTCGAAAAAGTCGGTCACGTGCTCGCCCAGGCCTTTGAGACTGACGATCAGCTGCGGGCTACCGGCGTCGCGGTCGTTGATACCCGCCTGCTGAGCCTGCGCCCGGACGAGGGGGTTGAATCCTCCCTGCGCGCCCCTCTCCTCGAACAACTCCAGGCCGAGGCCGACCGTGCTCTTTACGAGCGCCGGGCGCTCGCGGTCGAACGCGAGTCCCAGATCTCTGAAAACGAGATGCAGTCCAAGCTCGACCTGGCCCGTAAGCGCGCGGACCTGGTCGATCAGGAAGGCCACAACGCCAGGCGCGAAGCCGAAGAGAAGGCCGCCGCGGACGCGATTGAGGTCGAAGCGGAAGCGCGCCGTATCACCGAAAAAGCCAAGGCCTACGAGATCGATTGGGAACACTGCTGGCCGTGCCAGGATCGCGAACGACGCCGCATACATCCAGGCCCTCGCCGAGGCCGGACCCGAAGTGGCCCGCGCCCTCGCCCTCAAGGAAATGGCGAAGAACATGCCGTCCTTCGGGAACATCACCATCACCGCCGACGTGCTCAGCGACCTCGTCGCGGCCTTCACCGGCTCCGCGAAGGCGGGTCAGTAGACATGCGCCGCCGCGCCGTCATCGTCCGACGCCCCACCGAGTTCGACGAGCTCATGGACCGCTATTCCACGCGCGGCCAGGTCGAATTCGTCCTGCGCAGCCGCGGACGCACCCTCGCCTCCGTCGAGCGCGCACATGAGGCGCACGTGGCCGCCCCTGGCTCGCGTGCGGGCGGGAATACCGGACGGGTGGGCGAGCGCCGACGTGGAGCGCGACTCCCTGTCGCGATTCCTCTTCGCCCCCGAGGACGTCATCGTCGTCGTGGGACCCGACGGCCTGGTCGCCAACGTCGCCAAATACGCGGGCGACCAGGCCGTGGTCGGCGTCAACTCGGTGCCTCAGTCGAACGCCGGCGTGCTCGTGCGCTGCACTCCCGACCAGGGGGTCGCGGCCCTCGGTCGTATCGACGCGGGCACCGACCTGCGGGTGGACCAGCTGACGATGGTGCGGGCAACCGCTGACGACTCGCGCACGCTCACCGCCCTCAACGAAGTGTTCATCGGGCATCCGAGCCACCAGAGCGCCCGCTACGAGCTAGCCCTTGGGGCCACCGCCGAGCGGCAGTCCTCCTCGGGCGTCGTTGTCTCGACCGGGACCGGGGCGACCGGGTGGGGCGCATCCCTCAAACGCGGTCGCCACATGGGGGACCTGCCCGCTCCGACCTCGCGCTGCCTCGCGTGGTTCGTGCGCGAGGCGTGGCCCTCGCCCTTCACCGGCGTCGAATACACCGAGGGCATCCTGGACGAGGATGAAGACCTCGGCCTCGTCGTTGCCTCCGAATCCCTCGTGTTGTTCGGCGATGGCATGGAGTCCGACCGCCTGACCCTCACCTGGGGCCAAAGCGTGCGGATTTCGCGCGCCCCGCGCACTCTGTCCCTCGTTGACCCCGCCGGCCTGGGGGAGGGGTGAGCCCGTGGGGCGGTGCGGAGGGCTTCTGGGTAGGTAACGAACATGCGGATAGGTTACGAACATCCGGATAGGTTACGAACATGCGGATAGGGAAAATAAGCTATCCGGATGTGCATAACCTATCCATATGCGCACAACCCTATCCGGATGCGCGCAGGGGAGGGACACCCGTGTGTTGAGGCCCGCGAGTGAAGACCCGCGCGCCGTAACGCCTACGCGGTCACGACGCCCAGCGCACGCAGCTGGTCCATGACGCGGTCGAGGGTTGCGCCCACCGGCTCGCGGATGATCAGGTCGGCATGCGCATCGGCCGAGGTCGGGGTGGCGTTCATGAGCACCAGGTGGTCCCCGGAGAAATAGTTGATGAGGCCCGCCGCCGGGTAGACCACGAGGGACGTGCCGGCCACGATCAGCGTGGACGCCCGCGCGATGGCAGACACGGCGGCCTCGATGACGCCCTGGTCGAGGGACTCGCCGTACATGACGATGTCTGGGCGCATCTGCCCTCCGCACGAGGGGCACGCGGGCACGGGATCACCGTCAACCGTGACGGCATCCCCCAATGACGTGACGGCCCCGCAGCTCGTGCACACGAGCCGCTCCCAGTTGCCGTGCAGCTCCCACACGGCGCGCGACCCGGCCCGCTGGTGCAGGCCGTCGATATTCTGCGTGATGACCGCGTCCAGGCGCCCCGCGGCCTCCAGAGACGCCAGTGCCCTGTGCGCGCCGTTGGGCTCCACCGGACGGTAGATCTCGTGGAACCACTCCCAGTACGCCTCGGGGTGCAGGGTGAAAAAGTCGATGCTCAGGACCGTTTCGAGGGGAATCTCGCGCTCCTGAAAGTAGAAGCCGTTGGCCCCGCGAAAGTCGGGGATCCCCGACTCGGTGGACACGCCCGCGCCGCCGAAAAACACGGTCGACGGTGAGTCAGCGATCCATTCTGTCAGGGTCGAAACATCGTCGTTCATGAGGGCCTCCTCGCTCGCTACTCACTCAGGATACGCCCGAGGCCGGTGCCCCACGTGGGAACCCCGGCCTCGTCGTGGCCTGAGGATCAGGCGAAGGTCAGCGCCTGGCGAGCGATCGCCAGCCCCCGGCGAGAGCCTGTGCGCGTCGAAAATGCAGTCTGGCGCTCAACGTGACGGTTTGCCCGGGCTGGGAGCGCTTGCGCGTGCGTGCACGAGCTGGAGGCGGGAGAGATTCTCGGGAGACATACCGGTCAGGGAGTCGAGGTGTGGCCGGACTCTGTCGAGAATCCCGATGTGGTGGATATTGGGGTTATAGGACACGACGTGTTGCTGTGCGCGTGCTGGGGGTTGCTTGTGGGCCCGCGGGTTTTCAGGGCATCGGGCCCGGCCGTGGGGCAGGGCTGTGTGCCCGTGCGCGGCGCGGCCAGGCCCTGCGGTCTCTCCGGCACCTTCCGCACCGGTGGGGCCTTCTCGGCTGATGTTGCTCGGCGCGTTGCCCTGATACTCAGCTATGGCTACCGACCAGCAATTTCGCACGTAATTCCACTATGACTCATTCAAACATCGAATTTGCATCGGCGGAATTGCAACGTTTTTCGGCTGTCTCGAAAAATGACCGCGATAAATTACGTGCGAGATTTGGCTGGCGGTGGTGTCGGTGCTGCCCGCGTGCGCCGCGGCCTGGCCCTGCGGAGTCCGCATTGTGTCTTGTGTTCTCGTGCACTGCACCCGATCCGTAGGCATTGCACCCCTTCTGATCGGGTGCAGCGTGCCGTAACAGGTGTAGCGCCTCATCGTGGTGCCTGCGGACGACATGGGACCGCATAATGGCTTGTTGCTAAGTGGTGTTACACCACTTAGCAGGGTATTACACCAGCTCGGAAGTGGTGTAATGCTCCCTAACTGGTGTAATGCTCCCTAACTGGTGCAACGCTCTCCGGCTGTGCACTGGATGGTCGTTGCCGATGAGGCAGTGGGGTTCGTCCTCGGCGCAGTGTCAGCCAGCCAACCACTATGTGGGGACATGTATCCGTGTGATTGCTTGTTATGGTTCAGCGGCGCATCATCTGCGGGGGCAATGGGGGTTTTGCACTACATGAAGCCCTCCGGCGGCGTGTCGCCGGCGTGTCGGAGTCTCATGTAGTGCAATTCCCCCCGTTTGGTGGCAGTCCGAGCGTGGCTTTGGTTGGTGTGGTGCCCAAAGTGCAGACCACCTCGGCGAAAAACGTTGAAAACGGGCTGTTGTGGGCGAGGTGGTCTGCGTTTTGGGCGCAACGGTGTCTGGCGCGGTGTGATGTGTCCCGGGTATTGTGGAGAGTGTCTTAGGCCGGATTGGAGGTTTGGGATGTCTGGTCAGCGTAAGTATTCGATGGAGTTGCGTGAGCGTGCGACGCGTATGGCGTTGGAGGCTCGTGCTGATCCTGGGCGGCGTAGGGGTGCTATTAAGCGCATTAGCGGCCAGTTGGGGATCAATCCTGAGGCGCTGCGTACGTGGGTGCGCGCCGTGGAGCAGGGCGGGCGCAATGAGCGTGGCGAGATCAGTGAACAAGAGGCCCATATACGGGCGCTGGAAGCTGAGAACCGTGAGCTACGGCGGGCCAACGAAATTTTGAAGGCGGCGTCGACTTTTTTCGGGGCGGAGCTCGACCGCCTCGGACGCTAGTCTACGATTTCATCGAGGCCAACCGGCATCGGTGGGGAGTCGAGCCGATCTGCACTGCTTTAACCCAGTTAGGGGTGCGGGTTGCTCCCAGCGCCTATTACGCTGCCCGGACTCGTGCCTTGTCGGCGCGCAGCGTGCGCGACGAGGCGCTGATGCGTGTGATGAGGCAGGTGTGGGAGGAGAACTACTGTGTGTTCGGGGTGCGCAAGATGCACGCCTTCCTCAACACTCACGAGTTGGGCGTGGGACACGTGGCGCGATGCACGGTCGAGAGACTGATGCGGCGTATGGGCATTCGTGGCGTGAGTCGGCGTCGGACCCGCCATGTCACGGCCTCAGCACCGCGCCATGCATGCCCCTTGGACCTGGTCAATCGGCATTTCGGGGCCCATGATCTCAACGAGTTGTGGGTCGCGGACATCACCTACGTGCCAACCCAGGCTGGCTGGGTCTACGTCGCTTTCGTTACCGACGTGTGCTCGCGTAAAATCTTGGGCTGGAAAGTCGCGTCCTCGCTGCATACCGACATGGCCCTGGACGCGTTGAACATGGCTATCTACCAGCGACGCCGCGATGATATAGACACTCGTGGGCTCGTGCACCACTCCGACCGAGGCGTCCAATACCGCGACGTGCGCTACGGCCAAGCTCTCGCCCGTTGCCAGGCAGTAGCGTCGGTGGGTTCGACCGGCGATTCCTACGATAACGCTCTAGCTGAGGCCTTGAACTCCTTATACAAAGCTGAACTCATCTACAACACAGCACGTCCGGGCTACACAGGTCCATGGCGCGATCGGCGCGAGGTCGAACGCGAAACATCAGCCTGGGTCCACTGGTACAACACAAGCCGCCCTCACCTCGCCCTGGGCGGAATCACACCACAACAAGCAGAAAACCAACACACAACAACACGAAAGGAAGCGGCCTAAACAAGTCTCCACAAAACCCGGGACTTGACACAGGTTTGGGCCCGCGTGCGAGTTAAAGAGCCCACGTACACGTCATTGGGTTAACGTGCGGATGAGAGGGCCCAAGAAAAATTGACAGGCTCGATGAAGTCCTACCGTGACGGATCATGGGGCAACCACACGCACGGCACAATGCAGTATTCACAGGAAGGAGGCAAACACGACCAACTAAAATACCGACTTTCCCGCACCGCAAAGCCGAAAAGTCACGCTACTAGCAACACGTAGTGTCCTATAACTCGAAATTAAAGCACCAGCTTCGCCAACCTCGTCGATGTAAGCGATGAGCATGTTTCTCCTCACTGAGAGACGCAAAAACCCACGGCGCAACGTGTGCGCTCGTGGGCCCGCGGATTGGCACTCTGTGAGGACTTGCTCGCCGTTACCACTTTTGATTGTGGTCGGCGTGTGGGTGGGAAGTCAATGCACCTGACGGATACGCCCGAGGCCGGGGCCCCCACG
Organism: uncultured Sanguibacter sp.; assembly: GCA_916438365.1. The sequence goes on from CAKAEY010000002.1 coordinate 77,107, forward strand.
TGGGTACCCCGGCCTCGAACAAAACCTGAGGATCAGGCGAAGGTGAGCGCCTGGCG
>CAKAEY010000003.1 GCA_916438365.1 uncultured Sanguibacter sp.
GGTCGCCGACGCCGTGCAGTACGTGGCGATGCGCTGGCCGGCGTATGCGCGCGTCTCGCTGTTCACTCGCCTGCGCCTCACCCTAACGATGCGCCGCCACCGCAACACTCCCGCCCGCCTGCCGCAGGTCGTCGAGAGGACGCTCACCGAACGCCTCTTTAGCGAGCGGGCGCGCATTGGCAGCCTGGGGGCTGGCGAGGAATAGCCGGCCCTCGGGCTAGACTGGCCCCAGGAACTCAGAGAGGAGTGGTGGCTGTGAGGCTGCGAAAGACCCTGCCGTCAGATATCGAAGAGGTCATCGCATCCGGGGACGTCGAGGCCGTGGCGCGCGCGGTCGAGCGCTGCGAGGTCGGCGCGTACCTTCGCGGCGACGCCTATGAGTCGCGGCTCATGCATTTCCCGGCCTCCGAGGAGATCACGGACTTCCTGCTTGCGCGGGGCGAGGACATCAACTCGCGCGATCGGTATGAACGCACCCCGATCCACGCGCGCGTTTGGTCGCGATGCCTCGATCAGATCCCGCTGCTGGTCGCTCGCGGAGGCGACATCAACGCGCGGGACACGTCCGATCAGACGGCGTTGTTCGGCGTCGTCGAGCGTTTCCCGTTGCTGACGTGTCGCGGATGATTTCGTGGGGCGCGGATCCGCTGGTTGTTGCTGATTCGAGGGTGTACGGGAAGGCGACGCTTGTCGAGAACGTGGTGTCCTGGCACAACTTCCTGGACGCCCCACGCGCGCTCGCGGTGATTCGGTTGCTTCTGTCCGTTGGGGCACCCGTCGGCGAGGGGGTGTCGACCGCACTGCGGTCGATGGACCGGATGCGCTGCACGTTCATCACGCACGGTCTCCCGGACCACCTTTCGCAGTCGCGAGTCGACGAGGCCTCGGCTGCGTTGTCGGAGCTGTGCGCGCTGTTCGGGGTGGAACAACGGGAGGCGCAGCGTGCGCCTGTCGTGGGGGAGACGCTTAACTTTGATGCGGGCGCGACGACAACCCAGATGTTTAGCCGACTCTGGGATCAGCTGGTGCCCGACAGCGGCCAGTGCAAAACGCTACAGGGCGAGGTTATCCGCATTGCGGGGCGGGTTGGCCACGAGGTGTTCGATAACGGCGGCATCAACTGGGATCGTTCTTTTGGGAAGCTGCTGGATCAGTATCTGCGTGTTGTCGCGTCCGGCGTTCCGCTGCCGCCCGATTCTCTGTCCCGCGCCGAGGCCGCCGTCGCCTCCCTGAAGGGCCGCTCCATGTCCCACCAGGCGGTTGACGACATCACGGAGCTGGCCGTGGAATGGGTGCGCCTGAACCCGGTCTTGGTGGAGGCGGATCTGCCCGACGTGGGGCGGTGAATCACCACTTGTGGATGTTGAAATGAAGATTCCTGTGGCGCTCCAATTGAGCACTGAGGCTATATAGTGAGATAGGTGATGAAGCAATACTGCTCCTGCTTGGTCAGCTGAAAATGGGAACGAGATGTTTAGGTGAACAGTGCCTGCTGGTGAACACTTGTCTAGTGAATTTCCTCTTTAGGTATCCGTATGTCTAGTGTTGTGTGAAGTATGGTTTGCGGTAGTATGTAGCCATGAAATCGCAAAATGTTAAGCGTGTCTCTTCGAGGTCTCGTGGGAATGAACTGATTTGGATTGTTTGTTCGACTTATTTTTTATGGTTCTTACTGTTGGTGCAATCGTTAAGTTGTTGAATGTGCATGGTGAGTCGTATAAAGCAACTCTTAGCTTTGGTCAGTTGGTTATTCTTTCGCTTTTGTTTGTAACTCCTCTAGTGTTTGCAGTGTGTGGATGTTTTGCTTTTCAGGAGGGGAGGCGCTATGTCTTTGCGCTTCAAGTGTTCTGTTGTGCCGCGTTTTATTGTGCTGCGTGTATTGTTCGCCTATTTATAAATATGGCGAAAACCCCGGCTTTTGTTGGGAGTGATAGGAACGGAGTCGTTTCGGGCTATGAGGGAGATTTTATTCTGTATCTTATCATTTTCGGGCTGGTGTTCCTGAATTATGCATGTGGGCGACTGGGTATGATTGAAGTGCTCTGGAAGGTAGTAGGTGGTATCTCTATGGTGATTGGCATGTTGCTTCCTGGAATGCTTGAGACGCATAAGTTATTGTGGGCCAAGTGGAATGACGTTGCTCAAAGTTTGGATGTGTCTTATAGTGGGCTTAGATCGGATATATCGTTCAGTGAGATGTCAATTGAGTTTTCAGTGGCTTTTGCTGCTGTGTGTCTATTGTATTTATTCTATGCTCCAGCTGTGATTGCGCGTAGTTCAGGGCGTGTTCGATTAAAGAGAGATTCTCTTGGGTTTGTCGATGTGTCCGCCCCTGCGCAGTCTGAGGACGGACAAGCGAGCGCATGCGGTTCAGGTGTTGCTGTGTCCAAGCAGCTGATGGGTGCTGCTGTCAGTGGCCTCGTTGCTGGTGCCTGTTTCTCGGTCGCCAGTCGTCTCTTTGGTCGCCGCTGAACTGCGTTGTCTTGCATTTCGACTGGAGAGTTGCGGCGCATCTCCACACTGATACTTGTTGCTAAGTGGTGTTACACCACTTAGCGGGGTATTACACCAGCTCGGAGGTGGTGTAATGCTCGCTAACTGGTGTAATGCTCCCTAAATGGTGCAGTGCCTCTCGTGTGGCCTTCATGAAACAGACGTGGAGTGTGCGAGCGGAGAACAATTGCCTGCATTTGTGCTTGTTGTGGGCGGTGGTGCACCCGATCCGTAGGCATTGCACCCTGGGCTTAGGCTGGTGTTGTTGACACTTCGTGAAGCGGGTGTGTGTGCCTGCGGAGAGTGAGGTGCCTGTTATGGGAACTCGTCGTCGTTTTACGCCGGAGTATCGTCGTGATGTTGCGTGCCTGGTGTTGGATACGGGGTCTTCGATCGCGTCTGTGGCCCGGGATTTAGGGCTGGGTGAATCGGTGGTGGGCCGGTGGGTCAAACTCGAGCGCGAGCGGCGCCAGGCCGCCGCGCAGGGTCGTCCTGATCCACGCGAGATGGAAGCTGAGATCACGGCATTGCGCCGGCGGGTGCGCCAGCTGGAGAAGGAGAATGAGTTTTTGGGAAAAGCCAGCGCCTTCTTCGCGTCTGGGCACCAAAATACCAGCGCTTTGAGCTGATGGACGCGCAGAAGGCTTCCTACTCGATTACCTTGATGGCTAAGGTCTTGGGGGTGACGCGCGCGGGCTATTACGCGTGGAAAAACCGGGCGTCCCACAGGGGTGAGCGCGCGCTGGCGCGGCGGCGTTTGGATGAGGCGGTGGCCTGGGAGTATGAGGTGTCGGGTGGCACCTATGGGGCTCCTCGCATCCGCCATGCTCTGACGCGCGCGGGCGTGGATGTGGGTGTGCGTGCGGTCGCCGCGTCGATGCGCCGCCAAGGTCTCACAGGCCTGAACACGCACCCGCGCCCGAAGCGCGGCCGGCGCGGTCCTGTGGCCCATGAGGACCACTGCGCCCGCCAGTGGGACCAAGGCGCCCTGGATCGGGTGTGGATCACGGATTTCACCTACCTGCGCTGCGCCCAAGGCTGGGTCTACCTGTGCGCCGTGCGCGATGCGCACTCGCGTCGAGTCCTGGGATACGCCATGGGTGAGCAGCAAAGCACCGACCTGGTCATCACCGCGCTCGACATGGCCGCTACCACCCGTGGTGCCTTCCCCACTGGGGTCGTGTTGCATGCTGATCGGGGAACACAGTTCACCTCCCAGAAGCTGGCCGCCTACATGCGGGCCGTGAAAGGAACCGTGTCGATGGGGCAGGCCGGGGTGTGCTGGGATAACGCCATGGCCGAATCCTTTTGGGCCACCCTCAAAACCGAGTACTACTACCGGCGTACCTTCACCACCCGCGACCAGGTCTACACCGGGGTCGCCACCTGGATCGAAGACTTCTACAACCGCCGCCGCATCCACACCAGTCTGGGCGGCAAATCCCCCATCGAATACGAACTACACCAAGCGGCCTGGACAACAGTCGCATAAACAAACCGTCAACAACTTGCGCACAGGCCCACCCCTTCTGATCGGGTGCATCGCGACGGAACGGGTGTATCGCGACGTAACGGGTGCAGGACTGCGTGTTCTGGTTCGGCTGAAGGCTTATTGAGGGGGGCTAGGGACCGCACCTTGCCGCGCGTGGGCTTGTTGCTAAGTGGTGTTACACCACTTAGCGGGGTATTACACCAGCTCGGAGGTGGTGTAATGCTCCCTAACTGGTGTAATGCTCCCTAAGTGGTGCAGCGCTGTGCGACCTGGGCCTGCCGGATGCTTGTTGGAGCTGTTATGGAGCAGCTTGTCCACGCTGGGGCTTGTTGGCCAGTGGTATTGCACTAGTTAGCGCAGCGTTGCACTGGATAGCAGGCAGTGCAACGCTCTCCTATCTAGTGCATTGCTGCTGTATCTAGTGCAATGCTGCGTGGCCTGGGCCTGTTGGATGCCGGCATGTGCAGTGTCGGCGAGAAAACCCGCGCGCTGGCTTGTTGCCGATGAGGCGTTACACCCGATCCGTAGGCATTGCACCCCTTCTGATCGGGTGCAGCGCGACGGATCGGGTGCAGTGCGTGCCGAGTCCAGCGCTCGCCGCACCCGTGTGCGCGTGCCGGAGCTACGTGTGTCAACGGCACGGCAGGGCTTCGCTGGAGGAAAACAAACAGGGGAGGGGCCCAAGCCTTTCGGCTCGGACCCCTCCTCATGTCGTATCAGCGCAGCGGCTCTATCGCCTCACTCGCCGCCCTTGCGGCGGCGGATGCGCTTGCGGGCGCGGGGCGCGCGCTCGGAAGAAGAACCGGCGGAACCAGCAGAACTGGAATCAGAGTGCTGCGAGTGCTCGCCACGGCCACGGCCACGAGTGCCGCGGTCGGAGCGGCCACCCTTGCCGGCGTTCAGCGTGCGATCGCCGTCCTGGGAGCCGCGACGCGACCCGCGCGAACGCGACGCGTCGGAGGAAGAGGAGCCGCGCGACGAACGACCACGGCCACCACGCGAGCCACCACGCGAGCCGCCGGAACCCGAACGCGCGCCCCGGCCTCGTCCCTCGGAGCGGGGAGCGGAGCCACCCAGGTCCTCGAGGACCTCGGCGTCCAGGCCGGCGCGCGTGCGCTTGGCGCGCGGCAGGCGACCGGTCGTGCCCTCGGGAATGTCCAGGTCGGTGAACAGGTGGGGGGAGGTGTGGTAGGTCTCGAGCGGATCCGGCACGCCCAGGCCCAGGGCCTTGGAGATGAGCGACCAGCGCGGCGTGTCATCCCAGTCCACGAAAGTGACGGCCGTGCCCGAGTTGCCCGCGCGGCCCGTGCGGCCGATGCGGTGAATGTAGATCTTCTCGTCTTCGGGGCACTGGTAGTTGATGACGTGCGTGACGTCGTCGACGTCGATGCCTCGCGCGGCGACGTCGGTGGCGACCAGGACGTCGACCTTACCGTTACGGAAGGCGCGCAGTGCCTGCTCGCGGGCGCCCTGGCCCAGGTCGCCGTGCAGGGAGCCGACGGCGAAGCCGCGGGCGGTCAGGTCCTCGCCCAGGCGGGCGGCCGTACGCTTGGTGCGGCAGAAGATGACGGTGCGGCCGCGACCCTCCGCCTGGAGGATACGGGCGACGACCTCGACCTTGTTCATGGCGTGAACGCGGTAGATGACCTGCTTGACCGTGTTGACGGTCTGGTTCTGGTCGTCAGGGTCTTGCGCGCGGATGTGGGTCGGCTGGACCATGAAGCGGCGGGCGAGGGCCACGACGGGGCCGGGCATGGTCGCGGAGAACAGCATGGTGTGGCGGTTCTCGGGGACGCGGCTCAGCAGCGTCTCGACGTCGGGCAGGAAGCCCAGATCGAGCATTTCGTCGGCCTCGTCGAGGACGACGGTCTCCACGCCGGACAGATGCAGGTGGCCCTTGCGCAGCAGGTCGATGAGGCGGCCGGGCGTGCCCACGACGATGTCGGCACCACGCTCGAGGGCCTCGATCTGGGGCTCGAAGGCGACGCCGCCGTAGATCTCGACGATGCGGGTCGACAGGTACTTGGCGGCGTCTCGCAGGTCCTGGGCGACCTGCTTGGTGAGCTCGCGGGTCGGTAGGATAATCAGCGCCTGCGGCTTGTTGGGGTTGAGCAGGTCCTCGTAGCCCTCTTCGTCGGGCGCGATGACGTCCTCGAGGACGGGGATGCCGAAGCCGAGAGTCTTGCCGGTGCCGGTCTTGGCCTGGCCGATGATGTCGTGGCGGTCCAGCGCGGGGCCAAGTGTCAGGGCCTGGATGGGGAAGGGGTGCGTGATGCCCTTGTCTTCGAGGGCGTCGACGATCGGGTCGGTGACGCCGAAGTCAGCGAAGGACTTCTTGTCGAGGTCCTCGCCCCCCTTGCCGGTGATGTCCGGGGTGGCCTCTTCGACCTCGGGGGCTGCGGGCTTGATGTTGCCCAGGCGGACGACGCCTGCGGAGTATTCGACGGACGAGGCCGGGGTGGCCTTTTCGGTGGCATCAACGTCGGTGGTGGGCACAGTTGCCTCAGTGCTGGTGTTGGTCACGATCTACCTTGTCTCCCGGGCTATTCCGGGGTTGGGGTCGGTGCCGATCGCGCATTATCTGGCGCGGGGAAACTCGTCCGCGCGTACGTGTTATGTCTCAAGAATGCGACCGGTCTTCCGGTGGTCATCTTTCAGTGTAATCGTGTGAAGCATACGAGCGGGGGAGGCGATGGTCACAGAGACGGGCACCAATCGGGCAGAACAGAGCCTCATGCGGCGGGCCGTGGAGCTTGTCAGGCACTATGCTGGAGTCATGGCACACGAGTTTGATTCCGTCCCCGCCGACGACGCCGAAGTCCTTGGTATTCTCGCCTATTCGTCGCTCGCGTTTATGACGCGCCTCGCGAAGGACGGCGAGCAGGCTCCTACGTTCGAGGCCCACGTGGAGCATGCGCGCATGGCGGCGCGCTGCTTCAAGCTCTACCAGCAGCTGGAGGTGTGGAGTGAGCACCGCGGCTTTGATCTGCTGGCGGCTGGTGATGCGTTCTCGGGCGCGTACGACGACCTGGATGCGCGCACGCGTCCCACCACGTTCGCGGAGCGGGCCGTCAAGACGTTCATTACCCGCGGCATGCTGGGTGACATGTTGATTCGCGTCGCGCAGGTGCACGGCCTGTTCGAGGGGATCGAGGACGTGTGGCCTTTCGAGCAGGGGCATTGGGTGCGTGCGCACCTGGGCCCGCAGATTGAGGCGGATCCGCAGCTGGCGGATCGTCTGTCCCTGTGGGGTCGCCGCGTGGCGGGCGAGGCTCTTGGCCTCGTGCGCGCGACGCTGTTCACCTACCCGTCGCTGGCAGCATCCCCGGAGAACGTCGATGAGATCACGGAGTACGTGATCAAGCGCCACGGGGAGCGCATGAGGGACATTCACCTGAAGGCCTGAGGCCACAGGGTATAGACGAGGCCGGGGTTCCTCGGGCGGTATGGTGTCCGCTCGGGTTCCCCGGCCTCGTTTGTCTGGGCGCGTTTTAGTGGATCGCGAAGCCGACGCGGCGTTCGGACTTGTTGGCGACCTGCACGTATGCGAGGGCCTGGGCGGGCACGAGGGTGCGCTGGCCCTTCGTGTCGGTGAGGTCGAGGACGCCGTTGGTGGCGGCAAGGGCCTCGTGAACCTTGGCCATGAGCTCGCTTTCGGTCATGTCGACGTCGAGACCGAGCTGACGCGTGTTGTCGCGGATGCCGATGAAGATCTCCATGATGACTCCTTGCTGGTAAATATCGTCATGGCCATCATATGTGCCGCAGATGTGGGTGGGGTCTGCGAGTATTGCGTTATGAGCGAAATTCAGGTCAGGTTGCGCAGCCGCAGCGCCGATTGGTGGCGTCTGCCGGAGCTGAACGCGAACCAGCGCGCGGTCCTGGACGCCGCGCAGGCGAGTGACGTGATTGCGCGCGGCGCGCCGTCGTCGGGCCGCTCGACGTGTGCCCTGGCCGTGTTCGAGCAGGCGGCCTCCCGGGGCCGCTCCGCGCTGATTCTCGCTCCCGATCGCACGCGCGCCGACGTGCTGACTCCGCGTGCGCAGGCGCTCGGCCCGGATTCGGTGCGCCCGGTGCGTACCCCTGCTTCTTTCGCCTATCAGGTGGTGGCCACGTGGCGCACCCAGCGCGACGTGCCGTTGGAGGGCGTGGAGCTGGTGACGGGCGCGGCCCAGGATCAGATGCTCGCCGAGGCCCTGGAGACGGTGGATGCCCCGTGGCCCGAGGATATTGGCCCGCAGATGCGCGCGATGCCGGCGTTCCGCGCGGAGCTGCGCAACCTGGTGGCCCGCGCGGGCGAGGCCGGGATGAACGCGTCCGAGTTGTCCGAGGCCGGGGCCCGGTTCGACCGCCCGGAATGGCAGGCGCGGGCGCGATTCTCACGGCGCTGGAGGAGGGGCCCGAGCACTCCCCGGAGTATCCGCGCACCCTGCGCGTGGACCTGTCGCGCATCCAGGCGCTCGCGGCCGACCTGATCGATGCGTGGGAGCAGGACGCGCCCTCGCGCGGCGTGCAGGCCCCCTGCCCGGTACCCGACGTTGTGATCGTCGATGACCTGCAGGATTGCACACCCTCGACGCTGAGGCTGCTGGAGGCCTGCCGCGACGGCGGTGCCCGCATCGTCGCCTTCTCGGATTCCGATGTGGCCGTGGCAGGGTATCGCGGCGGCGAGCCGCACCTGGACCGCAGGCTCGCGAGCGCCCTGGGCGTCGAGATCGCTGAGCTCGGCCAGGTCTACGACATGTCCCGCGCCGTGCGTGAGCTGGCGCGCCAGGCCTGCACGCGCATCGCCCAGTCCGGCTCGCCCGCCCGGCGTGAGGCCGGCGTCGCGGAGGACGCTCCCCAGGGCCGTCTGGTGACGCACCTGGGTGCCACGCCCTCGCAGATGGGGGCCCTCATCGCGCGAGCCCTCAGGTCCCACCACCTGCACGACGGCATCGAGTTTTCGGATCAGGTCGTCATTGTGCGCAGCTCCTCGATGGTTGCCGAAACCAGCCGCTACCTGGAGCGCGGTGGCGTGCCCGTCGCGGGAGGCGGCCGGGCCTTCGACTTCGCGACCCAGCCGACGACGCGCCTGCTGCTGGACCTGGTGACCATGCCGACGGGGCAGAGCGACACGGACGTGGCCGTGCGCCGCGAGCTCGCCGAGCGCCTCCTGCCCTCGCCTCTCGCGCGCGCCGACGCGCTCGCAGTCCACCGTCTGCTGCGCCGACTGAACGCCGCGCGCGCCCAGGCCGCCGAGGAAGCGGGCGACGAGGCCCCGGTGATCCCGCTGACGGCTGCCGACCTCGTGAGCGACCCGCAGACGTGGAGGCCGGCCCTCGAACAGGCCCAGCAGGCGGGCGGCAAGCGTGGTCGTGCCGCCACAATGCTCGCACGTCCGCTTGAGACGGCTGCGCGTCTGTGGGAGCTGGGCATGAGTGGCAGCCTGCGCCCCCAGGAGCGCTTGTGGTCCCTGTGGGAGGCTTGCGGGGTGGCAGGCGAGTGGCGCTCGCGGGCCATCGCGTCGGATGAGTCGTCGGGCTGGTACGACGATCAGCTGGACGCCGTCGTGGCGCTCCTGCGCGTCGCGGACGTGTGGGAGCAGCGCAACCCCGCCGGCTCCGCCGTGGGCTTCGCGTCCGAGCTGCTTGCCGGCTCGGTCCCCATCGACACGATTTCGCGCGTGGGTGTGCGCCCGGGTGGCGTCGAGGTCCTCACCCCCGCGCAGGCGATGGGCCGCCACTGGCAGGTCGTCGTCCTCGCTGGCCTGCAGGACGGGGCCTGGCCGAACCTGCGCCTGCGCGACCGGATCCTGCGCGCCGACCTCCTCGCGGACGTGGGGGCTGGCAGGTTCGCCGTGGGTGAGGACGGGCGTGAGGAGCTCATCGATTCAACCCGGGCTGCGCGCCGAGCCGTCCTGGACGACGAGTATCGCATCTTCGTCGCGGCCGTGACGCGATCGCGCAGCATCGTGCACGCCGGCGCGGTGCGCTCGGAGGACGCCGCACCCTCGGTGTTGTTCGACCTGGTGGCACGCCTGGCGGGCACGCATCGAGAGAATGACATTGTGCCGGTGGATCCGGTCGAGGCGCCGCTGTCCCTGTCCGGGCACATTGCGGATCTGCGTGCGCGCGCGGCCAACCCGGACGATCCGGTAGACGCGCAGCTCGCCGCCACGTTGTTGGCCCTGATGGCACGTGAACACGTGCTCTCCGCGCAGCCGCAGCGGTGGCTGGGTGCCGGCGGTACACCCACGACGGACGCGGAGTACACGGGTGACCTCACGCTGTCCCCCTCGCAGTTTGAGCGCGCGCTGGCGTGCCCGCTGCGTTGGTTCCTCACCACCATCGGCGCTGACGGCCCATCGAACGCGGCGGCCAGCCTCGGCACCCTCATTCACGCCGTGGCTGAGGAACACCCGCACGGCACACCGGAGGAACTCACCGAGGCCCTTGAGGCTCGCATCGAGGAGTTGGGCTACAACCTGGACACGTGGGCGGGGCGGCACTCGGATCGTCGTGCGCGCGCCATTGTCGAGAACCTGGCATCGTACCTCGTGGGCGTTCCCGGCAGAGTGGACGTCGAGCAGAAGGTCGAGGCGAAGGTTGAGGGTGTGACTATCCGGGGCCGGATGGACCGCCTCGAGTACGTTGATGAGGGCGTGCGCGTGACAGACCTGAAGACGGGGGGCAATCCGGATCCGTATCGAAAGGTTGATGAGAACGCGCAGCTCGCGGCTTACCAGCTGGCTCTTCTCGCCTCGGGTGAGGACGTTGCGGGCGCTCGTATCGCGCTGCTTGGCACGAAGAAGAGGCCTCGGACGTTCGATCAGAAGCCACTGCAGGGTGAGGCGCTTGCGCAGTGGCGCGACAAGGTTCGCGAGGTCGCTGAGTCCGCGCGAGGCCCCTACTTTGAGGCGCGTCCTTCGGATGCGGCCTGCGCGTACTGTTCTTTCGATCGGCTGTGCCCGGCACGCGAGCGCGGCCATAAGGTGGTGGAGTGACGTGGGAACGGACAGTGCGATGAATCTTGGCGCCCTGCAGATCCAGGCAATCGTCGATGCAACGAAGACTCCGACCCCGGAGCAGGTGCGTGTGGTCGAGGCTCCGCGCCGCCCGCTCCTCGTCGTCGCGGGCGCGGGGTCGGGAAAGACCGAGACCATGTCGATGCGGGTCCTCTGGCTCCTGGCGAACCACCCGGATCTGACCCCGTCGTCGATCCTTGGCCTCACCTTCACGCGCAAGGCGGCCGGCGAGCTGGGGGGGAGCGCCTGCGTGAACGCATCCGCCTGCTTTCACGCGAGATGCCGCAGCTGCGTGAGCGTCTCGACGAGGACCCGGTGTCGCTGACCTACAATTCCTTTGCGGAGCGCATCGTCTCCGAGCACGGCATGCGTATCGGGATCGACCCGGACTTTTCGATGCTGTCCGAGGCCGGGGCAATCGACCTCATGACGCAGATCGTTGAGTCGTGGCCCACCGACCTGGATGATGAGCTCAAGCCGCTGAGCGCGGTGGAACAGGTCCTGCATCTGTCGGGCGAACTCGCCGAACATGGGTACACGGTGGAGAGTGCGCGCGAGGCCCTGGAGGAGCTGGGGCGCGAGCTCGAGCAGGTGGGGCGCGGGAACAAGGAGTCTCGCAAGGCCATTGACGTGAATTCGCGTCGCATTGCCTTCTTGGGGCCGATCGCCGCCTACCAGCAGCGCAAACGCGAGATGGGTGTCCTGGACTTTTCCGATCAGCTGGTCCTCGCCACGCGCATCGTGCGTGAGGCCCCGGCGGTTCGCGAGTCTCTGCGCGAGGAGTTCCGCGCGGTCCTGCTTGACGAGTTCCAGGACACTTCGGTGATCCAGATGGACCTGCTGTCAATGCTTTTCGCAGATCATGCAGTTACGGCAGTGGGAGACCCGAATCAGGCGATTTACGGCTGGAGGGGGGGCCTCGGCCTCGTCCCTGGAGTCTTTCCTGGATCGTTTCCAGACGGGCGCGCCCGACGAGGGGCAGACCCTCACGCTGTCGACTGCCTGGCGAAACGACGTGTCAATCCTGGACGCTGCGAACAGGGTGGCGGCGCCCCTGCGTGAGGTGCCCTCCTTCCAGGTGGGCAAGCAGCAGCTCAAGGCGCAGTCTCCCGTCCTGGTTCCCAGGGGTGGGGCGGGGCCCGGATCCGTCGACATTGCTTTCACGCAGGACTACGACGAGGCCCTGGGCGCGATGGTCGATTTCGTGCAGCGGGTGCGCTCGCAGCCGGTCATGGACGGCAAGCGACGCAGCGTCGCCGTGTTAAGTAGGCAACGTCGGGATTTTCCGTTCATCGACGATGCTCTGCGCGAGGCTGGTATCCCGACGGAGATTGTGGGCCTGGGTGGTCTGCTCGATCAACCTGCCGTGCAGGACGTGCGCGCCGCCTTGGAACTTGCATACGACGTGGAGGCCTCCCCGTGGCTGGCTCGTCTGTTGGCTGGCATTGACCTGGGTGCAGCCGACCTGATGGCGCTGGGTGACTGGGCGCGTCATCTGGCACGTCAGGAGGGTGTTAACCCTCATCAGGCGGTTCTTTTGGATGCGGTGGATTTCCCTCCGAAACCCGGGTGGGCGGATAAGGGGCATCCTGCGATCAGCGAGGAGGCAGTGCGCCGCGTGCGCCTGCTGGGTGAGCGCCTGCGTCAGGTCCGTGAGGGGGGTGGGGCGTTCGATCACCGAGCAGGTGGAGCGGGCGATCCTCATCATGGGCACCCTGGATGACGTGATCGCGGATCCGCTGTCGATGGGTGGGCGCGCAGCGCTCGATGAGTTTATTACTGTGGCTGCGGCGTACGAGCAAGAGACTCCGGGTGCGTCCCTCGGTTCTTTCCTGGCGTATCTGGACATGGCGGAGAAACGTGAGGATGGGCTGGATGCTCCGCTGGGCGAGCCGGACCCGAACGCCGTCCAGATCCTGACGGTCCACGGTTCGAAGGGCCTGGAGTGGGATGGAGTTGTGGTGTTTGCGTTGGCCGATGGCTCGTTCCCCCTGCATAAGAGCAAGAGCCGGTCGTGGACGGATGATCCTCCCGCGAACAAGGCGTGGGTGACCGATGCGGGCTCGTTGCCCCATCCGTTGCGCGGGGACCGCGCGGATCTACCGCCTTTTGAGTTCGACGTTGAGGGGGCAAAGAATCCGTCGACTGCCTTCAAGAAGTGGCTGGAGGGCGAGTACGGTGTTTCCCTCGGGGAGCATGCGGAGCACGAGGAGCGTCGTCTGGCCTACGTGGCCATGACGCGTGCGCGCAGCGCTCAGCTGCTGGTGGGCTCCTGGACGTCGGGGTTCAATAAGAAGGTGACCCATCCGTCGCGCTACCTGATGGATGCCAGCGCCCAGATCTTCGAGCATACGCCCGGTGCTTCGTCGGGTACGGTCGGTGCCATCGAAGACCCGCAGATGTGGTCCGATGGGCGGTGGCGTGACCACGCCGTGGAGTCCTCGGTGGGGGAGGGCAGGTGCTTGATTGCACCGGTCCCTCAGGCCGATGAGGGCGGCGAGCAGGGCGTGGGTGTGCGGGTGTTCGAGACCTTTCCGCAGGAGCCGGGTCCCTCGCGTCAGCGCGTTGCGGCTGCCGCTGCGGCAGTGCAGGCACAGATCGACGCGATGCCCGAGGACCAGGAGGTGTACGAGGCCTTGGCGCAGCTGGGGGATGACCCCGCGGTGCGCGATACGGTTGCGCTCATCGAGGAGTACCACCTGTCCCAGGAGACGCCAGTCGTCGATCTGTGGGCGGAACGTGTTCCCGCGACGTCCGTGTCGGCCCTCCTACAGGACGCTGATGAGTTTGCGCGCGACATGCGCAGGCCGATGCCGACTCGCCCCAGCTCGTTCTCCGCGCTGGGCACGGTGTTTCATGCGTGGGTGGAGCGCGAGCTCCACCTTGCGAGTGCGGATCCAGCCTCGGAGACTTCTGAGAGCCCCGGCGTGAGCGCGGGGGAGGATGCCGCGCTGGCGGGGGGCGATGATGTTGTGGACGAGGCCCTGCTGACGGACGGTGAGCGCGAGCGCCTGGAGCGGCTGCGCGCCAACTTCCGGTCGTTTATTGCGGACGAGCTGGCGGATTACCGGGCCGTCGCGATCGAGGAAGCCTTCTCGGTCGAGGTGGGCGGAGTGTCCGTTCAAGGTCGTATCGACGCCGTGTTTGAACGCGTGAGTGGGGATGGTCCCCGCTATCTGGTCGTCGACTGGAAGAGCGGGCGCCCGGTGAGCGCGACGACCAAGCCTGACAAGGTCGCGTACTTCGTCACCCAGCTCCGCCTGTACCAGCGCGCATGGGCGGCCCGCACTGGCGTGGATGTATCCGAGGTGGGCGCGATGGTCGCCTTCCTGGCGGGCCCCTCGCACCACACGCTCGAGAGCCTGGAAGCCATGCTGGGGGCGGGCGCGTCGTCCCTCGATGACGCGTTGCGCGAAGTCCTGGACAATTAACATCCCTGTTTAATCCAACGCGGCGGGTGACAGGCGGGCAAGAGTTTGTCAAAAACGCTTGAAAATCCTGTCGCCCGCGTCGCCAAAGGCCTTCACAGGATAGTCGGAATTAATCGCCGGATGTGATGAACTTAAATGTGGCTTGTGTGTCCCCTTCAGAGGATGGTACAGTTGTCCTGTCAATTTCAATGACGAGAGACGGCACTTTCGGGAACGTTCCCGGGCCCGCGTTACAGAGAGGCAATGCGACCACTGGAACCCCCGGTGCCCCTGACAAGGAAGGAGCGCATCGTGCGCCCCACTATCTCCAAGTTCCTCGCACTCGGTGCGACCGCCTCGGCCTTCGCCCTGCTCGCAGGCGCGTGCGGTTCGGGAGGCGCGTCGTCCAGCGGTGGCTCTGGCGCGGACCAGGTGCACCAGATGTACACCTGGGTCTCCACGGACAACGACCGCGCCCAGTGGCAGTCCTTCGTCGACGCAGCCAAGGAGAAGGATCCCAACTTCACCCTGACCTTCGACGGCCCGGCCTTCAACGACTACTGGACCAAGGTGAAAACCCGCATGGTCGCCTCGGACGCGCCCTGCATCCTTACCACGCAGGCCGCCCGCGCGCAGGAGCTGTCCGGCCTGCTTGAGCCTCTCGACTCCTACATGGAAGCCGCCGGCATCAAGGCCTCCGACTACAACGCTGCGATGATGCAGGGCATGACGGTCGATGGCAAGGTTCTGGCCCTGCCCTACGACGCCGAGCCCGACGTCCTGTACTACAACCGTGAGATGTTCGAGAAGGCCGGCCTGGAGGCCCCCTCGACCTCCTACACGACCGAGCAATTCCTCAAGGATGCCAAGGCTCTGACGGGGGATGGCAAGTACGGCGTCGCCGTCAAGCCGCTCCTCCTGGGCAACGCTCCCGGCGACTTTGGTATCGCGTTTGGCGGCCAGGTCTCCAAGGACGGCAAGAACACCCTGACGGATCCTAAGTTCGTTGAGGGCGTCCAGTTCGCCTTCGACCTGGTTCACAAGGAGCAGGTCGCGGTTGCCCCGAACGCCGCCGACAACGACGGCCCGGCGCAGACCGCCTTCACCTCCGGCACCGCCGCGATGATCGTGGACGGCCCGTGGATGTACGGTTCCTTCGAGAAGGAGCTGGGCGATAAGCTCGGCGTCGCGGTCCTGCCGACCCCCACCGGCCAGCCTCGTGCGGTCATCCAGGGTTCCGGCTTCGGGATCTCGAAGTCCTGCCCGGACAAGCAGGCTGCGTTCAATGTTCTCAAGGAGCTCGTGACCCCCGAGGTCATCGGCACCGTTGCTGACAAGCAGGGCACCGTTCCCTCCGTCGAGTCCGCGATGGACAAGTGGGCGGCCAACAAGCCCGAGGACAGCGCCGAGGCCGTGCGCGTCCTCCTCGAGAACGGCACCCCGCTCGTGACCACGTCGACGTGGAACCAGATCAACACGTCCTTCCAGCAGTACTCGCCTGAGGGTTTCCGCGGCACCAAGACCGCTCAGGACATCCTCACCGATCTGCAGAACTCCGCTGGCTGATCCCAGCTCACCATGAACGAGGCCGGGGGCCACTCGGTTCCCCGGCCTCGTTTCGTGGGTTTCTTCCCGTTAGCGCTAACGATGTCGTGAGCGGGACTGCGGAACCCACTGACACTTGACGAAAGGTGTGCATAGCTCATGAGCGTTGACACTGTGAAACCCGGCCGCGAGGTGCCCTCGGGCGCGGCGGGCGCGGGGGAGGCGAAGGCCTCCAAGCGCGGCAAAGACTCCGCGCGCGCTGAGGGTCGCCGGGGCGATGGCCTGCGCGCCCTCGTCTACCTGTCGCCCGGAATGACGGGCTTCCTTCTCTTTATCGTCCTGCCCCTGATCGCATCCCTCGTGATCTCCTTCTTCGACTGGTCGATTTCGGAGGCGGCCGCTTTATCGGAGTGGAAAACTACCGGCGCATGCTCAGCGGCGAGGACCCGGCGTTCTGGACGGTCATGCGCAACACCGTCGTGTTCGCCGCCTGCTACACGGCGCTGAACCTGGTGATTTCGATCGGCTTGAGCTACTGGCTCCAGCGCGTGCCGGAATGGCTCAGCCGCGTCCTGAGGGTCATCTTCTTCATCCCGGTCGTCACCCCGATGGTCGGTAACGCGTTGATCTGGAGGCTCCTGCTCTCCGACAACGGCGTGGTCAACTCGGCTCTGGCCGTCTTCGGGATCGAGCACATTCCCTTCCTGAACAGCCCGACTCTCGCGATGGTCTCGCTGCTCATGATGAGCCTGTGGCAGGGCCTGGGCTACAACATCGTCGTCCTGACGGCCGGCCTTAACGGCCTGAACTCCTCGGTGCTCGAGGCCGCGACGATCGACGGCTGCAACGGCGTCCAGCGCTTCTTCAAGGTCGTCTTCCCGATGATTTCGCCGACCGTCTTCTTCTGCACGGTCATGACGATCATCGGTGCCTTCAAGGTCTTCGCTCAGCCCTACTTCCTGACGCTGGGCGGCCCGGGCGAGGCGACCAACACGATCGTGCTGGCCCTGTACCGCAACGGTTTCTCTTTCGACAAGCTCGGCTACGCGTCCGCGATGGCGTGGGTGCTCTTCGTGATTGTCATGACGGTGACGGCCCTGCAGTTCGCTGGCCAGAAGAAGTGGGTGAATTACGATGCATAACAAGAAGCGTCTTTCCACGATCATTTCGGTGGTCCTGCTCGGGATCATCGCGGTCGGTTTCCTCTTCCCCTTCGTGTGGATGGTCGCGACCTCCCTCAAGCCCACGACCGAGGTTTTCAGCCTGAGCCCGACGGGCAGCAGGATCGCCTGGGACAACTATCCGTCGGCTCTGAACTCGATTCCCTTCGGCCGAGTCGTCCTCAACTCGTTTATCGTGTCGCTGGCAGGCGCGGCCCTCGTAGTCGTCGTGTCGGTGCTGTCCGCCTACGCGTTCGCTCGCCTGCGCTTCAAGGGCCGCGACCAGCTGTTCATGCTGTTCCTGGGCACGCTGGTGCTGCCCCAGGAAGTCCTCGTGATCCCGCTGTACATCGGTATGCAGCGCATGGGCTTGGTGAACTCCTACTTCGCCCTCATCGTGCCCTTTGCGTTTGGTGCGTTCGGTGCGTTCCTGATCCGTCAGTTCCTCATGTCCCTGCCCCTCGAGTTCGAGGAGGCTGCGCGTATCGACGGATGCAGCGACTGGCAGATTCTCACGAAGGTCCTGCTGCCCCTCCTCAAGGCTCCGATCACGGTGGTTGGAGTGTTCGCGTTCATTGACTACTGGTCCGCGTTCCTGTGGCCCCTCATCGTGGTCAACGATTCGACGCTGGCGACGATCCCGCTGGGCCTGCAGATGTTCTCGGGTGAGCGCGGCACTGACTGGGGCCCGCTGATGGCCGCGGTGACGATGACGACGATCCCGTCGATCCTGCTGGTCGTTTCCTGCAGAAGCAGCTGGAAAAGGGCGTCACCCTGGGTGCCTTCGGAGGACGGTGATGAGCGTGGAACATCGTGAAACACTCGACCAGTCCGCCCGCTGGGGGGCGTTGGCTCGCCCGACGCCGCAGTGGTTCCAAGACGCGCCGCTGGGAATCTTTGTCCACTGGGGGCCGTACTCGGTGCCCGCGTGGGCGGAGGACCACGGGGAGCTCGGCGTCGAGGACGACTGGGAGGCATGGTTTACCCATAATTCATACGCGGAGTGGTACTTCAACACGATCCGTATCCCGGGTTCTCCGGCGGCGCGCCGCCACAAGGACCTGTATGGGGCTGCCCCCTACGACGCGTTCTTGGACGCGTGGGACCCGGATGCGTGGGACCCATCCGAGTGGATGCGTCTCTTCCACCGTGCGGGCGCCTGCTACGCGGTGCTGACGACGAAGCACCACGACGGCGTGACGCTGTGGGACGCCCCGGAGACGGGCACTCGCAACACGGTTCGCCGGGGTCCGCGCATCGACCTCGTGGCGGGCTTCGCGGATGCCGCGCGGGCGCAGGGACTGCGCGTTGGCCTGTACTACTCCGGGGGCCTGGACTGGCACTACCGGCCCGCGCGGCCCATCCTGTCCGAGGATGACTGCAAGGACCTGTGCCGACCGAAGGACGCGGATTACGCGCGCTACTGCTTCGTGCACGTGCGCGACCTGATCGACCGCTACGCCCCCGACGTCGTGTGGAACGACATCGATTGGCCAGACGAGGGGAAGAACTTCGGCCCCTACGGTCTGGGCACGCTCTTCGAGTACTTCTACGCGGCTCGCCCCGAGGGGGTCACGAATGACCGTTACGGCGGCGTTCACGCGGACTACCTGACCAGCGAGTATCAGCACATGGGGGATTCGGAGACCAGCGGGACGCCCTGGGAGAACTGCCGAGGCGTCGGCCTGTCCTTCGGGTACAACCGTGCCGAGGGCGAGCACCAGTACCTCAGCGGCGCGGCCGCCGTCCGCCACCTGGTGGACGTGGTCTCGCGCGGCGGTCGTCTGCTGCTCAACGTGGGTCCGAAGGCCGATGGTACGATTCCGCGCGAGCAGCGCGAGTGCCTCGAGGGCCTGGGCGCGTGGAATGACCTGTACGGATCGGAGCTGCGCGGTGTGCGAGCGCTGTCGGCCAAGGACCTCGAGGCCGTCACCGCGCAGTCCTCGCAGGACGAGGCCTGGGTGCGTCTTCTCGTTCACGAGGACCACGTCGCCGTGGTGGCGGATGCGTCCGTCACGCGCGTGTCGGGTCTACCGCAGGGATTCGACTACTTGCGTTCCGCGATCCTCACGCCGGGCGCGGCGTGCGCCGGGGATGGACAGAGTCTGACCCTGCAGGCGGGGGAACAGCCTCCGAGCGATGCTCGCGGTGATACTCTGCCGCTGGTCATCACAGCTCCTCGAGTGTGAGATGAGGTTGTCGGCGCGGGCCTACAGGCTCGCGCCGACAGCTTTTTTATCCGAGCAGCGGCACCGTCGCCGCGATCGTCGTCGCGATGACGAGGGCACAGCCGGAGATTCCTGATTGGTGTGGGTGGTATCGGTGAGAAAACACCCCAAGGAGACGGAAATGATGGGGCCCGCTGTACGATAGGGGCATCGGTATGCGTGTGGGAGGAGGAATGCCATGAGTGCGCGAGTCGCCGTCAGTCAGCCAGTGCTCTCGTGGGCCCTCCAGCGCTCTGAGCGTACCTTCGAGGATGCGCTGACGAAGTTCTCAAAACTTGGGGACTGGATGGACGGAAGCGGCCAGCCGACTCTTCACGATCTCGAGAAGTTTGCGGCTTACACCCACACATCCCTCGGGGCGCTCATCGTGCCTGAACCACCCGATGAGGCGTTGCCTATCGCCGATATGCGTACCCGTGAGAGTGCCGCTATTGAGCGTCCCTCCGGGAATCTTCTCGACACCATCGACCGCTATCAGCAGTTCCAGGATTGGTATCACGATTATGCCCTCGAACAGGGAGCGGAGAAACTTCCATTCCTAGGGTCTGCGAGCGCGCAGGATTCCCCACGGGTTATTGCTCGCCGCGTACGCTCTCTCCTGCAACTCGATCACGTATCGGCGACTGGAACCCAGCAATGGTGCCACGATATCGTCGCAGCGCTTGAAGGCGTTGGCGTGCTTGTCATGAGGAGTGGCGTCGTCGGTGCGAGCAACACGAGGAAGCTCTCTACGCGGGAGTTCCGTGGATTTAGCCTTTACGACGACATTGCCCCCTTGATTTTCGTCAACGTCGCTGACGAACCGTATAGCGCACAGAACTTTACCCTCCTGCACGAGTTTGCCCACTTGCTTCTCGGACACAGTGCACTGTCTGGCGGTGACCGCTTGCTTGGCGGAAGCGGCGAAGAAGCGTGGTGCAATCGCGTCGCTGCATGTGTGTTGCTGCCTGACGAGACGCTGACGGCTTTCGACGAAGCGATAACTGTGCTGGATTACCGTGCGGTTGCGCGTCGCTTTGGCGTGTCCGCCGAGGTTGCACTCCACAGACTGCACGGAGCTCAGCGGATTGGTGACGAGCATTACCACGAGCTTCTCGAGGCGGTGCGCGCTGACTACGGTGACGAAAAGCGTCGCAATGGCGGCGGTAACTATTACAACACTCTCACCGCGCGTCTTGGGCGTTCATTTGCGACCGCGATCGTTACATCCACCCTGGAGGGGCGTACGGGATTCACGGAGAGTTTCCGTATGATCGGCACACACAAGAGGGAAGTGTTCGACGAACTGGCGAGACATCTCCAGGTGGTGTGAGAGATGTACGTCCTCGACACGAACGTCTTCATCGATGCTGCAAACGCGTACTATGCGTTCGATCTGGCCCCCGGATATTGGGACTTCCTCGTTCGGCTATTCGACTCTCACCACGCCGTGAGTATCAAGTCCGTGTACGACGAACTGGACGATGCGAGCGATGACGATCCTCTCAAGGCCTGGGCGAAGCAGCATAAACAACATTTTATTGCTCCCGACTCGCGCGTGGTGGCTCGCTATCAGCAGGTCATGAAGTGGGCAAAAGACAACTATGAGGCGCCAGCAGTCGGCGATTTTCAACGCGTTGCGGACTCCTGGATCGTTGCGCACGCACTGGCTAATGGGTGGGTGGTCGTCACGCACGAAAAGTCGGCACCGAGATCGAAGAAACGGATTAAGATTCCCGACGCATGTGCCGCGCTTGGGGTGGAGTGCCTCAACCCCTTTACGATGCTTCGCGACATGGGAATGAGCCTCGCTCTGTAGCTGTGTCAGTGTGCAGGGGATGTGCCACTGGGCCTGTGCGCAAGTTGTTGACGGTTTGTTTATGCGGCTGTTGTCCAGGCCGCTTGGTGTAGTTCGTATTCGATGGGGGATTTGCCGCCGAGGCTGGTGTGGATGCGGCGGCGGTTGTAGAAGTCTTCGATCCAGGTGGCGACCCCGGTGTAGACCTGGTCGCGGGTGGTGAAGGCGCGCCGGTAGTAGTACTCGGTTTTGAGGGTGGCCCAAAAGGATTCGGCCATGGCGTTATCCCAGCACACTCCAGCCTGCCCCATCGACACGGTTCCTTTCACGGCGCGCATGTAGGCTGCCAGTTTCTGGGAGGTGAACTGTGTTCCCCGATCAGCGTGGAGCACGACCCCTGTGGGGAAGGTGCCGCGGGTGGTGGCGGCCATGTCGAGCGCGGTGATGACCAGGTCGGTGCTTTGCTGCTCGCCCATGGCGTATCCCAGGACTCGACGCGAGTGCGCATCGCGCACGGCGCACAGGTAGACCCAGCCTTGGGCGCAGCGCAGGTAGGTGAAATCCGTGATCCACACCCGATCCAGGGCGCCTTGGTCCCACTGGCGGGCGCAGTGGTCCTCATGGGCCACAGGACCGCGCCGGCCGCGCTTGGCCGGGCGTGGGTGCGTGTTCAGGCCTGTGAGACCTTGGCGGCGCATCGACGCGGCGACCGCACGCACCCCCACATCCACGCCCGCGCGCGTCAGAGCATGGCGGATGCGAGGAGCCCCATAGGTGCCGCCCGACACCTCGTGTTCCCAGGCCACCGCCTCATCCAAACGCCGCCGCGCCAGCGCGCGCTTGCCCCGCTGGGGTGCACGGTTTTTCCACGCGTAATAGCCTGCGCGCGTCACCCCCAAGACCTTGGCCATCAAGGTGATTGAGTAGGAAGCCTTCTGCGCGTCCATCAGTTCAAAGCGCTGGTGTTTTGGTGCCGAGACGCGAAGAAGGCGCTGGCTTTTCCCAAAAACTCGTTCTCCTTCTCCAGCTGGCGCACCCTCCGGCGCAGAGCAGTGATCTCAGCTTCCATCTCGCGTGGATCAGGACGCCCCTGTTCGGCGGCCTGGCGCCGCTCGCGCTCGAGTTTGACCCACCGGCCCACCACCGATTCACCCAGCCTAAATCCCGGGCCGCAGACGCGATCGTAGACCCTGTATCCAACACCAGACTCGCAACATCACGACGATACTCCGGCGTAAAACGACGACGAGTTCCCATAACAGGCACCTCACTGGCCGCAGGCACACACACCCGCTTCACGAAGTGTCAACAACACCAGCCTAAGCCCAGACCGCCGTATTCGCGTCGCGCCGGTATGTCCACAGGGCGATCGCGTCGCCGATGAGGAGGAGGGCGAGCATGACGCCCGTCTACTCTTTCGCGGGTAGAACCGGGGCGAAGATCGCGGCAGCGACCGACGCGAGCCCTGGCACGGCAGTTTTCGCCAGCCCGGTGAGCGCGGCGGCCGCGATAAGAGCGACTCAGGTGAGGGCGCTCAGCGTCGACAGATCCACGGGGTCTCCTTGTGTTGTAGGTCAGGACACGACACAGCGCAAGAGTATGATCGCGAGTCATCGTGACAGGCTCGAGTGCGATGCGCTCGCGGCGCGTGAGATCGATGGGGTGGAAGCGAACGAGTCGCTTCCACCCCCCCAGATGGTTCGCGCGGGAAGTTGAGGAACCGCGCGAAGCTGCTCACTGACCCAGCAGCGTGCCCTTCACGTAGTCGCGCGCGATGTGCGCGTACTCAAGTGGAGGAGCGATCTTCGGATCCTGCTCGGCTTCAACCAGGATCCAGCCCTTGTAGCCGTGCTCAACGAGGAAGGCGTAGGGCTCGGTGAAATCGATGGTGCCGTCGCCGGGAACCGTGAACATGCCGGCGAGGAAGGAGTCGAGGAAGGAGCGCTTGGTCGCTCGGGACTCTTCCATCTTGGCGGGGCGCACGTCCTTGAAGTGCACGTGCTTGATGCGGTCGATCGCGCCGCGCAGCAAGCCCATGACGTCGCCATCGCCCACGTAAGCGTGGCCTGTGTCGAAGAGGAGAGAAACCTTGTCCGGGTCGGTCAGCTCGAGCAGGCGCAGCGTCTCGCCCTTGGTCTGGACGACGGTGCCCAGGTGGTGGTGATAGACCAGGTCAAGGCCGTACTCATGAGCAATCTCGCCGAGCCTGTTCAGGCCCTCGGCCAGAACGGGCCACCTCCTCGTCCTTGAGGAGGGGCTTGTTCTCGAAGATGCAGATGTCGCGGATGCCCTGCACCGAGCCGGTCTGCTCGGAGACAACGACGCGGGTCGCACCTAGGAACTGCAGGTATTCGCAGGTGGCGCGGAAGTCCGGGGTGACGGCCTCGACGCCGTCGCGAACGATGAAGCTGGAGAACCACTGGGCGACGATTCTCAGGCCCGCAGCGTCAGCCTTCTCCTTCGTCTCTTCCTTCGAGGGGTACCAGCCTGCGACCTCGGTGCCAGCGAAGCCGGCCTCGGCCAGGTCGTCGAACATGATGTCGATGGTGTTCCATTCGCCGACCTCGGGAATGTCGTCGTTGCGCCAAGCGATGGGGTGCATGCCCCACGTGATGCCGTTGGGGTCATTGATCGCGGTTGCGGGATCGTAGACGTGAGTCATTGCAGCTCTCCTATGAGTTGCGGTGATGTGTGGGCCAGTGTGTCGGTAGCGCTATTCTACGCCATCCTGTTTGATTGTCCAGACAAACATGGGGATTTGGGAGTTTTCTCAGAAGTATCTGATGAGTGTGAACGTGTGCCTATCAGTATGTGTGCGGGACTCGACAGTGGTGCCTAGGAGTGTCCGTACGAAGAAATGAGATGCTTCTTGGATGGCCTAGGACAATGAGACGGTCCCGGCAGAGAATGAACCCCGCCGGGACTGACGAGACGCTGTCAGGCCAGCGACACGGGCTTGCCGGTCTTCGCCGACTCCGTGGCGGCCTCGGCCAGGCGCAGAGCCTCGATCGCATCGTCGATGGAGGGTGTGGGCTTGGTACCCGTGACGACCGCGTCGATGAACTCGGTCAGCTCAATGCGGTACGCGTCCGCGTAGCGCTGCAGGAAGAAGTCAAGGTACGGCTCGGCCGCATCCGTGACCTCGGCGTTGGATAGGCGCACGGTGGTGGCGCGGATGTTGTCCGCGTTGAGGGTACCCGTCGAGCCTTGGGCCTCCAGGCGCTGATCGTAGCCGGCCGAGCACTTGCGGTTGTTGATGATGGTGGCGACGACGCCGGCGGCGTTCTTCAGGGTGACCACGGCGGCGTCGAAGTCGCCGGCCTCCTTGATCTCCTCGTTGAAGTTCTGGCCGAAGGCGTGCACCTCGACGATGTCGCCCAGGAAGAAGCGGGCCATGTCGAAGTCGTGGATGGTCATGTCGCGGAAGATGCCGCCGGAAACCTTCACGTACTCAGCCGGGGGAGCGGAGGGGTCGCGCGAGATGATGAGCAGGTTCTCCAGATCGCCGATCTTTCCCTCGTCGAGCTGAGCGTGAACCGCGGCGAAGGAGGGATCGAAGCGGCGGTTGAAACCGAACATGACGGGCACGGACACGGCACCCAGCTCGTCGCGGGCGGCCTCGACGTCCTTCATGTCCAGGGCGATCGGCTTCTCGCACAGCACGGCCTTGCCGGCCTTGGCGGCGGCGAGCAGGTGGGGGATGTGCAGCGGCGTGGGCGATCCGATGACGACGGCGTCGACGCCTTCGTCGGTGAAGACGGAATCCACGTCGGTCGTGTGGCGCGCGCCGTAGACCTCGGCCAGCTTGCTCGCGGCGTCACCGAAAGGGTCGGCAACGAGGGCGAGGGTGGCGCCGGGGTGGGCGGCAATGGTCTTGGCATGGACGTGGCCGATGCGGCCGGCACCGATAACGGCAATGTTGAGCATCTTTGCTTCTTTCTAGGTGAGAGGGGTGTGCCGGAGAGCGGAAAAACCGTGACCGGTGGTGGCCCCACGCGCATCGTGTGGGGCCACCGAATGGATCACGGAGCGGGCATAATGACGTCGCGCACCAGGGCGTCGAGGTCGGCGTCTGCCTGCAGGAAGCCGCGCAGGGTCTTCACGGTGGCACCGAAGGTGTCGAACTCCTCCGGGGTCATGCCGTCGGGCTCGTAGGCGCGGACGAACTCGGGGATCGAGAGCAGCGTCTTCATGATGTCCTCGCGCACCGGGATGTCCATGCGCTCTTCCATCTTGTAGTCCGAGTCGTTGATGCGCTTGGCCCACTTGAACGGCGGGGAGACCACGACGTCGCCACCGACGAACTCGGACCAGTGCATGACGTTACGGAACGCAGCGGAGAGCATGCGGGCGCGCAGGCCGCGCTTCTGGAACTCCTGGTAGGCGCGCTTGAAGGCGGCAATGCCCGCCCACTCGAGGTGACCCGGATCCAGGAACATCTCGTCGCGCTCGGCGACCTCCTTGATCCAGTCGTCGAGACGACCCACCATGAGGGTGACGACCGGGCCCATCTGGGAGGTGTCCTTGCCCTCGGCCTCGCGGCGCTTGAGGCCACGCTCGATGGCCTCGCCCGTGGTGACGGCCTGCGCGACGGAGAAGGAGACCGTCACGTTGACGGAGACGCCGCGGTAGGTGGCCTCCTCGATGGCCTCGATGCCCACCGAGGTGGCGGGGATCTTCACGATGATGTTCTTGGCGAGGTTGTGGAACTCCTCGGCCTGGTCGGCCAGAGCCTTGGCGGAGCGAGCCAGGCGCGGATCCGTCTGCATCGACAGGCGACCGTTGCGACCGTTCTCGGCCTCGAAGATGGGTTCGAGGAGCTTGGCGGCCTCGAGGGACAGTTCACGCACGACCCTGCCAGCCGATCTCGGACTCGGTGGCGTTGGGCATCTCCTTGGCGAGCTCCGCAATGCGGGGCAGCCACACGTCGCGACGCTGGTTGATGCAGGTGTAGGCGATGGTCGGGTTGCAGGTAGCACCAACGCCGCCGAAGGAGATGGACTGCGCCAGCTCGCCCGGATCCGAGGAATCGTTCCACAGGGCGGTGGGGGTGTGACGCGCGGCGTCCAGAAGGGGCCGGGGGTGTACTCGATGGACATGGCGGGAAGCACTCCTTTGTGATTGCTTTCGACTTTCTCCGTCGAACGCAAGTCTACGGCGAGCGCTTTTGCCTGTCAACAGTTTGTTAGGACAAAGTGTCAATACTTGATCACTGAGCGAAAAGGCTGGCTTCGAAGGAGTATCGCGATGCACGGTAGATGTGGTTGCCGTACTCCACGATGCGCCCCGAGGGGTCGTACGTCGTGCGCTGCGTCGTCAGCAGGGCGGCGCCGCGATGCTCGGACAGGAGCTTGGCTTCCTTCGTCGTCGCGCTGCGGGCGCCGATCACTGGCGGGCCGAGGCTAGGGTGACCCCGCGCTCGCGCATGAGGTCGTAGAGGGAGGCGGACTCGAGCTCCTGCATGGTCGGCGCGATGTCCGTCGGGATGAAGTTGGTGAGCACGGCGATCGGCTCGTCGTTGGCAAAGCGTGTGCGCTCGATGTGGACGATGAGGGTTCCCTCGGCGATCTTGAGGATGTCGGCTTCCTGAGCGTTGGCCGGGCGTGCCTCGTAACGTTGAATCGTTGTGTGGACCTTGTGTCCGGCGTCGACGAGGTCGCGCATGAGGGAGGTGAGCTCCATGGGGCGGTGGACGTGGCGCGGGGACACGATCGTGCCGACGCCGCGGCGGCGCGTCAGGAGGCCGCGGTCAACGAGGCGCTGGAGCGCCTGTCGTGCCGTGGGGCGGGAGACATGCAGTCGCGCAGCCATCGACAGTTCGTCCTCCAGGCGCGTGTCCGCGGGCAGCGCGCCGGAGTTGATGAGCTGTGCGATGGGCTCCGAAATTTGGAAGTATAGCGGCACGGGGGGGAGGAGCGATCCAGCGTGATGTCCGGAACGTAGGGGGTGTTCTCCGGGGTGGGCGATGCTTTGGGCATGTCAAACCTTCGTGTGCGGCGCGACGGCTGTGTTAATTAAATACGGTTACATGGTATCAGCGTTGATGTCAGGAGCAAGACTGACGCGCTGCTACATATTGTACGGACAAAGTTTGACGATTGCCTGTTGATAGTGCATTCTTGAAGAGAAAGGTCTGCGGGCCACCCCAATGGAGAGGAAGGAGACGCCATGTCTCTCGAGCGCCGCTATGTCGACATTCTGACAATGGGTCGTTCCGGCATTGACATTTATCCTCTCCAAGTTGGCGCCCACCTCGAAGACGTCGAGACCTTCGGAAAGTTTCTCGGCGGTAGCCCGACGAACGTCGCCGTCGCCGCCGCGCGCCTCGGGCATCGCTCCGGCGTCATCACCGGCGTGGGGGATGACCCCTTCGGCCGTTTCGTGACCCGGGAACTGGAGCGCCTGGGCGTCTCCTCCGACCACGTCGTCACCGTGCGCGACTTCCACACCCCCGTGACCTTCGCCGAGCTTTTCCCGCCGGACTCCTTCCCGCTCTACTTCTACCGTGAGCCCAGCGCGCCGGACCTGGAGCTGAGGGAGGACCAGGTGGATTGGGACGCCGTTGAACGAGCCGGAATCTTCTGGTTCACCGTGACCGGCCTGTCGCGCGACTCCTCCTTCGGCCTGCACCTGCGCGCCCTCGATCACCGCGACCGCTCCAACGGCGTGACGATCCTCGACCTCGACTACCGCTCCAATCTGTGGAGCGGCATGGCCCAGGCGCGTTCGCGCGTCGCAGCCGTCCTGTCCCGCGTGGACGTCGCCGTCGGTAACCGCCAGGAATGCGAGATGGCCGTCGGCGTCTCCGATCCCGATGGTGCAGCCGACGCCCTCCTCGAACGGGGCGTCAAGCTCGCGATCGTCAAGCAGGGGCCCAAGGGAACTCTCGCCAAGACCGCCGACGAGCGCGTGTGGGTCGACGCCTGGGACGTGGACGTCGTCAACGGACTCGGTGCGGGGGACGCCTTCGGAGGCGCGCTCATCCACGGCCTCGTCGAAGGGTGGGACCTCGAGCGCACGATCCGTTACGCCTCGGCCGCGGGAGCCTACGTGTGTTTGCATATCGAATGCTCGACAGCGATGCCGACCCTCGAGCAGCTGCACACCTTCGTCGAAACGGGGGTCCTCCCGTAACCCACCCGACTCGCCCCAGCCTCGTCCCCCTTTTCAACCAGCGGCACCGATGCCCAACTTTCAGGAGACTACGATGACTCTTCCCGACATTTACGTTCCCGCCGGCTCCTCCGGCCACGGCAATTTCACCGTCGATATTGACCCCCAGCGTGCCGGTTGGGCCTTCTCGGGTCTGCGCGTCCTCGTTCTCGAGGCCGGTGCCTCCCAGGTCGTCGAGACCGGCGAGGCCGAGCTCCTCGTCCTGCCCCTCGCCGGGGGCGCGACCGTCGAGGTCGACGGGCAGATCTACGAGCTGGAGGGTCGCCGCGGCGTCTTCTCCGGCGTCACCGACTACCTGTACGTGGGGCGCGGCAAGAGCCCTGACCATCACCTCCGCTGACGGGGGCCGCTTCGCCTTCCCCTCCGCGATCGCCACCCGCGACATCGACGTCGCCTACTACCCCAAGAGCCAGGTCCGCGTCGACCTGCGCGGCGCCGGCGACTGCTCGCGCCAGGTCAACAACTACTCCCTCGCCGTCGAGGGCGTCACCACCTCCCACCTGCTGGCCTGCGAGGTCATCACCCCCGGCGGTAACTGGTCCTCCTACCCAGCCCACAAGCACGAGCAGGACTCCGAGGACGAGCGCGAGCTCGAAGAGATCTACTACTTCGAGATCGAAGACGGCCCCGAGGGATCCAAGGGCTTTGGCCTGCACCGCACCTACGGCAGCCCCGGCCGCCCGATCGACCTGTGCTGCGAGGTCCACGACGGTGACGTCGCCCTCGTGCCCCACGGCTACCACGGCCCCTGCGTCGCGGCCCCCGGCTACGACATGTACTACCTGAACGTCATGGCCGGCCCGAACGAGGACCTCGTGTGGCTTGCCCCCGACGATCCGGCGCACCACTGGATCCGTGCGACCTGGGAAAACCAGGAAGTGGACCCCCGACTCCCCATGAACAAGTAAGACAGTCCCGAAAGGACAACCCATGAGCAAAGAAGCCTATAAGGGAACCGTGCGCCTGACGGTCGCACAGGCAATCATTCGCTTCCTGTCCAACCAGTACACCGAGCGCGACGGCGTCGAACACCGCCTCATCGCGGGCGCCTTCGGCATCTTCGGCCACGGTAATGTCGCCGGCATCGGCCAGGCCCTGCTGCAGAACGAGATCGCGCCCGCCGAGGGTGAAAACCCGATGCCCTACATCATGCCCCGCAACGAGCAGGGTGCCGTCCACGCGGCCACGGCATTCGCCAAGACGACGAACCGCCTGCAGACCTGGATGACGACCGCGTCGATCGGCCCCGGCTCGCTCAACATGGTGACCGGTGCTGCGACGGCGACAACCAACCGCCTGCCCGTCCTCATCTTCCCCTCCGACCAGTTCGCGACCCGCATCCCGGACCCGGTCCTCCAGCAGCTCGAGGATCCGACCTCGCTCGACGTGACCGTCAACGACGCGTTCCGCCCCGTGTCGCGCTTCTTCGACCGCATCAACCGTCCCGAGCAGCTGATTCCCTCGCTCCTGAACGGCATGCGCGTCCTGACCGATCCGGCCGAGACCGGTGCCGTGACGATTGCTCTGCCCCAGGACGTTCAGGCTGAGGCCTACGACTGGCCGATCGAGTTCTTCGCCAAGCGCGTGTGGCACGTGCGCCGTCCCCCGGCCGAGCGCGCCGCCCTCGAGCGCGCGGTCGCCAAGATCCGCGCCGCCAAGCGCCCCCTCATCATCGCCGGCGGCGGCACCATCTACTCCGAGGCCTCCGAGGAGCTGCGCGCATTCGCGGCCGCGACAGGCATCCCGGTCGCCGACACGCAGGCCGGTAAGGGTGCCATCAACTGCGATCACCCCTGCTCCGTGGGCGGCGTCGGCTCCACCGGCGGCGACTCGGGCAACCACCTCACCGACAAGGCCGACCTGATCATCGGCGTGGGCACGCGCTACTCCGACTTCACCACGGCCTCGAAGACGCAGTTCAAGAATCCCGACGTCTCCTTCGTCAACATCAACATCACGCCCTTCGACGCCGCCAAGCAGAGCGCCGAGATGGTCGTGGCCGACGCCCGTGAGGCGCTCGTCGCACTGACCGAGGAGCTGGCCGACTACCGCGTCGATGAGTCCTACACCGCCGAGATCGCCGCCGAGCGCGAGGCGTGGGCCGCCAAGGTTGAGCAGTGCTACCACGTGGGCAACGCCCCGCTGCCCGCGCAGACCGAGGTCTTCGGCGCGCTCAACGAGCTCATGGGCGACGAGGACGTGGTGATCAACGCCGCCGGATCGATGCCCGGTGACCTGCAGGCCCTGTGGCAGGCCAAGACTCCCGTCCAGTACCACGTCGAGTACGCCTTCTCCTGCATGGGCTACGAGGTCCCGGCCGCCATGGGCGTCAAGCTGGCGCGTCCGCAGTCCGAGGTCGTCTCGATCGTCGGTGACGGCACCTACCAGATGCTGCCCATGGAGCTGGCCACGGTCGCCCAGGAGGGTATCAAGGTCATCTACGTCCTGCTGCAGAACTACGGCTTCGCGTCGATCGGTGCCTGTCCGAGTCGCGCGGCTCCCAGCGCTTCGGCACGAAGTACCGTCAGCGTGGGACCGGCTCTCACCTGGAGGACACGGACACGATCGCTGGCGTGGACATCGCGGCGAACGCACGTTCTTGGGGTATCGACGTGATCGAGGTCCACACGATCGATGAGTTCAAGGAGGCCTACAAGGTGGCCGCCGCCTCGGATCGCGCGACCATGATCCACATCGAGACCGACCTGATGGGCCCCAACCCGCCCGGATCCTCCTGGTGGGATGTGGCGATCTCGGAGGTGTCCGTGCTCGAGTCGACGCAGCGTGCGTACGAGGACTACCAGAACGATCGCAAGCCGCAGCGCCACTACCTGTGACGCGTCGGCGCGCTGGCGTGGGCGGCCCCGGATGTGTTCCGGGGCCGCCCCCTATTTTGTCGAGGGGGACGAGGCGGGGGTGGGGAGTGCGCGATGGGGCAGGCCCGGCCATGGCCTCGTTCGGGGAGTGCGAGGCTCGTGTCCGATAGACGGGACAATTGTGTCCTGGTATGTGCCGGTATTGCGGATATCGCGACATTGGTCGCAGAAACATGCTACCATTTGTCCTAACAAAGATGTTTCGCCATTCGTGGATGAATGGGAAGAAAGGTAAAACCAATGACAGTCAACCTGTGGGTCAACGGTGAAGAGTACGTCGCTCACTCCGAGAAGACCATCGGCGTCGAAAACCCCGCCACGGGCAAGGTCGTCGACCAGCTCGCCCTCGCCGACAAGCATTGCCTCGACCGTGTCGTCGAGATCGCCCGCAACGCGCAGAAGGAATGGGGCCGCACCGCCCCTGGCCAAGCGCGTGGACATCATGTTCAAGTTCCGCCAGCTCGTCATCGAGCACCAGGATGAGATCGCCGACGCCATCGTGCGCGAGGGCGGCAAGACCCACGGCGACGCTCTCGGCGAGATCGCCCGCGGCCGCGAGACCATCGACTTCGCCTGTGGCATCAACGCCGCCCTCAAAGGCGAGTTCACCGACCAGGCCTCGACCGGCGTGGATGTGCACACCCTGCGCCAGCCTGTCGGCGTCGTCGCCGGTATCTGCCCCTTCAACTTCCCGGCCATGGTCCCCATGTGGATGCATCCGGTCGCCCTGGCCACCGGTAACGCCTTCATCCTCAAGGTTGCCTCGGTCGTCCCCAGCGCCTCGCTGATCATCGCCCGCCTCTACAAGGAAGCCGGCCTGCCCGACGGCCTGTTCAACGTCATCGCCGGCGACCGTCACCTGGTTACCGACATCCTCACCCACCCCGGCATCGACGCTATCTCCTTCGTCGGCTCCACCCCGGTCGCCCACATCGTGCAGGACACGGGCGTGGCCCACGGCAAGCGCGTTCAGGCCCTGGGTGGCGCGAACAACCACGCGATCGTCATGCCTGACGCGGACATTGAGTTCGCCGCGCAGCATATCAGCGCCGGCGCCTTCGGTGCGGCCGGCCAGCGCTGCATGGCCCTGCCTGTGATTGTCGCCGTCGGCGGTGTTGAGGAGAAGCTGGTTCCCGCGATCAAGGCTCGCGCCGAGAAGATCGTCGTCGGCCCTGGCACCGACCCGGCCTCCGAGATGGGTCCGGTCATCACCCGTTCCTCCCAGGAGCGCATTACCAAGTGGATCGACGAGGCCGAGGCGAAGGGTGCGAACGTTGTCCTCGACGGCCGCGGCTACCGTCCCGAGGGTGAGGAGTATGCGGATGGCTTCTGGCTGGCCCCCACGATCATCGACAATGTGGACCGCGACCTGAGCGTCTACTGCGAGGAGGTTTTCGGTCCGGTCCTGGTCGTCGTGCACGCCGACACCTACGAAGAGGCCATCGAGATCGTCAACTCCTCCGAGTTCGGCAATGGCTCCGCGATCTTCACCTCCGACGGTGATACTGCCCGCCACTTTGTGGTCGATGTGGAGGCCGGCATGGTCGGCGTCAACGTGCCGATCCCGGTTCCTGTCGCCTACTACTCTTTCGGCGGCTGGAAAGAGTCGCTGCTGGGCGACACCCACATCCATGGCCCCGAGGGCGTGCGCTTCTACACGAAGGCCAAGGTCGTCACGACCCGTTGGCCCAAGCGTGGCGAGAAGGTTGGCTACGTCGGGATGAACTTCCCGACGAACGCCTGAGTCTGACAACTCCGCGAGGTGGAGGGGTGGGCGCAGAGCGCCCACCCCTCCATTTTTCTATATTTTGTGCTTAGGCTGGTGTTGTTGACACTTCGTGAAGCGGGTGTGTGCCTGCGGAGAGTGAGGTGCTTGTTATGGGAACTCGTCGTCGTTTTACGCCGGAGTATCGTCGTGATGTTGCGTCGCTAGGTGAGGGAGAGACGGTGGTCGTCGTGTGGAGGAGCTGAGGGTGAGTGCTGTTGGTCCCGGCCTGCTGCCCAGGTGACATGCAGTGGGGGGAATAGCGCCATTAGAACCCCGACACGCCGGCGACACGCCGGCAGTGAGCTCCTAATGCTGCAAAACCCCCATTGTCATCCGATTGGATGAGCGCGAGGCCTGCGGGCTTGAGGTTGCTGCGACGCCGGTGGGTGGCGGCAGGATCAGGTGGTAGTGGCCGCCCGACTGGAGGGTGGCGCGAGGCCTGCAGGGTGAAGGTGGCTGCGGTGCCGCTGGGCGGTGGCAGGGCCAGGTGGTAGTAGCCGCCCGACTGGAGGGTGGTGCGAGGCCTGCGGGGTGAAGGTGGCTGCGGTGCCGGTGGGCGGTGGCAGGGCCAGGGCGGGCCTCGAGATCGAGCACTCCGAGCGGAGCTCGCGTGTGGCGATCTCGCGGGCGGGCCGCCGCCCACCGGCACACAGAGCAGCCCCGGGCAACGATTATCAACGCTTAGTGCGCCACGGCCTCGTCGATGACGGAGGCGACCTCGCGGGCCACGGACTGCCACGTGAAGTGCTCGCGTACGCGTGCGCCCACAGCCGCCGCGCAGGACGCGCGACGCACCGGGTCGGTGACAGCCTCGCGCAGGGCGGGGACGAGCGCATCCGAGAGCTCGGCGGATGTGCGGCCGTCCACGATCCATCCGAGCGCGGGGGAGGTGATGACCTCCTCGGTGCCGCCGCGAGGCGTCGCCACGATCGCGCAATCGCCCAGGGCTGCCTCGAGGATCGAGGTGGGCAGGCCCTCGGGGTACATGGACGGGTAGACGAACACGTCGGAGCGGCGGTACAGGCTCATGACGGCGGGGAAATCCAGCTTTCCCAGGAACGACACAGCCGGATCCGACCCGTAGCGTTCGTGCAGCTCGTCTTCGATGGGGCCAGATCCGGCGACGGCCAGGCGCAATGGGACGTCCGGCAGTTCGGCGCGCAGACGTGCGAAGGCGTCCAGCAGTGCGACGATGCCCTTTTTCAGCGATGAGGCGCCCCGCGTAGGAAATGACGATCTCGGAGTCATCGCGGCCTCGCGGCCACTCGCGCTCGTAGCGGTCGTCCGCCACGGCCGTATCCTCCGGCGTCACCGCGTTGTACCACACGCCCGAGGCCTCGATCCCGAAGTGGCGCAGCCACTTGTTGCAGTTGCGTGACACCCCGTAGTAGGAGGTCACGTGCTTCTTGACGAAGTGGGTCAGGCCGTGCTCGTAGATGCTGCCGAAGTAGTCCAGCACGGGGTTGCCCACGCTCATGTGCGCGGTGCCGTGCTCGATGAGCGCGACGGGGCGGCCTAGGCGGTGTGCGAGGCGTGCGCCGAGCAGGCTGGTGAGGTGGAAACGCGTGTTGACGATGTAGAAGTCCGCATTTTCAGCCTCGACGGCGGCCATCGTTTCCTTGAAGCGGGCGTCGCGCTTGAAGAAGGGGTAGCGCTGCTTGAAGATGCCCTTGGTGGGCAGGCGGTAGATGCGCAGGCCGTCCTTGTCCTCGAAACGAGGCAGCGACTCGTCGTGCAGGGACGTGACGATGAAGACGTCGTAGCCGAGAAGCCTCAGCTGCTCGCTCAGGCGGTCCTGGTAGCGTTCGATGCCGCCCAGGTAGGGCAGGAAGAACTCCATGAAGATGGCAACCTTGACAGGGGGATGAGAGCGGTCAGCCATTGACGGACTCCGTTTCGGTGGGCGCGTTGCGGACGGGGATGAGCATGAACGCGACGAAGAGCGCCGCGAGGAGGGCCATGGTTGAAGCATAGGCCAGGGATGCGCCCATCATGGCGAAGGAGCGCACGAGCGGCGCGGCCGCGACGTAGGCGGTCCCTCCCGCGATCAGGAACGCGACGAGGACCGCGCGCAGGCGGCGCATGGTCGCCAGCGCGTAGTAGAGGATGACGCCGGCGGCGTTGAGGGCACCACCGAGGACGAGCACCATCAGCTCAGGCACATAGTTGGACACGTCCGTGCCGAACACGAGGGTGAGGAGAGGCGCGCCGATCACGTAGGTGACGAGCGCGACGAGGACGAAGGCGAGCGCGGTCGTCAGGAGGCCGCGGCGAACGATCGCGAAAAACTCCCCGCGTTTGCCCTCGGCCCAGCGCAGCGCCATGCGGGTGAGCAGGGGGCGGAAGACGAACAGCGACAGCATGTTGATCGCGACCGCGGGCATGTAGATGATCGCGAAGACGCCCAGCTCCTCGTCGCCGAGGCTCGCGTGGATCGCGAAGCGCGGAGCGTTGGCCAGGTACTGGTTAAGGAACGCGGCGATGAACAGGGGCAGGCATTCCCACAGGATCCCGCCGATGCCTCGTCGATTGAACGAGGGTAGCAGTGAGAACAGGCCGCGCGCGGGCAGGCCGTAGGCCACCACGAGCACCACGCAGGTGACCGCGAAGGTGACGAGCGTGGCGAGGAGCAGATCCTGCGTGACCCAGTACAGGCCCGACCACAGGAACGTCGTCGTGAAAATGCGGGCGAAGCAGGCCTTGCCCGCGATGTCGAGGCGCCCGGAGCGCTGAAACTCCGAGTAGTACACGTCCTCGAAGGCGTCGAAAACGCGCAGGAGAGCCATCGCCGCGATGACCGTGAACGCGGGATAGGGGTCCTTCGTCGAGGAGTTCCACGAGTGGAGCAGGATCAGGCTCACCATCACGAGGCAAGTCAACAGCCTCGTGGACAGGTAGGTTCCAAAATCGAAGCGTCGCCGCACGTCCGTCATGTGGAAGGTGCGCACCTCGTACAGGCCCACCGTCTGGTACTGCTGGCCGATTGCCAACGCCAGGGTGAACAGGCCGTACTGGGCGCGCGCAAAGGAATCCGTCGCGCCCGAACGCATGATCGCCACGCCCATGATGACCACGGCGAGGCTCGACATGAGGGAGGCGGCCGTGTTCCACAGGTAGTCGCGCCCCAGCTGGCCGCGCGACTCGAGGGCCTCCTCGGTGGCCACGACCTGCGCGTCGCCGGTGGTATGCGCGTCAGGAAGGGACGGGGCCATGGTGTCCTTCTCGCTCACGCGCCGGCCTCCTCTGTGGCCTCGGGCCTCGGATCATTCGGCCCGAAAACGATGTGGAAGGGCTCGTGGGTCACCCGATCTTCGGGATCCGGAATGCGCATGTAATCCCCGTAGCCG
Organism: uncultured Sanguibacter sp.; assembly: GCA_916438365.1. The sequence continues at coordinate 36,276 of CAKAEY010000003.1, forward strand.
CGCGTGAGCACGACGTCGTAAGCGGCCGGGATGCGCACCGTGATGTCCTCGAAGGGGACGGAGCGAGCCGGGAAGAGCTCGGCCTCGGTAGCGCTCCAGCGAAGCGGATCGCGCGTCGAAATCGCCGAACAGGATCGAGCCGTCGGCCTCCTTCTGCGGGTTCTCGCGGCCCATGAGGGCGGCGCGCAGCCAGCGTCTGTACAGCGATGCCTCGTTGACGCGCAGCGCCCGCATGCCCCAGTGGGCGCGGAAGCGGCCGGGGTCATCCGCGATCTCATCCAGGACGAACAGGTCCACGCCGATCGGCATGCGGAAGGAGCGGTCCTTCGCGACCTTCGAGACGAACTCCGAGCCTTTCAAGCCCAGCACCCCGAAGCTGATCGGGTAGTTGGGGTGAGTGGCGGGGGAGGCGATAAAGAACTCGTCCCCGAGGAGGGCCGGGGCCTCGGCGATGAAACGCTCGTAATCTGCCCGCGGCATGCACACTTCCCCGTCGTCGTCCCACGGGATGAAGCCCTGGTGGCGCACAGCTCCGATTGCCGTGCCGCCGTAGGCGACGTAGCGCAGGTCGAGGAGGGCGCACACGCGATCGGTCTCGGCGAGGCACCGCTTGGTGGCGCGCTGAATGGCTGCCAGGGTTGCGGGGTCTGCGGCGCTCATGTGTCTCCGATCGTCAGGGGGGCTGAGCCTAGAGGGACTCGGCGTAGGGGCCAAAGTCGATGACCGCTGCCTCGTGGTTGTAGCGCTTCTCCGGGGGAGGCAGCTGCATGTAGTCGCCGTATCCACGCGTCAACAGTGCCTCCACGTCGTGAGGGATCGACGCCTCGATCGTCTCGAAAGGAACGCGGCGCGTCGGCACAAACTCGTCGCGGTGCACGATCCAATTCCACGGGTCACGCATCGTGAAATCGGCGTAGGTACCCGTCTGCTCGCCCTCCGCCGCCCGCGCGGCCTTCTCCCACCGGGCGTACAGGCCGCGCGGGGATATCTGCGTGGCACGCAGCGCCAGATTCACCGTGCGCGTCACCGCGTGCACGAGCGAGCGCTTCCACGCCACCATGCCGGGCAAGCTCGGGGTCGGAATACCCGACAGGAAGAGGAGGCGTCCCCACCACCAGGTGCGGCGGCACATCGAACGGAAACGCTTCTCATCCTCGGGCACAGTGTCCAATGGGAAAATGTCCAAGAAGATTGGCGGCGTGTAATCGGGGTTGACTTCGCCCTGGGAACGAAACACGGTCCCCTCCAGGCCAAGCTTGGAGAACAACAGGTGATAGCGCGGCGTGCTGGCCTGGTTGTCGATCCGGAAACCCTCCGACAGGAGGGCTGGTGCCTCGCGCAGGAAAAGCTCGTAGTCCTCGCGGACCATGCAGACGTCGATGTCGTCGTCCCACGGAATAAAACCACCGTGACGCACGGCGCCGATCGCGCTGCCGCCGTAGAGCGCGTAGGTCACGCCGATCTCCTCGCACACCCGGTCGAACTCCGACAGGATGTAGGTCAGCAGCATATGGACCTTGCGCAGGTCGCTGGGGGGCGTCGTCATAAGTCCTCCGGGTGCGGAAAGCTGGTGGGCGCATGCGCGCCCACCAGCCATTGTCTCACGCCTTGTTGTCGCTGACGCGACCCGCGCGCCTGGGAAGTAGATCACCCCACGAGGGAGTCGCCGCCAGGACGGTGCCCACCAGGATGACGACGCAGCAGACGACCTGCGTGGCCGTGGGTACCGTGCCCTGCAACACCAGGGCGAAGATAATCGCCCACGCCGAGTAGGAGATATTCAGGGCCATGCCTCGCGATGCGCCGATGGCCGACAGGGCCTTGTAGTAGAACAGGTACGAGGCCGTGCCTGCCAGACCGGCGAGAGCCACCATGCCCGCCGACAGGTGGGCCAGCGAATGCAGCGTGAAGCCGAAGACTCCCGCGATCGGTGCCACGACGAACAGGTAGACCACCGCCGAGGTCGTTTCGCGGATCTGGAGGGCCACCTCGTTATCCACGGCCTCGTCGCGCATACCCCACGTGAGGATGACGGCCTCGGAACCCCAGCCGATCACGCAGGCCAGGGCGCCGGCGACGCCTAGGATCGCGTTGCCGCCCTCGATGGGCTCCGCCGTCGCCGACCAGCCCGTCGCCACGATCGCGCCGAGCGCGACCAGGAGGGCAATGATCTGACGCGGAGCCATGCGCTCCTTCAAGAGAACGAACGCCAGCAGGGTGCCGAGCGCCGGGTAGAACGTTGAGATGATCGCGGTCAGGCCGGGGCCGATGTTGTCGATGGCGATGAGGTAGCCGCTCATACCGATCGGGCCACCCAGGAGAGCTGCCGCGATCACCGACTTGCCCGGGCGCGTGCGCAGCGCCGCCACGGTGTCCTTCAGGCGGCCTCGAATCGCCATGTAGACCACCAGGATTACGGCGCACGCAACGTCGTGCAGGACCGCACCCGCCAGCGCCGACTGGCCGAAGTCGGCGAACGGAATCATGGCCAGGGCGATCGCCAGCACGACCGTGTCGAGGCCCCACAGGACACCCGAGAAAATACCGTAACGCTTGCCGCCGTGTTGAGTTTTCATGCCAGCTCACCCTCCTGGGAGACCTGCGCGCCCGAGGTCGAGGTGGCCTCGTACGAAGCGAGCAGGGGAATCGATCGTACGCGTCGCGTGCGAGTAGTAGATGTAGAGCCATTCGCCCACGTCGTCGCCCCTCGGCTTCCTTGACCAGTGCCCACAGGTACCAGCACCAGCCCGCGAAGACCTCGTAGGCGAAGAAGTGGCGCTCCTCGGCCTCGCTGGGGGCGTGACCCAGGTAGAACTCCAGGGCGGCGTGAGCGCGCTCGCGGGTCATCTCCGCCGTGCACACGGTCATCGTTCCGAAGTCGGCGGCCATGTCCGACATACCCGCATACTCCCAGTCGATGAGGCTGATGTTGCCATCGTTATCCACCAGGAAGTTCGGGGGGAAGAAGTCGTTGTGCGAGGGGACGACCTCGAACCCGTCCGCGTCCGCGAAAGCCTTGAGGCGCAGGACCTTGTCGCGCAGCTCAAAGTAGCCGGGGACATCAATCGGGCCGAAGGTCTTCAGGAGACCCTCGTAGCGCAAGCCTTCGGTCACGAAATCGAAGGAGCGGTCCAGGACGCGACCGGACGTGTGCAGCGCACGGTCCATCTCCATGGCCGCTTTCAGTTCCTCAGGGCGGGTTACGTCCAGGTTGCGCACGTCGCGCACGAAGCGTGAGAGCTTCCATCCCGCTGCCGGGTCGCCCGTGATGAAGGTATCGTCGATGCCGAGTTCGGCGGCTAGGCGCAAGCCAGCGAACTCAGCGCTGCGGTCCACGATCTTCTCTGTGCCGATCCCCGGATGGCGGTAGACGTACTCGTCGTCGCCCACCGCGAAGTGGCACGACAGGTTCGTGATGCCCTGCTTGAGGGGGGGTAGAAGTCGCGGATCTCCGACTTTGCGCAGCCCAGAGTCTCGACGATGTGGTCGAAGACCTCAGAGTCCACGTTCTCCATGAACAGGGGATCGAAGTTGCGCAGCTCGTCGACCGAGTCGAACTCGTGGATGATGCCGTCAGGGTAGCGCCGGATCACCATGTCGAAGGACTTGATGTGATCCAGGTAGATGGACTCCCAGAGCTTCGACACCGTCTCGGGCAGGTGGTAGACCTGCTCGAGGATCTCGCGGAACTTCGCGGAGAAGACGCGGTCGAAATAGACGTGGCCGAGCATGACCCACGCGTCCTTGCCGCCCACTGTCGCGCCCGTGATGCGGTCGCCCGGACCCGTCTTGATGCACCACTCGTCGGTGGGACCCTCGACGTAGTTCGCCGAGTAGTAGGACTTGTACACGTAGGGCTCGAAGGGGTTGGTGGTGAAGTAGTCGTCCGAGGAGCACACGTAGGTGTTGTCCAGGCGGTCCTTGACGAGCCAGAGTGAGCCGTTGTTGTTGCGCGTGGCGTATTCGCGGTTGACGACGATGTCGACGTCGTACTTGTCGGCCAGGTAGAAGAAGTATTCCTTCTTATAGCCCACGACCAGCGTGATGTTCGTGATGCCGGCTTCGTGGAGCTGGCGGATCTGACGCTCGACGAGGATCTCGCCGCGCACCTTGAGCGTTCCCTTGGGGCGCTCGTAGCTGATGGGCGCGAAGCGCGAGGACAGGCCCGCGGCCATGATGACGGCACCCGTGACGCGGTAGGGCTCCAGGGCTTCGCGGCCCGCGTCGTTGATCGCGCGCTCGTTGATGTAGCCGGCGGCCTCGCACTCGCGGGTGGCGGTGTTGACGCGCCCCAGGCTCATGCCGGTGGCCTCCGACAGCGCTCGCTGCGTGAGGGGGGGAATTGGCCGCGGCCAGGGCGGTCAGAATGTTGAATTGGGGCTCGCTGAGCGTGCCGACGTTTGTCGAAGGCATGCAATCACCTTTCGTTCGCAAGCATTAAATTCTACTGCGTGTTCGATCATAGCATCGAATGAGAACTTTGCGAACGTTTTGGCTGTGAGTTTTATTGTTCCTCGATACGCTCCCGGATCGCAGATTGATTCCACAGATAGAGCATCAGTGCGACGGCGACGCAAGCGCAAAGTGAGGCGATGATCCACACCGCCATCGGGCCGATTGGGGCCCCCGGCCACCACCACTCGTATCCCGTGCTCAAGTTGCGTGTGGACAGATCAATCGGGTACCTCTGCGGGTTCCAGCCGAACGCGTAGCGCTCAATGATGAGGTAGAGAGCGCGGGCGTACGTCAGGGCCCAAAGCGTTGCGACAACGCCCACGCACAGGCGTCCGAAAATCCCGGAAGGGGGACGCAATGGCATGGCACCAATGCCCCGACGGTGATGATCGGAGCGAGCGGGGCTGGGTGCCAGAAGCATCAACAAAAACACAGCGAAGAGCGGCAACATATAGCGGGGCTGATAGATCTCCACATTGTTGAAACGGCCCTGCACGCCGATCGTGACAGGAACACCGACGATTGCACCGAGGACGACCAACGCTGACAGTGCCCGACGCCATGACAGATGCGCCAGGGCCCAACAGATGAGCACAATAACAATCGCCAGTGCTGTTCGCCTCACCCCGCCCTGGTAAGTCACGTCATTCCACCCCGGCCCCAGGCGGTAGCCGACAAAACCCCTCAAATAGTCCGGAATCCCCGCCAGATTCTTCAGGAGAATCGCGCGGCGCCCGACAGTGGCGGCACTCGCCTCAACCGGCACCAGTTTCGACGACACATTCGTGCGAAGCATGATCACAACGCCGACTACAGAGGCAATTGAGGCCACCACGGCCTCGGGAATGATGCGGCGCCGTAGCGGAACGGCAAAGGCCAGAGCGACCGTGACGACGAAAAGGAAGAAGGCGCTGTCGCCGCGCGACGTGACGCCAAAAACCGCGCCAGCCAGGGCGCAGGCAATCAGACCAGCCCGGCGCGGCCCTGCTGACCGTGTGGCTGCCAACATGGCGGAAGCGAAGGCAAAAGTGCCGCTGATCGCCCACGAGGAGGGGTTCATGCTTGCGATGAAATAGAAGCCCATTGGTAGCCACGCGATGGTTAGCGCGACGCTGATCGCGCTTCGTAGCTCCGAGTCGGCCAAGGCAATAATCGCGCCGAGCAGTCCGATCGCCAAGAGTGTATTGAAAACCCGCAATGCCAACACCGCCCGATTCGTCGAATGCTGGACGAACAGGTGCGCAAACTGGTAGTAGCCCCACGGGTAGTTGCCGTCATCCCACCGCAGGGTCGTAGCCGTCAGATCGTCCGAGTACGCGAAGGTGCAGCGCGCCGAATTATCGTGCTCAAAGGCGTAGCAGGTGACGTTTTCTTTCGCCAGAGTCTGGGGCACGATAACGGCCTTTTGTCCGTTCTTTGTGCCGATCTGGCAACCTGTTTCGTCCACGGGAGGTGGACACCACATTGCGCCAAGATGGTAATCCTCGTCGGGTGAGGCGCCCACGGGGGAGGCGACAACCCACGCGAGCGCGGATGTGATCACCGCGACGATGAGGATGAGAACAGCAAGAAGGGAAGGGGCGGCCGTGTTCGCCCCGGCCACGCCGAGGAGCCTTTGGACGCGACGAGGCCGACTCCACCTTCTCGGGTTCCGCCTCGTTGGCACGCTCCACGCGCACAGCGTTCATCTGTACTTCCTCCTTCTTTTTCAGGAACCATCTGTACTTCCTCCTTCTTTTTCAGGAACGCGCAGCAGCGCGGAATGCGTCGATGTGGACGGACGCGGCGCGGGCCCACGTGAACTCGTCGGCGCGCGGAATCGCCGCGGCTCCCAACGCCTCGCGGCGAGGGGGTCATCCAGCAGCTCCACCAGGGCACAGGCGATCGAATCGGGGTCGATGTCGCAGTAGGCGACGGCGTCGCCGCCGACCTCCGGCAGAGAAGTCAGACGAGTCGTCAGCGTCGCAGCGCCGCAGCTCATCGCCTCCAAGACAGGCAGGCCGAAGCCCTCGGCGATCGAGGGGTAGGCCAAAATGACGCAGCCCGACAGGAAACCGGGCAGGTCCTCGAGGGGCAGGTAGCCGGGGCGCAGGACCGTCAGGTGCTCGGGCACCGCGGCCAGGGCCGGGTCGATGTCCTCGTCCCACCCCTTGCCGCCGGCCAGGACCAGAGCCGGCGGATTCGAGCGGTCGGAGACGGCCTTGACCCAGCCGCGCACCAGGTTCGGCACGTTCTTACGGGGCTCCAGCGTGCCCAGGAAGCCGATGTAGTCGCGCCCCTCCAGGCCCAAAGACACCTTGACACGCTCGCGCTCGGCGTCGGAAACCGGGTGGAAGATCGTCCGATCCACGCCGTGATAGGCCACGTAGAACTGCGAGGGATCCCCGCCCGCGTACTTGATGGTCTCGTCGCGCGTGGCCAAGGAAGGAACCACGAGGGCGTCCGCGCGGCGAATCGCGCGGCGGATCGCAGTGGAGAAAAAACGTTGCTTGAGGCGCGAGTGCGCCTGCGGGTGGGAGAAGAACGTCGCGTCGTGCAGTGTAATGACCACGGGGACACCCGGGAACTGCGGGGACGTGTAGTGCGGGGAATGTAGGACGTCGGGGCGGACCTTGCGGATCAGCTTGGGCAAGCCCGTCTGCTCCCACGCCATGCGCGCGGGACGGGACTCGAAGCGCCGCGAAATCGGGATGATGCGCGCCGAAGGCAGACGGAGCGCGAAATGCTCGGCGTCGCGCTCCTGGACCGCCATCGTCAGGTCCACGCCCTGCTCCACCAGCTCCGGCACCAGGTCGTCCACGTAGCGGCCGACGCCGCCCAGGTCTGCGGGGATTGCGGTGCCGTCCATCAGGACGCGGATCGGATGCGAGTGAGAAACGAAGTGGGCCACGATCATCCCCATTGGGTCGGGAGCAACAACTATTCCCCTTATCGTATGCCATTTTGCGCGTGCGGATACTTTTGTTCCCGCCCCCGCGCCCGTGAACTACCCTGGACGCATGAGCGTCAATGTTGGAATGGTCGTCGAGCAAATGTGGCAGCCGGTCCCCGGAGGGTCCGGCCGGTACATCATCGAGGTCGCCTCCCGCCTGGCCCCGTTGGGCGTGCGCGCCGTCGGCATCAACGCCAGACACAGCGCCAGCGAGCCCAGCCCCGCCGACGTGGGCCTGACGATCCCCGTCCTGTCCTGCGCCCCTGCCCCGGCGCGCCCTCTACGCCGCCTGGGACCGGCTCGGCACTCCCAGCGTTGACCGCCTGCTGACCACGGCCTCGTCGGGACCCGACGTCATTCACGCGACCACGTGGGCGATCCCGCCGACCTCCCGTCCCCTGGCGGTTACCGTCCACGACGTCGCCTTCCTGCGCGATCCCGACCACTTCACGGCCCACGGCTCCGCCTACTTTCACCGCGCCCTCGAGATCACGAGGAAGCGAGCCGACGCCATCATCGTGCCCTCGCAGGCCACCGCCGATGACTGCATCGAAGCGGGCCTGGATGCCTCCCGCATTACCGTCATCCCGCACGGCTGAGCCCACGCCCGTCACTGATGCGCAGGTGGAGGTTCCGAGTCCGCCACGGCCTGGCGCGCCCCTACGTCCTGTGGGTCGGCACCCGCGAGCCCCGCAAGAACCTAGCCACCCTCCTGGCCGCCTACGAGCAGCTGCGCGGCACCGACCTCGACCTCGTCCTCGTCGGACCCGCCGGATGGGGAAGCGACCCTACCGACGCGCCCCTGCCGCGAACGCGTCCACGTCCTGGGGCGCCTCGACGACGCCGACCTGGCCGCAGCCTACGCAGGCGCACGCGTCTTCACCTTCCCCTCGCTGTGGGAAGGATTCGGCCTGCCCGTCCTCGAGGCCATGGCGCACGGAACACCCGTCGTGACCAGCGCGGATACCTGCATGGCGGAGATTACTGGCACTGACGCCGGCCTCCTCGTCCCCGCCACCGACGCCTCGGCCTTGGCGCAGGCCCTCGAAGCCGCCGCCGGAAGCGAGCACGACCGCCTCGCCGCCGCCGGCATCGAGCGCGCCCGCGACTACACGTGGGAGGCCTCCGCCGCCGCACACGCCGCCGTCTACGCGTCCCTGGCGGGTGCGCGATGAGGGCGCGCAGCGCGAGAGTCATCCTCGTCAACTGGAAGAATGCACCGCTCACCCTGCGCGCGGCGCACTCGGTCGCCCCGCAGATGGGGCAGAGGGACCACCTCGTCATCGTCGACAACGGATCCGACGACGACTCCCTGACCGTCCTGCGCGAGGGCCTGGGCGAGCTGCGCGGTGCCGCCGATCCCGCGCGCGTGTCCCTCGTGAACGCCGGGACGAACGACGGCTTCGGCGCCGGCGTCATGGCAGGAGCGGCCGGCCTGAGCGAAGATGCCGTTGTCCTGCTCAACAACGACGCGACCGTGCGCGACGGCTTCCTCGACGCGCTCCTGGCTCCCCTGGGCGAGGGCGTGGGCGCCACGACCGCGCTCATCCTCCTGACGGGCAGCTGGCGTCCCTCCACACCCTCGGACACGGAGTTCCTCGTCGCCCGCGACGGCAGCCGTTGGACGCGCGTCGCCGACGGTGAGAGCGGCGGCCAGGTCCTCATTAACTCCACCGGCAACGAGGTCGATCCGGCCGGCAACGGCTACGACCGTTCGTGGCTGGACCCCTGCAGACTCCCCGCTGCCCGCCCCCGAGGTCTTCGGCCTGTGCGGCGGCGCCTGCGCCATCGACGCCGCCGCGTGGCGAGCCGTCGGGGAGTGCGCACCGACCTGTTCATGTACTACGAGGACACGGACCTGTCCTACAAGCTGCGCGAGGCCGGGTACGAGGTGCGTTTCACAGCAGGGGCCGTCGTCGACCACGAGCACGCCGCCTCCTCGGGCACGTCCTCGCCCCATGTTCCTGCGGGTCAACGCCCGCAACCGCATCATCGTCGCCGCCCAGCACGCCCCGTGGGGCGTCGTCGCGCGAGCCATCGCACGCTCGATTGCGCGGGTAGTGCGCTCAGGGTGGGCGGGGGCCGGTCGCGCGCGGAGTCCTCCAGGGGCTCCTCGCCCTGCCTCGCGCGCTGCACCACCGCACCGCCTCGCGTTCCCTAGCCCATCGACCCGGGAACGAGGCGGGGGGCCGGTGGGTGCGTCACGGCACACAACGCGGGGCGGAGCTGCGTAGCGCCTACGCCTTGATAGACTGGCTGACATGGTGAAGACTGTCCTCGTTACCGGAGCCGGTGGCTACATTGGCCGCCACATTGTTCATGCCCTGCTGGAGCGCGGCCTCGACGTCAGTGTCGTCGACTTCCGCCTCGACGGTGTCGACGAGCGTGCGCGTCGCATCGACACCCAGATTTTCAGCGGCGACGCTGACATTTACGACCAGCTCGGACGCCCGGACGTGGTCCTGCACCTCGCGTGGCGTGACGGCTTCGTGCACAACTCGCCGGCCCACATCGAGGACCTGCCCGCCCACTACCGCTTCATCGAGAACCTCCTCGAGGGCGGCTGCACCCACCTGGCCGTCATGGGTTCCATGCACGAGGTCGGCTACTGGGAAGGCCCCATCGACGAAACTCCGCGTGCAACCCCGCCTCGCTGTACGGCATCTCCAAGAACGCGCTGCGACAGATCACGACGCTGCTGACCGACAAGCATGGCGCGACCATGCAGTGGCTGCGCGGCTACTACATCGTCGGCGACGACGCGCACGGCTCCTCGATCTTCTCCAAGCTCCTGGCCGCCGCCCAGGAAGGCAAGAAGACCTTCCCCTTCACCACGGGCAAGAACCTCTACGACTTCATCTCCATCCAGGAGCTGGCATACCAGATCGCGGCCACGGTCTCCCAGGACGAGATCGACGGCATCATCAATATCTGCAGCGGTGAGCCCATGAGCCTCGCCGACCGCGTCGAGGCCTACATCCGCGAGAACGACCTGGATATCACCCTCGAGTACGGGGCGTTCCCGGATCGTCCCTACGATTCGCCCGGCGTGTGGGGAGATGCCACGAAGATCCGCCAGATCCTGGCCACCGTCGACGGTACGGGGGAGTAAGGCCGTGAAGCGCGCCGGTATTTTCCTGTTCTTTGATCCCCAGGGCCTCGTCGACGACTACATCGTGGAGTGCCTGACCTCGCTGCGCGAGTACCTCGACGAGATCCTCGTCGTCTCCAACTCTCCTCTGGACGACACCGCTCGGGAGCGCCTCCTCACGGGTGCCACCGAGGTCTTCGAGCGCGAAAACACCGGCTTCGATGTGGGCGGATACCGCGACGGCATCGCCCGCTTCGGCTGGGACCGCCTCGGCCAGATCGACGAGTTGATCCTCTTCAACTACACCTTCTTCGCGCCCGTCAACCCGTGGAAGAACCTCTTCGACCGCGTGGACGCCGCCGGAGCGGTGGACTTCTGGGGCATCACCGAACACGACGAGGTGCGCCCCCACCCCTTCCTGGCGGCCACCCGCATGCCGCGCCACATCCAGTCCCACTGGATTGCCGTGCGCAACCCGCTGCTCAGCTCCCCGGACTTCCGCAAGTACTGGGACGAGATGCCGCCGATTCGTTCCTACAACGACTCGATCCAGTGGCACGAGTCGCGCTTCACGGAGTACTTCGGCAACCTCGGCTACACGCACGTCGTGGCCTACCCGCGGAGGACTACCCCTCGCGCAACCCCGTCTTCGACAACGCGTCGATGCTGCTCGCGGACGGCTGCCCGATTCTCAAGCGCCGCAACCTCTTCCACGACCCGCTCTACCTGGACCGCCACGCGATCATCGGCGCGGACATGCTGGAGCTGGCGGAAAAAGGCCGGCTACGACACCGACCTGATCCTCACGAACCTCGCGCGCACCTCGCGTCCGCGTGACCTCGTGACCAACGCGGGCCTGACGACCGTCATCTCTCCACGCGCCGACCAGGCCACCCTGGACGCTGCCGCCTCCCTGAAGGTCCTCGCGGTCGCCCACATTTTCTACGCCGATATGGCCGACGAGATCCTCGACCGCCTGAGCGTCCTGCCGGAGGGCTACCACCTGGTGGCCACGACCTCGAACGAGGAGAACAAGGCCCTCATCGAGGCGCGCGCCCAGGAACGAGGCGTGGACGCCGACGTGCGCGTCGTGTCCTCCAACCGCGGGCGCGACATCGGCGCGTTCCTGGTGGACTGTGGCGACGTGCTGACCTGCGGCGAGTACGACATCGTCGTGAAGATCCACTCCAAGAAGTCCGTCCAGGACGACTACAACGCCGCCCAGCTCTTCAAGCAGCACCTCTACGACAACCTGCTGGCCTCCTCCGATCACGTGGCCGGCATCCTCGCGGAGTTCGCTGCCCACCCGGGCCTGGGCATGGCGATCGCGCCCATGCCGCACATGGGCTACCCGACGATGGGCCACGCGTGGTTCGCGAACCGAGGCCCCGCCCGCGAGTTCGCGAAGAAGGTCGGCATCACCGTCCCCTTCGACGACCACCAGCCGCTGGCCCCCTACGGCTCCATGTTTATCGCGCGCCCGGAGGCACTGTCTCTGTTGACCGGCGCGGGTCTCGTCCCCGAGGACTTCCCCGAGGAAGGCGGCTACAAGGACGGCTCCCTGGCCCACGTCATCGAGCGGCTCCTGGCCTACGCGGTCCTGTCGCGCGGCTACTACGTGCGCCCCGTCATGACCCCGAAGTGGGCGGGCGTGTACTACGGCTACCTCGAGTACAAGCTGGCCGCGACCTCGTCGATGATGCCCGCCTTCGCGATCGACCAGGTGCCCTTCCTCAAGGCGCGCATGGGCGCGGTCCCGAACCTGCTGGGTGCCGTCAAGACCAACATCATGGTGCGTACCCCGGGACTGGGCAACGCTCTCAAGCCGGCGTACCGCGCGGCCCGCGGCGCCTTCCACAAGATCCGATCCATGAAGGGCGAGCGATGAGCCTGGCCTCCACGATGCGCGCTGGAGACCCCATGCGCCCCAGCGCCCTCACGGAGTACGGAGTTCACGCAGTACCTCCCGCGCTCACGCCGGCCGTCGGCAAGCAGTATGGATTTCCTGACCACGACAGAAGCGATGGGAGTAGCCGTGTCTGAGACGAAAACGGGTCATCGACCTGACGGTGCGCATGGCGCAGCGCTCGATCTCCTCGGAGTTCAAGGGCACCGCGCTCGGCCGCCTGTGGTCCTTCATCAACCCGATCGCGACGATCGCCGTGTACGCGCTGATTTTTGGCGTCGTCTTCCGCGGCGAGGCCGACAAGGGCGTGAACTCGGGCCTCGTCTTCCCTTCGCGCTGTGGATCGGCGTGGGCGTCATCGCCTGGAACTTCATGTCGAGCGGCATCCAGCGAGGCATGGACTCTCTCGTAGGCAACTCCGGCCTGCTCACCAAGGTCTACTTCCCGCGTCAGGTCCTCATCTACTCGTCGGTGCTGGCGCTGGCCTACGACTTCGCATTCGAGCTGGGCGTCATCATCGTCATCATGTGCATCGCCGGAGGCCCCGGCGTGCTGCTCATGATCCCTGCGGTCATCGTCATTACCCTGCTCGCGATGCTGTTCGTGATCGGCATGGGCCTCATCCTGTCGGTCGCGTCGGTCTACTTCCGCGACATCTCGCACCTGTGGCAGATCTTCAACCAGATCTGGATGTACGCCTCCGGCGTCGTCTTCTCCCTGTCGATGCTCAACAAGGGTCCAGACCGACCTGGCGGCCAAAGGGGTGGACCTGGGAGAGGAGCCCTCCCGATCGTCACGATCTTCCGCCTCAACCCCGCCGAGCTCTTCCTCGAGGCCTACCGCTCGACGCTGTACGGCTTCGCGATGCCGTCCCTGGCAGGTCTGGCTCGGCTGCGCCGCCTGGGCCTTCGGGTGTCTTCGGCCTCGGCTCGCTGATCTTCCGCCGCTTCTCGGCACGAATCGTGGAGGAACTCTGATGACGAACGCGATTTCGGTGGAGGGCGTGTCCAAGCGCTTCCGCATCTACAGAACCGTAACCAGTCCCTCAAGGGCGCTTTCCTGCAGCGCTCGCGCGCCCAGTTCGAGGAGTTCTGGGCCCTCGACGATGTCTCCTTCGAGATCCCGCAGGGCAAGACCTTCGGCCTGCTCGGACACAACGGTTCGGGCAAGTCGACGCTGCTCAAATGTATCGCGAAGATCCTCACCCCGGACAAGGGCTCGATCTCCTCGACGGGTCGCATGGCCGCCATGCTCGAGGTCGGCTCCGGCTTCCACCCCGAGCTGTCGGGGCGCGAGCATCTACCTCAACGGCGCGATCCTGGGCATGAGCAAGAAGGGAGATCGACTCCAAGCTGGACGCGATCATCGACTTCTCCGGCGTTGAGCGCTTCATCGACCAGCCCGTCAAGAACTACTCCTCGGGCATGTATGTGCGCCTGGGCTTCTCCGTGTCGATCCACGTCGAGCCGGATATCCTCCTCGTCGACGAGGTCCTGGCCGTGGGCGACATGGAATTCCAGAACAAGTGCATGGACAAGTTCGCTCAACTCAAGGATGAGGGGCGTACGGTCGTCGTCGTGTCCCACGGCCCTCGAGCAGATGCGCACCTTCTGCGACCAGGCCGCCTGGCTGGACCACGGCACGCTTGTCGACGTGGGCGGGGGCCGCCGAGGTCATCGACACCTACTCCGACGTCGCTCACCACGCCGTCGAGGTCGAGGGCGGTGGCACGCGCTTCGGCAGCGGTGAGGCCATGATCGAGCGCATTGAGCTGCTCTCCGCGTCCGGTCAGCCCACGTCCCTCGTCTACCGGGCGATCCGGTTCGCCTGCGCCTGCACTACCGCGCGAACGAGCGCGTCGAGTCCCCGGTCTTCGGTGCCTCCATCGACACCCGCGAGGGAGTGTTCGTGTGGGGCCTGCACGGCATGGACGCGCTACGTGCCGACCTCGATCGAGCCGGGCACCAGTCACCTCGACATCGACATTCCGCGTCTGACCTTCAACCCGGGTGCCTACACGATCTCCGCGGCCATCCAGAACCAGGACATGACCAGCGTCATCGACGCCCTGCAAAAGGCGCGCCGCTTCGACGTCCTGCCCGGCCCGGGCATGGAGTCCGGCGGCCTCGTGAACCTGGGGGCCACCTTCACTCACCTGGAGCCCGAACGCCCGATGCGTGACGTGCCCCGACGCGGCGCCGCCGACTACGAACACCTCGCGCGCATACAGGCCCAGCAGGCCGACGAGCTCGAGAACGAGGACTGACTGACGCATCGGGGTTCGATGCCCGTGGCCCAGCGGTGGACGTCCGCCGGGCCTCGGCTTTTGTCAGTTGCCGACTCAAACACGCCCGCGCAGTATGGCGGGCATCCTACACTGCTGGGAGAACTGTTCTCCAGCGACAAGGCACTGTCATGGCATCGACACCCACGCTCGCCCGTCGCGCGCACACGCGCCCCTCACTGCAGCCCTGGCCCTCGCGCTCATCGCCCTGCCCGCGCAGGCACGCGCCGACGCTGGGGATGAGTCCGCACCGCAGTCCGCAGCGCAAGGCTCTCACCGCGGCCCAGTCCGCCTGCAGGCCGCACCGTCGGCCTCTCCCAGCCCCGAGGCCACGGACGCGCCCGAGCCCGCCGCCCCCGCAGCGAGCGATGAGGATCGGCGGCCCAGGCCTCGTCGGAGGCGACGAACCCCTCGACGATGGGCGCTCCCGATGAGACCGGACGGGGCACGTGGATACGTGACTCGGTCGGCTGGTGGTGGCGGCGAGCCGACGGCACGTACCCGCACTCGCAGTGGGTGGGGATCGGGGAGCACCCGCTACTACTTCTACGACAGCGGATACATGGCCACCGGCTGGCTGCGCGACGGTGCAGACTGGTTCTTCCTGGCTCCCCTCCGGAGCGCTCGTCGGCGGCTGGCTGAAAGACGGTGGCCAGTGGTATCTACCTCGACCCCGCCAGCGGCGTCATGCGCACCGGCATGACCGGCGTGGATGGCACGTGGTACCACCTGGATTCGTCGGGTGCGATGCGCACCGGCTGGGCGCACCCTGGACGACGGGTGGCACTACTTCGCGTCCAGCGGCGCCCAGACGGGAGGCTGGCTGCTGAAAGACGGTGGCCAGTGGTACTACCTCGACCCCGCCAGCGGCGTCATGCGCACCGGCATGACCGGCGTGGATGGCACGTGGTACTACCTGGATTCGTCGGGTGCGATGCGCACCGGCTGGGCGCACCCTGGACGACGGGTGGCACTACTGCGTCCAGCGGCGCCCAGATGGGCGGCTGGCTGAAAGACGGGGCCAGTGGTACTACCTCGACCCCGACACCGGCATCATGCGCACCGAGCCCCTGGAGCCGAACGGTCGCCGCTACGAGTTCGACGCCTCGGGCGCGTGGCGCGGTTACGAGGCTCCGGCCGGCTACCCTGCAGCCCACCGACCACATCACGGGCCTCCGGGAACGCGACCAACACGCTCACCTGGGCATGAACGGCACCAAGGTCGCATCGCCCAGGTGCGCCCTCGCCTGTGGCACTCCAACAAGCTCGCCTCCGTCGACGCTCCCTTCGTGGCCGCCGTCAAGAACTTCCAGCAGCGCGCAGGCCTGCCCGTCACCGGCGTCGTCCGACGAGGCCACCTGGGATGCCATGGATACTGGCTACCCGTGGACCGTCGACCAGTACCAGGCCACGCCCCTGCCCCTGACGGCCACGCGCAGCGACGCGTTGAGGCCATGATCGGCACGCGTGGAACCAGACAGGCTCGTCCTACACGTGGGCGGCGCGGGCCCCACGACCAGGGATTCGACTGTTCAGGCCTGGTCCTCCAATCCTCTACGCCGCCGGCCCTCGATCCCTCAGCCCATCGAGCGTCATCAGCACGCATGGCCCTCCTACCGTACGTCGCAGGAACTCTACGCATACCCGCGCTTCCAGCACGTGCCCCTCGCCCAGCGCCAGCGCGGTGACCTCATCTTCTACACGACGAGCGGCACCGTCACGCACGTCGCCATCTCACCTGGGCGACGACATGATCGTCCACACCGACTGGATGGGGCGTCCCGCCCGCATGCAGCACATCACCGCGGGATACGGGTGGGACCGCATGACGCCAGACGTCGTGCGCCCGCTGCCCCAGGCCAGAGACGCAGGGCCGGCCGCGGAGTGCCCGCGGCCGGCCCGACTGTTCTAAGACAGGTGTTCCTCAGCGCCCCAGCAGGCGACGCAGGATGCGCTTGGGCAGGGACACCGTCGGCGCAGCGACCGCTGCAGGGCGAATCCGGCATCGAGCTGCTCGTGCAGGGCACTGACCTCTCCGCGCAGCTCGTGTACCCTGCTCGTGCAGGGCCGTCATCGTGTTCAGCAAGTCTCACGTGCACAAGATTCAGCGAGAGTGGACGCCCGAATCCACGCGCGCCAGCTCCTCGCGCATCCGGCGGTAGTACTCCGCCGACAGCAGAGCCTGGCCCAGGTGCGGGGATGAAGGGTCCTCCGTCGCGAGCATGGCACGCAGGTAGCGGTCGCGGATATGCAGGTTGTCCCACTTGTGCAGGTACGCGTCCGTGACGACGGAGTTACCCAGGGACGCATCCATCGTGTCACGGTGGTGCCAGTAGGGCCAGCGGCTCCCGTCGATGAACCCAACCGGGAGGCAGCCAGCAGCCGAAGGTTGAAGTCCCAGTCTGCCTGCGTCTGCAGGGATCCGTCCCAGTGGCCGACCCGGTCGGCGACCCGCGCCGAATCAGCTGAGAGATCGGCGGCGTGTAGTTCTCTGCACCATCATGTCCACGAGGGACAGGCCATAGTTATCCGTCGACAGGACCCGCGCTCGATCTCGATGCAGGTGCCGTCGGCGCGCACGCGCCTGCGGACGATCTCACAGCGGGTGGCGACGCCGCCCTGCCTCGGGGTGCTCGTCCAGGTAGGCGACCGTCTTCTTCAGGAAGTGCGGGTGCCAGGAGTCGTCATCGTCGCGGACCGCGTAGTAGCGGTTGTGCGACACCGCCAGGCCAGACTCGAGCGCGGCCTGCGGCCGTTGGAGACCTCGTTCGTGACGATCGTGATCTTCGAACGAACGGCGCGCTTCTGCTTCTTCACGACCTGCGGACCTCGGCCTCGTCGCCGGCGTCGTGACGATGACGACCTCGTAGTCGTCGAAGCTCTGCGAAGCGATCGATGCGAGGGCACGGGTGAGCATCGCCGGGCGGTTACGCGTGCGCACGACGATGGTGACTGTTGGGCTCATTATGCATCATCCTTCGTAGGGGTAGGAGCGGCGAGGGACGCGTCGATGTCAGGAGTATCGGTGTCGCACACCTGCGCATCGGCGGTGGAGGCACCAGGGTGGGAATCGCAGGCGAGGCGAGGGCGCGTGCACGCCAGGTACACCCCGCACGTCAACGCCGTCACGTAGCCCAACGAGGCGATGAACCACAGCACCATCGGGGTCAACGGCATGTCGGCCCACCACCAATCGACGCCCAAACTCAGGTTGCCTTTCGCGATCCAACCAAGCCCATTGATGTTTTCGAGGCCATGAGCGTAGCGGGCGATCGTCGTGCATGGCGACCGCTTCAGCAACGCTGAGGAAGAGCACGAACATTGTCAGCTGGCTCTTCGATACAGTGGCATTCTTGTGGTGTGAGGTGAGCCAGATAATCAGCCACGTGCCCAAGAGCGGAAGCGCGTAGCGTGGATGGTAAGCGCCGATGTTAGGGGAATTCAGGAGGCGTCGCGATCAGCAGCGGATGCCCGCCATCGCGCCAAAAGACGACGAAAAGCAGCCAGTGCCTTGCGCAGGTTCACGGTGCGTGCGCCGTAGAAGAGGACTGCGCCCATGACGAGGAGAGCGACGATCGTCGTGTAGCCGGGCAAGGGCGTGTCACGCCAGCCGGGACCGCCGGACATACCAAAAAGCCGGCGAAATAGTCGGGCAAAGCGCGGATATTACGGATCGCGACCTCGAGGCGTTGGTATCGGGTCACCGAGGGATCCGTTTGGGTGAGGTGGTGCGACCGTCCGGTCGCAAACATGCACAAGATACCAATGATGCTCAGCGCCGTAGCCGTGCCGATCTCGGGCAGGCGTTTGCGTGTCGCCGCGAGGATCAGGATGCCCAGGAGACAACGAAAACGTAGAAGGCGGCATCGCCGCGCGATCCGTAGCACAGCAAGGCGTGGAGAAAACCATCAGACCCAGGAGGGTCCAGCGGCGCCACCCACTCGCGTGCAGGGGTTGAGAACAGAGCGGCTCCGTAGCAGAACACGCCCGTCAGCGCCCACGAGGTGGGGTTGTTGGAGGCGATGAAATAGAAGCCCATCGGAGTCCACGCCACGACCGCTGATAGGCCGATGAGGGCCCTGCAGGTCCGGTCGCGTGAAGGCGAGGATGGCACCCAGGAGGATGAGGAGGATAGCGACGTTGACGGAGCGCATCACCCATACTGAATGCCTCGACGTTGTGCCCGGCGAAAAAGGTGGTGGAACTGGTAGAAGCCGTAGGGATACCGGGCCGTCGTTGTACCGGTACGAAGGGTAGGTATCGTCGTCCGAGTACCTGTAGCCGCATACGTGCGAGGCGGCGGGATTAAAAGCCCTCGCACTGGGAGTAAGCCGTGGGCACGGGAGGCATGACGTACAGGTCCCCGTCGATCGTGGTCGTTTCGCAGCCAGAGGATTCGATGGGGCGAGGACACCAGGTGGATACGAGGTGGTAGTCATCGTCGGGGAGGGAAACCGGGGAGGATGCGAAAACCCATCCCATACCCAGCGCGAGTATGCCGACGACGAGAAGGATGAGTGCGAGCGGCCTTGCCGCAGTGGAGGCGAATCGCGTCGTCAATGAAGTCGAATTATCGGCGTGTGCACGTGACATGGAGGACCAATCTGAGTGGGACGGATGAGTGGGACGGATAGGTCTAATTTACACGACAGGCGCACGAAAGTAAGCGCGTCACACCGTAGGAAAGTTAGAACACGACGGGCCAGTGGGGCATGCAGGTCGTCAGCGTCCCGTGGGCGCTCGTGGCCTCGGCGAGGGCTTGCGTGTAGGCGGGATTCACCTCGGGCTTTTTCGCCGCGCTTGAGGGCCTCCTCGGCCTCCTGCTGATCGGCGAACTCGGGGATCTCGCCGAGTCGAGGGCCGCGTTGCGCTCGACGTAGACCGCGAGGGCAGCGAGGGGCCTGCTTGGAGGTCTCGGTCCGTAGCCGCCTGGGTGAGGCGGTCGGAGTAGTCGTTCTTGAAGGAGGCCGCGAAGGCCTCCCACGCGTGGTGACGCTCGTCTGCGTTGGTTTCCCCGAGCGCTTGGCCGCCAGCAACTTGTAGGCCTGGCCGGTCTCGGAGCCGTTGAGCGCCTCGGTGAAGATCTCGTCCATGGCCGCGCAGCCGGGGAGGCCG
The DNA here is from genome assembly GCA_916438365.1 of uncultured Sanguibacter sp. The sequence continues at coordinate 56,059 of CAKAEY010000003.1, forward strand.
CGTGCAGGGTCGGCATCGCCGAACCCGACGGCTGGCTGGGCTCTCCCGGGGAAACGGAGGCCGCGGGCATCGACTGTGCGCTCTGGGTGTCCTCGGGCATGGAGCACGAGGCCGTGGCAAGAGCACAGAGAGCAAGCATCGCGAGCGAGGGGACGAGACGAGTCACGAGGGGTCCGTTTCTGTAGGGGATACGTCCAATCTATCAGCGTCGCACGGCCCCTCAACGGTCCTCCAGCGTGGCGAATAGTGACGTATCCGACGGAAGTGGGGGTCAGTGGCGAGGAATGCGTGAGAACTACGGCATAATAGGGGCAGGAATCGGGTGAGTAGCACCCTCGGACGCCTGCAGGGCGCGCAAAGGAGAAGACCTCATGAAAATCGTTGTGACCGGCGGTGCCGGCTCATTGGAGCGAATTTCGTTCACACGCTGCTGGAGGACCACCCGGACGTCGACGTCGTCGTCCTGGACAAGTTCACCCACGCGGGCAACCGTGCCTCCCTGACCGATATGCCCGCCGAGCTTAGCCGCTCGCCTGAGCGTCGTCGAGGCGACATCGCCAGACTGCCGACCTCGTGGACGGCGTCGTCGCTGACGCCGACGCGGTCGTGCACTTCGCCGCCGAGTCGCACAACGACAACTCCCTCTCGACCCCTCGCCCTTCATCCAGACCAACCTGGTGGGCACCTTCACCCTGCTGGAGGCCGTGCGCCGCCACAAGGTGCGCTTCCACCATCTCCACGGACGAGGTCTACGGCGACCTCGAGCTGGACGATCCCGCAGTTCACCCCCACCACCCCCTCACAACCCTTCCTCGCCCTACTCCTCGTCCAAGGCGGGCTCGGACCTGCTGGTGCGCGCGTGGGTGCGTTCCTTCGGCGTGGAGGCCACGATTTCGAACTGCTCGAACAACTACGGCCCGTACCAGCACATCGAGGTTCATCCCCGCATGATCACGAACCGCCCTGCGCGGCGTGCGCCCCCGCCTGTACGGCGACGGCCTGAACGTGCGCGACTGGATCCACGTGCGCGACCACAACACGGCCGTGTGGGACATCCTCATGAAGGGCCGCATCGGCGAGACCCTACCTGATCGGCGCGAACGGTGAGACGAACAACCGCGACGTCGTCGCCATCCTCCAACGAGCTGATGGGCTACGCCCTGACGACTTCGATCACGTGAGCGACCGTCCGGGCCATGACCCTAGCTACGCGATCGACAACCCAAGCTGGTCACCGAGCTCGGCTGGGAGCCGCGCTTCACGAACTTCCGCGACGGCCTGGCTGACACGATCGCCTGGGTACACGGAGAACGAGGCGTGGTGGGCTCCCTGAAGGAAGCCGTCGAGGCGAAGTACGCCGCCGAAGGACACTGAGTCCTTGGATCGCGTGACCCGAGACGAGGCCGTGCCTCGCCCCCGAGTCACCGTCCCTGTGGCCACCTACAACGGGATGGCCGAGGGCGGGCGTGGCTCGACGAACAGGTGGACTCCGTGCTCGCCCAGGTGGGCGTGAGGTCCGCCTCGTCGTGTCCGACGACGCGTCGAGCGATGGAACGCGCGCGCACCTTCAGGCGCGTGCCGCGGCCGACCCTCGGATCACGGTTCTGCCCCAGCGACGGTACCCCGGCGTGACGGGCAACTTCCTGCACCTCTTCACGACGCACGCCCCCGACGGCTCCTTGGCACGTCGCCTTCACCGACCAGGATGACGTGTGGCACGAGGATAAGCTGAGTTCCCCAGCTGGCCTCTCATGGCCGATCGCGGGGCCGACGTCGTGTCTTCGAATGTCACGTCCTTCCAGCTGCTGCCGGCGGGGTGGTGGGGAGCGTCGCATCATTCTGCAAGTCGCAGCCCCAGCGTGCCTGGGACTTCCTCTTCGAGGCTGCAGGGCCCGGCTCCACCTACGTCTTCAGCCCGAAGGCCCACGAGGCCCTCGTCGACGTGCTGAGGGGGACTCGACTACAGTGAGATCGGCGTGCACGACTGGTATGTATGCGCTGGCCCGCTCAATCGGCCTCACGTGGGTGATCGGCGAGAGCCGACACTCGAATATCGTCAGCATGGCGGCAACGTGCAGGCGCAAACTCCGGATCCGGGGCGCGCGACGCCCGCCTGGCAAAGCTGCGTAACGGCTTCTATCGCAACCAGTTCATTTCTGACTGCCGCGCCGCCCAGAAGGTCGGCACGTTCGACGAGCGCCGCGCGCGCCAGCTGCGCGCGATCCTGCACCGAGCTCGAGGCGCAGGGCGTCGCCTTGAGGCTGCGCTTCGCCCCTGCGCTGGACGCAGATCCGCCGCGACCGCGTGGAGGGCCTCCAGCTCGCAGGTGCGCGCGTCCTGGGCGTGTGGTGACCTTCTACCTCTGGTAGGTCACGAGGCCTCCGTCAGCGTCCTCCGTGGTGAGAATGTGGGGGAGCTTGTCCGGCGAGACGGCGTGCGGATCGATGACGACGACAGAGCGTCCCTGCATCACTGATCCAGCACTTGGCCCGCGCCCGTGCGCACGTCCCACAGTAGCGCGACGCGGCGGCCCTGAACCGGCGCCGACGGGCGGGTCCCAGCCAGTGCCTCGTCGCGGGCCTGGAGGAGCAGCGGGGGGTGTCGACGACGAGGGCATCCGGCTGGGTGGCGATTTCCGCGAGGCCGTCGAGAGCCCCGTCCAGGGGTCCATCCCATGCGAACGACAGGTACTGCGGCGGTTGTGCCAGCACGTGGGCCCCGGCGTCCAATGCGTCGGATGCTTCGGAACCGAGAGTATTGGAGACGAAAGGTCTCCGGGAGGGGCGTCGTGTATCGAGTACCTCCCATCCCATCGCGCGCGCTGCGATCTGCCAGAGGCGTCCTGCCAGGGTTGGAAGAGTCGTAGATGCGAGTTGGTGTCGCTTCGCCCGGTGCCGAACAGGTCGGCCGCAAGTTCGTTTGTCAGGTAGTTTGCTATTCGCTAACCACCGGCTAACCACGGGTCCCGGTTCGACCCGCTCTGGCCGTATTGGGTGAGTGCTGACCTGCATCCGTTAATCGTTGTGATGCACTGGTGAGCCTGCTCGCGGTTTCCTGGGACTGTGTTCATGGTTTCAAGTCTCGAAGGTCCCAGACGACCTTGTACTTAGTAACTGTGGTCATGAGTGGGCGCACTGTTTTGCCGCTGGGTCAGAGTGCTGCGGAAAGGTCTCAATATCGCGAAACGGCTTGACTTTCCAGACGATGACGACGCGTGTAATTCTCGTATTGATTGGTTACGTTATGAGGGCTCCCGCAATGTGGAACGTCTTCGGTGACGGGCCCCTGGAGTGGTCCGAGGACGCCGACTTGCAGCGCAGTATGCCCGCATTGACGGCCTGCGTGGCGTGCAGCACGCTCTCTGTGTGCTGCGCAGACGGATCCGAAGGCGTCCCTGAGGGTGGCTCACTCGCGCAGGCATAAAGGCTGTTTGTCGGTCCTGCCAGGTGCGCGAAGAATGCCTGGAATACGCGCTGGCTAACGACGGAAGCGCTTTGGCATTTGCGGCATGTCCGGCGCGGAGGCTGGCGCCTGCGCCGTATAGCCGGTTGAGTCCAGACGCAGCGCTCGCATCGGTGCGATCCTCGTCACAAGAGGGAGGCGCCGCTCACCCAGTCCGTTTTGCGGGCCATCGAGAATCAATCGAGTGGCCCCGCGATCGATCAAACCATCATCGACGTCGCAGGACGCCACGTCACCCCCTTTCCCCGCTGATCGAGTTTCCCGACGGTGCCGAGGCTCGTGCGTGTCGGCCGCGCCCGCAACCTCGGTGACGCGATCCGTCGCGCTCGGGCGCAGGTGCCCCTTTCGCCTCGGGCAGTGGTGGTGGATCTGCACGAGGACAACGCCCCCGAACGAGTGCCTCGACGAGCTCATTCAGGCCGCCGCCGTCCGCTAAGACCATCGGAGCTGTCGGCGTCAAACGAGATGAGCTGGGACGGCAGCCGCCTCCTCGAACTCGGAATCTTTGCCACGGCCAGCGCCCGCCGACTCGAGCGCATCGGCGATGACGACATCGACCAGGGTCAGCACGATGGCACGAGCGACGTCCTCGGCGTCGGCACCGCCGGGCTGTTCATCAGCGCCGAGGCCTACGAGGCCGTCGGCGGATTTCGATGCCGCGCTCGGTCCCTTCGGCGACGGCCTCGACCTGGGGCGGCGCCTGCACCTGGCCGGGTATCGCGTGATCGTGGCCCCCAGGCACGCGTGCGTCATGCCCGCGTCTCCTCTACTCCGGCCTCGACGGCGCATCGGACACGGACCACAGCGAACCGACGGGGATGTCTCCGACGCCCTCG
>CAKAEY010000004.1 GCA_916438365.1 uncultured Sanguibacter sp.
GCGGCTCATCCCGCTCACGCGGGGAAAACTTTTCGTCGCCCGCCTCGGAGCTAAGCGACGGCGGCTCATCCCCGCTCACGCGGGGAAAACGTGGTCTTGTAGCGGATCAGGCCGCCCGGCTTGGGCTCATCCCCGCTCACGCGGGGAAAACCAGGTCACGGTCGACCCGACGATCTTCGACGACGGCTCATCCCCGCTCACGCGGGGAAAACACTTGGCGTCTGCTCACGGCGCAGCTATCGGTGGGCTCATCCCCGCTCACGCGGGGAAAACCAGGAAAACACCCCCTGGCCAAACGACCCCCCGGCTCATCCCCGCTCACGCGGGGAAAACTAGACAACCTCGAGGCGAAGCGCAATCTGGTTCGGCTCATCCCCGCTCACGCGGGGAAAACGTGGTACTCATGGTCAAAACCATACGTGGTGAGGGCTCATCCCCGCTCACGCGGGGAAAACACGAGCGTGTCCACAGTGCCAGCCTCCCCGGGCGGCTCATCCCCGCTCACGCGGGGAAAACTTGTCTTTCTCCTTCTGAGGTTCGGGGGGCTTGGGCTCATCCCCGCTCACGCGGGGAATACACTCTCGGATCGGCACTTGCACACCAGCCACCCGGCTCATCCCCGCTCACGCCGGGAAAACCGCCCCCACGCGCCGTCCGTGGTGCGGATCTTCGGCTCATCCCCGCTCACGCGGGGAAAACTGCCAGCTCTCTGGGCGTTCTGGGCAGACGTGGGGCTCATCCCCGCTCACGCGGGGAAAACCCGTCGCACTCCACAACCTCGTACTCGTCCGGGGGCTCATCCCCGCTCACGCGGGGAAAACGGGACGGCCTCAAGGCCGCGCTACCGTGCGCGCGGCTCATCCCCGCTCACGCGGGGAAAACGCGGGGATGCGCCACCCGGCGCGGCCCTTCTCAGGCTCATCCCCGCTCACGCGGGGAAAAACTCACGGACGGCGGGACCGACCTTCACCAGGTCCAGCTCATCCCCGCTCACGCGGGGAAAACACAGCCATACCGCCCGTGCCCCTGCCCTTCACGGGCTCATCCCCGCTCACGCGGGGAAAACCTATCCGCGCGGGACGCGGCAAAACAAAAGCTGGGCTCATCCCCGCTCACGCGGGGAAAACTAGTTGCGTGTAGAACCGCGCCACGATGCTCCCGGCTCATCCCCGCTCACGCGGGGAAAACGGATACGAATACCAATGCGACGTCGACGCCAGCGGCTCATCCCCGCTCACGCGGGGAAAACCGCCCCAAGACAGCCGTTTTCCCTGCCCTCTGCGGCTCATTCCCGCTCACGCGGGGAAAACCATGGAAGATCAGCGAGACTGGAGAGAACACGCGGCTCATCCCCGCTCACGCGGGGAAAACCGCCCCAAGACAGCCGTTTTCCCTGCCCTCTGCGGCTCATTCCCGCTCACGCGGGGAAAACCATGGAAGATCAGCGAGACTGGAGAGAACACGCGGCTCATCCCCGCTCACGCGGGGAAAACTTGGAGGACGGCCAGACGGGCCTCGCACACGCCGGCTCATCCCCGCTCACGCGGGGAAAACCCGTGCAGCAGGGCGCACTCGGCCTCGCAGCCGGCTCATCCCCGCTCACGCGGGGAAAACAGGTAGGCGCTGTGGACAGTTTGTCTTCATGGCGGCTCATCCCCGCTCACGCGGGGAAAACTAGCGTACGTGCAGGCGCAGAACGGTGGCACAAGGCTCATCCCCGCTCACGCGGGGAAAACTGGTCCCGTCGCACCCCGAGGTCGCTGAGGATCGGCTCATCCCCGCTCACGCGGGGAAAACGGGGTCACAGGGGAGGGGTCGAAGCTCTGGGTCGGCTCATCCCCGCTCACGCGGGGAAAACTTCGCAGTCTGCCCAGGCGGCGGCGAAGCGCGCGGCTCATCCCCGCTCACGCGGGGAAAACTTGATCGGGGCGGTGCGAACCTTGGTGGTGACCGGCTCATCCCCGCTCACGCGGGGAAAACTCGACGAGGCCGGTGCGAACCTTGGTGGTGACCGGCTCATCCCCGCTCACGCGGGGAAAACTCGACGAGGCCGGTGCCTGCTGACTCAGTGTACGGCTCATCCCCGCTCACGCGGGGAAAACGAGCCGGGTAGTGTGGATGCCTCGGGGGCTGTGGGCTCATCCCCGCTCACGCGGGGAAAACGTGTAACCGGGTGCCCACGCGATGTTCTTCTTGGGCTCATCCCCGCTCACGCGGGGAAAACCGACTCGTGAACCCGACTGGGACACCGCAGGTGGGCTCATCCCCGCTCACGCGGGGAAAACGCTACCGCCTGGACCGAGCAGGACCGCGCCGACGGCTCATCCCCGCTCACGCGGGGAAAACCGGCGTGACGCCCGGGAGCACTGGCGCGCCCCCGGCTCATCCCCGCTCACGCGGGGAAAACAAGGCCGTGTCCACGCTTGCCCGCAAGCACGTCGGCTCATCCCCGCTCACGCGGGGAAAACGGCTTCGGCGGGGATGCGCCAGCCTGCGCGGCCGGCTCATCCCCGCTCACGCGGGGAAAACGGTTCAGGTAGGCGCTCTTGGCAGTACCCTTGGGGCTCATCCCCGCTCACGCGGGGAAAACCCGGACATGTCCTCAAGGTTGAGGTACGAGCGCGGCTCATCCCCGCTCACGCGGGGAAAACAGATATTCGTGTTAGGCATTGAGTAGGAGTTCCGGCTCATCCCCGCTCACGCGGGGAAAACCGTGATCGTATCGGTTCTTGCCGATACGAAGCGGGCTCATCCCCGCTCACGCGGGGAAAACCACCCCACCAGGCCGGTACCAGGCCGGTACCACGGCTCATCCCCGCTCACGCGGGGAAAACACGGTGCCCGGTTAGGGTTTGATACGCGTCGGAGGCTCATCCCCGCTCACGCGGGGAAAACACCAGTTCGCTGGGATGGGGTTCCACCGTCATCGGCTCATCCCCGCTCACGCGGGGAAAACGCGATCGCCGCGCTGGTGGCGGGCCTCGTCTACGGCTCATCCCCGCTCACGCGGGGAAAACGGGTGGCCAGCCCGTAATATCCTTCCCGATGAGGGCTCATCCCCGCTCACGCGGGGAAAACAGCATATTGGCGTCGACGTTGATCGTGTACTGAGGCTCATCCCCGCTCACGCGGGGAAAACCCCGCCCGTGCGGGCGGGGGCCTGTGTGTGGCGGGCTCATCCCCGCTCACGCGGGGAAAACGGAGGTGTTGAACACCGGCCCCGCCGTCATGCAGGCTCATCCCCGCTCACGCGGGGAAAACTTACGATGCCGCTTTGGGAGGCGAGAAGCAGACGGCTCATCCCCGCTCACGCGGGGAAAACAGCGCCGTCACATGCAAGCGCTGCCCATAATTGGGCTCATCCCCGCTCACGCGGGGAAAACTCAAATGCTGCGGATAGGTCCACTCCGGAAGGCGGCTCATCCCCGCTCACGCGGGGAAAACTCGATGACGACGTCCGGCACGGGGAGAAGCCCCGGCTCATCCCCGCTCACGCGGGGAAAACCCACACCCGAAGTCGTGGCCGCGCTCGCGACGCGGCTCATCCCCGCTCACGCGGGGAAAACAGGACACGGCGCGTGAGACGTTTGAGAAGCTCCGGCTCATCCCCGCTCACGCGGGGAAAACCCACGCTTGGTATCGCGCTCATCCCTCCACCGCGGCTCATCCCCGCTCACGCGGGGAAAACGACCCGCCAGCAGCGTCCATTCCTGACCGGATGGGCTCATCCCCGCTCACGCGGGGAAAACGAGCTGTCTGTCCGCAGGTGCGCAACCGGCGAAGGCTCATCCCCGCTCACGCGGGGAAAACGCGGCCCTGCAGGCTGCTCTCAACAACGGAGGCGGCTCATCCCCGCTCACGCGGGGAAAACGCCACACCCGAAGTCGTGGCCGCGCTCTCGGCGGGCTCATCCCCGCTCACGCGGGGAAAACCTGCCCGGCACCTCATGCTCAGTAACCCGCAGCGGCTCATCCCCGCTCACGCGGGGAAAACCACGATCGCTGACGTCGCGTCGGTCAGCGGCTCATCCCCGCTCACGCGGGGAAAAACGCCAGTCCGCGGGTCAGAGGCGCCGCTGACGGCTCATCCCCGCTCACGCGGGGAAAACACTTCCTGACCTGCGCTTTTACTGCGCAGATCGATCAGATCTTGGAAACCCTTGAGCTTGCCGTCTCCTCTGGAAGTTACTTAATTTGGGTCGCTTGCGCAACTGACGCGCCGCAGGATCCGGTTCGGAGTATTGGCCTCGTCCTTCCGAGTAGTAGGGGCGCATCATGAGAGTGAGTCCATCGAAGTCAACGGGCTTCCAGGGATCGCCCCACGTCAGGAAGGCGAGTCCCTGCTCGTTGCGCGCACGAAAGACCATGACAGCCCGACCCGTTTTCATGTTCTCAGTGACGATGTCCCACAGGCGCTCGCGTACACGGGCGCTGAGCGTCCCCACGAAGACCCCCGGGGAAATCTCCATGAGCCACCGCGTCACGTGACCTCTCAGCCCCTCGGGCACCGCGGACAGGACCAGGACGATCACCAGGAGTCACTCTCCTCGTAGGAGACACCCGCAGCAACAGTCCCCTCGTGGTCATCCCACAGGCGCAGGTCGTCCACGATCAGGTCGTCATCGTCCTCAATAGCCAAGGCTCCAGACACTGACAGAAGCTGTTTGATATCCGCGACACACCTCTCCAGGAGCCGAAACTCGCGAACAGCGTCACGGACAGCCTTTCGCGCGGCGGTTCCCACGGCCTCGTCCGTCGGCGATGCGGCAACGTCAAACGCGATTGGGATCGTCAGGTTGGCCTTGTACAGGTCCGCGATGTCATACACAAAAGAACGGTAGGTTCCGTTGTGCACGAATCCCAGCCCCGGGCTACACCCCAGCGCAACGATCACCGCGTGAACAACGCCATAGATCGCGGAATTCGCCGCCGACAGTGCCTGATTGACCACCGAACCGTCGTCGAAGTCGTCGGGGTCATACTCTCGCCGATCCCAGGGCACCCCCGTGCGCTGCGAGTGCTCACGATACAGGCGACGCACCCGAGCACCCTCGCGTCCCCTCAACTGCTGGAGACTCAGCTTCGACACGTCCTCGCCCGCAAAACGCATCAGGTACATGTTGCGGGCGACAGTCAGCCGCATCGACGGATCGCTCACCGCGCGAGCCTGCGCCTCCAGCAACCGTGAGGAGCGCGAGGGCGGGGTGCCGTGCGCGTAGTACCGCACCCCGTTCTCGCCCACCCACACGATGGTCGATCCACTCTCTGACAGCACCGATACCGCCGAGTGTGTGATCCGAACCCCGGGTCCCAGCAGCAGCACCGACAGCGCCGCTGCTGGGACGTGGGCGATTCCGTGTCCGTCGGCTACAGTAATCGCGTTCGAGTCGCGATTAATCGTGCACCGCTCGACATACAGGAATGTCAAACGGTCCCGAACGCGCACCAAGTCTTTCGGTTCTGGCGGCCTCGCCCCGGGGATCGGTCTCATGGCCGAGCCAGGGTCATCAGACCGCAGCCGTATGCTTTCCCTCGTCCTATCCCATGGACGAGGCCGTGGCGCAGTGCATCCGGGGATCCGTTACCTCGAGCACGCCCTCGAAAGTAGCAAGCGCAAGGGTCACGCGAGAACCTCCATGCTTAAACTCGGCGATGCCCGCGTTCAACGCCGTTGATCAAGAGATTTGACCCATCGACACGTTGTCCGTCCTGGTCCTCCAGGACTCGGCAAATCACCGCCGTACTCGGCGGAGGTCAGCACACGGAACCCGAGCTGCTCCACACGGTCCAGGACCCACTGCGTCTGCTGATCCTGGGTGACGTGAGCGAGAACCTTCTTCCGTCCCTCGTCGCATTGACCTGACTGCCCTCCCGGAACGTCGGATTCACACAGAGTCGGAAACCCCACCGCTGCCCAGCCGACACCCCCATCGAGGAAGGTACTCATGTCGCGGATGACTACCCCACCCTCGGTCGCGTATCGGCCTCCTCGACGATATGCGAGGGGTCCGGAGCAACCGGGCTCGAGATGTAGAGCGCACACGAGGGGCTCCCCTGGCGAGGGGTAGCTCCCCGAACGGCGGGCGGACGGTCCAGCCGCCAGAGAACCCGCGGGGTGCCGGGATCATCCAGCACGCCCGGGGGGAAGCAATTCAGCACAGCTGCGTGCAGCATCTGTCGGCTGCGCATGAGCTGCTTCGCCCCACGACGGTGCGGGTTGAGGTAGATGCGTGTCAGATACATCAGAGCACCTCCATCGGATCATGCACGAGGCCGGGGTGGGCCTGCGGCTTCGACTCCACGTACTGCGGATTCTCCAGGTCTATGTATGTCTCCTCGACGGTACGCAGGGTGTACTTGCGATTCTCCGAGTCGAAACTGATCGGCATGTCCTGAAGCGTCTGCTGCGAGGTTTTCGCCACCTCATGCGGAATAATTCCCAGATCCGCAACAACTCGCGTTCTAACGAAATGTTCGTGACGCTGTTTCTTCTGGTAATACGCCGGAGGCCATCCACGGAGTTTCACGCACGGCGTCCCACGCGCTGCCGTCGCGAACAGCGAGGCGCAACGGCAGGGTCGGAGGGCACGAGCGGCGACCGAGGTAGAGCGGAAACACCGGGCGAACAATTGCCTGCGCGAGTGCATCAATCATGTCGTCAGGTCCCTCGATGAAGGCTCCGAACGCAGCATCCGCCCTATAGAAACGGTGGGACAGAGGCATCGACGTTTCGCCCCTGTGTGCCGTGTGGAAGTCGCGGAGCAACTGCCCTGGCTGATCAACTCGGACGGCAACGCTCAGCTCAGCGAGGTCCTCGATCGGGTCACTGCGCCTGCGTCCCTGCGCCGCGCCAAGCAGACCGACCAAGGCACTTTTCGTGGGAAAAGCCTCCGTCGACCTGCGCGTGAATCGGCTATCCGAGCCCCACGATTGCATGGGACCCGCCAGCCTTAAGACAAGAACCGCACTCATCGCGTGCCTCGCACCACTTCCGCTGCGGTTTCACCGAGGGATGCCAGGCGTACCTGCTTACCGAGCTCCGAGAAGCTCTTCGCCACGAGGCGTGGTCCACGACACGAGAGACTCGACGGCCTCCAGACCCGTGAGCTCCCGCAGCCGCGACTCGAACTCAACGAATCGCGCAATGGCAGGCTCAGCGAAGCCGTGTTGACCCGCGACGATCGGCTCCTCGAAAGCGCCACTCATATTGATCGGCTGGTCATCACGAACCTGAACCAGAACAGCATCCGGCAGCGTGCGGTTCGCGAAAGTCGTCACCTTTCCGGTCGGCATCGAGCGGACGAAGCTATCCACGAAGAGTTCGACGGCACGATCCGCAACCGCATCGTCGCCCAGGTTTTCACGCAGCAGGTCGACGTTGATCGTCGCGTAGCGGTACACCGTCGCGGACGCGAACTCGATCGTGCCGATCATACCTGCACCCCCGTCGGCCTCGTCATTGCGCTTCTTCTCGTCATCAACGGCCGTGTAGTAGTCGTACTCGTGCTCGACCGCGCCGACACCAATCGCGTGGGCGACCTGGCATGCGGCATCGACGTTCAGCGCATTCGGTTCGGCGACCATGCGACCGAACAGAGCGATATCGATCGAGGTGATCCGTATCCACAAGGCTGCGCGGCTTCAATTTCCTTGAATGCTGCCGCGGGATCATCCTCGTGAGCGACCGAAATCAGTGCGTCCGCAACATGTTCGATCTGCTTGGCCGACAGGAACACGAGGAATCCGGCTTCCTCTGGTTCCTTGTCGTTCTTATTCTTGTTCGGCTTAACAAGCTTGAAACCGATGGCCTTCAGGCCCATCTCGGCGAGCTCGATCGATTCGGCCTCCAGGTCGGGACGCTTCTCGGTGATCGTGCGTGCGACCAGCTCAACGATCTTCTTCGTACGTACGCCGTAATTTCCGTCGGCAATCTTTCCCTCAAAGTCCTGACGCGTCGCACGCTTGATGGCCTGCGACGAAATGCGCATACGCTGGACTCCACCGAAAGTCGCACTCTTGGGCGCGCCGGTATCGTCCCTGTTCGGGTTCGATGGAGGGAGGGTCTGCAGGACGTGGATATCAACGAAGACGGACATTGTCTTTCCTTTCACAAATGAAGCGATTGATGGTGGTGCCCGACATCACTCGGCGGAGTCGGTTTCGGTCTGGATGGTTTCAGCGGGACGAGCGAATTGACGCCCCCAGTTGCGCATGACGGACGTGCGGCGACGCGGGTCCCTGCCACGTGAAGAGGTCGGCTGCCAGCTGCGCGTAGTCACAGGGGATTTCGGCGGCTTCGAGCTGAGAAATGAGCGAACGCAGATGCACGAGAAGTCCCTCAAACGTAGGCGCTTGAACGGCCGCAGAGAAACGCCGATAGATCGGAGTCTCCTCGGCACGCTTGTCACCGCTCTGCCCCTCCGCCACGACTCGGACTGCGGACGCGAAGCTGCGCGGACGGTCCGACGTGTCGTGCATGGGTCTCGTGTTCGATCCCCTGGTGGAGGGCCCAGAGAGTGAGCGCCCCGTGGACGGCCTTCTCGCCTCGGGTCGGCTCATCACCCAGGTAGCCCGGGCGATCATCGAGCGTCAGGTCCCACAGCTCGGGCACCGAACCCGCCTCCCGCGAAAGCGCTCCGCGCAGCTGCGCGCGAAGGGCTCGAGCCGAAGGAGTCTCCTTCCAGAGCCGATTCGCGATCAACCCACTGACGCGGCCGTACACCGCGCGCCGTGTCGACAAACCTTTCGCACCGCCATCCGGAGGGGTCTCCGGAGCAGCATCATTGCTGGTCATTTCGTTCCTTCCTGATTGGTGTTCTGTACCGGAAGACGCTTGCTGAGCGCTGCCCGGAAGTAGTTTTTCGGCGATGCCGACATTCATGTACCCTCTGCCGGTATCTCGGCCCGATGATTGCCGACGACGAGGCGCCCCTGACGAGTTCCGCCTGGATATCCATGGCGTGCTGCCGCAGCGTACGCTCCCCACCGACGCCCGGCGTCCCGCGCAGCTTCGCGCCCATCAACCTGAGTCAGCCAGGCCCTGAAATCGTTATCGACAGCGGAGAAGAAGAGTTCCTTAGCACGGTCTCGAGCCCCATAACCGGCACCGTCACCGCTCTCACCCGCGGCACGCGCGAGGTTCGCCGCAAGAGTTCCCACATCCCTGGCAACCTCTTCTGTCAGACGAACCTGCCGGTCGATCTCGGCAGACAGGTCCTCACGTTCGACTCGCATGACGGCAACCGACAACGTCAGCTCGTCCGAGTAGATATCCTCGAACGTCGATTCCTGCGGACCGTAGGTGACACCAACAGCCTGAATCCGCATGACCTTGGGATAGCTGGTCTGAATCGAGGCATTGTCGAGCTGATAGTGGAAGGACAGCGTCGCCGACGGGAGAAACTCCCGCTTGGGCTGCTTATCCACGCCCTGCACGGTTGTCACGGTGGGCAGGGTGCCGGGAAGATTGCGCCAGAGAGCGCGGCCTGCCTCGAATTTACGAGGCATGTAGACGTCGGTCTTAAACTTCTTGGATTGCAGGGTTGAGTAACGCCATAAACTCTGAAGTTCATACAACCGCATCTCCTGGGGGGCTAGCTTGTCTCCTTGACACACAAGAACACGTTGAACTCCCGCAGAATCACCATAGAGACGTACCCTGCGAGAGTGCCACGTCAGCAGCCGTGGAATACTCAAACCCTCCAGTTGAGGATTCCCGTTCTTATCCAGCAGAGAATAGTCTTTCCTCGCCGCCGTCTCCGGCTCCTCCAACTCCCAGCTACACGATGCCCAGGACGACGAGTTATCTCCCCTTGCAGCTCAGCAGTATCAGTAGGAATCAGATTGAGGACCAGGGTCTCATCCAGGTCGCTTCCTTTAAGCCACACAAGTCCGAGCTGGCCACACCATGAGGGGCCTATACCATATCCCTTGCCATCCTTAACCTGCGTATCTCCGACCGCACCAGAGTGAATACCGGCGATATCATACGCCTGAACGTGAACCAGCCAACGTGCTGCATCCGCTGGTTCCAGTCGCCTTAAGCCAGCACCTTGACGAGTCGAAAACAGGCGCTTATCTTCTTTAGGAACGCAAGCAATAATGTCCTCGAGCGTTTTCGTCTCGTCCTTTGCAGTACGCAGATCCGCGACCCGCATAAAGGGGAATCGCCCGCCGAACAGGGAAGAAGCGGTCTCTCCACCGTTCGAGGTACTCGATCATCTGTTCCGTCGGAGCGCCTTCGTCCCACTGCCTGACCCAGTCGCGTGCATCACGCGGTGTGGCCACGCGATACGCAATCGCCAGGATCAATCGCTGAATCGCGATGCTCTGTGTGGGTAGCTCGCACGCTAGGTCCGCGATGTCGGTCGTGCGCCGCAGTAGCTCTAGCAGGCCGACATCAGTGATGGTCCCATCGACGAGCCGTACGGGTATCCACGGCTCGTCGAGTAGGTTATACTCAGGGTTCTTCATTGACCCTGCACCTCCATTCCTCTTTCGAGAGAGTATGTGAATGTGTGTCCGCACAGGTCGCGCGTGAGGCGCTCCCCGTCGGGAGTTTTGTACATCGCGAGGATCAGTTCCCCCGCCAGGAACGGGTGCTCGCGACACGACCATTCCGCCGTGATGGGATCATCCCAGATAGCACCTGCAACTGCGTCCACCGCCTCGTCAATGCTCTGCCCGCGAGCGCGCAATGCCCACGGAGGCAGGGAAATGCTCCACGAGCAGATGTCGGCGATACGCCCTCGAGCGTTGTATTCACCGACTGCAAGAGGCGTGTCGTCTTCTGGCGCCCCGCTGATAGGGGGAGCCACTGGCTACGTTGCCCAGCTCGGGGTCCAGAGCGACGATGAGGACGGGGATCTGGTCTTCTCCGTCGCGCACGGCAGCGCGAGCCACGGCGACTCCCGGCACCTTTGATTCGTCACCGGTCGCGGCATTGCCGAGGAATTTCTCTTCGAGTTCGAGGGCCTGCCACGAGGGCATATTTGCTTCGCCGAGGCACCAGGTTGTCGCTTTCGCTTGTGCTTGGGCGCGTGCTTTGTTGCGTTCTTCCAACGCGGCGTCGAGGGCCTCGTGCCACTGCGCGGGACCGACCGGCACATCATCGACATACGCTAGAGTCGTCAATTCCGCGTAGTCTAGGGGTTCACGGACGAGTATTTCGCCGCGATCAGCGACAATCCCCAGGGTCCGCAGGACGGAGTAGCGCGCGTACACGTAGTCGGTTCCGCGTGAGTACGCCCAGGGAGTGGCAGTCGTATCTTCGATGATCACGAGGCACCTTGCGTCATGAAGACCTCTCGGCCGCCCGTCTCTCTCGTGCCGATGGAGCCGCCCGATACGCTGCAGCACGAGGTCCATGGGCGCGGGATCTGTGAGCATGAGGTCGAAGTCGACGTCGAGGCTTTGCTCGATCACCTGGGTTGCGACGACGACGTGTCTCAAGGGGCGCTGCTGGCTATCTTTCCCGAAAAGTTCGAGCATCCGGCGATCGCGGGCGGCACGTTCGGCGGCCAGGAAACGCGAGTGCAGAAGCGTTACCTGTTCTCGCCCGAACACTGACTTCACGGCCTCGTATGTTTCCTGTGCCTCGCGGACCGTATTGCGGATGACGACGGCGCACCCACCGTCGGCGAGCTCGCAGTCCAGGAGCTCCGCGATTTCCTGCGGCGAGCCGAGCGAGGTCGGGATGATCCTCTTGGGGACCTCAACCTCACCTTGAATCTCATGGACGCGCACACCCGTGGCGGACACCGTCGAAATTGCCGGATATCCGATCATGCCGTCGACCGACTCAGCCCCCACACCGGACGAGCCACGACCTCGGCGATATGCCTCAAGGAGCGCAGAACGCCGTGCGGGCGGCAGGGTCGCCGACAGCAGCACAACGGGGATCCCGTACATACCAAGCCACGTCAGCGCGGCTTCCAGGTAGGTCTCCATGTATTCGTCGGCAGCGTGCACCTCATCGATGACGACGACCTTGCCCATGAGTCCGAGGTGACGAACCAGCACATGACGCGACTTGAGGGCTGCAAGCAGCACCTGGTCGATCGTTCCGACCACGACGGGCGACAGCGTCGAGCGCCAGCGTTGCCCCATCCACCGGCTCGCGTGAAGGCCAAGGTCCTCCTCGTCGTCGTGCACTTCGAGGGGGCTCTTGCCGCGCTCGAGGAGCTTCATGAAGGACTCGTTGAGGCTGTTTTTTTCCCATGTGCGAGCTGGATGCCAAGCTTCTGTGGTTCATCGCCCAGAATGCTCGTCAGCCACGCCGTGACACGTTCGAACATCGCATTCGTCGTGGCCTGAGTGGGCAGTGCGACGAACACTCCCTGCAGCCCCCGAGCACGCATCAGTACCTCTGCGGCCGCGAAGGCCAGCTCGGTCTTCCCGGACCCCGGCGGCGCCTCGACGATCATGAGATCCGGGTCCTCGCGCGTTGCGATCTCGACGGCGGCGCGCTGCGCCCTCGGTCGGACGGTACGAGGCCGGCCACCCGAAACGGTGACGGTAGAAGTCTGCGGCCTCACCGGTGTGAGTTGCAGGAATACGCAGAGGGGATGGGAAGGCCGCTCGCTTCCATGCGCGCCGGACACGATCGCGCTGCTGGTCCGCGGTGAGCTCGGGGTACCCCTCGATCGACAGCTTTCCAGTCTCATCGACCGGTCGAGGCCGGAGCGGGAAGTAATCCTCGTTGGAAGCGAGCCAGTCTGCGATCACGAGGGCCGAGGCATAGGCGGAGGCCACCGCGATGGGCAGCTCGGGCAGGGCGGAGCCGGGCGCGATGAGCGGGAAACCGCTACGCGCCGCCATCCACCGAAGAATCTCCGAGCGCGCCTGACCCCAACGGGGATCATCCTCGCGCGAGCCCTCTTGTGTCCTGTACTGCTGTCGCGCAACGTACACGGCACCCGCGTCCGGGTATCGACCATGATGGACACCGACGAGGATCGCCCATTGGAGGGCCCGCGATCCATCACCGCCCCTCAGCCACTTCTTCCTGAAAAGCAAACTGACTGACGAGGCCATGGGGCAGGAAGGAACGTTCAGCGTAGTCGGATTTGCGCATGACGACCAGCCCCTCGCTGCGGATCAGCTGAGCCAGATCTTGGCGCTGGCATGCGAACTGGGGGCTCACTTTGCCCGCGTCGTGGATCCCTGCAAGAAACACAAACGAGGCCCGTGCCTTGGCGCGATCTCCTCCCCAGACCGAGGCCATGAGCCTGCGGTGATGCTCGCTCAGATAGTCGTCGAAGAGGAGCCCCGCAACGTCAGCGGCATCCATCAGGTGCTGGACGACGGATAGCCAGCTGCCGGAGTCTCCACTCTTCGCCCAGAAGCTCCTGGTCAATGCGGAGAGATCAGCAGCATTGAGGCCGGGCTGGGCGACGGGAAAAACCGGGGGTTCCGCAGTTGCGGGCGTCGACAGCGAAACTCTCTGCTTGTCTTTTCGGGCCATTTCCTCTTCCTCGAGTCGAAACCATCCTCCGAGTACGGCATGCGCGCTAGCATGAGCTCATGCGGTTACTCTGAAAATGTTGAGCCCGACAGCACCAGCGGAGCTGTCATCACCCCCTCGGAGGTGATGCAGTAACCATAACAGAAGAATTTTTCTTATGCAATACACGTTCCCGATATTGCTGAATAGATTTCATTCACCCACCCTCAGAGAGAAAAATCCCCGCTTTCGCGGGGAATACGTCCTCCTGATGCACTACACGGGATCATCCCCTGCCGGGGAACACCGCGACCGTGGTCGCGTCCAGTGCTCGCAGGACCTCACAAACTTATCACCCCACCCACTTCCGCGCGCCACTGCGACACATAGGGCGCGATCCTGAAACAATGGGGGGCATGTCGAATGACCCGCGTGAAAACCTGCATGGCTCGGACAGCCAGGAGCTGGCCGACGTGACGGCCGACGCCGCGCGCACCGGCGCCGAGCGAGCCGCCTCGACCCCCGCCCACACCTCCGACGAGGCGCCCGCACCCGCGCAGCGCCCTCTCGTCGTTCGAGGAGATCCTCAGCGGCACCACCCACGAGGCCGACGCCCCCATCGCCGACACCCCCGCAGAAACGCTCGCCGACGACGGCGCGCAGGACCTGCAGGGAGACCCTCGTGTCCTCCACCCCCTCGTCACAGCCGACGAGGCCGAGGCCACCCCCGCCGCGCTCACCACCGACGCTGCGGCAGCAGCAGACCACAGCGGAGACCGCCAGCGACATCGCGCCCGAGACCGCGCCCGCCCGTCAGGCCGAGCCGCGAGCAGCCCGCCCAGGAGCTCACGCCCGCCAACAGCGCCAACACCACAGGCAGCAGCGCAGCAACGAACGCCAACAACGCCGTCGCCGCCCCCGGTGCACCTGCCGCCCGCCGAGCCTCGCCCCCTGGTACCGCTCGCGCCGTTCCTTCTCCGCGAAGGGCCGCGGCGGCCGCGTCCAGGTCGCCGGCCTGGGCCTGACCTACACGGACCACGTGACCGGCGCGGTCCTCCTCGCCGACATCGACCTGGGCTTCCGCGCCCGCTCGCTGAGCGCGATCCTGGACCCGACGGGCCGCCGCGCCCGCGCCCTCTTCCTGATCCTCGCGGGCCTCGAGGAGCCGCAGGTCGGCCGCATCGTGGCCGCGCCCTCGCGCTCGCTGGCCGCACGCCTCGCGGGCCGCATCGGCTCGGTCGCGCTGATCCGCGCGGACTCCCCGCTCGACGAGTCCCTGACGATCCGCCAGAACATCCTCGCTCCCCTGTCCGCGACGGGCTCCGTCGCCGACTGGGATAACCTCGTGGGCGCCCTGCAGATCACGGGTCTCGCCCAGCGCGTCGAGGTCCGCCCCTCCGAGCTCTCCGAGTGGGAGCGCTTCAAGGCCCTCATCGCCCGCGCGATCGTGTCCGGCGCCGAGGTCTTCCTCATCGAAGACCCCGGTCTCCCTGCCCGCCGCCGCGCGCGACGAACTCGGCCCCTCCTGCGTTCCCTCGCGGACGCGGGCTGCGCGGTCGTCATCGCGACCCCGAACGCCGAGGTCGCGGCCGCCTCCGACCGCGCGATCCTCCTGACGAACGGCCGGGTCGCGCTCGACGCACCCAACCCCTCGGCCGCGATCATCGCCGCCTCCCTGGAGGCCAACCCCGAGGACCCGAAGGCCCTCCTCGGCCCTGATCCCCTCGGCCCTGCCCGCCTCCTTCGACGAGGTCATCTCCCCCACCGGGTCCGCCTCGGCCCCCGCGTGGCACCCGCTCGGCACCGCCGACGAGGCCGGGGCGCAGACCTCGGACGCTCAGCAGGCCTCCCGAACCCGAGGAAAGCCGACCCCGCCGAGGCCGCCCTCGACGCGGCGACCACCCGCGTGGAGGCCGCCCCCGCCCAAGCAACCCAGGCGACCGAGGTCCCCCAGGCCTCGCCCGAGCCCCGCACCGAGACCGCGATGCGCGGCATCCCCTGTCGTCGAAGCCGAGGACCCGGCCCTGGCCGAGCCCGAGGTCTCCGACCTGGTCGTGCGCGCCCGCAAGATCCTCTCCGACCTGCCCGGCTCGATCGCCCCGCAGGAGTAACGTAACGGTCACTGCGAGCCGCCATTCTTCGTGAGACACTAGGGCGTATCAGGCGAGGCATCGCCTCGTTCACCCGTACGCGCAGGAGCATCCATGACTCAGCCCACCCCTCAGCCCGGGCAGTACCCGCCCTGCTGCCCCCGCACCCGCCACCGGCGAGGCGCGTCCCCAGCATCGGCGCCCCCTTCGCGTCGGTCACCAGCCAGATCTCCAGCATCATCCGCGACGAGGTCGAGCTGAACAAGGCGAAGCTGCGCGCCTTCGCGTCCAAGAGCGGTAAGGGCATCGGCCCTCCTCGTGGGCCGCCGCGGTCTTCGCGCTCTACCTGCTGGGCTGGGTCTTCCACACGATCGAGGTCGCCCTCGAACTCGTCGTCCCCGCGTGGGCGGCGTCGCTGATCGTCGTCGGCATCCTCCTCGTGATCGTGCTGATCCTGGCGCTCGTGGGCGTCAGCTCCCTGAAGAGCGCGCAGGCCCACCGCCCCGACCCGGCCGCGTCGGTCGCCGCCACCAAGGAAGCCATCGAGAAGGGACTGGGCAAGTGAGCACCAACCTCGATACGCGTAACGTGACCGTCGGCGAGGCCGCCCCCGCCGAGCCGCGCACGGAAGCCCAGATCACCGCCGACCTCGAGCGTCAGCGCGCCGAACTGGCCGCCACGATTGACCAGCTGTACGCGCGCGTGCAGCCCGCGGCCCTCGCCCAGGAGGCGAAGGAAGAGGCCAGCGCCCGCTTCGCGTCCTTCAAGCAGTCCGCGTCGCTGACCCTGCAGGACGCCGCCGGCGGTAACGCCGAGGCCATCAAGAAGGTCGGCGTCGTCGCCCTGTCCGCGGTCGGCGCTATCGGCGTGATCGTCCTGCTGGCGACCCGCTCATCGCGTCGCTCCCGTCGCGAGGCCCGCCGCGCTGCCCGCGAGGCCGCCGCGCAGCACGCTTCAGGCCCTCAAGTCCGACGTGACCGAGGCCCTGTAAGCACCAACTGACGCGAACCGGCGTAACTCCGGCCACACTGGCCGAGGGTTGCGCCGGTTCTATTTCCCCAGTTTCGTGGGCTTCCGCGCCCATCGCACCGCTCCGCTGAGCGCGCAAAACCCAATCCAAGGTGAGGTCAAGGCCCGTCATTAGCTATGATGGTCCCACGAAACATTTTGAACACCCAGGGAACCGCTTCACGCGGACCCGAACGACGCGGAGGGGGTCGACGCCATGGGGGCGCGGCCGTCAAAAGGCTAAGCAGATGAAAGTCGCTCGGAAGCTGAAGTATTTCAGCCCCGACACCGACCTAAACGCACTTCAGCGCGAGCTGGCGGATGAGGACTCGTACCTGGCACACGTGCCGGCGGACGAGCCCGAAGAGGACGATGCGATCGACGACGACCTCTACTCGAAATACGCCGACTTCGCCGAGATGCCCGCAGAAGACGACGACATCGATCCGGAGCAGCTCGATGAGTCCTTCTGGACGGGTGGATCCTCCACTAAGTAACGGCTCAGCCACACGGCGGACCGAGAACCGGTCCGCCGCTTTGGCGTACCCGAAACACTATTTTGACGCACGCACGCTCGGGCCCGCACGCGCCCCCGCACACCCGCACTCGCACGCCCGCAGAGGGTACCCGCACGACAAGGGGCCGAAGCCTGCAGGCCTCGACCCCCTCACGCACTCAGAGCAGGGCGCTCGCTCAGCTCAGCCCAGGCCACGTCAACGCTCAGCCGACGCGGTACTCGCCGTGCAGCAGCACGGCGCCCGCCTGACGCCCTTCGTGCCGGAGATGAGGCGCACGCCGGAGGAATCCGCGCCGAGGTCCGGAAACCGACCCGAAGCCAGCCACGGTTCCGTCGGCGCTAGGCCGACGTGACGGAGCCCAGGACCCACGCGGCCACCCCGGCCTCGTTGATCGCGGACAGGACCTCGAGGCCACGGAGGCCGAGACGACGGCGACCATGCCGACGCCCAGATTCAGGGAGTCCTCCATTCCGACCCAGGTGACGTCGCCGCCGCGGCGCACCCAGTCGAACACGGCGGGGATGGTCCACGTGGAGCGGTCGACGGTCGCGATCGCGCCCTGACGGGCAGGACGCGCGACAGGTTCGCGGCCAGGCCGCCGCCGGTCACGTGCGAGTAGGCGTGGATACCGCCGACGCCGAAGCGCTCGACCAGGTCGAGGCACAGGCGCGTGTACAGGCGCGTGGGCTCGAGGAGCTCCTCGCCGAGGGTGCGGCCGAACTCGGCCACGTGGGACTCCAGCGAGGCGCCGACGCGGGAGACGACGGAGCGCACCAGCGAGTAGCCGTTGGAGTGCAGGCCCGAGGAGGCCATGGCGATGACGACGTCACCGTCGGCCACGCGCTCGGGGCCCAGCAGCTTGGAGGCGTCCACGACGCCGGTCGCGGCGCCCGCGATGTCGTAGTCGTCGGGTTCCATGACGCCCGGGTGCTCGGCGGTCTCGCCGCCGATGAGGGGCGTGCCCGTGGCCTCGCAGGCGCGCGCGATGCCGGTGACGATGGAGGCGATGCGCTCGGGGACGACGTGCCCGCAGGCGATGTAGTCGGTCATGAGGACCGGGGCGCGCGCCGATCACGACGATGTCGTCGACGACCATGCCGACCAGGTCCTGGCCGATCGTGTCGTGCACGTCCATGGCCTGCGCGATCGCGATCTTCGTGCCCACGCCGTCCGTGGAGGTCGCGAGCAGCGGCTTCTCCATGCCCAGCAGCGCCGACGCGTCAACCATGCCGGCAAATCCGCCGGTCGCGCCCAGGACGGTGGAGTCGTGGGTGGCAGCGACGGCGCTCTTCATCAGCTCGACGGCACGGTCGCCCGCAGCGGTGTCGACGCCAGCGGTCGCGTAGTCCAGGGGGATGTCGGTCATGGGTGGTGCCTTTCGCGGATGGCGCTCGACGAGGCCGTGTCTGGGTGGTCGGGTTGAGAACAACGCCCGCGGCGCCGGGTGGCGTCGCGGGCGTGGAGGTTAGCAGGGGGTGGCGTCGGGAGTTCCGGGCACGGGCGTCCCGGCGGGATCGTCTCAGGGTATTCGCCGGTGAAGCAGCCGATGCACAGGGACGTGCCCTGTCCGGTGGCACCAACCATGCCGTCGATCGACAGGTAGGCCAGCGAGTCGGCGCCGATGGATTCGCGCACCTGTTCGACGCTCATGGACGAGGCGATGAGCTCGGCGCGCGTCGGGAAATCGATACCGAAGAAGCACGGCCACAGCACCGGCGGGGACGAGATGCGGATGTGCACCTCGGCGGCCCCGGCCTCGCGCAGCATCTTGACGAGCGCGCGCTGCGTGTTACCGCGAACGATCGAGTCGTCGATGACGACCAGGCGCTTGCCTTCGATGACCTCACGCAGCGGGTTGAGCTTGAGGCGGATGCCCAGCTGGCGCAGGGACTGCGTGGGCTGGATGAACGTTCGGCCCACGTACGCGTTCTTCACGAGGCCCTGGGCGAAGGGAATCCCGGACTCCTGCGCGTAGCCGATCGCGGCCGGCGTACCCGAGTCGGGCGTGGGGATCACCAGATCCGCCTCAATGGGGTTTTCGCGCGCCAGCGCAGCACCCATCTCGTGGCGCGCGGCGACGATCCGGCGCCCGCCGATCGTCGTGTCGGGGCGGGCCAGGTACACATACTCGAAGACGCAGGTGTTGGAGCGGCGCACGGCGAAGCGGCGCGAGTGCACGCCCGACGCGTCGATCGAGATGAGCTCGCCGGGCTCGACCTCGCGCACGAAGGTCGCGCCACACAGGTCCAGGGCGGCAGTCTCGGAGGCGACGACCCAGCCGGAGGCCAGGCGGCCCAGCACGAGCGGGCGGTAGCCGTGCGGGTCGCGCGCGGCGTACAGCGTGTTCTCGTCCATGAAGACCAGGGAGAACGCGCCCTTGATGCGCGGCAGGACCTTCAGGGCGGCGCCGACGAGGGGCGCGGGCTCAAGGTCCCTCAGCAAGCGACGAGGCAGGGGGCGGCCTCGTCCCCATCGGTCTCGGACGGAGTCACGGACGGGGACGCGATGAAGGGGGTCGGCCCCGGGATACGGTCGGCCATGCCCAGCAGCGCGGTCACGAGAGAGGTGTCGGTGGAGGCGCCGCGTTCGAAGTCCTCACCGTCATCGGCGATCTCAGAGGCCAGCTCGCGCAGCTCGACCGTATTGGTGAGGTTGCCGTTGTGGGCCAGGGCGAGCGTGCCCGTGGGGGTGGGGCCCAGCGTCGGCTGGGCGTTGCGCCACACGTCCGCGCCGGTCGTCGCGTAGCGGACGTGTCCGAGGGCGATGTGGCCGCGCAGGCCCTGGAGGGACTGCTCGGAGAACACCTGCGAGACGAGGCCCTGATCCTTGTACACGAGGATCTGCTTGCCATTCGACGTCGCAATACCCGCGCTCTGTTGGCCGCGGTGTTGCAATGCGTAGAGGGAGAAGTAGGTCAGGCGGGAAACGTCCTCGCCCGGGGCCCATACTCCGAAGACCCCGCAGTGATCGTGCGGGTGGTCGTCTCCGAAGAGTTCCTGGTCGGACAGTGTCATGTCTGGCTGCGAGACGGGAAGCACGCTCTCACTCTCGCACACTGCCCTCTCGTTGCATGTATCCACGTTGTGGCGAGCACACGCAGGCCCAGCAGACACGGCGCTCAGCGCGTAATTGCGCACGCTTTGCGGGGCAGAATCGGTCTCTCCAGTGTCGAGATGACACAATGGAGTGCAGCAATCTTGAGGAGGAAACGTGGCCAATCCGACGCTGAGCGCCGTCATGTGGGGACTCGCCCTGCTGGTGAGCGCTGTGGCCGTCCTGTCATTCGCGCGAGGCCTGACACACATGTGGCGCACGGTCTCGGCGGGCACGCCCGACCCGGGGCGCCTGACCCCCGTGGGCAAGCGCCTCTGGGGCGTCGTCTCCGCAGCCCTCACGCACCGCGAGTTCAAGGGCCGCCCCTGGATCAAGGCCGCCCACTGGCTCGTCATGGTGTCCTTCCCGATCCTCTTCCTCACCCTGGTGACGGGCTACGCCCAGCTGCGCGTCCAGACCTTCACGCTGCCCCTCCTCGGCAACTTCGCGCCGTGGGAGTGGCTCACCGAGGTCTTCGCCTGGGGCGGCCTGGCAGGCATCATCGCCCTGATGGTCGTGCGCCAGCGCGCCGGGCACGGCACGGCCGCCGAGGCGGCCCTCTCGAACGACGATCCCCGACGCCGCTGCTGCCGCGGCCGACCCCGGAAGGCACCCCGCCCTCGTCCCTGGCCAGCCCCACCCGCGAGACTCCTCCCGCGCGGCCTGGCCTCCCGCTTTCCTGGGCTCGACCCGCTGGCAGGCGCTCTTCGTCGAGTGGGTCATCCTCATCGTGTGCGCGTGCGTCGTGGCCCTGCGCGGCCTTGAATATGCCCTGTTCAGCGTCACGCCCGGGCCTCGAGGCCCACGCAACCGCCCTGCACTTCCCCTCACCGGCTGGCTCGGCGCGCTCTCCGCAGCCGCGGCCTCCTCCTCGGCCGCCTCGCTGGCGAACGCGATCGTGCTGGTCAGCGCCCTCAAGGTCATCACCTCCATGACCTGGCTGACGGTCGTCGGCATCCAGACGGGCATGGGCGTCGCCTGGCACCGCTTCGTCGCGATCCTCAACCTGTACACGCGTCGCAACGCGGACGGCACGAAGTCCCTGGGACCGGCCGACCACATGCTTATTGACGGCAAGCCCGTCACCAGCGAGGACGACTTCGACGACGTCCCCGAGGACACGGTCCTCGGCGTGGGCACGATCGACGACTTCTCGTGGAAGGCCCGCCTGGACCTGTACTCGTGCACCGAGTGCGGCCGCTGCCAGGAGCTGTGCCCCGCGTGGAACACGCAGAAGCCTCTCTCCCCGAAGCTGCTCATCATGGGCCTGCGCGACCACATGGAGTCCGCCTCCAACGTGCAGATCGTCGAGCAGGAGGAGGGCCACCAGAAGCTCGAGGATGGGGAGGTCCTCCTCGACAAGGGCGTGCCGGCCTCGCCGCACTCTTTCGACCTGGTGTCCGCTCTGTCCCTGTCGGGCGCGACCGGTCCCGAGGGCGTCTCCGCGGTCACCGCTCCCCTGGTCCCCGAGGTCGTCTCCGAAGAGGTCCTGTGGGACTGCACGAACTGCGGCGCCTGCGTCGAGCAGTGCCCCGTCGACATCGAGCACATCGACCACATCCTTGACCTGCGCCGCCACCAGGTCCTCATGGAGGGCGCGTTCCCCGCGAGCTGGGCCGCGCGTTCCGCGGCATGGAATCCAAGGCGAACCCCTACAACCAGGCGGCCCGCAAGCGCATGGACTGGGCGAAGAAGTTGGACTTCGACATCCCCGTCGTCGGCGAGGACATCGAGGACGCCTCCGAGGGTTGACTACCTGTTCTGGGTGGGCTGCGCGGGCGCCTACGACGACACGGCGAAGAAGACCAGCGCGGCCGTCGCCGAGCTGCTGCACACGGCGGGCGTGTCCTTCGCGGTCCTCGGATCGGGCGAGTCCTGCACGGGCGACCCGGCCCGCCGCGCCGGAAACGAGGCGCTCTTCCAGATGCTGGCCGCCCAGGCGATCGACACGCTCAAGGGAAGCCAAGCCCCAGAAGATCGTCGTCTCCTGCGCGCACTGCTTCAACACGATCGCCGGCGAGTACCCGGAGCTGGGCGGCTCCTTCGACGTCGTCCACCACACGCAGCTCCTCAACCGCCTGGTGCGCGACGGCCTCCTCACGCCGGTGGCGCCCACCACCTCGCCTGCCTCCGCGGGCACGGACTCCACGGACGAGGCCGGGGCACAGTCCGCGGGCAGCGCTCCCTCGGTCGGCGCGCCCCTGAAGGTCACCTACCACGACGCGTGCTTCCTGGGCCGCCACAACCGCATCTACGAGCCGCCGCGCGAGCTCGTGGGCTCCCCTACCAAACGTGGAGCTCGTCGAGATGCCGCGCAACCGCGACCGCGCGATGTGCTGTGGAGCGGGCGGCGCGCACGCCTGGTTCGAGGAGACGCGCGGGACCCGCATCGCGGACGCCCGCATCGTCGAGGCCGCCTCCACAGGCGCGGACGTCGTCGCGACGGCCTGCCCCTTCTGCTCCCAGATGCTCGGCTCCGCCTCGGGGACGTCCGCCGGCTTCGTCTCCTCCGACGCCGACCAGGGCAGCGCGAACAACGACGCCGCCACGGCCTCGTCGGGTGGGAAGCTCCCAGAGGTGCGGGACGTGGCCGTCATGCTGCTCGAGTCCGTCAAGCGCGGCCAGTAGACGCACGCACACGCAGCACAAGCAGGGTGGCCCCGCAGAGAAACCTGCGGGGCCACCCTCTTAACGAAAGAAAATCAGTCCTCGACGCCAACGATGACGTTGGAGGCCTTGATGACGGCGACGGCCTTGGAACCGACGGTCAGGCCGAGCTCCTCGATGGCGGCGTTCGTGATCGACGAGGAGATGACCAGGCCGGGGGCGACCTCGATCTTGACGATGCCGTTCACGGCGCCCTGAGAGACCTCAACGACGGTGCCGGGGAGCTGGTTGCGTGCGGAGAGCTTCATGGTGTGTCCCTTTCCTTCGTGTGGATATGAGAAACACATTCACCTTAGCGGGTGACACGCCCCACCGTCTACAGGTGGCCTATTCCCCCTCGTCAGGGGAGATTTCCTCGAGGCCGACAAGGAAGCCGTCCTCGTCGATGACGTTGCCACCCACGAGGGTCGCGATCATTCCTGCGGCCTTCTCCACGTCCTGGGTGGAGCGCAGGCGCTCGAGGCGAGCGGTGCGGCTCATCGCGCCAACGCCGGGCGTCGGCGCGGAGGTGGGCAGCCAGCGGACCTGGTATTCGATGATGGCTCCGGCCGTCCACGGCTCCCCAGCGCAGGACGCGCGGCGGCGTGGGCACGGCGTGGACCTCGATCATCATGTCCGAGCGGTGGCCGATCGGGCTCATGAGGGCGTAGCCGTCGACGACCTGCGGCTTGTCGCGCTGCGCCTCGTGCTCCTCGCGGGCCTTGGCGATCTTGGAGGCGATGTCCTTACGCACCGGGCCCAGCTCGGCCTTCAGCTTCTCGATCTGGGCGATCTGCGCGGGGGTCAGCGGGACGGGCTTGGGGAGCCTCGGGCGTGATGTCGCGCGCGTCCTTCATCTGCTCGAAACCGGCGCGCTCACGCATCGCGGAGAGCAGATCCTCGGGGTTGATCCAGCGCGGCGAGTACACCGTCAGGTTCACTGCCGAGTCGGCGTCGGGGACCATGACGTAGCCGCTGCCCGCGATGCGCAGTCCGCCCGCGAGGCGGCGGGCCATGCGGCGCAGCGCCTCGAGCACGCGGTACTCCAGGCCCGTGGGCAGGCCGTCGGGGAACGCCTTGTCCCACTCGCCCATGACGCCGTTGTTTTGCTGGCGGGCGGGCACCTGCGGGCAGCGCAGGACCCACGCGTTGGACAGCGAGGCCGGGCTGCCCAGCGCCGCGCGCGTCGGCTGGTCGAGGGTCCACGGGCCTTCCAGCTCGGCGTCGGAGGAGAGGCGCAGGCGTCCCGGGGCGATCCATCCGGCCTCGTCCCACATGGAAATCGCGAGGGCCTCGAGCTCGGCGGGATCAACCGCGTCGGAGACAAGGAACAGGTGATGCTCGCGCGCAACGTCCAAGTCGAGGACGCCGGCGGGTTCGCTCACCTCGATGGCGGCGGCGATCGGGATGGTGGCCTCAGCGCTCGTGACTTCACCGTCGGCCGCGATCTGGAAGGCAGCGTCCGTCGAGGTCATCGTCGTCAGGCCGACGTTCGTCTGGGTGAGCGGGTTGTCCGTCACGCTCATCGGCGTCGGGTCCGCGAACGAATGGGGGGCCGAGGCCATGCGCTCCTTGAGGGAACGCCTCACCGGCGCGGCCTGAGGGGCCTCGTCCCTGTTGGTGACCTGCTCGCGCGGCGTCATACCGGGCAGAGCAACGCCCTGAATGACGCCCGTGCGCGTCTGACTGGGAGCCACCGGTGGGATGCCGACCTCAACCTCGTGACCGGCGCTTCGCTGCGGCGCGATCTGCACCTGAGGAACACCCATGACGGGCGTCGGTTCGGGCGGCTCCGGCGGGGGCGGTGCCTGCAGGTCAGCCGGCTCGGGAGCGGGAGGCTCCGGCAGGTCGGCGGAATCCGGTGCTGGCGGATAGCTCGCCTCGCGGGCCGCACGCTCGGCACGCTCGGCGCGCATGCGTTCAAGCCGGGAGGGCGGTGGAGGAGGAAGAGCCGACATCGGGTATCACCGTTCGATGCGGGTGCGCGTAAAGCGCTCGTGGGTGCGCGAGGGAGTCGGCCCGCGCTGGCCCTGGTAATGAGAGCCGAGGCCGCTGGAACCGTAGGGGTGCTCGGCCGGGGAGGACAGGTCGAAGAAGCATAGCTGCCCGATCTTCATGCCGGGGTAGAGCAGGATCGGCATCGTCGCCGTGTTCGACAGCTCCAGAGTCACGTGGCCCGAGAAGCCGGGGTCAATGAAGCCCGCCGTCGAGTGGGTGAGCAGGCCGAGGCGGCCCAGGGAGGACTTGCCCTCAAGGCGCGCGGCAATGTCGTTGCCGAGGGTCACCAGCTCGTAGGTGGCGCCCAGGACGAACTCGCCGGGGTGCAGCACGAAAGGCTGATCGGGGCCCACGTCGACCTGGTGGGTGAGGTCCGACTGGTCCGCCGCCGGGTCGATCACCGGGTAGCGGTGGTTATCGAAGAGTCGGAACAGGCGATCCAGGCGCACGTCGATACTGGCCGGCTGGACCAGGTCCCGGTCGAGCGGGTCGAGCTGGATACGTCCAGAATCCAGAGAGGCCTTGATGTCGCGGTCACTGAGCAGCATGACTCGATTGTCGCATACTCAGCGCCGCGACAACAGCCTCAGGGGATCACTGCAGGGGCTGGCCCTGAGCGTCGTATGCGTACGAGCCCGCGCGAGCGATGATCATGATGAACTCAATGAACGCCCAGATGGCGGCGATAGGCGCACCAATCACGGTGATCGTCAGAATCAGCTGAATGATGCCCTTGGTGGTGTAACCCAGGTAGAAGTTGTGGATACCCAGGGCACCCAGGAAGAACGCCAGGAGCAGCGCGACGATCCACTGCTTGGGAGCATCAGCGGCGAAGGGCTGACCGTAGGCGGGCTGACCGTAGGCGGGCTGACCGTAGGCGGGCTGACCGTAGGCGGGCTGGCCGTAGGCCTGCTGGCCGGCCGCGTAGCCGCCTGCTGGTTCGCATCGGGGCCGGGGAACGCCGTAGCCCTGCTGGGCGTCGTACGCGGTGCCGTAGGTCGTCGCGCCGGGGGTCGCCGTGGCCTCGTCGTAGCCGGGGGTCGAGGCCTGGGGAAGGCGGGAGCCCTCAGCGGCGTCCTCGGGCTGGAAGGGGTGGCCTGCGGATCGGGCGTCGTCATGGGAAAGCCTTTCGATAGACATGGGGCCGAAATGGCCTGTACCGGTACAGGGTAGCGTGCGGTCGGCACTCAGCGATACCCAGTCCATCCCCCGATACCCCCCTGATCAATCCCGGAGAACACCATCCGGTCAGATAAAGGCGCGGGGCCCGGCGTATGCCGGGCCCCGCGTCGAGGTTACTCACGCGCACGCACTGCGCGCATGAACACAACTCAGACGGTAGGGAACGCCGCTGGCGTCCTTCTCGTAGATCCACTTGCCCAGGAAGGTCAGGACGGCCACGGCGAGCAGAGCGACGGCACCACACGTAGTAGAGCAGGCCGATAGATGGGTCGAGATGAAGCCGAGATCCAGGACGCCCAGCACGACGAACGCGATGGTGATGACAATCTTGTAGATGCCGTACTGGGTGTAGCCGAGGAAGAACTCACCGGCGCCGAGGCTGCCGAGGAACAGGTTGAGCAGGCCAGCGACGATGCGGGACTTGCCCTGCGCAGGCTGATTGAAGACGGGCTGCTGAGGAGCGGACATAGTTGCCTCCTATGTGTTGATGGGAGCCCCATAGGGCAGTTTTTGAAAAACACGGTAAGACTAGCGGAACCGTTTCTGATTTTGTACAATACCCATCCGATATTTATGGAGCAGATCACAGCATAATTCCTTTCGTTCATCACGATGAAGTTTTGTTCCATAGACTGACTGAGTGTTCATCAAATCCATCGGCGGAGGCCACACGAGCACTCCACTGCGACCCTGCCCCATTGGTTCGCGACGCACAAGCGCGACCTACCAATGCGCGCAGCCGACGTCTCTGACTGGGGGACCCTCGTCTTTGAGATCATGAGCCAGCAGACGCCCATCGCGCGCGTCCAGCCGATCTGGCTCGAATGGATGGAACGCTGGCCCACGCTGACGGACGTGGCGGCCGCTTCCTCCGCCGACATCATCGTTGCCTGGGCAAACCTCGGATACCCCTTCCCGCGCCCTGCGTGTCAAGGCCTGCGCGGCCGCGATCGTCGAGAAGCACGACGGAGAGGTCCCCTCTCCCTCAAAGAGCTGACGCTCCTGCCGGGCGTCGGTACCTACACCGCATCCGCGCTGCTCGCGTTCCGCCACGGAATCCGCGTGCCGGTCCTAGACACGAACGTGCGTCGCGTGCTGGTCAGATTTCTGGACGGCCGGGAGTTTCCTCCCCACACCACCCCCTCGAAAGCGGAAACGATGCGGGCCGACGCAATGTTGCCCAAAGACGGGCACCACGCGGCCGAGGTCAGTTTGTCTCTCATGGAATTCGGGGCCCTGGTCTGCACGCAGCTCAACCCTTCCTGCGACGAGTGCACGATCCACGACAACTGCGCGTGGGCCGCCGCCGGATTCCCCAAGGACGAGAAGCGTCCCACGCCCCAGCCCTACGCGGGCACCGACCGCCAGGCGCGCGGACGCATCATGAAGGCACTGCGCACCGCCCACTTCGAGGGCACCGACGGCCTCACCAAACGCAAAGTCCTCGACGCCGCCCGCATCGATGGGGGCGACCGCTACCAGCCCACCCGCGTCTACCGGGCACTCCTGAAGGAAGGCATGATCGTCTACAACGAGGACACCAAGCGCGTCACGCTCCCCCGCTAACACTCATAGCACGAGGCCGGGGCAGCCCGCGCCCGCCGCGCGCGGACCCGGGACGCACCCACGGCCTCGTCAGTGAATCAGTAGCGGATCGCGTCGATCGGCTTGATGCGCACGGCCGCGAGCGCCGGGACGATGCCGCACAGGGCGCCGATGCTCGTGGAGATGGCGACGCCGGCGATGGCGGCGCCGGCGGGGAAGGCCGGGGTGTCGCTCAGGGTGATGTTGAGCGCCTCCAGGGGCAGGAATCGGACGACGACGACCGCGATACCCACGCCGATGACGCCGGCAACGAAGGTCGCGACGACCGACTCCATGAAGACCGCGAAGAAGACGCGCGCGGCGGAGGCGCCGACGGCTCGGCGGATGCCAATCTCGCGCACGCGCTGGCGCACGGTCACGATCGCGACGTTCAGCAGGCCCAGGGCACCCAGGAACACGATGATGCCGCCGATGACCATGATGACGTTCGAGATGGTGCCGAGCTGCTCCTCGCCAATATCCTCGTGCTCGCCACCCGAGACGGACACCCGCCAGCCCTCACCGAGGATGGAGGCCAGTGCACGCGGCAGGTTCTCACGGGCCTGGTCGGCGTTCTCGGTGCCCACCCACGCGATCATGGCCTGGGAGGTCATCTGTGGGAAGGACACGCGCGCCGCGTCGTAGTGCGCGAACACGGTCGGCATGTCGTAGGAGCTCTTCGACTTGGTGACGCCGACGACGCGCATCGCGACGCCGTCGCTCGTGTGCAGAACGATCGGCACCTGATCGATGGGGGCACGCCCCAGCTGATCCCAGAGGGACTGCGAGATGACGACGGGAATCAGGCGCTGGTCGGCATCACTGCTCTCGACCCAGCGTCCCGCGAGCATGCGGGTGCGGTAGATGACCGCGTAAGAGGGGTCCACACCCTGGAACGCGACGCCGTCGATCATGTCGCCAATCTTCGTCAAGGGGTAGCCGCGGAATTGCCCGCTGGACCGGGCCTGTCGAGTCTCGACGATATCCCCACCACCACTGGAAAAGCGCGACCAGTAGTGAATGTCCGTGCGCTCTGCCAGGGTGGCCATGGCCTCGCCGAGCGTGTCCTTCTCGTCGGGGCGCTTCGCCGTCTGCGCGCCGGTGGCCGAAGCAGGATCGGAGGCGTCCTGGTAGGGCCCTCCGGTCGCCGGTCCCTTCCGAGGCGTTCGAGGAGCTTTTCGGGGGTTAGGCGCAGGGTGACGGATCGCCCCTCGTACAGTTCCGCCAACTCGCGCGAGGACTGCAGGAGCAGGTCGCCGAGCGCGATGACGATCGTCATGGCGGCGACGGCCGCGACCACGCCCACGAGGGAGAGGACGACGCGCGCCTTCTGGACTTTGACCTCGCCCCAGGCCTCGATGAGCGCGCCCAGGATCTGACTGACAGCGTTCACTGCTCACCCTCCTGCCCGGCCCCCGGCCTCGTCGCTGGCGTGCCCGGCTTCCGCACGGTGCGTGAGAGCGGACGGATCCTCGACCTCGTGCAGCGTGCCGTCGTAGAGCTCGTAGGCGCGCTGCGCCCGCGCGGCCACGGCCATGTCGTGCGTGATGACGATGAGGGCGGCGTTGGACTCGCGGGCGACCTCCTCGAGGAGGGCCATGACGACGCCGCCCGTGTCCGGGTCGAGCGCACCCGTCGGCTCGTCGGCGAGGATGACGCGCGGGCGGCGCACGAGGGCGCGCGCGATCGCGATGCGCTGCTGCTCACCGCCACTCATCTCGCCCGGATAGGAGTCGGCGCGCTCGCCCAGGCCCACGCGCTCGAGCATGTCGACCGCGATCGAACGCCGACGCAGCAGCTGCGGGCCGGGGGCATACAGGAGGGGAACCTCGACGTTTTCGGCGGCCGTGCGCGCCGAAAAGATGTTGAACTGCTGGAACACGAAGCCGAAATCTTCCCCGCGCATGCGCGCACGACGCCCTCGCCCAGGCGCGTCGTATCCACGCCGTCCAGCTCGTACGTGCCCGAAGTGGGGGCGTCCAGGAGACCGATGATGTTGAGCATCGTGGACTTGCCGGTTCCCGAGCGACCGACGATGGAGACGTGCTCACCCCTGCGCAACGTCTAGGTTGACGCCGCGTAGAATGTGCAGATCCTCCCCATCGGGCAGGGTCACCGTGCGGGTGACATCCCGCAGGCACACGAGACTCATTGCGTGCCCGCCGAGTCGCCCGAGCCGACACCCATCCCGGAGTCCATGCCACCGTAGGGGCCGGTCCTGGCCGTCCCTGATTGTCCTTGTTCGAGGTCGGGGTGAACTCGAGGATCTCCTCACCCTCCGTGAGGCCCTCCTTGACCTCGACCATCTTGCCATCCGTGATGCCCAGAGTGACGGCGCGCTTCTCGGGCTTCGTCGGGTCGGAGGTCGGCAGGTAGACGGAGCCGGACTGGTAGCGGCCCTCGACCGCGGAGATCGGAACCGCGAGGACTCCCGTCGCCGATCCCGCCGTCATTTCGAGGGTGACCTGCAGGCCCGCGAACACCGTCTGGTCGGAGGGATCGCGCAGCGGGCCTTCAGGTCCGTCGAGGACGAGGCGCCGTTATCGGACGCGGCGTTCGACTTCGGGTCCTGGGCCTTGCCGGTCGGGCTCACCAGCTTGACGCCCGTGCACTCGAAGGGAGCAGGCCCGTTCTTGATGGTGACGGTCGCGGTCGACGGGTGCGTCCTGCAGACGGTACATCTGGTCCGCGCTGAGGGAGGCGACCGCGGAGAAGGTCGCGGGGGCGACGGTCGCAACCGTGTCGCCAATAGCGAACTGCTGGCCGACCAGCACACCCGTAGAGACCGTGCCATCACCGGGGGACACGACGGTCTCGTACTTGTAGGTCGGCTCGGAGGTCTCGACGCTCACGTTGCCTTCCTCATCGGAGACCTGGCGGGTCTCGCCGGGGAACTCTTTGCGGATCTGGACGATGGCGTCACCCTTGGCAATCTTGTCGCCGTCGTTGACGAAGGTGCGCACCACGTTGCCGTCCAGGGTCGCGCGGGCCACGACCGGCTCGTCGGCCTGGATCGTCCCCGTCACGCTCACCGTGTTCGTGATGTCGGCGCGGCCCACGGGGATTGTCATCTGCCCGAAGTTACCGCCCGGGTCCATCCCGTCGCTGCCCTCATCCTCTTGAACGGCGGGGAAGAAGGCGAACTTCACCAAGGCCACCGCGATGACTACCCAGGCGAGGACCTTGACAATATCGAGCACCTGGGCGGTGCGGGTCTTGTGTGCCACGTGCGTCTCCTTCGATGAACGGCGTTGCCCAATTGTAAGGTGCGCCTCATTCACGCAGCAACGCTATCCCCGTCTTTTCAGGGTTTTCTCAGGGACCGTCCCGCCGGCTGGGCGTCCCACACCCTCGCCCCTACGATGGGTGATGAACCGACGAAAGGCAGCCATGATCCGCCGCGCCACCCCAGCAGACGCCGAGGCACTCTCCACGCTCTCGCGCACCTGCTTCACACAGACCTTCGGCCACCTCTACGCACCCGCCGACCTGGCGGTCTTCCTCGACGAGGCCTACGCGCCCAACGTCCTGCGCGCCGAACTCGAGGACCCACACCGGGCGACGTGGCTCCTCTTCAAGGATCCGAGTGACGAGGCCCCGGCCTCGTCTGCGACCCAAGCCCCGATCGGCTACGTGACCGCATGCCCCGCGCACCTACCCTCACCCGGACGTCGCGCTCGGCGACGGGGAAATCCAGCGGCTCTACATCTTGCAGGGGCACCAGGGCGGAGGCCGCGGGACGGCTCTGCTCACCACAGCACTCGAGTGGCTCGAACGCGACGGTCCGCGCACCCTGTGGATCGGCGTGTGGAGCGACAACTACGGGGCACAACGCTTCTACGCGCGCCACGGATTTGAGATCGTCGGCGACTACTCGTTCATGGTGGGAGACCACGCCGACTACGAACTGATCACCCGCCGACCGGCGCGGCTCCCAAGCGAATGAACCGCTACGCACATGAACGAAAAAGGCCCCCAAGGCAACGCACCTCGGGGCCTTTTTCACGAGCTCATCACTCGGCGGATTCTTCAGCCTCAATCTCGGCGATCTGCTTGCGGACCTCATCCATGTCGAGGTTCTGCACCTGAGAAATCAGGTCCTCGAGCGCGGACAGCGGCAGAGCGCCAGACTGACGGAACACAACGATGCCGTCGCGGAAGACCATCAGGGTCGGGATCGAGGTGATCTGAGCGGCCATCGCCATCTGCTGCTGGTCATCCGTATCGACCTTGCCGAACACGATGTCCGGGTACTTCTCGGAGGCCTCTTCGAAGATGGGGCCGAACTGACGGCACGGGCCGCACCAAGTCGCCCAGAAATCCACCAGGACGATACCGCCGGCGGAAACGGTCTGCTCGAAGTTCTCCTGCGTGAGGGTAACGGTAGCCATGTTTCTCCTGTTATCGCCGGCACTGTCACCGGTCTGTTGGTCGGGGCAAAAGCCCCTGAGTGAACTATACTGATTCAACGGGCACGACGCGTCCTCTATTCCCCCAAAGCGAGAGAGGAAGCGGTGACCTGATGCACATTCTCCTCTGAAGCGCCCAGGCCTCGCAAGATGAAGGTCTCAACCAACAATAGTGCAGACTCACGATGCGCCGGATCCTGAGGCAGACGCTGCCCCTGCAGCGTCGCATGAATCAGGTGCACCGCGCCCAGCGTGTTCTGCTCGACGATCAGCCCGCGCTCCATGGCCTCGTCGAGGATCCCAATGAGGAGCTCTCCGACGATCCCCGCGTGATCATGCAGATGCGAGGCGCCCTGGCCCGACATCTGACGACGCAGGCCCGTCCCGGCCTTGACGTGGTAGCGGCTAATCATCTGCAGGTGCGCGCGGATGTAGAGGCGCAGACGCATGAGCGGATCCGGCTCAGACTCGAGACGTTCCGTCAGCACCCGCGTGAACTCTTCGGTCACCTGCCGCATGTAGGCCAGCAGGAGCACTTCCTTGTCCGCGAAATGGTTATAGACGGCCGTGCGACCAACGCCCGCACGCTCAGCGATCTGACTCATGGTGATCGACTCGAAGGCCTGCTCGGCCATCAACGACCCGAGCGCCTCAAACAGGCGCGTGCGAGTCAGCTCGCGGTGAGAGGCGAGGGACTCGCCAATAATCTTCGGCATACGCCTATTCTGACACTCTGCCCCTATGTGTCGTCAAATGGGGCAGTATTCAGGCGTCAGCGAGTGCAGCTGGCGACCACGGCCTCGACAATCGGCAGGTCAGCGGCAATCCACGGAAGCGCGGCGAGGTCCGCGAGGGGCACCCACTTGGCCTCAAGGTGCGACGCGCCTGCGCGCGGCTCTTGCGAGTTCGATGCAACCTCGGCGAGCCACACGCCCATGACGCGCCCGCCCAGGATCGGCCACCACTGACCCATCCTCGGGACACACGCGCTCGCCAGATCCTCAGGCGTGCACCGAGCTCCTCGGCAATCTCGCGCGCGAGGGCAACTGTTGCATCCTCACCTTCCTCGACCTTGCCGCCCGGGCAGCTCGAGACTGGCCGCGCAGCTCCTGCGGGTAGGCACGCGAGCAGGCGAGCAGCATCGTGGGCTCACTCAGCGAATCGACAATCGCGGCCGCAACCACGGGACGAGGCATAGGGAACTCCAATCAGTCAGGCGAACCCAGTGTATCGGGCGTGGGAGCGCGTGCCGGTAGCGCGGTGACAGGATGCCTGGCTGTGCCACCACCCACGCACTCCGCCCAGCTCCATCACGATTCGTTACTGCACCCTCCACCCAACACTCCCACACATGCCCAACCACCGCCGGTTGCGCGGCCATCCGGCGTGACGATATGATCGACGGGTCGATTCCTTCGGGACGATGAATCGCGGGCGTAGTTCATCGGTAGAATGGAAGCTTCCCAAGCTTCAGAGGCGGGTTCGATTCCCGTCGCCCGCTCCACCCCCGCCCGGCCGAGCGCCGGGCGGTTTTGCTATAGCTGTGCGGGATGCGCGCGTACAACGGGGATCGGCGCCACCATCAGCACACGAAGGCACCCCGCGCCCACACAATCGAATGCGACACTGTGCAGCGGGGAAAATGCACGACACAAGGGTCCAGCACGCCGGCGACAGGCTGTAGGACGGCTTCGTGTGGTGCCCCCACCACTGCCGGAGTGGAGAGTGACGCACGGGACCTCGCACCTGAGCAGAGCGCCAGTAAGCGCGAAGAAACTCGCCCGGCACGGCCCATCCAGCAGCAGTTCCGTGAAAAAAACTCGCCCAGCACAAAGCAAGAGGGCGCATTTCGGTACAAAACTCGCCCAGCTCGCTCGAAATGCTGCTTTTTTTCGCTTATTTTAGCGTATGCAGGGCGAATTTTGTCTCGTTTTTGACGACCGCAAGCCGAGCAGGGCGAACTTTTTCTCGCAGACTTATTGAAACAGCGGAGCATGGCGCATTTTCTCTGACACTCGGCATGACAACTTCGCTGGATTGAAGCCATCAAGCCACTTACGACAACGTTCACGTTGGCCACATGAAACCGCAACCACCGCTGCTACCGCCGCCCAGCTGGCCGATGAAACCGACGGCACCACTGCTCGCCTCGCCGAGCTGACCAATGAAACCGCCATCACCGCTGCGAGCCCAGAACGCCCGAAAAACCCACATTTTCCCCGAGCAAAGGTGTCATCGGTTTCAAACCAGCACCCACCAACGCCCGCAAAGGCGTCCCCGGTTTCAAACCAGCACCCACCAACGCCCGCAAAGGCGTCCCCGGTTTCAAACCAGCACCCACCAACGCCCGCAAAGGCGTCCCCGGTTTCATCGCGACGAAGCGATGCACTAGATACAGAACCGATGCACCAGATAGCACAGCATTACACTGGCAGCTAAGCAGTGCAATACCCCTCATCTAGTGCAATTCCCCCAAGTAACAACCCGAATCATGGAGCGTCGTATCCGCACCGAAAATTCCGCATGCAATTCCCACATCAGCCCTCCGCAACACGGCCCGATAACCCGCAGAATTGCAACGATCAGGTTTCAAACAATGAACTACATCCGAGGGAGTTGCATGTGAAACTGCTGGGCTGACCGGGACAGCTCCCCCGAAGTCTCGCACGTCATTCGATTGAGCGAAGTTTCAACATAGTCAAAAAAAACGTTGCAATTACAACGATCTGAATTCAATGTTTGAAATAGTCACAGGGGAATTACGTGCGAAATTAGGTGCGGTCTCAGCGTTGATGCGAGGCGCCCTGGCCGGGCATCGAGACGACGCGCCGAACCTCGATCAGCGACCCAGCCCCACTGGTGTGGAGGGCGCCGGAGGGTCCGGAGGGCACGGGCGGGCTTTCGAGGCGCGGCGCCGAACGAAGTGAGGCCGCCCAGCCTCGCGGGCGGCTGGGCCTCCGGCGCCCGGAACACCAGCGGGGCCTACAGCAGTGCAAACGCGCGGCAGCCCGGAGGGCCGCCGCGCGTTCATGCAACTAGTTCGCACACTCGACACAGTCGAGAGCTGGGCGGGCACTCAGCACAGTCGAGAGCTGGGGGCACTCAGCACAGTCGAGAGCTGGGGGCACTCAACACAGTCGAGAGCTGGGCGGGCACTCGATGAAGTCAGAGGCCGAGCGCTCAGCGCAGCCGAGCAGCCACGACCTCGGCGACCTGGACCGCGTTCAGGGCAGCGCCCTTGCGCAGGTTGTCGCCGGAGACGACCAGGACGAGGCCACGGTTGCCCGTCGACGGCCTGGTCGTGGCGGATGCGGCCCGACGAGGACTTCGTCGCGGCCGGCGGCCTCGAGCGGGGTCGGGACGTCGACGACGCGCACGCCGGGGGCGTCGGCCAGCAGGGCGCGTGCCTGGTCGGGCGTGATGTCGCCGGCGAACTCGGCGTGGATGGTCAGGGTGTGGCCCGTGTAGACGGGGACGCGCACGCAGGTGCCGGACACGGCGAGGTCCGGGGTGTGCAGGATGCGGCGCGACTCGTTGCGCAGCTTCTGCTCCTCGTCGGTTTCCTCGCATCCGTCGTCGACGATGGAGCCAGCGAGCGGCACGACGTCGAAGGCGATGGGCGCAACGTACACGCCTGGCTCGGGCAGGGTGACGGCGCGACCGTCGAGGGCGAGGGCCGGAAGGTCCTGCTTGACGCCGGCTTCGATCTGGCCGGTCAGCTCGGCGACGCCGGCGCGACCCGACCCGGAGACGGCCTGGTAGGAGGACACGAAGAGGCGCTTGATGCCGCCGGCGGCCTCGACGAGGGGCTTGAGGACGGGCATGGCGGCCATGGTCGTGCAGTTGGGGTTCGCGATGATGCCCTTGGGGCGGTTGTCGACGTCGTCGGGGTTGACCTCGGAGACGACGAGCGGTACCTCGGGGTCCTTGCGCCACGCGGAGGAGTTGTCGACGACGACCGCGCCGGCGGCCGCGAACTTGGGGGCGTACTCGCGCGAGGCGGTGGCACCCGCGGAGAACACGGCGATGTCAATGCCCGAGTAGTCGGCCGTCGCGACGTCCTCGACGACGATGTCCTGTCCCTTCCACGGCAGGGTCGTGCCCGCCGAGCGAGCGGACGAGAAGAAACGAATCGTCTCGACCGGGAAACCTCGCTCCTCCAGCAGGGGTGCGCATGACTCGGCCGACCTGGCCGGTGGCGCCGACGACGGCAACATTGAAACCACTCATGGTGTTCTCCTTGTGTTGGTGCGCGCGCCCATACGACAGGGGCGAACGCTGGGTGAAATCTATGGGGACGAGGCCGGGA
Source organism: uncultured Sanguibacter sp. (assembly GCA_916438365.1). The sequence continues at coordinate 36,281 of CAKAEY010000004.1, forward strand.
CCATGCTCTCGGGAGCACCGGAACCGCGCAGAAACAGCGGAGCCCGGCCCGGGCCTCGTCGATGAACGATCAGCGGCCGGTGCCGCCGTAGACGACGGCCTCGGTTTCGGAGGCGTCGAGGCCGAAGGCGGTGTGGACTGCCTTCACGGCGCGGTCGAGGTCGTCGAGGCGGGTGACGACGGAGATGCGGATCTCGGAGGTGGAGATCAGGTCGATGTTGATGCCCGCGTCGGACAGGGCGCTGAAGAGGCGCGCGGAGACGCCGGGGTTGGTGCGCATGCCGACGCCGACGAGGCTGAGCTTGCCGATGTTGGGGTTGTAGCGCAGCTCGTTGAAGCCGATTTCGTCGCGGTGGGCCTCGAGGGCGTCGAGGGCCTTCTGCGCGTCGCCTTCGGGCAGGGTGAAGGTGATGTTGGCCTTCGTGGGGTCGGAGATCGGCAGTTCTGGACGATCATGTCGATGTTGGCACCGACCTCGGCGACGACGGCGAAGACGCGGGCGGCGACGCCGGGGCTGTTCGGCACGTCGGTGACGGTGATCTTGTCCTGCGAGCGATCGTGAGCGATGCCGGAGATAACGGGCTTTTCCATGGCGTTTTCCTCTGGGGACTTCAGGGCGGCGTCGGGCACGAGGCCCTTGAGTTCGGGGTTTGCGGGGGCGTCGGAGATCCAGGTGCCGTTCTTTTCGGAGAACGAGGAGCGCACGTGCAGGGGGACCCCGTAGCGGCGCGCGAATTCGACGGCGCGCAGGTGGAGGATCTTGGCGCCGTGCGCGGCCATTTCCAGGGTTTCTTCCTGGGTGAGGGTGCGCAGGCGGTGGGCCTTGGGGACGATGCGCGGGTCGGCGGAGAAGAGGCCGTCGACGTCCGTGTAGATTTCGCACACGTCGGCGTGGAGGGCTGCGGCGAGGGCGACGGCGGTCGTGTCGGAGCCTCCGCGGCCCAGCGTCGTCACGTCGTCGTCCTTGGAGATGCCCTGGAAGCCGGCGACGATGGCGACCTGGCCGTCCTTGATGGCGCGGGCGACGCGCTCGGGGACCATGCCGACGATCTGGGCGGCTCCGAAGCGGCTGTCGGTCTTGATGCCGGCCTGCGCGCCGGTGTAGGCGCGGGCTTCGACGCCGAGTTCGTTGACAGCCATCGCGAGGAGGGCCATCGAGATGCGCTCGCCGGCCGACAGGAGGATGTCCATTTCGCGCTCGGGCGGGGCGTCCGTGAGGGCTGCGGCCGAGTCGAGCAGGTCGTCGGTCGTGTCACCCATCGCCGATACGACGACAACGACGCGGTGTCCCGCGTTGTGCGTGTCCACGATGCGCTGGGCGACGCGCTTCATGGCTTCGGTGTCGGCGACGGAAGAACCGCCGTACTTTTGCACGATCAGTGCCACTAGAGCCTCATTTCTATCTGTACGTGCCGATTCGCACGCCTTCGGGTGGCGCACGCCACCACAACAATCCTACGGCCCGCCAGGCATCGCGCCGCGAAAGACCGGCATGTGGGCGCAGGTGACATGGGACGCGCCGGGGCGACCCAGGACACACATCCCTTTTATGCCCGGAATTGCAACGATCCTGATCAGCGCACGGAATCGCCGTCCGCGCAGGCGCGCTCAGGCGGCGGGCAATGTCACGTCGATGACGGTCCCCTTCTCGGAGTCGACCAGCCGCACGGACCCGCCCATCGCGCGGGCAAGCGACTCGACGATCGACATTCCCAGGCCCGAGGAGCCGTGACCGTCGCGCGTGCGCGAGGAGTCGCCGCGCACGAAACGGTCGAAGACGCGGTCGCGGATCTCGGCCGGGATGCCGGGACCGTCGTCCGCGACGCGCAGGGTCACCATCGACGAGGCCGGGGCGCCCTTCGCGGGTTCCGCCCCCTGGGGCACGCGGGTCAGCGAGACGGTCACGCGTGTGCCAGCGGGCGTGTGCACGCGAGCGTTCGCGAGGAGGTTCGTGAGGATCTGGCGCAGTGCAGCCTCGTCGCCGAGGACGGGCACGTCGACTGCCTCACCGAGCTCCCACGCATGGTCGGGGGCGACCACGTGCGCGTCTGACAGAGCGTCCAGTATCAGCGGAATAACGTCGACATTCTCGCGTTTGAGGGCGCGGTCTCCATCCAGGCGCGCCAGCGTCAGCATCTCCTCCACGAGGGACGCCATCCGCGCCCCCTCCGAGGAGATGCGCTCGAGCGCCTGGGTCCGTGAGGCCTCGTCAATGTCGCGACGCGCGAGCTGCGCGTAGCCCCTGCACGGAGGCCAGCGGCGTGCGCAACTCGTGCGAGGCGTCGGCGACGAACTGGCGCAGCTTCGCCTCGCTGCGGGCGCGACGTTCCATGCCGTTTTCGACCGCGTCGATCATCGAGTTCAGGGCCCCCGCAACGTCCGCGACCTCGACGGGGCCGGAGGTGGCCTCCTCGCCGACGCGGGTCAGCTCCTCGGCATCGTCAGCCAGGTCGCGGCTCGCGATATCCGCGGCCGCCGCGCGCACCACACCGAGGGGACGCAGCTCGCGGCGCACCCACGCGCGACCAGCGAAACCCGCCGCGATAGCGACGACGAGGGACAGGCCCACCTCGACCGCAACAAGCATGAAGATGACGTCGTCGACGCTGTCCATCTGCACGCCCACGAGAACAGTCTTGCCATCGACGACCTGGGAGGTCGCTCGGAACGTGCCCAGCCCCTTCAGGCGCACGGTGTGCGGGGCGCCATCCGTCGGGCACATCTGGCCAGGATCGCCAGCGCACGCTCATCCAGGTACGTCACCGAGAAGTTCGAGATGACCGCGCCCGCTGCCTCCCCATCCTCGCTCACGTACTGGAGTGTGCCCTCGGAGATGCCAGGCCCCGCCGAAGCCGGGTCCCGTGGGCCCACCGGGGAATGACCGGCCCATCAGGACGTGGCCCACGGCCCACCCAGACTGCGGGACATCGTTCGTGTGCCGTCGTCGCCGTCAGTGCTCGCGTCCATCGTCGCCCCCTCCACCTTTCGGGTTCGGCGCATCATCGACATCCAGATGCTCTCCCGCGCGCTGGGCAAGGCGATGCAGCTCGGAGTCCATGTTCCCGAGCATCCAGGAGCGCATCACCAGGGTGGACGCGGCCACCATGACGATGAGCGCGAGAGCCACGCACACGGCCAACGCTCGCGACAGGCGCCCGGCGAGGACCGACGCCGCGTCACTGGGGCTCCCGCATGATGTAACCGGCGCCGCGCACCGTGCGAATGAGGGCCGGGTCGATCCGCGTCGATCTTCTTACGCAGGTAGGAGATGTACAGCTCAACGACGTTGACCTGGCCGCCGAAGTCGTAGCTCACACGGCGTCCAGAATCTTCTGCTTGGACAGCACGATTCCAGCGTTTTTCCATGAGATACCGGAGCAATTCGAACTCAGTGTTCGTTAACGTGATTTCTTCCCCGCCACGGCGAACATCGTGAGAATCCACATCGAGAGTCAGATCGGCGACCTGCAGCACCGTCGACGCCGCCTGCTGGGTGCGTCCCCGCCCGGCGCAGCAGCGCCCTCCACGCGGGCCGCCACTTCGTCCAGGTCGAAGGGCTTCGTCACGTAGTCATCCGCGCCCGCGCGCAATCCCCTGCACGCGATCCGCGACCGCATCGCGGGCGGTGAGGAAAAAGGACCGGCAGCTCCGGATCGCGAGCGCGCAGGCGCTCCAGCGTCTCCAGACCATCCATGCGCGGCATCTGCACGTCGAGGATCACGACGTCCGGGTGGAAGCTCGTCGCCTTCGCCAGGGCGTCCAGGCCCGTCCTTCGCCGTTGCCGTCTCCCAGCCCTCGTGGCGCAAGGCCTGCGACAGCAGGTCCGCCAGCATCGCCTCGTCGTCAACAACCAGCACTCGGGGCGCGTCTGAGCTCGCCTGGGTCGCCATCATGGCCTCCTCACGTGTCGGAGCGTTACCCTCCGATTGTGTCACACGTGCGTCACCGACAGGGGACGCGCGGCCCGCAGCGCGACAAACGCCGCGGGTCGCGGGCAGGACGGGTGCCGCGGCGCCTGGGGTGCCCTGCTCGAACACACGCGAGGCCGCACCCGCCCGCGCATCGAGAACGCGAGGCAGCCACGGCCTCGTCGACGAGAGCTCAGAGGCGGCGGCGCCCCTCGAGCGCGCGGCCCAGCGTCACCGAGTCCGCGTACTCCAGGTCGCCGCCCATGGGCAGGCCCATCGCCAGGCGCGAGGTCTCGACACCCATCGTGGAGAGCATGCGCGCGAGGTAGGCGGCCGTCGCCTCGCCCTCGACGTTCGGGTTGGTCGCCAGGATGACCTCGACGACGGTGCCGTCCGCGAGGCGGCTCGCGAGCGAGGCGATGTTCAGCTGGTCGGGCCCCACCCCGTGAATCGGATCGATGACGCCGCCGAGGACGTGGTAGCGACCCGCGGAACACGCGCGCGCCCTCGATCGCCTGGATGTCCTTGGGCTCCTGGACGACGCAGATCACGCTGGGGTCGCGGCGCACGTCGCGGCAGATGGAGCACTCGTCCTCTTCCGTGAGATTGCCGCAGATGTCGCAGTGACGCACGCGCCCGCGCACGGCGTTGATCGCGTCGACGAGGCGCGCACATCCTCGGGCTCCGCGTCCAGGACGTGCATGGCCATGCGCTGCGCGGACTTCGGGCCGATGCCCGGGCAGCTGCCCGAAACTGGTCGATGAGGTCGGCCAGGGCGCCGTCGTACATGTCAGTATCCTCCCTCGGTCATCTTTTCTTCGATGACGCGTCCGCCGAGGATCTCCAGGACCGCTGCCAGGCCGATCATCTGCGAGTTTTTCGATATTTTTCGTCGTCGATGCTGGCGCTATCGTCGTCGGCCGCGTGAGTGCGGGTCGAGTCGACGGCAGCCTCACGCTGAGCCTTCTCGCGCAGGGCGGCCTCGGCGGCGGCGCGTCCGGTCAGCGGCCCATCGGATGCTGCCCTGGCGTCGCGCTGGGGTTCCGGGGCGCCGAATCCGGGGGCGGGATCCGACGTGGGCGCAGGGCCGACGTCGGGCTCAGGGGCTGCCGCCAGCCAGGCGGGGGCCTGCGCGGGAGCACTCGGGGCCGCACTGATCGGAGTCACGTCGGCGGGCGCGGCGGACTCGGGCGGTGCCCACGAGTCGGCGCCGTCGTCGAAGTTCACGGACGCACCCCCGGAGATGACGACCGGGTCTCCCCATCCCCGTCGGGGGTCGACGGGCGTGTGCGCGGCAGGGCTCGATGGGCGCATCGTCGAAGACAGGGGGACGAGGCCGACTCGGGCTGCACGGGTGCGTCCGCCGACTCGTCGGTGGGCTCCGGGTCGCCCGGGTAGCGGAAGACCGTGAAGGAATGCTTGCGCGGGGCCGCGCCGCCGTTCGGGGACGAGGCCTGGGCGGCCTCGGGCGTATCGGTGGGAGCCTGTGCGAGGGCACGGGCGGCTCGCTCGGGTAGCGCGGGGCGCTCGGCGGGCTGCGGCCGCTCCTCCTGGGTAACCGGTGAGGCTGTAGGCGCGACGGGTTCTTCGCGTCGGATCGGCGTCACCGTCGCGGGCTCGGGCCAGCCTGCATCCTCGGGTTCGGGCGCAGGCTCCGGTTCCGGTGCACGAGCGGGCTGTGGCCAACCGGATTGCGCGGGCTCCGGCGCGCGAGCAGGTTCGGGCCAACCGGTGTCGACCGGCTCCGGGGCAGGAGCCCTCCGGCACGAATTCGGGTTCGGGGTCGCCCTGGGGTGCCGCCTGCGCGGCGGCCTCATCAAAAGGGGCGGCTCCGAAACCCAGCCTCCGGGCTGAGAGTGTTGCGCGGCAGGGCCGGGGTGCGAAGCCTGCGCCGACGGGCCAGTCGTCGCGGGTCCACCCGAGGCCTGCCCGACCTGCGCGGAGACGCTCACGGTCAGGCCGGTGACCTCGTTGATGGCCTTTTTCGACGTCGGCCGCGCGAGGGGCCACGCGAGAAGGCGTTGACCATGGCCTCGACGGGGAAGAGGAGGACCACGCGGGAGCCGTCGACGGCACCGAGCTGGGCGTTGCCGCCGACCATCGACCACGTGACGCGGCTGATGGAGGACAGGCGCTCGACGACCTCATTCCAGCGGCCACGCAGCATGTCCGCGTCGCGACCCGAAGCCGGGGCCTCTGCGCGGGCGAGGGTTGTCCGACCGCTGCGGCGCGCCGGATTCGTGGCTCTGCTGCGGAGGGGCGGCGGGGCGCGGCTCTGGCCTGCGCGGGCGCGGCCTCGCGGGCAGGGTGCAGTCTCACGGGTGGGCTCCAGCCTCGGGACGCGGCGCATCCTGCGGCTTGGACTGCGCCGGAGCGGAGCTCGGCTCCGGGGCCACAGGGCTTGGGAGCGGACCAGTCGGGGCCACTCCCCACGCGGGCATGCCCTGGGGGGCAGGCGCGGCAGACGATGCGGGCGCCTGAGCGGCCGGGACCGAGGGCCTCGGCGCGCTCCTGCTTCTGCGAGCCAGGGCCTCGCGGGCCTCGCGCGCGCCGAAACGGCCCGAGGAGGCCTCATGCGACGACGGCGCGGAAGCCTCTCGCGGCGCTCCCCCACCGGTCATGCCGACCGTTCCCTGCACGGGCCCAGGGGCGGGCGCGGCGGTGGGAGTCGGCACGAGGATGCGCCCGACGAGGAGCTCGAGCTGCAGGCGAGGGCGAGGTCGCGCCCGTCATGGCGCGCAGGGCCTCGTCGGTCAGGTCGGCTGCGCGGGACAGGCCGTGTGGCCCCCAGTTCTGGGCCTGGCGCTGCATACGCTCGAACTGGTCGTGCGGGGTGTCCGCCAGGACGTCGCGCGCGCCGTCCCCGGCGACCGCGATGATGAGGGAGGTCGCGCAGTCGCTGGAGGAGGTCCTCGACGAAGCGGCGCGGGTCGTGGCCGGACTCGACCATGCGCTCGACGACGCGGAAGGCCGCGGCGCCGTCCCCACCCGGCAGAGCGTCGACGGATTCATCCAGCAGCGCGGAGTCCGTGTAGCCGAGCAGCGCGACGGCCGTCTGGTAGGTGACCTGGCCATCGATCGCGCCGGCCATCAGCTGGTCGAGCACCGACAGGGTGTCTCGCACCGAGCCGCCGCCCAGCGCGCATGACGAGGGTCAGGACGCCCTCGCCCGACGCCGATGTGCTCCTCGGCGCACAGGCCCGTCAGGTAGGGGCCGAGGACGTCCGGCGGCACCAGGCGGAACGGGTAGTGGTGGGTGCGCGAGCGGATCGTGCCGATGACGCGCTCAGGTTCCGTGGTCGCGAAGACGAACTTGACGTGCTCGGGCGGCTCCTCGACGAGCTTGAGCAGCGCGTTGAAGCCCCTGGTTCGTGACCATGTGGGCTTCGTCGATGATGAAGATCTTGTAGCGGTCGCGCACCGGCGCGAAGGTGGCGCGCTCGCGCAGGTCGCGAGCGTCGTCAACGCCGCCGTGTGAGGCCGCGTCGATCTCGACGACGTCGAGCGAGCCGGGGCCGCCGGTGGCCAGCTCACGACACGATTCGCACTGGCCGCACGGGGTGTCCGTGGGGCCCTGTGCGCAGTTCAGGCAGCGCGCGAGGATGCGCGCCGAGGTGGTCTTGCCGCATCCGCGCGGCCCGGAGAACAGGTACGCGTGCGTCACGCGATTCGCGCGAGCGCCGCCTTGAGCGGCTCCGTCACGTGTTCCTGGCCGATCACCTGGTCAAAGGTGTCGGGGCGATACCGGCGATACAGAGCTGTGGTCACCCTCCAAGCCTAGTTGTTCCCACCCTCATCTGCGCCCCGCGCCGCGCGTTCCACACGCTGCGGTGTTCCTCGTTCATTGACGAGGCCGGGGCGGGGACACGGATCGGGGCTGGGTATGCGGGAGGGCGCGGGACCAGTGTTGGTCTCGCGCCCCCTCACCTCTTGGTGGGCTATCCCCCGTGTGGGTGGGGTGTGTGCCCGTGGGGTTAGGCCTCCTGGCGGTCGCGGCGGCGCTTACCCGCCAGGGCTGCGATGCCAGCGAGAGCTGCCATGGCTGCCATACCACCCAGGACGGAGGCGTCCGAGCCGGTACGAGCCAGCACCTTGGCAACCGTGGTCGACGGGGTCGGAGCCGGGGTGTCCGGCGTCGGAGCCGGAGGCACCGTCAGCGGGAAGTCCACATCCAGGTTCTCCTCACCTTCACCCACCGTGACGGTCATCGAGGTCGTCGCAGCGTTATAGCCGGCGGGAACCTCGATGTCGACCGTGTAGGTACCGGGGATCAGGCCCGTGAAACGGTAACGACCATCAGAATCGGTGGTGGTGCGAGCCAGCTCCACGCCGTTGGCGTCCTTGAGGATCACGGTCACGTTCGGCGCACCGGGCTCGCCGTTATCCGCACCGTTACCGTCCTCGTCGTACCACACGCGGTCACCGATCGTGGCGGGAGCAAGCAGACCGAAGTCCACGCCCTGCACCGACGCATTCGTAATCGTCACCGCAGCCTGCGTCGCGCCCCGACCCGTGTACGCCTGGGTCGGAATCAGACCAGCCAGATCACCCTTGTCGGGATCCACGATCACCACACGGTACGAGGCAGGAGCCAGACCCACAAACTGGTAGGCACCCTTCTCGTCGGTCACCGCAGTCATGGGATCACCGTTCGCGTCCAGCACCGGAGTGCCGTCCTCCTTCAGCAGAGCAACCGTCACGCCCTTAAAGCGCTGCTCAGAATCACTCTTGGAGTACGACGCATCCGAATCACGGTAGATCGTGCCACCCAGGTTGAAACCACCCTTGAACGAGGCCGAGGACTCGTTGTTGGTCGGGTCATCGCCCGGCTGATCCTGGTGCGTAATCCTGGCAACGTTGGTGACCAGCTTGCCCGCACCATCACCAGTGATCTCAACCGTGATCGCGATCTTCTTCGCCTCAGCCTTCGCCAGGGTCAGGCCAGACAGATCCCACACACCAGTGGCCGCATCGTAAGTACCATCACCAGCAGCGGACTTAAACACAACACCAGCGGGAAGCTTATCCACAGCCATCACACCCGTCGCCGCGCCCGGACCGTTATTGGTCAGCGTCAACGTGTACGTCACGGGAGCGCCCGGAGTGAACTCGAACGAGTCCTGAGCCGCCTCATCCGGAGTGGTGATCTCCTTGAGAATCGCAGTATCCGCGGAGATACCGAAGCCCCAGTCCTGATCAAGATTCTGGTTCTTCTCACCCGTCAGCGTCACGTTAGCCGTCAGCTTGAACGCATCCGCCAGCTTCTCCTTATCAGCCTTCACATCCGCAGGCACCACGGTCTTGGAAGCCACATCACCCGACGGGTCGTGGGTCAGAACATCCAGCAGCGGCTCAGCCGCCAGCAACGACTCCGGATCAACCGACACCTTGTAGTCGCCGGGCAGCAGGTTCTCGAACTTGTACTGACCCTGAGCGTCCGTGACCGTCTCAAACGTACGAGTCACACCACCAGGACCCGTCCAAGTCAGCGTCACCTTCACGTTAGCCAACGGCTTATCACCGGCGTCGGGAGCAGACCCGCCATTCTGATTCACATCAACAAACAGCTGATCACCAATCACACCAGTACCAACCAGACCATAATCCACGGTCTTGTCTTCCTGGCCCCTGGGCAAGGCTCACCGCAGACTCGGTGCCATTAGAGTCAGCACCGCGATCATCGCCAGCCTGCGACACAGTCGCCTCGTAACCCACAGGGTTGGTGAAGGTGATCTTGTAATCGCCGGGCAGCAGGTTCTCGAACTTGTACTTACCAGCAGCATCCGTACTCACAGCCGCAACCGGATTACCATCCAGGTCAACGACGGGGGTTGCCGGACGCGTCCGCGATGGTTGCGGTGATACCGGGCAGAGCCGGCTCGTCGGAATCCTGGAGACCGTCCTTGTTCGCGTCGAACCAGACGTAGTCGCCGACAGACGCAGGCTTGACGAAACCGAAGTCGACCTTCGTCACGTGAGGTGCGGCAGCCGTGAGCTCGATCGGCGCGGGGGTCACGAGCTTGCCCTGGCCGACCTGGGTACGGTCCGTGGAGGAACCGTAGCCGTAGGTCTGCTTGTAGTCGGACAGGTTCACGTCGGAACCATCGACCTTCGCGTCACCCCGGGACGACCTCGACCTTGTAGGAGCCGAGCGGCAGACGGTTGAACAGGTAGTTCCCGTCGGCGTCGGTCTTCGTGGTGATGTCGGCACCGGAGTCGTCCTTCAGAGGGTTGCCGTCCGCGTCGAGCAGACGCAGCGTCACGCCTTCGAAGGGCTTATCGTCACCGGTACCGAAGGTCCACGAGGCGTCGGCATCGTTGAAGATGGTGCCCGCGATCGTGCCGCCGACCGTGAAGGTCGCGCTGTCAGTGTTGTTCTTCTTGTTGGAGTCGATCTGGTCGTACTCGCCCAGGGTCGCGGTGTTCGTGATGGTCGCTCCCTCGGTTGCGGGCTTGACCTTCACGAGGACGTAGAGCGTCTCAGTACCACCAACGTTGAGGTTGGTGTCGAGAATGCCGGACTCCATCGCGGTCCAGGTGCCAGCTGCTGCATCGTAGGAAGCGGTCGCGTAGGCCGGGCCCGTGCAGGGGCTCGTCGCACCGTCCTGGCAGATGCGCGTCTCGGCGGACACGTACTCGACGCCTTCGGGCAGCTTGTCGGCGACGTTCATGCCCGAGGCGACGGCCGGACCGTGGTTCTTCAGGTTGACCTTGTAGAGCACGTGGTCACCCGGCATGATTGCCTCGGTCGACTCGATGGTTTCGGGCAGGCCGTTCGCGTCGCGCACGACCTCGTTGCCGTTCATCTTGACGCGAGCCACGGTCTTGTTGACCTCGACGTCGGTCGAGACGTTGATGCCGACCTTGGGGGCCTCGTTGGGCAGCAGGTAGGACACCTTGCCGTTCTCGGTGACGCCACCCGCCATGGCAACGGAGTTCCAGGCGATGAGGTTGGCGTTGACCGGGGAGGTCATGGTCGCGACGAACTGGATCTTCTCGCCCACTTCGATGTCGCGGTTCATGACGATGCGGAAGCCGGTGATCGAGGCCAGGTTGGCGGGAGCATCGCCCCACGCGTCGGGGGTACAGCCGGCGGGGGCGTCGTTCATGGCGCCACCCACGGCCAGGACCTCGCCGCGGCAGGGGTTGGGAACCGTGAGTACTGGATCGTGATGTCCGAGGCGGGAACCGTCGTGATTTCGGGGTCGCGGCCCTGACGTTCCTTCACCGACTGGAACGTCCAGTTCGTGGAGTTCAGGTTCGGCTTCCAACGAGACTCGCGAGCCTGGTTGGCTGCGGGTCCGACACCCACGTCACCCACGTAGGGCAGGATGTCGTAGGCCACGACCTTTGTCAGCGGCGCATTGCCCGCATTGCCGATCGTAAAGCGGTAGGCGCCGTCGGCACCCGGGTCGATCTCGGCGATCTCACCGGCGGGAACGAAGTCATCGTTCTTGTTGCCCTTGACTTCCTTCGCGATCGTCATACCCGCGGTCGTGGCGATCTTGAACTTCACGCTGGAGTCGCACAGGAAGTCCGTCGTCGAACCGTCCTGGTTGAGGTCGAGCGTGTCCTGAGCGCGGAAGTTCATGCAGTACTTGAGGTTGCGAACGCTGCGGTCCTGATCGTAGGGCTTCGCTCCGCCACCCGGCATGAACGCCCAGGCGGTGTTCGTCGTGTCGCCGGCGGGAGCGGTGGCGAGGACATTGGCGTCGTACTTTCGAGAAGAACGCGCCCTCGACCGGATCCGGGACGATCCAGCGAATCAGGGTGCGGCCGGTGTTGTTGAAGTTCTTTTCACCTCAACCTTCACCTTGGCCGGGTCGTAGGCGCTGCCATCGGGGTTCTTCAGGACGGAGTAGCTCTCCGCGCGAATGTTGGACGCATCGTCCACGTCGAGGCCCTCGGGCAGCAGGTCCACGACCGTGAACGGCGTGGGAGCACCGCCGTCGACGGCCTTGCGGGCCTCGGCGACGATCGTGAAGCTGGCGGGCTTACCGACAACGACGGGTTGGTCGCAGTTCCTTGCGGACCTGCACGCCGGGCACCTCGGTGCGGATACGGGTCCAGCTACACGTATTGTCCTTCGAGACGGCGACGGTACCCGTGTCCTTATCCGTTGCCTTGACGGACGCGCAGTTCTGGATACGGACATAGTCCTCGGAGGCCACGGTGTCGTAGTACTTCTCCGGAGGCAGGGACTGCGTTGTAGTGGCTCGCAAAATCGGCGGGCTCGGTCCTCGGGACATCACGCGAGACCTTGCTGATCAGGTCGACGGTCGGCCTGGCCAGCGGGGCGACGTCGGTCTCGATGACGAAGCGGGTGATCCACTCGCCGTCCGGCAGGGTGAGAGTACGGGTGTTCTTGTAGGTCACCGTCTCGTGGTTACCCTTGTTGGTCCAGTACTCGAAGGTCCAGCCGCTGATGTCCTCGTATCCGGACTTGGTGGAAATCTTGAACTCGTAGGGGCCGACGAAGGCGGGCTTATCGCAGCCGTCACCAGCTGCCTTGCCGTCCTCGGAGGACCAGGTGCAGGGCATGACGTCTTCCCAGCGGTAGTGCACGGTCGTATTTCCGTTGTTGCTGCCCTCGAAACGCCAGGGAAGCTCGTCGCCGCGCGCGTAGTCGCGGTTGTACGTGCCGATCTTCTCAGCGGTGGCCTCGACCCTGCGCTCGGCGAAGCCGTGCGTAATCTCGGAGCTCTTGGACACGACGTTCGTCGGCTCGTTCATACCCTCGGCTGTGATGGTCGCCGTGTTGGTGACCATATCCGCGGTCGTGACCGTGCCCTCGGGGTACTTGACGGTCACGGTGGAGGTGAGGGGGTTCTGGTACGTCCACTTGTCGTACGACCACGTCACGGAGTGGGTGGCCGGGTCGTAGACACCGCCGTTCGAGGCGGTAACGAAGACGGCCTGCGCGGGCAGCGGGTCGACGACCTTGATGTTCTGCACCTGCTGGAAGCCGATGCCGACGAGCTTGCCGTTGTAGGCCGAGCCGCCCCAGCGGGTACCGACCTCGTTCGGCTTGGTCGTGTCGTTCTGCTGGTAGCCGTAGCTCAGCTCGTACGTGGCCTCGCCGCCGACTGCGGGGTAGTACAGGCGGTTCGTCGGGCCGTACTTCTTGATGGCAACGTCGGTCGAAGCGGTCCAGGTCGTGCTCAGCGTCTGTTCAACGCTGGCGGCGTTGTTGGCCGAGAGACGACGTTCTGCGTGGTGGTGGAGTTGTTCGGCGCATCGTTGCCGTTGTAGTGCCACGGAATCTGGATGCGGTCCGACGTGCCGGCGGGCAGCCGGGTCGCTTCAGGGTGAAGCGGTAGCGCTGCACACGCGCCGTCGGCAGAGTTCTCGACGAAGTTCTCGCTCTTTGCGACAACATCACCGGTGACGGGAACGACCGTGTGGCCCTGCTCGATGAGCTAGGCCCGGCCGGAGTGATCGGGCCGGGCAGTGTCATCTCGATGACGGCGCCCTGACGGGGTGTGGTCACCGACGAGCACGAGAGTTGATCGTCGTAATCTGTTGGTCGCGGACTCGCAGGGGTGGTGGAGTCGTTGACGACGGTCATCGCCAGGGTGGCGGACTCGTCGCGGGCGGCAGCGGGGCGGCAACGCCCTCAGCGCTGACAGCTACGTCGGCGGCCTCCGCATCGGACGAGGCAGTGGCGGCGTCCTGGGACGACGCACGTCGAGTTTCTTGTGCTTTCGTCTGGCGGCGTTGGCTCGCGATGGCGAGGGGTGTCAGCGACGTGACGAGAAGCGAGAGGCGGCCAGACTGGCGGCACCCGCAACGCCCACACGGGCGCGGAACGGACGCAGATCGAGACATCGACTTCTCCTTCTGTGGGGCAGAAAGTGGACAGGATGCCTCCCAGCGTAGTGAAGGCGCCGATCCCTATCTAGCCCTTACACATCAGCACATCATGGCGGATAACGACTGCAATGTCGGGAAGAGCGTGTTCCACAGTTTCTAAGCAAGTTCTCTGAACTGATGGTTAGTTGAGCAATCGCACGGGCGACCGAGATTTATTGAATAATCATGAAATCCCTGCCGACTCGATCAATCAATAATGACCGAGTCGATAGAAATAGCGTAAAGAACGACAAGATAGCCGAGTGCTTAAGCTCACATACTTATTGACCGTTAGTTGATTAGAGCGTTGTTGCGGGGTGGCGTGCGGGCGAGCGGCGCATAAAGGGAGGGGCGCGGGACCAGTGGTCTCGCGCCCCCTCACCCTTGGTGGGGTCACCCCCGTGTGGGGGTCAGCCCGCGTGTGGCTCAGGCCTCCTCACGGTCACGGCGGCGCTTACCCGCCAAAGCCGCGAAGCCAGCGATAGCAGCCATGGCCGCCATACCACCCAGGACGGACGCGTCCGAGCCGGTACGAGCCAGCACCTTGGCAACCGTGGTAGCCGGGGTCGGGGTGGGGATCACCGTGAGCGGGAAGTCCACATCCAGGTTCTCCTCACCCTCACCAACCGTCACCGTCATCGAGGTCGTCGCCGCATTGAAACCGGCAGGAACCTCAATATCGACCGTGTAGGTACCGGGGATCAGGCCAGTGAAACGGTAGTTACCGTTCGCGTCGGTGGTGGTACGAGCCACCTCAACACCGTTGGCGTCCTTGAGGATCACGGTCACACCAGGCACGCCCGGCTCACCGTTATCCGCACCGTTACCATCGGCGTCATTCCACACACGGTCACCGATCGTGGCGGGGGCAACCAGACCGAAGTCCACGCCCTGCACCGACGCATCCGTAATCGTCACAGCCGCTTCGGTCGCACCCTTGCCCGTGTAGGCCTGGGTCGGGATCAGACCAGCCAGATCACCCTTGTCGGGATCAACGATCACCACGCGGTACGAGGCGGGAGCCAGACCCACAAACTGGTATGCACCCTTCTCATCCGTGGTCGCAGTCATCGGGTTACCCTCAGCATCGAGCACCGGAGTGCCATCCTCGTTCAGCAGAGCAACCGTCACGCCCTTAAAGCGCTGCTCGTCGTCGCCCTTGGAGTAGGAGGCGTCCGAGTCACGGTAGATCGTGCCACCCAGGTTGTATCCGCCCTTGAAGGACGCCGAGGGACTCGTTGTTCGTCGGGTTGTCGCCCGCCTGATCCTGGTGGGAGATACGCGCGACGTTCGTAACGACGCGCCCGCACCATCACCGGTGATCGCAACCGTGATCGCGATCTTCTTGACATCAGCCTTCGCCAGGGGTCAGACCAGACAGATC
This sequence comes from uncultured Sanguibacter sp., assembly GCA_916438365.1. The sequence continues at coordinate 51,424 of CAKAEY010000004.1, forward strand.
CCACACACCCGTGGCCGGATCATACGAGCCATCACCCTGGGCCTCCACGAAGGAAACACCAGAAGGAAGCTCATCAGAGGCCTTCACACCAGTAGCAGCGCCCGGACCGTTATTGGTCAGCGTCAGCGTGTAGGTCACCTTCGCGCCCGGAATGAACTCGAAGGACTCCTGAGCAGCCTCATCCGGATCGGTGATCGCCTTCATAATCGCAGTGTCAGCCGAGATACCAAAACCCCAATCCTGATCAAGATTCTGGTTCTTCTCACCCGTCAGCGTCACCGACGTATTCAGGTTGAACGCCTGCGCCAGCTTGTCATATCGGCCTTCGCATCCTCAGACACAACCTTCTTGGCATCCACATCACCCGCAGGCGAATGCGTCAACACATCCAGCAGCGGCTCCGCCTTCAGCAGAGTCTCGGGATCAACCGACACCTTGTACTCGCCCGGAAGCAGGTTCTCGAACTTGTACTTACCCTCAGCGTCAGTCGTGGTCTCGTACGTGCGAGTGATTCCACCCGGACCCGTCCAGGTCAGCGTCACCTTCACGCCCGCCAGCGGCTTGTCACCAGCATCGGGGGCATTGCCACCGTTCTGGTTGACATCGAGGAACAGCTGATCACCAATCACACCAGTACCAACGGCACCGAAGTCAATCGTGTCATCCGTCTGTCCCTGAACCAGGGTGACCGAAGCCGAAGCTCCGTTGGAGTCCGCAGCGCGGTCGTCGCCAGCCTCCGAGGTCGTTGCCTCGTAGCCAGCGGGTGCCTGGAAGGACACCTTGTAGTCGCCGGGCAGCAGGTTCTCGAACACGTACTTACCGTTCGCATCCGTCGTGACAGCAGCAACCGGGTTACCCGACGCGTCCGTCACGGCAGAGCCGTCGGCGCGGGTCAGGGTCACCGTCACGCCCGGCAGAGCGGGCTCGTCGGCGTCCTGGAGACCGTCACGGTTGACGTCCATCCAGGTGTAGTCACCAACAGAGGCGGGCTTGACGAAACCGAAGTTCACGTCGATGACCGAACCGGTCGCCTCAGCGATGGTCACGTCCGCGGTGGTCTTGTAGCGGCCGGTGTAGGCCTCGGTGGGCTTGGTGCCCGCCAGAGGACCGGACGTCGGATCAACGACGCTGACCGTGTACTCGCCCAGCGGCAGACCGCTGAAGGAGTACTTACCCTCGGCGTCCGTCACAGCCGTGACCGGGTTGCCGTCCTTGTCGAGGACGAGGGGTGCCATCCTTCTTCAGCAGCGCAACGGTAACACCCGAGTAGGGGTTTTCGCCGTTATCAGAGCTGAACGACGCGTCCGCATCGTTGTAGAGCTTGCCAGCAATCGTGTAACCGGCGGTCAGCGGCACGGACGAGGTGTTGTCCGGCTTCTTATCACCGATCTGATCCTGCTTCTCGATCGTGGCCGTGTTGGTCACAACCGAGCCGGCGGCGGAAGAATCGATGGTGACGGTGATGCGCAGGGTGCGCGTCGCGCCCTTCTCGATCACCCTCAGTGCTCAGGTCCCACTTGCCGGAGGCGGCATCGTAGGTGCCATCGCCCTCGGCGGACACGAAGGTCACGCCAGACGGGAGCTTATCCTGCGCGATGACGCCGGTCGCGGGGCTCGGGCCCTCGTTCGTGACGGTCAGCGTGTAGGTGACGGACGTGCCGGGGGTGAAACCACCCGCCGGAACCTCGGCCGGCTCTGCAATCGCCTTGACGATCGCCGTGTTGGCGACGCCGGTGAACGCCCAGTCCTGGTCGTTGTTCGTCATCTTGCCGGGGCTCAGCGTCACCTTGGAGGTGAGGGAGAGCTCCTGGCCCTCCGAGGCCGTCAGGTCGCCCGACGGGGCGTGGGTCTGAGCGGTGCACTCGGGGCACACGGTGGCAAGGGAGGCCTTGTCAGCAGTGACGACAGTAATCGCCGGGAGCCAGGTCCTTGAACGAGTACTTGCCGTTCTCGTCCGTGACCGTAGTCAGCGTCTTCTCCACGCCCGCGGGGGTCGTGTAGGTGAGCTTCACGGTCACGCCGGCCAGCGGCTTGTCCGCACCCGAGGGCTCGGAACCACCGTTGTTGTCGACGTCCCAGAACAGCGTGTCACCAATCGTGCCATCAGCAATCAAACCAAGATCGACGGTCATGTCGTCCTGACCCCTGCTTCAGACGAAGCCAGGTTTGAGCACCATCGGAATCCACGGATCGATCATCGCCCGCCGTCCTCACGGTCTCGTAGTAGCCAAACGGGAAAGTGAAGGTCACGCCATAGTCGCTAGGCAGCAGGTTCGTGAAGACGTACTTGCCGTTGGCGTCCGTGGTCACGGGCTTGACGAGGTTGCCATCGGCATCGACGACCACATCCATGTCCAGCTGTCCATCCAGGGTGACGGTGACGCCGGCAACGCCGACCTCATCCGCATCCTGGATACCGTCCTTGTTCGCGTCGAACCACACGAAGTTACCCAACGAGACCGGCTTCACGAACGCGAAGTCAATCTTCGTGACGTTGGGAGCAGCAGCGGTCAGCTCGATCGGCGCGGGCGTCACGAGCTTGCCCTTACCAACCTGGGAGCGCGATGTCGAAGAGCCGTAGCCGTAGGTCTGCTTGTAGTCAGCCAGGTTCACGTCGGTGCCGTCAACCTTCGCCTCACCCGGGACAACCTCAACCTTGTACGAGCCCAGGGGCAGACGGGTAAAGGTGTACTTACCGTCGGCACCGGTCTTCGTGGTGATGTCAGCGCCGGACGAGTCCTTCACCGGGTTGCCGTCCGCGTCGAGCAGACGGACCGTCACACCCTCGAAAGGCTTATCACCGTCATTGAAGGTCCACCAGGCGTCGGCATCGTTGTAGATGGTGCCCGATAGGGTGCCACCCACCTTGAAGGTCGCGCTGTCCTTGTTGTTATCCGGGTTGGAGTCGATCTGATCGAACTTACCCAGCGTCGCCGTGTTCGTGATGGTCGAACCCTCGGTTGCGGGCTTGACCTTCACGAGGACGTACAGCGTCTCGGTACCACCAACGTTGAGGTTGGTGTCGAGAATGCCGGACTCCATCGCGGCCCACTTACCAGCCGCCGCATCGTAGTTGGCGGTCGCATAGACCGGGCCCGTGCACGGGTTCGTCGCACCATCCTGGCAGACACGCGTCTCGGAGGACACGTACTCCACACCAGAAGGCAGAGCGTCGGCGACATTCATGCCCGAGGCAACCGCCGGGCCCTTGGCCTTCAGGCTCACCTTGTACAGCATGTAGTCGCCCGGCATGATGACATCGTCGGACTCAACCGTCTCAATGACACCGTTGGCGTCACGGACCGGCTCGTCGCCGTTCATCTTCGCCCGAGCAACCGTCTTCTTCAGTTCGACGTCGGAGGAGACGTTGATGCCGACCTTGGGGGCCTCGTTGGGCAGCAGGTAGGACACCTTGCCGTTCTGCATGGAGCCGCCGGACATGGCCACGGAGTTCCAGGCGATGAGGTTGGCGTTGACCGGGGAGGTCATGGTCGCAATGAAGCGGATCTTCTCGCCCGGCTCGATGTCGCGGTTCATCACCAGGCGGAAGCCCGTGATCGTCGTCAGGTCGGCGGGAGCGTCGCCCCACGCGTTGGGGGTACAACCGGCGGGAGCGTCATTCATGGCGCCACCCGCGGAGAGGACCTCGCCGCGGCAGGGGTTGGGAACCGTCGAGTACTGGACCGTGATGTCCGAGGCCGGAACACGCCGTGACTCTCAGGATCGCGACCCGGCTTCTCCTTCACCGACTCGAACGCCCACGCCGTGGAGTTCAGGTTCGGCTTCCAACGAGAGTCACGAGCCTGCGAGGAGGCGAGGGCCAACGCCCACGTCACCCACGTAAGGCAGGATGTCGTAGGCCACGACCTTGGTCAGCGGGGTGTTACCCGCGTTGGAGATCGTGAAACGGTAGGCGCCGTCGGCACCCGGGTCGATCTCGGCGACTTCGCCGGCCGGAACGAAGTCGGGGTTCTTGTTGCCCTTGACTTCCTTCGCGATGGCCATCGATGGGGTCGTGGCCACGTTGAAGTCGATTGCGGCGTTACACACGTAGTCGGTGGTCGAGCCGTTCTTGTTCACGTCGAAGGTGTCGACCGCGCGGTTACCGATGCAGTAGTTGGTGTTGCGCAGGCTCTTATCCTCGGTCGTCGCCTTCGCGCCGTCGCCGGGCATGAACGCCATGGCGTCGTTCGTGTTCTTACCGGCCGGAGCGGTCGCGAGCACGTTGACATTGAAGGTCGAGTACAGGCTGCCTTCGACCGGATCCGGAACGTTCCAGCGGATGAGGGTACGGCCGGTGTTGTTGTAGTTCTTCTCGACCTCGACCGTGACCTTGCTCAGGTCGTAGGGGGTGCCGTCGGGGTTCTTCAGCGTGGAGCGCTTCTCGGGACGATCCCCGAAGCGTCATCGACGTCGAAGCCCTCGGGCAGGGAGATCCACGATCGTGAACGGAGTGGGCGTGCCACCCTCGGTGGCCGGCAGCGAGTACCGTTGATGAAGAAGGTGGCGGGCTTGCCCGACCACGGGGTTGGTGCGCACGGACTTGTAGGCCTGGACGCTCGGGAACTCGTCGCGCACGCGCATCCAGGAGCAGACCTCGTCGTTCGAAGCGACGACGGTGCCGGTGTCCTTATCGGTCAAAGTACCGCTGGCACAGTTCTGAAGCGCACGTAATCCGGGGAGGCCACGTGGTTGTAGTACTTCTCCGGAGGGTACACAGGGTTGTAGTGCGAGGCGAAGTCCGCAGGCTCGTCGTCGGCAGGGGCGGGATTCACAGTGCCGTAGAAGAAGATCGTCGCGTTGGTCTGCAGGGTGCCACGTCGGTATCGATCGTGAAGCGGGTGATCCACTCGCCCTCGGGCAGGGGTCAGGCCGGTCGTCTTCGTGTAGTTGACGGTCTCGTGGTTGCCCTTGTTGGTCCAGTACTCGAAGGTCCAGCCGCCATTTTCCTCGTAGCCGGACTTGCCGAGAATGTTGAACTGGTAGGGGCCGACGAACGTGGGGGTATCGCAGGCTGCGCCGGCGGCCTTAGCATCCTGGGAAGACCAGGTGCAGGGCAGAGTATCGTCCCAGTGCATGTGCAGCGTCGTGTTACCGGTGTTGTTGGCGGAGAAACGCCAAGGGGTCTTCACGTTGCGAACCTGGTACTGGTAGTCGTTGCCGGACTTAGCAATACGGCCGCCGACCTTACGCTCGGCGAAGCCGTGCGTGATTTCGGAGCTCTTCGTCAGGGTCTTCGTCGGGTCGTTCATGACCTCGGCGCTGATGGTCGCCTTGTTGGTGACCGTGTCATCGAGCGTGACCGTGCCCTCGGGGTACTTCACGGTGACGGTCGACTCGATCGGGTTCTGCCAGAACCAGCGATCGTAGGACCAGGTGACGGTGTGGGTCGCCGGATCGTAGACGCCGCCGTCGGAGGCCGTGACGAAAACAGCCTTGGCGGGCAGCGGGTCCACAACCTTGATGTTCTGGACACCCACGAAGCCGAGGCCGTTGAGGCCATTCTTCAGCGAGGAGCCGTTCCAGCGGATACCGACCTTGTTGGGGTTGTCCTGGTCGATCTGCTGATAGCCGTAGCGCAGCTTGTAGGTCGTCTCACCACCAACGGCGGGGTAGTTCGCCTTGTTGGTGGGGCCGCTCTTCTCGATCGCGATGTCGGTATCGGCGGTCCAGGTGGTGGTCAGCTCGTTCTCGAGCTTCTCAGCGTTCTGCGCGCTGAAGGTCACCTTCTGGGTGGTCGTCGAGTTGTTCGGCGCATCGTAGTAGTTGTAGTTCCAGGTGACCTGGATACGGTCGGACGTGCCGGCGGGCAGCGGATCCTTCAGCGTGAAGCGGTAACGCTGGACGCGCGATCCATCCTCGAGCTTGTCAATATATTGCGCCGTCCTGGCGACGCTGTCACCGGTCACGGGGACGACCGTGTAACCGCGCTCGAAGAGCTTGAGGCCGTCCGGCGTGATGGGGGCCGGGCAGCGTCAGCTCGATGAAGGCTCCTTACAGGGGGTGGTCACCGAGGAGCAGGAGAAGTTGATCGTCGTGATCTGCGCATCGTGGCTACGCAGGGTTTCTGCGTCGTTCACAACGTTCAGAGCCAGGGTCGCCTGGTCGTCAGCGACTGCGCGGGCGCGGCGCGTGCGGGCTGATCCTCGGGGGCTACCTCGGCGGCGGGAGCCTCGGCGCCAGCCTCGGCGGCGGGGCTTCGACCCCGGCCTCGGCGGCAGCAGCGTCTGCGGCCTCAGAGTTGGACGAGGCCGTGGCAGCTTCCTGGGAGGTTGCTACGTCGGGCGATTGCGTGCTTTCGTCGGCGGCGCTGGCTCGCATGGCGAGGGGTGTCAGCGACGTGACGAGAAGCGAGAGAGCGGCCAGGCTGGCAGCACCCGCAACGCCCACACGGGCGCGGAACGGACGCAGTCGAGACATCGACTTCTCCTTCTTTTGTTGAAATGTGGACAGGACTTGGATCCCAGCCTAGTGAAGGAGCAGAGTGCACGACCATGCCTAACAACTATCGCCTGAGCCACAACTACAACGGTGTATTTCGTTGACATTCCGGGCATAACGGCAGTGTAACAACTTCTCTGAACTCTTGGTCAGTACATGAACTTTTGAGCATCAACAATAGATTTTTCAACAATTGCCAGGAAAGCATTGTCGGCATCATCAAATTATGACCACTGCAATAGGGATTGGATGACAGACCAACCTCACAGATTTAGTGATGCATCACACTTAGATGCTGCCGTTTGTATAATTACCCAGTATTTCCCAGGGTGTGCGTGCGGTCCACGCACGACACACTTTCCAAACCAACTTGCAAATTAGCTGCGCAAACACCGGATAGTTCCCCGCCCACTGGGCCAGAGAATACGAAAACCCCCGCGCTTCTTTCGAAGCGCGGGGGTCATGCGGAGACGGCGGGATTTGAACCCGCGAGGGGCTATGCACCCCTACCTCCTGCAGGGAGGCGCACTCGACCGGACTATGCGACGTCTCCAGTGCCGACTACTTTAGGGCATTTTCACCGCGAGCGCGAACGTGCACCCGCCGCGACGCCCGTGGGCGGCCGGCTCGGCGGAGGGCGAGGGATTCGAACCCCGGTGCCATTGCTGACACAACGGTTTTCAAGACCGTCTCTTTCGGCCACTCAGACAGCCCTCCAGACGCGGAACATCCTACAGGACCAGGCCCGGGGATGCGACCCTCGCATCCCCGGGCCCGAGCCCATCAGACATTTGGCGCGTCAGCCGCGCAGCCCGAAGAAGTTCCAGGACTTCTTGTCGGGGGCCGGTTCCTCGGGGCGGTCGAGGAGGCCGCGCGAGAGCGCAGGGGCCGTCGGCGGCCACAGCGGCAGGCGGATCGCGAGCGTCGCCTGGACGGCATGGTAGACGTCCCAGCGCGAGGACTTGGCGGGCTGCACGTTCTCGTTGCGGGGACCAAGGCGACGCACCCATCGACCGGGCTGGCTGATGAGGTAGTCGTGGATGTAGTCGACGAAGGAGCGGTAGCAGTGCTCGAAGTGCTCGACGTCGGAGACGCGGGCGCCGTCGTCCAGCATGGCGCGGCGCACGGCGACGGTGGCACACACGCCCTCGCAGACGACCCACTGCTGATGCTCGTCCTCGCCGGGCACGGGGTCGCCCTCGTCGTTGACGCCGGTGGAGAAGCCGGGGTTGCCGTCGGTGCGACGCCAGCCGTCGACGCGTGCACGCTCGAAGAGCTCGGTTCCCATCTCGAGGAGGTAGTCGGGCACGGTCCAACCCATGGAGCGCAGACCCGCACGTACCTGCAGCGCGAAGCGACCGAGCTGCATGGAGTGGCCGGTCACGTAGCCCTCGTAGTAGCGGCGTCCGTCGTTGAGGAGCTTGCCTGCCTCGGGGCTCGGCTCCCACTTCTCGTCGAAGTATTCCGGGATGCGCCAGCCGTTCTTGGAGGCGACCTTGTAGGCGAAGGCCGTCATCTTCTCGGCGCGGTCGAGCCATTCGGGCTCAGTCGTGGCCTCGGCCGCGGCCATGTAGGCCTCGATCGTGTGGATGAGGGTGCCGAGGGTGTGGACGGGGACGGGCTCATTGAAGGCCTCGTCGTACTGATCCCACACGAGGCCGTAGTCGTCGGTCCAGAGCTCCTTCTGCTCCTCGAGCATGCGATTGAGCAGCTCGTGGGCACCCGGCCGGTCCGCGACCGTCGCAGCGGCCACGCCCAGCAGCGCGTACACCGTGTGGTACTGCGACTTGACGCGCGCATCCTCGTCCCACGGCACGCCGTGCCCATCCTCGTCGGGCTCGGGCTTGATCGCGAACCACATGCCGCCGTTGACGGGGTCCGTGAAGTAGTTGGTCAGCGCCTTGACGGCATGGTCGGCGTAGCGACGAGTGCCAGGCAGACCCATGAGCGCACCGAGCGAGAACACGTAGGCCATGCGACCCGTGACGGCCAGGTCAATCGATCGGGTCGGATCGGGCTTTCCATCGGCGTCGAGGTGCGCGAAACCAGTCGCGACGATCGCACCTTCTGCCTCTTCAATGAGGGCCTGCATGTGGCCGCTCAGCCAACGGTTATGTTCGATGGAATCAAACCATCCCACGATGTTCCTCCTGACAACACAGTCACGGTCTGCGGTGACCGACATCTCATAGGATAGTCGCTCGGCGCCGTTTTTGGGAATACGTGCATACACCCCTCCGCCCACACGGACGAGGCCGGGGCACGGCGCGCTCTCACCTGGCCTTTTCCAGACGGCCTGCCACGGCCTCGAACAAGAGAAAACAAGGAAAAGTCCACGCCGTGGGACAGTATTACCCACAAGCGGGCGTAAGTGCAACACTATTGCTATGCATGAACGAGCTGGCACACGTGCCCTTCCAGAAGACTTCATCAACGTCGACGATGTCATCTCCGCCTACTACGACATCATCCCCGACCCGACCGACGTCGGACAGCGCGTCGCGTTCGGCACCTCGGGTCACCGCGGCTCCTCGCTGGACTCCAAGTTCAACGAGGCGCACATCATCGCCATCACCGCCGCGATCATCGAATACCGCGCCTCCCAGGGCATCAACGGTCCCCTGTTCATCGGCCGTGACACGCACGCCCTGAGCGAGCCCGCGTGGCGCACCGCCCTGGAGGTCCTCGCGGCCGCCGGCATCGACACGCGCATCGACTCGCGCGGCTCCTACACGCCCACCCCGCCGTGTCCGTCGCCATCCTCGGCGCGAACGGCGCCCCGGCTAACCTGCGCACCGAGGGCGACGGCCTGGCCGACGGCATCGTCGTCACCCCCAGCCAACCCCCGCGCGACGGCGGCTTCAAGTACAACCCGCCTCACGGCGGCCTCGCCGACACCGACGCGACTGGCTGGATCGCGGCGCGCGCCAACGAGCTCCTCGACTCGGGCGAATGGAAGAACGTTCCCCGCGTCACCGGCTCCGACCTTCTGCACGACCCGAACATCAAGCCTTCGACTACCTGGACTACTACGTCTCGCAGCTGGACCAGGTCATCGACATCGAGGCCATCCGCAAGGCCGGTGTGCGCATCGGCGCCGACCCGCTCGGCGGCGCGTCCATCGACTACTGGGCGGCCATCGGCGAGCACTACGGCCTCGACCTGACCGTCGTCAACCCTGAGGTCGACCCGGCCTGGCCGTTCATGACCCTGGACTGGGACGGCAAGATCCGCATGGACTGCTCCTCGCCCTACGCGATGGCATCCCTGCGCGAGGCCATGACCCCCGACGCCGAGGGCAACACCCCCTACGACATCGCGACCGGCAACGACGCGGACTCGGACCGCCACGGCATCGTCACCCCCGACGGCCTGATGAACCCGAACCACTTCCGGCCGTCGCCATCGAGTACCTGTTCACGCACCGCCCCGGCTGGAACGCCGACGCGGCCGTGGGCAAGACCCTCGTGTCCTCCGCGCTCATCGACCGCGTCGTGGCCGCCAGGGCCGCGAGCTGATCGAGGTGCCCGTGGGCTTTAAGTACTTCGTGCCCGGCCTGCTGTCCGGTACCGTCGGTTTCGGCGGTGAGGAGAGCGCGGGAGCTTCGTTCCTGCGCAAGGACGGCACCGTGTGGTCGACTGACAAGGACGGCATCATCCTGGCGCTGCTCGCCTCGGAGATCCTGGCTGTGACCGGCAAGACCCCCTCCCAGCTGCACGAGGAGCAGGTCGAGCGTTTCGGCGCCTCCGCCTACGCCCGTATCGATGCGGCCGCCTCCCGCGAGGAGAAGGCGAAGCTGGCGGCCCTGTCCGCGGACGACGTGACCGCGACCGAGCTGGCCGCGACCCGATCGTCGCCAAGCTGGTGCGCGCGCCCGGCAACGACGCGCCCATCGGCGGCCTGAAGGTGACGACCGAGTCCGCGTGGTTCGCCGCGCGCCCGTCGGGCACCGAGGACGTCTACAAGATCTACGGCGAGTCCTTCAAGGGTGCCGAGCACCTGGCCCAGGTCCAGGAGGCCGCCAAGCAGGTCGTGTCCGACGCCCTGAACGGCTGACGCTCTGACGTTGCCGCTCACGCGGGTTGTGAGGGGCGGCGCTCAAATTGAGCGCCGCCCCTTCATCGTCTAGCAGGTTGCTGAGTTGGACCTCGTCACGACTGCGCGCCCGCAGCCGCGTCGGCGAACCAGTCCGGCACGCGTCCGGGAATATCCGCCAGTTCCTGGGGATTAGTGGATGTTCCATCGCTGCGCAGATCACCCGTGTAATAGTTCATCATTGCTCAACCCGATACCCGACACCACGATGTGTACGGTCGCCCGTATCGTTCGCTCGTCGAGCAAGGACCGTGTCGCTGCCACGGCCATCATCCTAGACGTGTTCACGGAAATCGAAAACTGAGGGGCCCCAGCTCTGCGTCAAAACGCAGCGCACCCGGGCAGGATCGCGCTCGAAATCAGTACGTACGCGACACCATCGAGAAATCAGAACCTGGTCACCAACAACGTTACGGTAGATGTAACTGTTGCCGTCGTAGCTCCTGCAGTTCTCACGCGTCATCAGTGTGTCGCGCGCACGAATGATCGCCGGTTTCTACGTCCGCTTGAACGCGCCTGGGTCAGGTTCGAGCGACGCGGCCCGTTCCAGGTTCTTCCTCTGTTCGCGGGTCTATCTTTCCTCCTCCGAACGGTGCCGCACGCGGGCGTCACCACCGCTGGAACAACTCGCGAGCGCCCTGACGAGCGGGCGCCTCACTTAATTTTCACTGCGATGACCCGAGAGAGGTCGTCGAGCGCCTTGAAGTTACTCGCTGCAGCGGTCCGCTGCTTCGAACGGAGAGATGGACTGTCGTGGATCCTGTCACCGACAATCGCTGGATCAGGCGGTTCAGGAAGCTCGGCATCTTGGCGGGATTCTCTCCGAATCAGGCCGTCGTCTCCGCGCCCTGACCATGTCCTGCTTGTAGTCCGTGGCACTGACCCAGGCGTGTCCCTTCTCAAGCTTTGAACTCGGAGACATCTCTGGACACCTGAACCCGGAGAGCCGAACTGAGATGAGTCGTCCACGACGCCGGGACTGACCTTTGGTGAGCGCGATGCCGGCGGTCGCTCGACCCGAAGCGGCCGGCGACGCTATTACGCGCGTCGCCCGCCGCACGGGCTTCGCGGCGACGCATCCAGGGCCATTGAGGAATCCGGACAGCTTATCCGCGTTCTCCTGGGCGTAGCCAACGTCCGCTACCTCTGCGATGTTCCCCAAACAGCCAAGGTAGGAAACGATCGCAACTCCCGTCACCCGAGCGTGTTTCTGAACATTCTTTCGCATGATACCCACCGCGTCGTCATAGTCGTCCGTCTTCTATGACGTTGAGTACAGGCCGGGAACGACCACACCACGCAGGCCGACGTTGCCCCGCGACAGCTGCCGATGTGCTTGCTCGAGGTTCCAGGCTCAGGAGCCTGGCGGGGCACACCGTCCTGACCTTCCTCTGACCAGTGTCCTGATCATTATGGAGGCTGACTTCACACGCCCTTCGACAAGCTCTGGCGCTGCATGGCGCCCACGACGCGAAGCGATGCGGCGTCGTAGCTGCTGCTTGGAGACGCTCAAGCTCCGTCTCTCTCCTCTTGCGGTATCGTCCATGTAAATACGGTTCGCTCTTGTTACGCGACGTCTCCGTCGATACCGTTCAGGGCTGCGATCTCCGTGAGTCTCGATCATCTGTTTCAAGCGCTCGCTGAGCGACGACCACCACTTGGCCACTCTCCTCGGAGGCGCCCTGGGCGAAGGCCCAGATCCTTCGGTCGCGCGTTCCCTTGGTCGACCCATTCGCGTAGGAGCTCGCTCCACCACCCAGGGCCAAGCGAGCTTGCTCTGCGTTCTGACAGCACTTCGCCTTCTGGACACCTCGCGCTCACCTGGTCGCACGATCTCTCTCATGTTCTTCTCTGATCGTCGCCGCATCGGCCGAGACACGTTGAGGGTGGGCCCACGTCACAATTGAACGTGACCCATCGCCCCGATGTGAAGGCAGGAGTGGCTGCGGTGCCAGCCTGCGCCTTTCCTGGGCGCCTTCCGGACTGCTCTGTGCCCTCCCGAGGCCTCGCTGGATGGTCGCGCGCGAGCCGTGAGCTCTTCTTCCTGCATGGTCAACCTCCGCACAGAGCTTCCAACATCGCAAGACGGCAGCAATGCTGTGTGGCCTCTCGACCGGTCAGGAGTTCACGTGTTGACTGGAAGACTCCTCAGACGCATTCCCTGAGCGACCGTGCACCTTTCTTCATGCGTGCTGCTATTGTCATTGAGGGATGAGCCCTCCCACTGCAGGAGATCAGACCACTTGATTATTACGACCGCCCTCCGAGTCTGCGCCAGTCGATCGATCCCAGTGATCGGATCCACGCCGGATCGCATCTGGGTAAAGCGTCACGAGGCACTTTGAAGGTCGATAGCAGGCTCCCGATAGGCGCGGACCAGTCGGCTGATGACATCGGATCCAAGGTACGCGTGACCGACGGGTGCATGCATGTACCAACCTTCCGCCGACCTGGGTGCGGGTCTGGTCGGCGGTGGCGCGAGTCCCCTCGGCCCCGTGGTGTCGCCCTCCGCTTGCCCGTCACCGGGAAGACGCGGGCGCGCGTAGGCGGATTGCCACCGCCGATCGGCGAGGGAAGAGGAACCAGTCGCGGCTCCCGTACGACCGTCTCCCGCCGCCACCCTGACCTGAGTGACCGCAGTCGTCACCGTTGACAATCGGAGCCGATGAGCTGGCCGCTCCCTTCCCTCATGGCGAGCGCGATGAAGTCTCGTTCCGGCAGCCTCGAGCGAGTCGGCACATCTTCGAGCTTTCTGCCGGTCTTCATGCACTGGTCGGCGGAGCTTCTCTTCGCTACCGCCTGTGGCTGGTGAGGCCAGGTCAGCGCCGCATCGCGGAGGCGAACGCACCTGCGCCCTCCTTCCGGGCGTGCAGACGGACGGCAGTCTGCGGTTTCATCGCGCGAGGTCAGCGGCGAGCTTCGGGAACTCTACCTACGCATACAGCGACAGATCGCCTCAGTCATTTACTCCATGAATAGTGATCGAGTGACAGAGTCATTGGGCCACATAACAGCTCGGATGATAGAGATGGCGCAATCGCTTCAGCCATAGCTGTGCCGCGCATTGTTCTCGGTGAAATGCCCATCACCCACTCCCACCGTTTTTATCCCTAGAAAAGTGCGTGCAGGGCCGCTACTTGGCACTGTCAGAGCGGGAAGCGAATGGCAAACGCCCACCGACTCCAGTGGCCCTACATGAGCGAGAGGCATCCGCGCACCCGCACAATGACGCACGCGGGACCGGATGCACTGGCCCAGGGCCCTAGTCAGACAACGACGGTGAGGCCAACACCATCTGGTTGCCCGCGGCTCGCCCGCGTCTGCCCCTCGCGGGCGTTGCGCTCCCGGCGGACCGGACGCCCCTCGTGCGCCTGGGTTTAGCACTCCTGCGCCTGTGGCCTCGACGAGCCGACGTGCACGGATCGCGATCTACGGGCCCTGCTACCGCGACTGCCTCGAAGCGCGCGGGTCGCCCTGCAATCCGACGGGCGGCGCGCAGCGTACGCCGCTCCCCCGCTCACCGGAGCCGGCGGAACCAGCGCGGCCTCATCTCTTGAACGCAACCGCGTGCGCGAGGCGCTCGCGAACCTCCCGATCCTTCGCCACCGCTGCCGCACTAATTTTGCGTGGCCTGCCCGAGCGGGATGATGCCCGGCCTCCCTCATCACCCTCTCGGTACGGGCCCTGCTGACGGCCATCTGTCACAGCGTGGACCCTGTCGGCAGGGCCACCCGCACGCGGTCCCCATCCAGCTGACGCGCGCGCCCATTGGCCTGGGCGGCATCCTCCCATGGTATAGAGGCCTCGAGACGCCGCGCGCGTGCCGTGGTGGCTGGCGTTCGCGATCGTCGCAGACTCACCGGTGAACGCAGCCGAGCTCGCGCGCGCCTCGCCTTCGCGTCCGGCTCCACCGAGCGGCGCATCACCACCGAGAGCGCCGTTACGGCCTCATGGTGGGCCTGACCGTCGCCAAAGCGCTTCCACTCCCACCAGACTCGGTTATCCGCCGATCGGCCTGAGCCTGCGTCCTTGCATGGCCGACACCAGCGTGGCACGGACGCCGCGCGGCACCGTGCGCGCGGAACGGCTCGCCGCGCCTGGCGGCCGCGCGTGCGCATGCGCGAGGCGCTGGCGCTCGTGCCCGCGCGATGTGGGTCGTCGCCCACCCGCCTCTACTGATACGTGGCTACGACGACGGCAAACGCCGGCACGCGATCGCGATCGGTCGCCGTCTCCATGCTGCGCCCCACGCGCCCGTCATCGTCCTGCACTGCCCGGACGCGAGGTGCCCTACCATTGCGCCGCTGCGGGTCCCCCGCGTTCCTGCAGGTCTCCTCTCCTGCGCCTCCTCGCGCGGGCATGGCGAGGCCGTCACCCGGCGCCCTGAGGCACCCTCGCCGTCGGCATGCTCCCTCTCGCCCGCCACGACGCTGACGGTGATGATTCGCTGGCGCGCGCGAACGCTCGAGACCCGCGATGAACGCTGCCCGCGTCTCCTCGCACCGACCGCGCGACCACCGTCTGGATGCGCGCGGCAGCCGTTGCAGCGCGGCGACTCACGATCGTCGCCCGAGGCCGCAACATCCTGCAGAACTCTGTGGACGATGACCCACCTGCGACCCCTATGCGTCCTATCGAACGGGATCTTCCAGCGGTCCTGGTACTACTGCACGCGCGCTCGCCCACCTGGCGGACGATCGGCGGGCTGGCGCGACAACACGGTGCGCAAAGCACGGCGTTTAATCTCTCCCTGCTGCTCCTCATCGGCGGCATGCGGGTCGGCTTTCAGCACGCGACCGATCACCACGCGCGACGACCGTCGGCGCGATCGCGCCCGAGCACGGGTGGCGCTGCTCACCGCCTCTCCGCGAGCGCCTGGCCTCGCGCCTCGCGGTCATCATCCGGTACTACATCGCGGCGGGCGTTCTTCCTGGGTGGTCGGCGACGCTGGCTGGTTTCGTCACTACTGCGGCCATGTTCGACGCGAACGCTCCCGCGCGGCTGGCGAGGCCCGACTGCTCGACGGTCGCCTGCACGCACCGGCGCGTAATCGCCGGAGGCGGTGGGCCCACGACGTGGCGGGACTCCGGCGATGCTGGCGGACTAGCGATGCGCACGCGCATGGATCCGCGAGTCTGTGTCTGCAGCGACGGAGCGCCCTGCCCCTGTGCGGCTGCGCTCGTCGCCGGCACGTGGCGGCTGTGGCCGGTCTGATGCGCGTTGCCTCCCGGGTCTCGCTGTCGTCGGGCGCGGCTGCCCTCGGGCGTGGGCGTTCCACTCGTCCGCGTGGCATCTTGCGAAGGGCACCCGCGAGTACGGCGCGTGCGTCCCTGCGCGTGGCGCCGTGGCATGGATCCTCGTCGCGGGCGCCGCTTGCGTCCCTCGCGCGCCTTGATGCGGCGGACGCGACCGGCTGCGCAGCGCGCCCTCGCGTGGATGCTGATCCTGGGCGCGGCGCTACCAAGTTCTTCGTCGGCGCGCTCACCTACCTGATGCCCAAGGTCGTCATTGGCGGCGCGGCTCCGTCCGGCAGGTGCGCGTCGGCGTCAGCGCGCGCCTGAGGCCGGGGCCCCCATCCGGAGGCGGCTCGCAACGTGGCTGCGCTCTTCGCACTTGCTGTCGCATCCTCGGGCGGAACCTCCGGCCGAACGGCCTCACGCCGCGTGGGTGGTCCTGCTGGCCACCTACGTCGCCGTCGAGCATCGTCCGCTGCGGCGGTGGCCCAGGGCAGCGCGCCGCTGCCGCCAGCCTCTTCATCCCCCACCACGCAAGGAGGCCGCCGTGGCTGACCCGAACCCATCCGGCTTCGCCTCGTCGGAGGCGAGACCTGAAAGGCGTCCGCATCGAGTGAAAACGCCGAAAGCTGGCGGCTGAGCCCGACGGCGACTCACTCGCCGGTGAGCTGCGCACGGCCGGAGCGATCGTCGGCGTCGTCTCCGCCGTGGTACTGCGCTGGCTATCTTCCTGTCCAACCCGTCCGCGCCCACGACGGTGGCACGGGAATCGACGGGAACCACGGCTCGTCCGTGATGCCGACCTCGGACACACGACCCAGGTGTCCGTGGGCGTCGACGGTGCATGGCCTTTCACGCCGAACCACATCGAGGTGCCGGTCGGTGACCGTCCCATCATCGACTCTCACGAACTCGGGGGACCAGCGCCACGACCTGGTGTCTCGAGACGGGCGTGACCTCCGGGTCGCCTCGCGTCGGGCGAGACGAAGTGAACTCGACCCGGCGGCCATCTCCGGCGACGTCGTGAGGGCTGGTGCGCCCTGCCGGGTCACCGCGACGATGGGCATGACCCTGCACGCAGGTTACGGGCGCTGACCTCGTCCCTCCTGACCCCGGCCTCGCAGCCATCGCGCATCACGCAGCATCGACCACGGCACAGGACGCCGCCGCAGGACCGCCACCCCGACGGCCCTGACGGACCACGCGGCGACGACTCGGCGACGCGACTGCGCCGCCCGCTACGAACGAGACCGCCGAGTTACATCACACCTTCACGGTCATCACCGAGCAGACGTCAACGTCACGCCGAGTTTCCACGCGCCGAGGCCGTGACCTTCAACGGGGACGCACCTGGCCTAATCCTGCACGGACACATCGGCGACACCTTTCCACATCACGCTCGAGTCACACTAACGGGACGATGAGCCACTCTGCTGACTTCCACGCGGGCCTGTCACTGCTCCCGAGCAACGTCATGCACTCAATCGGAACCTGGGCAGACCTCGAGTACACACCTTCGTCGCGAAGAACGCGGCATCTGGCTCTACTCACCGCTCGACGCGCGCCCATGTCGATGCACTATCGCGAACGGCACAGTCGCTGTCATCATCGACCCGACCGACCTGGACAAGGTCGACCGCGAGTGCGTCATGGCCGCGGTCGCCTCCGAGCTCTCACCCGCTGGACGGGCAGCCCGCTGACGCCTCACCCTGTCGGCTGCAGCCCACGCGAGCGGCCTTCAACGGCGTGCGCCCTTCCAGTACAAGGCCCACCCGATCCAGGCTTCGAGACCGACCAACGAGCGCGTGCGCGTGTGGGTCGCGGACGCGGGCCCGAACTCCGGCGGGACCACCTTCCACGTCGTTTGCATCAGTGCCCGACACCGTGGCGCTGAGGGGTGCCCACGTGATCCGAGGCGGCGGCAAGCGGCGGCGGCTGCAGGTCCACGCTGGCAGCCGCCGAGGGCTGGATTCCGTCAGAGCTCAAGCACCGCTCGAGGCCGGCCACCAGCGTCTGCGTAACACCACGCTCTCTCCCGGGCGGAAAAAGGGCCAGCCCGGCGTCTCGAGGGCACCGATCAGGACCTTCCTCGTGCCGGCCACGGCCTCGTCCTTTGACGAGGCCGTGGCTTTTCGCGGCATCTCTCTCGCGGAGGGTCCGAATGGTTACGAAACGGCCCCATTCCACGTGGCTTTCGGGACGCCGCCCCGGCGATAGAATGGATGGATGCTCGGCACCTTAATCTCGACATCGCGCCACCGCCAGTCCTGGAAATTCTCCGTGCTGACTTGCAGCTACGCATGCCGATGTCCATGGTGGGGATTGTCAACAACCTCGCTGGTGCACCGAGTACGGAAATTCACACGCCGGCGCGCGGCTTTCCGCCGTCAATATCACTCGTCATGGCACTGTGCAAAAGCGCCCATCCTCGCGCCGCTCGACCGCTACGGGCAGCCGTGCGCGTCAGGGCCCCGCATGGACCATCCCGGTCCTGTCGATGTTCTGCGCTGGTCGCGCCGTCTCATGCACGCCCCGCGTGACGCTCTTCATTCCCGGGCCCCCTCGCGGCGCCACGGGGGCGCCCGGCGCGTCGTGCGCTGCGCGCTGGTCGACGATCCCGCGCAAGCCCGACAGCTGACGACCGCCCACGCCCTCGAGTCCGCGGTCGACGAGTTTGTGTACATCGGGGCCCCTGTGCTCCACGGTCCTGGGCACCGCGTGCACCCCGCGACCGGCCTCATCTTATATTCAATCGTCAGCCTCGGCGGTGGGCGGCGCCTTTCCTCGTCGCGCCGCGGCTCTGAGCCCGCGATCATCGACGATCCCAGCGCCCCGCGAGTCCGTTATCCGCAAGCCTGTCGTCTCCGTCATGGCCGCGACCACATCGGCATGGGCATGATGTTCGGCGCGATGCAGTGTCGATGGTCAGCTTTCACCGAGGAACTGGGCTCCCCGCGCTTGGCGGCATCCTCCTCGGCCTCTTCTCGATCGGCTCCTGACGGCCGCCCTCGTACGGCGCACGAACTGGAGGCGCCCCACCGGCAGCTCTTCGTCATCGGCGGATCGCGATGGCGATCGGCATGAGCCCGTTCCCCGTAGTTCTAACGTCTGGACTGATGTCATCGTCATCCCCATCACGGGCCTCACCTGCGCCCCCACGATGACGAACGTCAACGTCATCATCCAGAAGTCCGTCCCCGCAAAAGCTCACCGAGGGCTCGACCTGATGTCCACCCTCGATCAACCTGGGTACCCGTCGCTGGGCACTGGCGATCGCCGACCCGCGATCGACGCGCATCGGCAGCGCGGCGGCCTGTTCACCATGCGGCCGGCGCAGGGTGGGCGATGGTCCTCCTCATGCTGATCGGCCTGCCCGCGCTGCGTAAGGGCACAGCAGCCACCGCCCACGCTGCCCTCGACCAGGACGGATCTTCGATTTCAGCCCGCACGGGCGCGAGGACCTGACGATTGCTCATGCCCTCGACCGCCCCTCACCGACGACGAATCACCGTCGCTCGCGCTCGCCCTGACGGCGGCGTGTGAATTTGCTCGTCTCGCTGGTCGCCGCCATGTCGCAGGGCGGTAGCTACCCGGGCGTGGTCGATCTCGGCGGCATCGGCCCCGAGCGCATGCGCCTGCATCCTCGCCGCGTCCTCATGGCGCGCGGCGACGACGGTCGTTCCTGGAGCCGCAGACCCAAGTGCGCGGGTGGCGCCAGTTCTTCAACGCGCGAGGTCCCCGCCAGCCCGTACCACCGACGGTCGGCAACGCGCCGACCCGCATCTGCAGCGCGGCGGATCGGACGACATGACGGTTCTGGGCACACGGCCTCGAGCCCGGCTGGCACGACGCGACCATCCAGGTCCTGCACGCGGGCGACGTGCGTGCGCCCGGCCTGTCCGAGGACACCGCCGCCAAGCTCGCGACCACTCTGCGCACGGCGACCCCGTTGCCCGCCCCGGCCCGGCGATGTGCACGAGCGCCCCCGCAGGGCCGCATCCGCGCCGGTCGCCCCACCTCCGTCCGCCCGCGCATCGTGTCTGGATCACGCCAGCATTTCGGCGTGGTTTCGACATCGATGACACCGTCACGGGTGTCGATGCGTGCCGCGACCGGTCACGGCCGCGAAGCACGCCCCTGGACCGCGTGTCTTCACGCGAGGCCGTCCCCGGCATGGCGAACCTGCGTCGACGACGCTGACGACGTCGTCGGCCTCTCGTCGGAGGGTGTGCCCGAGGGCACCCACCCCCATCATGTACCTCGTCCACCGGCGCGTGGAACGTCGTGCCGACGGTGCGTTCCTTCCTGAGCGCTCTGGCTGCCGGCCGGCGGCTTCCTCGACGACGGACTTCGGCCTCGAATACGGGATGGTTCCGTTCGCCGGAGCACAAGCGCCGCGAGCTGCGCCGCCTGGCCCGCATGTTCCCGCACACGTTGGTCCTCGTCGGCGACGACGCGCAGCACGACCGGAGATCTACGCGGGAGCCCGCTCGCGAGTTCCCGCAGTGCGTCGCCGGCATCGCGATCCGCCTCGTCCGAGATCGAGCAGTTCATGGCGCACGGCAGCTTGAGGCCAGCGGTGCCCGACGCCCTGTGGACTGTCCCTCGAGTCCGTCCCCGTCTGGTACGGGCCGGACGGCGAGGCACTCCTGGAGAACATACGAGTGCGTGGCACGGGCACTGACTGGCCTGCTGAGCGCTGGCCGCCCCATCGCCACGCCGCGCCTCTTCGGTCAACGAGCGGCGCAGAGAAGCGAAAAAGCGCCGCCCACCGGGGCGGCCTTTCGTCTGTCTCTAGTCCTACTTCGTGCCCGACATCGGTCGGCACTTCGCGGGCTGCTCGATCGAGTCGTTGGACCGGGGACCTCGCTGCACGTCCCCGGCGCTCATCGTGCCGCTCGCAGAGGTGCCGAGTTCGACCTGACGGTGGCGTCCTCCGCGTCGCTGAGGCGCACGTGGGAGCCGAAGAATCGAGCCACCGAATAGGGCGGCGTCCACCGAGTCAGCGCGATGCGGTGATGCGCACCTTGCCGGTGTACTCGGTGTCCGGAGTTCGCTGTTCCTCGGTCTGAAGCCGGCGGTTGAGAGCATATCTCGTGGCCTTGGAGGCCAGGCCCTGGTGCTGAGTCGTGTTGATGACCGTGACGGTGACCTGCGAGGGGCCACGGGCTTCGCGTCCGCCGTCGGACACGGGATGTCACGGTCCGGCATACTTGACCTTGACGGAGAAGTCGTTGCCGAACGGGACGGGAACGATTCCCGTGAACACGAGGGCGGCCGCCACTGCGGCCACTATCATCGCGATGCCGATGACAGCGAACGTCGTGTTCTGGCGCTGCTGACGCTCGCGCAGGAAACGCGACGGGAGTGAGGGCAGGGCGGGGCGCGTTCGGAGCACTCACAGCATCCACCCTAGCTATTGTGGGGCGGCCTGAGGCCAGACAACGCCCCGTCAGGCACATTACATCTCGCCCACGCGTCCCACTCAGCGTTACAGTTAGGTCACCCTGAGTAACGGGGACATTCCACGCGCTACCGCCTTCGAAGGCCACCAATGCGCGAGAGGCGACCCCGGCCTCGTTCACCCCCACCGAAAAGAGGACCGCGATGAGCTTCCTGGTTCCGACCTGCTCGCCCGCATCCACGAGCGCGCCGCCGACGCGGACGCCACCAACACCCACCCTGAGAAGGATCTGGAGGAGCTACGCGAGGCCGGATACCTGTCGGCCTTCGTTCCCACCGAGTTCGGTGGCGCGGGCCTGAGCCTCACCGAGATCGCCGCCGAGCAGACGGCCATGGCCAAGGCCGCTCCCGGCACGGCACTGGGCATCAACATGCACCAGATCATCGTCGGCCTCGGCCGCTACCTGGTCGCCCACGGCAACGCGCGCGGTGAGCAGATCCTGCGCGACGCGGTCGCCGGCGAGGTCTTTGGCTTCGGCATCTCCGAGCCGGGCAACGACCTCGTGCCTTCGGTTCGACGACGCGCGCGACCGCGACCGCAGACGGCGGCTACTCCTTCGAAGGCACCAAGATCTTCACCTCCCCTGTCCCCCGTGGACGCGCCTGCTCATCTTCGGGCGCGCGGAGACCGAGGAGGGCCCCAAATCAGGTTCGGCATCGTCCACCGCGACGACGAAGGCTACTCGATCAGGACGACTGGAACACGCTGGGTATGCGCGCACCCAGTCCATGACGACCCTGCTCGAGGCGTCACCGTGCCCGAGGAGCGTATCCTCACGATCGCAGATCCGGGCCCGAGTGCCGACCCGGTCATCTTCGGCATCTTCTCCCACTTCGAGATCCTGCTGGCCGCCACCTACCAGGAGTCGGCGAGCGCGCGGTCGAGGTGGCCGCCGAGCACGTGGCGAAGCGCCGCTCGCGAAGAACCAGACGACCTACCCAACGACCCGGACATCCGCTGGCGCATCGCCGAGGCCGCCCCTTCATCATGAACGCGGTCGGCCCGCAGATCCGCGAGCTTGCGCGCGACATCGACGAGGGCGTGACCGCGGTCGCTCGTGGATGCCGCAGCTGTCCGCCGCGAAGAACGCGGCCGCCGAGGCCACGCTTCGTGCCGTCGAGCAGGCCATGCGCAGTGCGGCGGCAGCGCCTACTACAACACGCACGAGCTCTCGCGCCTGTGCCGCGACGCGCTCGCCGGCCTCTTTCCAGCCCTCCGACCAGGAGTCCCTGCGCCGCGCGGGCTAAACCTGATCCCCTGGGGCCCCATCGAGAAGGCCCAGTAGGCTTTGCGTAGCTTAAGGCGGGCCTG
The DNA here is from genome assembly GCA_916438365.1 of uncultured Sanguibacter sp. The sequence continues at coordinate 73,969 of CAKAEY010000004.1, forward strand.
AGGATGTCCTCGCCCGCCCCGTATGCGTGCGTGATGTCAGTCGTTCCAGCTGAACTTCTGGGGACCGATCTCGCCGGTCGTACCGGTCATCCAGCCGCCGCGCGTGCCAGCGCGAACGACCGGCCGGTCTTCGTATTCCAGCAGCTGATGCCATCCTGCGTGGAGTGGCAGGGCGTAGTCGCCCTTGGCCGCTGCGGCGCCGTACGCGAGGGCGTTGCCGCCGCCCGGCACCGCGGCCTCGCAGGACTGGCCCGCCTTTTGTCCTCGAGGCGGTGAGGACGCCGACCTGGCTGCCGGAGCAGGAGGCGTCATCCGTCCTTGGCCCAGTCGGATTCCTTGATGCCGCAGCTAACGCCGTCAGCGGTGAAGGAGCAGGTGATGCTGCCGACGGGGACGAGAAAGAGTCCACGGTGATCGCACCGGCGGGCGCTGGGCACTTGACGGGTTCCTCCGTGGTCGCGCTCGGGTGAGGGCGTCGTGTGCCGGCGCCGAAGAGGAGGCCGAGTCGCGTCCGAGCTGTGGTCGCGCCCCCGTATCCGCGCGTGAAGACGTGATGACGAAGCCGAGGAGGATCACTGCGATCAGGCTTCAGGATGCCCAGGACGAGGCCCATCATCGGGAAGCCACGGCGTTCCTTCTTCCTTCGGCGCAACCTCCTGCGAGGCAGTGGGCTGCACCTGGTAGAGGCGCCGGCGCCCTGCTAGAGGCCTGCGGCGTGGACTGGGAGCCGCGCGGGGGTACCCGACGCGCTCGGGTAGGACGAGCCGGAGGACGCGCTCGGTAGACGGCGGTCGCCTCGGGATCCTGTGCCCTTGCTGCCACGCGATGGAATGACGCTGCACCTGGGCGACGACCTGCTCGCGAGCACCCACCTGCGGGACGGGAGCATTCGTGCCGACGACAGCCGAGTAGGGGTGCGCTCGACCTGCGAGTAAGAGTTCACGCCGCCCTGACCGAGGACGCAACATGCGGATTCGGAGGTGCGTGATCGACGAGCCGGCGACCGCGCCGGACACGTCTCCGTGCATGACGAGGGTAGCCGTTGGAGTCGATGTGGCCGTCACAGTCGTCGCGAGCCTCGAGGCCGCGTTGACCTGCGGGTCGTTGAACTGGTGCAACCAGTCGAGCAGCCCGCGCGCGTGCGGATGCGCGGCCACGACCGGGCGCAGCTCGTAGCGGTACGCCAGCTGGCGCAGCGCTGGCGCGTCGGTCGACGGGTCCCGGCAGCGGCCGCAGGATCGTCGAAGTGCAGCCTTCAGCCATCGAAACTCCAGACTCATGCGGTCACGAGGTTGTTACACAGCACCGCGATCAGTGGTCACAAGTGAAACCTTCCCCATATTTTTCCCGCAACATGCGGCGCTGTCACTTGACAAATGCTCCACGAGTCCCCACGGAAGATAAACCTGTCAAAGTCCAGCGTTTCGATGTCCCGCGCGAGGGAACGAACCTGGTCATCCCACCCCGGCCTCGTCGCGGAAAAGCCGTCGGGCGTCCCCATGTCTCGCGCCTGCTGAAGGGCGAAGGTCCTCGCCCCCATCTCGCGTGCGCGCGCCGCCACCTCGAAGCTGTCGCCAGGCCCGTCCGGGTGAGACGGTCAGGCGCACCTCGTGGTCCACCTCGGGTGGGCCAGACGATGCCCAGCGACTCCCACGCCCGCTCGCCCGCGCCGCTGCGGCCGGCCACGGCCTCGTAATTGCCCCGGGTCGCCTTCACATCGATGCCCACCCAGTCGACGAGGCCCACGCCGAGCAGCTCCTCGAGGCGCCGCGGATAGGGGCCCGCGGTATGCAGGCCCACGCCAAAGCCGAGCTCGCGCACGCGAGCCATCGCCGCCCCGAGCGCGATCTGCCGGGTCGCCTCGCCGCCGGAAAACACGACGCCGTCGAGGAGGCCGCGCCTGCGCGCCAGCAGATCCTCGAGCGCGCTCCACGCGACAACACCCGGGATGCGCGGGTCGATGATCGCACTGTTGTGGCAGTACGGGCACGCCCACGGGCACCCCTGCAGGAACAGGGACGCCGCGAATTTTCCCGGCCAGTCCACGGTCGACATCGGCACGAGGCCGGCGATCTGCAGGTCGTCCGGCGTCCACTCGCGCGCAGCCCGCCCCCGACGAGGCCGGGGACGCCCAGGCTCAGCGTGCCTCCCGGGTCGCCCCGGCCTCGTCGTCATGGGGACGGGCGCCCACGTCAGCGACTCCCGCGGGAGGGAACGCGCTGACGAGCTCACCGTGCGCATCCGCGGCGCTCTCGGAGAACATCTGACGCTCGTGGTACTCGCCCTTCTTGCCGATGTTGAAGGACTGGACCGGGCGGAAGTAGCCCATGACGCGCGTCCACACCTCGCAGGCCTGCGGCTCCGAGTGGGGGTGGGCGGCTGCGCACTTCTCGCACGTGAAGTGCTCGCCGGCCAGGTAGCCGTGAACCGGGCAGATCGAGAAGGTCGGCGTGATCGTAATGTAGGGACCTTGAAGGCCGCCAGCGAGCGGCGCACCATCTCCTTGCAGGCCTCGCCCGAGGAGACGCGCTCGCCCTGTACAGGTGCAGGACCGTACCGCCCGTGTACTTGCCCTGCAGGACCTCCTGATCCTCGAGGGCCTGGAACGGATCATCCGTGTAGCCGACGGGAAGCTGCGAGGAGTTCGTGTAGTAGGGCTCGTCGGGCGTGCCCGCCTGGATGATGTCAGCGAAGCGCTTGCGATCCTCCTTCGCGAAGCGGTAGGTCGTGCCCTCCGCGGGGGTGGCCTCCAGGTTGTACACATGTGGCCGGTGGCCTCCTGGAGCTGGACCATGCGCTCGCGCACTCGATCCAGGATGCGCACGCACTGTCGAAGCCGCGCGGGTCCGTCAGGGTCGTAGGCGTCGTCGCTGAAGTTGCGCACCATCTCGTTCATCGCCGTTGACGCCGATCGTCGAGAAGCGGGTTATCGAGCGTGCCCAGGTAACGCTGCGAGTAGGGGAAGAGGCCGTGGTCCATGTGGTACTGGATGGTCTCGCGCTTGATCTCGAGGGACTTCGAGGCCAGGTCGATGAGCTCGTCCATGCGCGTGACGAGGCCCTCCTCGTCCCCCTTGTACAGGTAGCCGAGGCGCGCCATGTTGAGCGTGACCACGCCGATCGAGCCGGTCAGCTCCGCCGAGCCGAAGAGGCCGTTGCCGCGCTTGAGGAGCTCGCGCAGGTCCAGCTGCAGGCGGCAGCACATGGAACGGATCATGTGCGGGTCCAGGTCGGAGTTGATGAAGTTCGGAAGTAGGGCAGGCCGTACTTCGCGGTCATGTCGAAGAGGGCGTCGACATTCTCGCCCTCCCAGTCAAAGTCGGGCGTGATGTTGTAGGTCGGGATCGGGAACGTGAAGACGCGACCGTCCGCGTCGCCGCCCGTCATGACCTCAATGAAGGCGCGGTTGATGAGGTTCATCTCCCGCTGCAGCTCACCGTAGGTGAAATCGACGACCTCGTCGCCGATGAGGGGGTGCTCGTCCGCGAGGTCGTCCGGGCACGTCCAGTCGAAGGTCAGGTTCGTGAACGGGCACTGGCTGCCCCAGCGCGAGGGCACGTTCAGGTTGTAGATGAGCTCCTGCATGCACTGCACGACGTCCTCGTACTCCATGTTGTCCAGGCGCACGAAGGGGGCCATGTAGGTGTCGAAGGAGGAGAACGCCTGGGCGCCCGCCCACTCGTTTTGGAGGGTTCCGAGGAAGTTGACGATCTGGCCGCAGGCCGAGGAGAAGTGCTTGGGCGGGGCCGAGGCGATCGCGCCGCCCACACCGTTAAAACCCTCCTGGATCAGGCGCTTGAGAGACCAGCCGGCGCAGTATCCGGCGAACATGTCGAGGTCGTGGATGTGGTAGTCGCCCTCGCGGTGCGGGGCGCCGATCTCAGGGGTGTAGACGTGTTCAAGCCAGTAGTTGGCGACGATCTTGCCCGCCGAATTCAGGATGAGGCCGCCGAGCGAATACCCCTGGTTCGCGTTGGCATTCACCCGCCAATCGGAGCGGTCGAGGTACTCCTGCACGGTTGCGATGGCGTCGACGTCGTAGCGGGGTGCGGTCATGGTCCTTGTCCTGTCTTGATTCCGTTGTGTGCTGCGGGCTGCTGGGCACTGGGTGGGAGATGTGTGGTGTCGTGGAACTGTGTGGGGCGACATGCGCCTCTCGCCCTACCGTCGCTTCGGTGGGCGGCGGGCCGGTACTGCTGTTCGGTCGCATGATCGACACGTCGTGGATGCTCCGCCCTCGCGGGACGAGGCCGTGGCACTGTGGGTGGAGGTGGTTTCCTCCGCCCGGTGCGAGGCTCCCCTAGGTCTAGGGACGTGCGATCATCAAGCACTAGATGTAGTGCTTGATGCGAATGGTGACCACAATATCTAGTGTCATACGTGCGTCAGAAGCGCGACGCGCGCGGCGAGCAGTTCCGCTCATCACGCGCGCGCTTTTTCGACATATACTGAGGACCAACGTCCCGTTGCGCAGCCACGCCCCCGCGCCCGCCGATTAACACAGCGAGGCCGCAACCGGAAACCCGGCCACGGCCTCGTTGATCGATGCGAATCAGATGAGGAAGGGCAGCTTCTTCACCAGCCCCAGGCCCTTCCACCACGCGCCCAGGCCGAGCGTGTCGCCCGCACTGGTCAGCGGAATCAGGATGAGAACGAGCGCGTAGACCAGGTGCTCGTTGACGACCGGATTGAGGGAACCCCACACCCACGGGGCGACCGCCGCATACATGAAGCCCAGCATGACGACGCCCGCGACGGCAGCGAGGCGCGTACCGATCCCCAGCAGGAATGCCAGGCCGATACCCAGGAGGCCCAGCATGAACAGCCAATCCATGGCGGGGCATGGCCAGCGACTCGAAGAAGGAGGCCAGGGGCTTGCCGGTCGTGGCGCCCGTCAGGTAGCTCTGCGCCGGCGTTCCGCCGTTGATCCACGCGCGCGAGGGGCCCGTCGAATAGTGCAGGCCGAACGTCTTGTCCAGGAACGACCACAGGAAAATGAAGCCGACCGCGATGCGCAGCAGGGCCAGGACGAAGCGCGCGGGCTTGAGGTGACGACGGCTGATGCGGGACGAGGCATGTCGGTCCTTTCGGGACGGGTCTGCGGGTGGGCGTTGTATGGGCGTCGACGGCGTGCTGCCTCCTCCCATTATCCACTGGCCAAACCCTGCAACGCCAGGGGCGGTTCAGTGAGCATGAGGCCATCGAGCAAACAACTGCGCACAAGTGGCGGCCCAGTGCAAACCCGTGGCACCACTGCTCAGGCATCCATCGGCAACCTTGAAACCAGCATCGCGTTGCACCGAAAAGGCAAGCAATGCACCAGTTCGCGTGCCATTGCGGAGACGAGCCCTCCCCGCAATTTCGCACGTAATTCGATTGGACGAAGTTTCAACGAACTCTGAAAACGCTGCAATTCCAACGATCTGAATTCAATGTTTGAAAGAGTCGCGGGAATTACGTGCGAAATTACTGAGCGGCGGCGGGGCCTGGCCGGGAGTCGAAACGACGCGCCAAGCCACCCAGCACACCACAAGCGCCGCCGGTGTGGAGGGCGCCGGAGAACTGCCGCGGTGCCCGTGGGCGGTGGCGAGGCCTGGCCGGGCTTCGAGTCGACGCGCCGAGCGAAGCTCGCGGCGCAGACGGCTCGCGGGCGGGCCGCCGCCCACCGGCACACAGCGGCCGGGCCCTCCGGTGCCCGGAACACCCGTGGCAGCCACAAGCAACGCCACAGATCAGGCGACGCTCAGCAGGAATTACTCGCCCGCGAGGCGGTCGACCTCGTGCATGATGAGGCCACACCGCGCTCACCCACGACGGCTGCGACGCCGAGGACGCGCGAGCGCCAGGGCCTCACCTGCAGGAAGTCCTCGAAACCGTAGCCGGATCCTGGGGACGCGGCGGACATGCTGAAGCCCCACATGGCGGCGCCGGTGGCCAGCAGTGCGATGACGATGAGTCAAGGCTCGCCCACACGCATGACGCGTTGGACTTTCGCTCCGTGTCGGGGCGCCGCTCGATGGGCGACAGGGCGAGGGCCCACGCTCCAGCGATGAGGGCGGCGGTGATGACGTCGGAGGGCGGTGCCAGCCTTCCATCACGACGGACACGCCGCATGAGGGATGTCCACGCCCAGCCGATCCACGCGGACGGGCTGCGGAACCACTGGGGGCGCGACGACGATGAGGGCCAGCGACAGGGTGACGGCGACGGTCGTGCCCGGAGGGCGAGGGAGTTGCCGGCGCCGGTCGTGACGCCCAGATTCGGGCGGGTGAGGATGTAGTCCTTGAGGATCTGGGTCGTGATGTGGCGCGATGACAGCGCCGAGGGCGCGCCCTGCGAGCGTGGGCCGCCGTCGCTGCAGCGGCGACGAGGGCGACGACAATGCCGGCTGCGACCATGACGGGCACGGACACGATGCCGGTGATGAGGGTGGAGAAGGCCTCGTAGCGCCTCGCGGAGCGCATGGTGCCCTTCCACGGGGATCGTGTCGAGGACCTGCCCGGGCGCGGTCGAGAGCGCCACGTGGCTGATGAGCATCGTCAGCGCCAGGCAGGCGGCAACTCCCCCGAGGGCGTCGGGCGAGCTTGCGCCGGTACCAGGAGTCGGAGGTCAGGCGACGAGGCTGGGGGCCCATTCGCCGGGGCCTCGCCGTTGGTCTGGGGGCCGGGAGCACGCCCTCAGGTGGGCCGCTGGGTAGCAGGGTGCGCTCCGCTCGGGAGGAGCAGCCGGCGGTCTCGGCGGATGCCGACGAGCGCGCGCAGGGGCGCACGGGGGCGTGAGCCTTTGGTGTGAGGACTCGTCGACGGTGGGGTCGGAGGGCAGGGCGGCGTTGGGGTCGTCCATGGTGTCCTCCGTTCGTGTCGATGCGTTATTTCGTATCCACTGTAGTGGAGGACGCGCGGGCGCGTGTATTGGTTTCGCTTTCTCACGAATCGAAGGCAGCACGACAGCGGGTGGGCACCCTGCGCACCTGCCCTGGCCTCGTCGAAAAGGCGCGGAAGGCCCCATGTCAAGACTTGTCGGACAACGTGGGCGCGCGCGGAGAGAGGCCTCGGTTACAGTGGGGGTGTCCGATTCTGTATGTCTCACGCGGGAGTTGTCAGTGGCTGCATCTTCACCTGTCAGCACCGATCGCATTCACGGGTTTGCGTTCCCGGGACGTGCGTTTTCGGCGACTACAACGAGGGCGAGCTGGCGTATCTGACGCCGAACGCCGCTTTCTGGAATGCGACGAACCCTCAGATTTTGCAGTTGCGCGCTCAGTGGCGCGGGATTGCGCGCACGCCGGAGCAGTTCGGTGAGCTTGCCCGCGAGGTCGCGGCCTGCAATTCGACGCGCACTGGCCCGAAGGCGTACTTGGCGCCCCTGGAGGATGGCACGCAGTACGGCCTGATCGCGGAGTGCAACGTCGTGGTCATGTCGGGGCTTACGCAGGCTCAGTTGGATAATTTCTTTGAGACGTCCATGTCGATGATCATGGGTTTCTTCGCGGATCTTGAGTGACGTTGCCCGGGTTCGTGGATTGGGATTCCCAGGTCGGGAGGTGTCGCTGTGAACGTTCCGTACGTGGTGCCCGAGGACGACGTGACCCCCTCACCCGGCCGATTTTGAGCGGGTCGTTCAGGCCGTGCGCGAGATGGGTTACGCGCTGGACGTGATCGAGAAGGGGCGCGCGGCGGGCGCTATTTTTGACGAGATTCGCTTTCCTCGTGTCGTTCGATGCGGCGGGGCGTTTCCTGTCGATTCGCGCGCTGTCAGGAGTCGGATCTGCCGGCCGAGGCGCGGAGCCCGCACTTTTTGCGACGGCCGACAATTGGAATCGCGAGAAGTATTTCCCGACGGTGTACACGGCGACCCTCTCCGGAGGGACGCTGGGCGTGTACGCGGACTTCGTGGTGGACACGGAGGCCGGCCTGTCGGATGTGCAGCTGCGTGACGCGATTTCGTCGGGTATTTCGACGGGTATCGCGGCGATCCAGTACGTGAAGGAGTCCGCCTCCGAGGCACTGGGGCTCGGTGAATCCGGGCGCGAATGAGCGTGACCTGCCACCCGCTTCGAGACGTCTTCGTCGAACGAGGCCGGGGCTTCCTCGCCCGATCAGGCGCAGCAGGGCCTGTCCTCTCCTTCTCCCGCGCACCTGCTCGATGTTCTGGAGCGCATGAGCGCCGGGGATGATCGGCTGCTCGGCCACGTGACGCTGCCGGGCCGATCGGGGAAGATCGCGGATTGGCCGCAGTGGGTGTCGCCCGCAGTCGTGGACGCGTGGGCGCGCCGGGGCGTGGAGCGCCCGTGGATCCATCAGCGCGAGGCCTTGGACGCTGTGCGCGAGGGGCCGCGACGTCGTGCTCGCGACGGGCACGGGGTCAGGCAAGTCGCTGGCCGCGTGGACGCCGATCCTCTCCGACCTGGTGGAGGCCGAGGATTCGTCGCGCATTTCCGCGATTCACCGCCGCCCGACGGCCCTGTACCTGGCTCCGACGAAGGCTCTGGCGGCGGATCAGCTGGCTTCGCTGATGTCGCTTCTCGGCCAGGACGACAAGCCCGCCGACGCGCAGGCGAGCGCAGACGCGGAAGGGAGCCCCGGCCTCGTCGATGAGAGGCTGCGCCGCGTGCGCGCGACGACCGTGGACGGGGATACTCCGCGCGAGGCGAAGGAGTGGGCGCGGGCGGGCGCTGACCTGATCCTCTCGAACCCTGATTTCCTGCACTACGTGATGCTTCCGTCGCACCAGCAGTGGTCACGTTTCTGGCATCGCTGCGCCTCATCGTCATCGATGAGGCCCACCATTGGCGAGGCGTGACCGGCTCGCACATTGCGCTGGTCGTGCGCCGACTGCTGCGCGTCGCCCACCACCTGGGCGCGGATCCGCGCGTCGTCATGCTGAGCGCGACCGTGCGCGACGCGGCGGCGGTGGGCCGCGCGCTCACGGGGCGCGACGCGGTCGCCATCACCGAGGACGGCTCGCCGGCGGGCGCCCACGAACTAGTCCTGTGGCAGGGCGCGATCATGGCCGACGAGTCCGAGGTCGACATCTCTTCTTTCCTGGAGGCCCTCGACGCGCCGCCCGGCACGGCCACCCTCAAGGTCCCGATCGTGCGACGCAGCGCCGGGGTCGAGGCCGCCAACCTGGCCACCGCCTTCGTCGAGGAGGGGCGCGCCTGCTCGCCTTCGTGCGCTCGCGCGCGGGGGCCGAGGCCGTGGCCGCTCAGGTGCGCGACCGGCTCTGGCGCGTGGTTCCGCGGACGCGGGCCGGGTGGGAGCGTATCGCGGCGGTTACCTACCCGAGGAGCGCCGGGCGCTCGAAGAGGCGATCCGCACGGGAGAAGTACGGGCGCTCGCCACGACGTCCGCGCTCGAAATGGGCCTGGACATCTCGGGCCTGGACGCGACGATCACGGTCGGCTGGCCGGGCAGCGCGCGTCCCTGCGCCAGCAGATCGGCCGCGCGGGTCGCGCGGGCGCGCCCGGAACCTCCGTGCTCATCGCTTCCGACAACCCGCTGGACGCGTACCCTGGTGCGCCACCCGGAGCACATTCTCGGCGAGGTCGAGGCCTCCGTCATCGATCCCTCCAACCCGTGGGTGCTGGGCACCGCACGTCGCAGCCGCGGCCGCCGAAATGCCGATCACGGCGTCCGATATCACCTACTTTGGGGCGGAACTGCGAGGCGTGACCGAACGCCTCGTCGCCGACGGGTACCCTAAGCGCAGGCCCTCAGGGTTCTTCTGGGACGCCACCAGGCCCGAGCGTCCCAGCGACCTCACCGACCTGCGCGGAGCCGCCGGCGACGTCCAGATCGTCGACGCGGCCACCGGCACCGTCATCGGTACGATCGACCAGGCCTCCGCCGACGCCCACGTCTTCCCCGGTGCCATCTACATCCACCAGGGCGCACGTTCCACGTCCTGAGCCTCACCTCCCTCACCACGCCCGCCGCCCCGCCGCCCGGGGTGGCCGCGCGCCCTCCTGCCCGAGGCACCGGGCGGCACCCAGGGAACCGAGCACCTCGGGGGCGGGGAGCGGGAGGGCCCAGGCCTCGTCGATCATCATCCCGCCCGCGGGCCGACGACGCGCGCGTCGCCCTCGTCGAGGAGGCGCGCACTCCCCTGCGCACGCGCTCGGCGACCCACACGAGCGTCGAGGTGTGCGCCATCGAGGAGACGTACGTGTGCGGGGACGGCACGGTCACATGGCATCACGGGCCGACGAACGTGTCGACGCGAGTCACCGACTACGACCCTGCTGCGCCTGCCCGGACTCGAGTTCATCCGCAACATCGAGCTCTTCCTGCCCACCCACACCCCTGCCCACAAAGTCCACGTGGTTCACGCTCACCCCGGCGGCGCTGGCCGCGATGGGGATCGAGGCCGCGGACCTGGCGGGCACGCTGCACGCTACCGAGCACGCGATGATCGGGATCCCTGCCGATCGTCGCGACCTGCGACCGCTGGGACCTGGGCGGTCTGTCCACTGAGCTGCACGACGACACGGGCGCACCCACCGTCTTTATTCACGACGCGTTCCGGGGCGGCGGGGCACGTGCTCGCCGGCTTTCACAGCGCGCGGTCGTGGGTGGCCGCGACCCTCGAGGCCGTCTCCTCCTGCGACTGCGAGTCCGGGTGCCCGCGCTGCGTCCAATCCCCCAAGTGCGGCAACGGCAACGAACCCCTGTCCAAACAGGGCGCGATCACGCTGCTTACCTACCTCCTGGAGCGCGCACCGGGGGCGTAATGCACGTTGCCTTTTCGGTAACCTCACCATATGCTGAGCGACGTCCCCCATCACGCCGAACACATGATCAGTGTGCCAGCCACGAGGAGCCGCATCGTGGCTGTCCAACGATGGAGTCCCTTTCAATGACGACACCTGCCTCTTCTACGGCGCGCCTGCTCGGCGTCGTCACCTCGACGCTGGCGCTCACTGTGGGGACCGCGGCACTACCCTCCGGCCCGGCGCGGGCGGCGGACACGATCACGGCAGCGGATCAGCCGTACGTCTCCTACTACCGCCTCGACGAGCTGCACGCCACCGGCCTGACGGGTGAAGGCGTCACTATCGCGATCATCGACGGCGAGGTTGACTACGAAAGCCCTGAGCTGTCGGCACAACCATCACGGACAAGACGCCGTGCACGGTGACGTCCAGCCCGTTCGCGCGGACCCACGGCACGGCGGTGGCCTCGGTCATCGGCGCCGACGGATACGGGGTCGCTCCCTCGGCGACGATCCTCTCGTACCGATCGAGCCTGTCCGGGCAGGGGCGACGTGTCCGGCGATGACTGCCGCGGTGACTTCGGCGTGCGAAAGGATTCCTACGCGTCCCTCGCCAACCACGCGATGAATGACGGTGCGACGATCATCAACATGTCGGTGTCGAGCGACGACCGGGACGTCTTTTTGAAGTGGGCGGTCGCTCGAGCCATGTCTCAAGGCGTCATCATCGTCACCGCGAGCGGGAACTCTGGCCGGGATGGGAACTCTCGGTCGCTTGCCTGGTGGTCGGGCGTTGTCGGCGTCGGCGCCATCGACACTCAGGGGTGCCGTCGTGGCGTCCTCATCCAGCGGCGACGGACTCGTCTCTGCAGCCGTGAGCGGCCCCGTGACCGTGCACGACTATTCCTCCCGACAGACCACGCAGGTCAGCGGCACGTCGATTTCCTCTCCCCTTGTTGCTGGTTTCCTGGCCTTAGCCCGCCAGAAGTGGCCCGAGGCGACCGCGAATCAGTTGCTCCAACTCCTCGTTCACACGGGCACCAACCCGGACCACACCTGGAACGAGCACACCGGCTACGGTCCGATCGACCCGGCTGCGATGCTGGCGACCGACCCAACGCAATTCCCGGATGAGAATCCCCTGGCGAACAAGGGTGACGCGTCGACGCCGACTCCGGAGGGAGATCCAGCAGTACGAGGACGGGGTCGTCTCTCCTTCGACATAGCCTTCGACAACTCCTACGTTTACCGAGGCCTGGACCAGAGCACGCTATTCGACAACCGCAACCCCTACCCCACCCACCTGGGGACCAGCCCGCGCTACCACCGCAAGTAAGGCAACGGGGCACTGTAACTAACGCTGCACCTCGTCCGCTGTCCGTCATATGACTTGTTTTTCTTGAACACCTGGTCATATGCTGATCAGCGTCTCATTTTGTTCCGCAGGACACGTGTTTGGCGGACTCGCTACGCAGGAGGTGCGCCGTGGCTGACGTCGCTTTCGATTCCAACAAGCACGCCCAAACTCGGCAGGACGTCCAACAAGGGGCGGCAATAACCTCCAGCTCCGAGGCAATCGCCCGCCTTACGGACGGACAAAACGAGCGCTTTTGGACCGATGAAGCAGGCCCTCAAGCGCTTCGGAACGCCTTCATCGCCTTCCTCGGCGCATACGACAAAAATTGCCGCGACCGAGCGCGACACTCTCCGCTCCTTTGGACGCAATGTCGATCAAGCGATCGAGGATTTCGCTGCCCTCGAGCAGGCGACGGGAGACGAGCTGAAGGCACTTCGTGAATCGATGGGGGACCCATCGGTCTACACGTCACCGACACCCACCCCTTCGACGAGTCCCTCCGGGGCACCTGCCGGGGGATCAGCACCAAGTCCCGATCCCGCGACGACGGCTGGCACCAACGGTGCGCCCACCCAGGAAGCACAGACCGAGTTCTAACCCGAGACGCACGATAGGAGACAGACCATGGTGAGCAGCCCCATGTACGACCGCCTCATGAAGTTCGTTGAGGGAGTCGCCGAATCCCACAAGCTCAGCGGCTACGATCTCGAACATTCCACGATCATTGCCGGAATGGGCATGATGAGCGCCAGCGTGTCCCACTTCAAGGAATACCAGGGCTTCGAGGGACAAACAGGCGAGGCCATTGACGGCTGGATCGATCAGACGCAGAAACGCTACAGCAGCGAACGACAGGGGTACGTGACCGGCACCGAGCACTACGTCGAGGGCCGACGCCTGCTCATGCACGCCGCCGAGGATGCAAAGCTCCTGTCCCCCACGCTCCTGGACAAGGCCACCGAATCAATGCGAGATCTTGCTCGGGTCGTCATTCCTGTCACGAAGCGCCTGGGGCCTTTCGGAGAGCCCATCACCACGATCGCCACGACCGGCGCTGCCTACGTGGATGCAATCGAGGCCCAGGCAAACGCGCAGCGCGAGGCCGCAGCCACGGCGATCCTGCAGCGTGTGAACGACGAGGCGCAGAAGCTCGCCGACCAGTTGCAGGCACATATCGAGAAGGTCGAGGGGTTTACATCAGGGGCAATCGACAACTTTCCGAGATATCAAGGCCCCTCTAGCCCATCCGTGTCCGATCAACTGAGCCAGGGCAACATGTGGGTCTCACCCCACGAAGCAGGCGTGTACGGGGCCAGCCGCGATGATGACTACGGCCGTTCCGACCTTCGCGGTCAGGGCTCGGGCCTGTACGCGGATGGATATGACGAGGGCGGTCCGATCAGCGACCGCGTCATGTCCTCGAAGCGTGTTCCGAACCAATACATCTCCGAAGGGGAGCTTGGATCCCGCCTGAACCCCGTCACCGACCCGCAGGATCTGATGGACATCGACCTGCTGCACACGCGCGTGAACGGCGACCGTCACGCGAACGGTATCATCGGCGGTCACACCCCGGCTTCTCCCGTCGACCGCGATCACCCCCTGTGGCGCCTCAACGGTGGCCCTGCCACCGAATCGTCGACGGCTGGTCGTCTCGGCGGCGCCGGTATACTCGGCGGTGCCGGTATGCTCGGCGCAGGGCACTGGGCCTTCGCGGGTCCGCTCGCATGGGTTCTGCCGCAGCCAGCATGGGACGAGCTGGTGGAGCAGGAGTCGGAGGTTCGGCTGCTTCAGCTGCCCTGCGTACCGGCTCCTACTCCGGTGCCGGATTCGGCAAGTACACGCCGCCAGCTCCTGCGGGTGCGACGGGGGTTGGCACCAGTGGAACCTCTGGAGCGACGGGCATGTCGGGGGCGCCGGGCGGCCTGAATGGCGCTGGAAGCTCCGCAGCCGGCGGTCGTACCCAGGGGGCCGGCGGTTTCATGGGCGCTGGCGGCGCTGGCGCCGGAGGAAAAAAGGACGAAAAGAAGGCCCAGCGACGCCGCTACACGCCGTTCCGCTTTGAGGACGATGAGGACGAGCTGCCCGAGGGCTACGTGAACCCCCTGTCGCAGACCTACGGGTCCGACAAGGACATCGCCCCTGTACCTCGCAAGGACGACGGATGGGATCCCCGCCAATGGTGACACGCACGAATAGCACGGCGCGCATGCTTGGCGTTGCGGCCTCGGCCCTGGCGCTCGTGACAGGGGCCACTGCACTACCCTCCGGACCGGCGCAGGCGGCGGACACCATCACAGCCGCCGACCAGCCCTATTTCGCCTACTATCACCTCGACCAGGCGCGTGCGAAAGGCTACACCGGGCAAGGTGTCACGATCGCAATCCTGGACGGCGAGGTCGACACCAGCGCGCCCGAGCTGACGGGTGCTGACATCACTGATAAGTCGCCGTGCACGGTGACTTCTTCCATGCGCACCAAAACTCACGGCACAGCCATGGCATCACTCTTGGTCGCACGAGACTACGGCATCTCCCCCAATGCGAAAATCCTCGCGTATCGCTTAACCCTTCCAGCCGAAGGAGACTCTTCCGGTACCGACTGCCAGAATACCGCCGGGATTAGAAAAGACACGGTTCCATCATTGATCAATGCTGCCATTAACGACGGCGCACAGATCATCACTATCTCATCCTCAAATGAAGGTGGAACGGATCCTCTCAAGTGGGCAATGGCGCGGGCAGTGTCTCAGGGGATCATCATCACAGCCGCAACTGGTAACAATGCAAAGAACGAAACGGACGTCTCCTATGAAAAGTGGTCCGGTGTCATCGGCGTAACTGCCATCGATACCGACGGGAACTTTCAAGACTATTCCTCGTGGGGAGAAGGAGTGGTCAGCGCAGCCATCGGAGGTCCCGTAAAAGTTCGCGACTACTCAACCGGACAGATTACCCCTGTCAGCGGCACATCCATCTCAGCTCCCCTCGTCGCTGGCTCTCTCGCGCTCGCCCGCCAGAAGTGGCCCCAGGCCACCACGAATCAGCTCCTTCAGCTCCTCATTCACACGGGGACCAACCCGGACCACACGTGGAATAAGTACACGGGCTACGGCGGCGTCGCGCCCGGCGCGATGGTCAATACGGACCCCAGCCAGTATCCGGACGAGAATCCTCTGGCGACCAAGGAGGGCGGCTCCAGTCCGACGCCCGACGAGGTTAAGCAGTACACCGACGGCGTGGTCTCCCCCTTTGAGATCGCCTACGACAACTCCTACATATACCGGGGCCTGGACGAGAACAAGATCGGCGACAGCCGAAACCCCTACCCCACTCACCTGGGGACCAGCCCGCGCTACCACGGCAAGTAAGCCGACGGGGACACGGGGCGCCGGCGCACATCGAAGGGTGCCGGGCACCGCGCATCCGGGGTTATAGGACACTACGTGTTGCTGTATGGCGCTGGTTGTTGCTTGTGGACCCGCAGATTTTCTGGGCACCGGGCCCGGCCGTGGGGCCGGGCTGCTTGGTGTGCCCGTGGGCGGCGGCCAGGCCCTGCGGTCCCTCCGGTGTCCTCCACGCCGGTGGGGCCTTCGCGGCTGATGTTGCTCGGTGCGTTGCCCTGATGCCCAGCTATGGCTGTCAACCAGCAATTCCGCACGTAATTCCTCGATGACTCATTCAAACTTCGAATTTGCGTCGTTGGAATTGCAACGTTTTTGAGGCACCTCGAAAAATGACCGCGATAAATTACGTGCGAAATTTATCTGGCGGTGGTGTCGGTGCGGCCCACGAGTGCCGCAGTCAGGCCCTGCGGTCCCTCCGGCACCCTCCATGCCGGCGGTGGGGGTTTTGCACTACATGAAGCCTTCAGTGGGCGTGTCGTCGGCGTGTCGGACCCTCGTGTAGTGCAATTCCCCCACGTTTGGTGACGGTGTGGCCGTGACGTGAGGTGGTGTGGCCGTCACAGTGCAGACCCATTGGGTGACAACAGCCAAAAATAGGCCGTTTTGTCTGAATAGGTCTGCACTTTGGCGGATTCGGCGTCAATCTCGGTGTGCTGCTCGCACGCAAACCGCTAAATATGCGCGTCAACCCCTTGATACGCACGTTAGCCCCTGGATGCGCAGTTAACCCTCTAATGTGAGCGTGGGCGGCGCTGCCCACGTGCACATAGCGGGCCCACGTCCACGGTTAGAGCACGGGCAGCTAGCACGCCTCGGCACACGGAACGCGACAGCGCACAAACTCGAAGGGGCCGAGCCAGGCCGACCCCTTCGAGTATCCCATCAACACAGTGCAAGTCTTCCGATGCGCTCCCTTTCTTGGCTCACCCTTTGTGGGTGTCGCCCCTGGCTTGATGACTATTAATGTACGGACCCCGCCTGTGGGAACCATTGAACAAACCTGGCAATTTCACGAGAATTTTTCACCGCTCCGGTCCGGCGCGCGCCCGGGCGCTCACATTCGTTGAAATACCAGCGATTCTGACTGGCTGCGTGAGGACCACCAGGCAGTCGAGATCGCGCACCTCGCAGGACTGGACGCCCACGCCATTCGCCGCAGCGACGGCGGAGGCCGCCCCGCATGGCCGCTCCCCCACGTCCTCCCAGCCAGCCGTCGCTGACTGCTCTGCCCCCGCCAGGGCCGCCAGGTCGGCGACGGCCTGCAGGCGCACCCGCTCGCGGAGGGCGACGCCAACCCCACCGAGGACAACCGCAAGCACGAGGGCCAGGACGATGAGCCCCACGGAATTGATGGTCCCGGATCCTTCCTCGGCGGAACGGTCTCCGGCGCGCCCATACGTGACAGGCTCACCTCGGTACACAGCTGCACCCCTACCTGGCGATCGCAACGTCACGGCAGGTCCCCCTCGTCGATGGTGGTCACCGAGCATCGGGCGACGCCCCCGACCCAGCCGGCCGCCCCGCGGTAGAGGGGCGGTGCCGGTAACGCTCACCCACCCACCGCTACGCGTCACCGCGTAGGATCCGGGCGGGTAGGGCGGCCGAGGCCGCTCCCTGCGGGTCGGTCTGTCCGATGGAGGCGGCGGGCACCCTCGCGCACCGCCTGGCACAGGGAGGCTCCGGTCATCCCGAGCCTGCGCGGCGGCGACGATGACGCCGACGACGAGGGTGACGGCGACGAAACCGATGGCGTGTTCGACGGTGACGTATCCGTTCTCGTCGCTGTTCATCGGGTGTTGAGCGCCTCCTGGATGATGGATTCGAGGGCGGCGCGCACGGTGTCCGATTTGAGGATCACGATGAGCAGGCCCGCGAATCCGGCGGCTGCGATGGTGCCGATCGCGTACTCGACGGTGGTCGCACCCTCCTCGGGGTCGCGCCCCTCGGTGGGCTCGGCCGTGGTCCGGGGCCGCAGGGCCCGAGCTCCCTCCTGCACGGCCGCCATCGCGATGAGTTGGGCGCGCGTGGCGGCGCAGTCGATTCTGTCGATGATCGTCATTGATCTGTCCTTTCTTCCGTTGCGCGCGGTCGCGCGCAGGGCCAGTGTGCGCGGGGATCGCCTCGCAACTCCACGCGGATTCGCACCCCTGTGGATAAGTAACGGGGCCCCGCAACCCCTGTGGATAACACGCCTACACACCGATTCCTCCCACGAGATGCGCGAGCAGGGGTGCGATGCCCAGGGCCAGGAAGGCTGGCAGGAAGAAGGTGCCGAGCGGACCAACGAGGCGGACGCTCAGCTCCTCGGCCTGTGCCTTCGCGTCGACGAGGCGGGAGCGGCGCTCCCACGCGGCACTGCGGGCGAGCAGCGTTTCTGGGGCGGTTCCACTGGTCCACGAGGCCTCGAGGGCGTCGCGCAGGGGGATGGCTCCACTCGGGCGCATCCTCCCAGGCGTCCGCCCAGGTCGCCCCGAGCCGCAGCGAGGCGGCGGCCCACTGACAGTGCCTCGTCGACGCAGGCGTCGGCAAGGGCTTCCAGTGCGCGGGGGATCGCTGCACCGCACGCCAGGGCGGAGGCGACGAGGTCGCAGGCGAGCGCGCCGTCTATCCCCTCCTCGACGCGCCTGCACCGGGCAAGGATCCGTCGACACTGAGGCGACCCCCGCCGCCCACGCGGACACACCCACGAGGGCGCACACCCGTCCCACCCCACCTCCCGTGTGAGAACTGCCAGGGCGATGCCCCGAGCGCGAGCGCACACGCGATCCCCACGAGGGGAAGGGCCGCGAGGACACGCGCGGACATGAGCGGGCCGGCGGCGGCAACGCGACGAGCCTCCTCGAGCGCCTGCGCGTCGTCTATCGCGCTGCCGATCGCATCGAGCACATCGGCGAGGGCGCGCCGAGGTCGTGGCTGAATCGGCAGGCGAGGGCGACGGATGCAGCGCTCGCACGGGATGCGGCCGCGCCCGCACCCTTTCTGCTCTGCGCAGGGGCGCCAGCGCGTCGGCGCGCGCGCCCCACTCGTCGAGGACCGCGGGGTAGGGAATAATCCACGCCGACGCTCCCTCCCGCACCGATGCGCGCCAACGCGAGGCCCCAGGCAAGGGAGGTGGGGGCTCCCGCGCGCAGGCTGGGTCGCGACCTCGGCAACGAGGAGGAGAGCTCGCGCGGGGTGGGCGGGCCCTGTGCGCGGCCGCGATGACGCGCGGATCTTTCCCGCCCCGGGGAATAGCCGACCCCACCGCCCCCGGGCCTCGCGCCCTGGTCTACTCACATGCGTCGGCCGCGCCCACTGCGCGCGATGCGCCTCTCGCGCGCTCCCCGATACACCACGACAACACTGACAACACAACGCAACCACGCATATAACGAACACGCTGACCGCCGCCACCTCGCCAAGGCCGAGGGCAGTCCACAAACGCATCCCAGCCCGCCCTCACAGGGCCGACCCGTCGGGCGAGGGAGGACCAGGCCCTCGTGCGTGGTGACGCAGCCATCGGCGGTGGCGCTGAGCGCGAGCGCGCACTCGAGTGACCCGCGAGCGCGAGTGAGGACCCCTGACCTCGGACACCCATCGGTGCCCGGAGGATCGGCGCAGGTGGAGGACGGCGTCGATCGCGCTGGCTGCCTGGGCGGCGACGGCGCTTTCGCTCATCCCGGCGAGCGCTCCGAGGGCAGCGAGCCGTGCGGGCACGTCGCGCGCCCCGTTAGCGTGGATCGTCGCCCATCCTCCGTCGTGCCCAGTGTTGAGGGCGGTGAGGGACGTCGCGCACTTCGGGGCCTCGGCACTCGCCGAGGACGAGGGCGGTCGGGGCGCATACACGCCGCCGCCGCGCACGAGGTCGGCGAGGGTGACCGCGCCCCTCCCCTCGACGTTAGGGCGCGCTCGATGAGGTGCACGCAGTGTGGGTGCGCGGGCGCGATTTCGGCGACCTCTTCGATGCAGACGATCCGCTCACCAACGGGGACAAGGGCGAGCGCGGCGCTCAGGAGCGTCGTTTTTCCGCTTCCTGTCGCCCCACTGACGAGGACGTTGGCGCGCGAGGCGACAAGGGCTCGCAGGAGCGTCCCCACCTCGCCGGGCAGAGTCCCACAGGCCTCGAGATCCACGACCCCCAGCCGACGGGTGCCGAGGACGCGCAGAGATGAGTGTGCCGGATCCCGACACGGGGGCGAGGACCGCGTGTAGGCGCACGCCCCCGGGCAGGGTGCCGTCCGCGATGGGGCGCGCATCGTCGAGGCGCACGCCGCACGCGCTCGCGAGGCGGATGGCGGCGCGGCGGGCGTCCGCATCGTCTCGGATACCTGCGTCCACGCGCACGAGGCCGCCCCCTCGGTCGACCCACGCCTGGGGACCGTTGATGAGGACGTCGGTGACGGCTGGGTCGTCGAGGAGGCGCGCGAGGGCGGGTCCATGCCGCGTTGCCGGGCGCGCAGGGTCTCCAGGGTGGAGGTGACCGCGGCGGCTCCGCAGCCGGGCGGCGCGCACGCGGCAGCCGCACGAGCGTGGTCCTCACCGTGGGCGAGCAGGCGCAGCGCGTCACGCATGGCGCGCCTCGATCGCGAGCGGCTTGTCCGGTGACGACGCGGCCCCACCTCCATGCGCGGAGGAGGTGGATTCGAGGGCGCGCATGAGGCCGCGCAGGTCCCGCCCGGGGCGCGTTGGGGCGCGCAGGATGGGCCCGGGGGCGCACGCGCGCAGACCGGCTCCCCAACGCTCGCCAGCACTCACGAGCGTAATCGCGGGACATGGAGGGGAACCGCCGCGCATGTCGCCGACAGAGCGGCGGCTCCCTCCAGGTCCCCGTGAGTCACGACGATAAGCGCGTCGGCGTGGATCGCGGACACGCATCGGGCAGCTCGCTCTTCCCATCGGCCTGCGTCCACGATGAGGGCGCGTCGAGGGATCGGCACGCGGCGACCACGCGGGGATCGTCGGCGGCGGCACCGCCTCGGGAGTCCCCGACGAGGGCCCGCACGCCCCGACGACGGGCAGGTGCTCGCGCAGCGAGGCAGATACGAGTCTTCGAGGCATCGAGATCCGCCCAGCGCACGCCAGGCACATCATGGTCAGCCGCGAGCGCGACACGGGCACGGACCCGGACGCGTCGACAACAACCGCCTCGCCCGACCCCGCTCGGCGGGCACCGCGCTCCCCGCGCCGCACCCCTCGGACACCCCGACGACGCCCGCGCTCGCGTGCCAGCAACCGCACAACGCCGGTGACCCCAACCCTCCGGCGATCCCGGCGACCACCCATACTGCGCCCGAGCGGCGAGTTCGCGCACAGGCCTCGGCGATGAGGGACACGAGGAGCGCGCTATCCCCCGGCAGCCTCACCTGACCGCCCTGCCCGACGCGCACGCAGGGCGCTCCCTCGGGCACGGGAGCCGACGGGGAGGCCAGGATCAACGAGGCCTGGCCCGGGTTCGAGCACACGCGCGCCCCCGCGAGCACTGCGCGGCATCGCGCGCGCCGTCGAGGTCGGGCGGGGCGAAGCCGACGAGGCGACGGTTCCTCGAGGTGGGGTGACGTGGGCGTTCATGGGACGACGATGCGCCCGCACCGATTGTCTCGTCCACCCGCGTGCGCGCCCCTGTGGACAACGCCAACCCGAGGTGCGAGGCTGTGCATAGAGGGGTCCGATGGAGGACCCCTGTGGATTGATCCAACGCTGGAGTAGACGCAATGGTACGCGCGGCCTTTTTCGACCTGGATAAGACGATTCTGGACACGTCCTCAAACGTGGCGCTCTCGGGTCCGTTCATCGAGGCCGGCCTCATGAACCGTCGGACCGCGCTCACCTCCGTCCTGGTTCAACTGCCCTACCTGCTCGCGGGCGCGGACGAGTCCCGCAT
Organism: uncultured Sanguibacter sp.; assembly: GCA_916438365.1. Next base: position 95,304 of record CAKAEY010000004.1, read on the forward strand.
GGAGCAGATGGCGCAGGCCCTGGGGCGCATGGGGCGAGGCTGGAACGCCGCTTTCCTCGAGGCAACGGTGGAGGACGCGCTCGAGCGCACGATCCAGCCCGTCTGCTACGCGCAGGCCCTCGCGCGCATCGAGCAGCACAAGCGCGCGGGAGACGTCGTCGTCATCGCGTCGGCATCGGTCGAGCAGGTGGTACGTCCCATCGCGCAGATGCTGGGGGCTGACGAGGTTCTCGCCTCGCGCGCGGCGGTCGACGAGGATGGGTGTTTCACGGGCGAGATCACGCACTTCAACCAGGCTCAGGGAAAGGCGGATGCCTGCGAGGCCCTGGCTCGCGCGCGCTGGGACCCGTCGGAATGTTCGGCCTACTCCAGGATTCGGTGTCGGACGCACCGCTCCTGCGCCTCGTCGGCCACCCTACGCGGTCAACCCGGACCGCGGCCTGCGCGAGATGGCGCAGCGCGAAGGCTGGCCCACCCTCACGTTCACGTCCACGGTGCGCGTCCTGCCGCGCGAGGTTCCCACGCCCGCGAAGGTCGCGGTGCCTTTTCATCGCCGGCGTCGCCGTGGGTGCGGCGGCCTGCGCACTCTTGCGCCGCTGAGAAACAGCCCTAGGAGAGGCGGCCCGCCTGCACGTGGCGGGCGACGTCGCGCCCCACCTGGGCGCCGTCAGACGACTCCCGCGCGAGTAGTGGATGATCCACCGGGCCAGGCCGGCCTCGTCGGCGCTCACCCACCCGGCGAGTTCGCGTCCCGCGCGCCGGATCGAGCGCGTCGTAGGCACTGGGCACGCACACGCCGGTCGGGTCGACACCTCGGGTGACGAGGATCCAGCGCGCCAGTCCGCCTCCCACGACGGACGAGGCCGGGTCAAAGACGCGCCGGAAAACGGAAGTGTGCGGTCAGGGCGGCGGCGACCGCGAGGGCGGGCGCATCGACGCGCGTGAGGCGAGCGCCGGTGCGAGCAGGGCGGGATCGGTGGGGACTGCGACCGTGCGGGACTCGACGAGGCCGGCGGCAACAAGCCCCGAGCAGGCATCCCTGTGCAGTCCCGCGATCAGCGCGGGAAGGGGCGTGGGGGCAACGCGCGCACCCCCCTGGGATCGGGTGTTGAGCGCGGGGAAGCGCGAGGCCAGGTTCCACTGCGAGCGCCAGATCCCCAGCGCGAGGGCGGCCCCCGGATCCGAGGCCGCTCCCCCTTCGTCAGCCATGGATGGCGCGCACGTCGTCAACGCTCGTGCGGGCGCCCTCGATGATGGACAGGGCGGCGGCCTCGCGCACGGCGGCCTCTGCGCGCGCCTCCTCCCAGCCTCGGCGCAGTCCCTCGCTAAAGCGCAGGTCGGCGAGGGCCGCGTGGGCCTCGTTCATGGCGGAGGCGACATCGGGGCGGGCTGCCGCCGCACGCAACACGGCGGGTGCGGGGTCGACGAGGGCTTCGATACTCACCCCTCTACACTAGGGGCATGACGCTTTTGCAGCATCGAAACCTCTCCGCGCGCCTGCGCTCAGGGTTGTTCGCGTTCGTTTTCGCCCCGATCGCCCTGGTGTTCCTGGGGTCCTCGATGGTCGACGTACAGGGCGTTGGCCTCGGTCGGCCAGCCCCTGGCCTCGGTCGAGGGGCTCATCGGCATGGCGCTCGCGTCACTGCTGCTGGCCCTCATCGCCCTCAATTGCGAGGAGTCGAGCGCGGGCATGGTCGTGACCTTCGTGTGGTCGATCGTCGTGGGGTGGCCCAGTTCTTCGGCGTGGCGCGCCTTCCTTTTCTCATGAAGTCATCCGTGGGCGCCGAGGGATGTCATCGCGGGCGTGTCCTGCGTGCCTCTACCCGGTGCATGTCGCTCATGCTCGGCGCGTGCGCGCTGACGATCAAGTCGGTGCGAGTGCGCGCCGGTAAAGACACGCGCTGCCTCGGGCCCGCGTGCACCGCCACGGATTCGGCACGACGGTAGCGCTTCCCGCGGCGGTCGCGGCGGGCACGCTGATGGTCGCGGCGCCTCCCGGACACGACGAACGTCGCGGCCATGGGCCTGAGGGTCACCGAGGGCTTCGAGCCGATGCACTGGCTCGCGCTCCGGAGCGGGCGTCGCGTTCGCGGTGCTCGTCGTGAGCGCCCGCTGGTCGATCACGGGCACGCAGATCGCGAGCTGGTTCATTTGGTGCTCCCCACGTACGTCGTGCTGCCCGTGTGGGCGTCGCTGACGGGCAACGTGATCGTCGGCCGTCCCTGCTGGCGAAGATCAGCTCGCGAGCCGCCGCTGGCGGCCTCGGAATGGCGACCGGCTGCGCTTCGATGGGTGTCCTGTGGGCCGCCGTGCGCGCGCTCAAGAAAACTCGAGACGGATGAGGATTCGACGGCAAAGAGGGCCTGCCGAGGGCTAATGCGCGCAGCGCTCACCCTGACCGTAATATGTGGGCAGATATAAGGAGGAAGCATGTCTGATAACGGGTTTGACGCCCCAGCGCGACCGCGCCGAGGAGCACCTGACAACCTGGTGCTGACCGGTGAGGAAATCGAGCTGCCCGGTGAGGATTCCGACGCGTCGGCGCATCATCGGCGAGTCCAGCGAGGCCCATCCACACGGGCGAAATCGAGGCCGTCGCGATCGGCGGCCTGACGGGCCGCGTGCGGCCGCAGCGCCGCTCAAGCCGACGATCGAGGACAAGATCTCCACGGGCGAGCTGCCGTCGTGTCCCGCCCCGAGGCGATCTCCCGTCGTTTCTTCCTCCGACGAGGCCGACTCCGCCCCCGAGCAGGAGCAGACCGAGCAGGAGTCCGCCGCCGACGCCCGCCGCCGACCAGGGCGCCGATGAGTCTGCCGAGGCCGACGCTCCGTCCGCAGAGGCGACCGAGTGAGTCCAGAGACCACCAATGAGGGCCCCCGCTGAGGAGGCCCCCGAGGAGCAGGCTCCCCGCAGACGACACCGCTTCCGACGAGCCCGCCCCCGCCTCGTCGAACGAGGAGGGCGAGCAGCCTGAGGCCCTCCGCGGACCAGGCGGAAGAAGGGAGAATGCCTTTGCTTCCTGCTCTCCTCCGCAGACGAGGACGCAGCAGGCGAGGCGACCGAGGACGTGACCGAGGATCCGGAGCCCGCGCTCGCCCCCCGTCATGACGCCCGCGCAGGCGGCCGCCGCCCCTGAGCGAGGCCAACGACGAGGCAACCGACGATACCTCCGACGAGGCCGAGGCCCCTCGAGCGACGATCAGCCCTCCGAGGACGAGCCGGCCGAGAGCGAGGTCGCCGCAGTCGGTGGCGCAGCCGCCGAGGCCTCCGCGCACTCGCCGTCCTCGCGCCGCTCCATGATCTTCGGCGACGACTGAGACCCTGTCCTCCTCGATTCCCCGCGGTCGCAGCCGAAGAGGAGAACGCTCCCGCCGAAACTCCGCGAGGAGAGCCCGAGGCTAGAGGAGGCCCCTTCACCGAGCCGACGACCCAGCTGCCAGACGCAGGCCACCGAGGCCTCGCACCCTTCGAGGATCAGGATGCCGCCGAGGCCGCACGCCCGCGCCGCCGCCCCCTGCTGGGCGAGGGCGACGAGAGACAGCGAGGCGGCGACCCTGGCAGCCATCGCGTCGACCGCCGCGCGCGGCGACAAGTCCGACGCGCCTTCGAGCCTGGACGACGAGCTTCTCCGCCGCCCCTCGAGATCACGGAGATGCCTCGCGCACGGGCGCCCATCAGCTGTCCTTCCTGCTCTTCCCACTGCTCGTGCCCGCCGGCTGGTACCTGCGCCGCCGACGCGGGTGCCCGACGATGACTCTGGCGGACGCCGCCCCCATCTCACACGGGCGTCGCCTCGATCGTGGCCCTGGGCGAGATCCCGGCGCGATCGTCATCTCCGCGATCCTTTTCGTGACCGCGCGCCGCTCGTCGCTGGGCGCCTGGCTGATGGAGCATCGTGACCTCATCAGTGGGTCTGCCGTGGCTCATGGCCCCCGGCATCACGAGGCGTCGGTGCTGTCCACGCTCACCGCGCTGACCAACACGGGTTCCCTGGGCGCGAACCTGTCGCATCACCTGCAGGCCTCCGGCTACTCCGGCCGCTTCGCGCTTCTGGGCATCGCCCTCATGGGCCTGGCGTACGTGTCCCACTCGGCACGCCGCACGGGTCGCGCCGAGGAAGCGCTGCGCATCTCGCTCGAGTCCACCAACCCGGCGGGCGCCTTCTACCCGCGCGCCCGTAAGAAGGCAGCGAAGGACGCGGCCCGCAAGTGAAAACTCTGACCTCCGCCAGCGCGATCGAGCTGAGGGTCCGTGGACCCATCGGCACGTGAGCGCTGGCGGCGCCCGCATTCCACGTCGCTGACATGGGCGAGGACATGGACCATGCGCTCGTCCTCCTGCACGGCTTCCCCGAGCATTGGTGGGCGTGGCGCGACGTCCTGCCCGCCCTCGCGGAGTCGACCTCGCGCGTGTTCGCCCTTGATTTGCGAGGCTTCGGCACCTCCGACCCGACGCGCGGAGACTCGCGACCTGCAGCAGATGGCGAACGATGCCGATCGGCGTTGTGCGCGCCCTCGGCGTGGCCTCGTTCTCCGTGGCCGGCATGGGATCGGCGGCACGGTCGCGTGGATGATCGGCGCGCTGGCTCGAACTGCGATCGGTGGTCGGTCCTGTCGGCGCCGCACTCGGCGT
>CAKAEY010000005.1 GCA_916438365.1 uncultured Sanguibacter sp.
GGACCACTTGGCGTCGTCGCGCAGCTTGATGGTGTAGGTCAGGCCGTCCTCAGAGACCTCGGGAACGGTGCCCAGGGACTTGGGGAGGTTGATCTTGTAGGGGGTGTCAGAGGTGGACTTGTAGGCGAAGAGCGGGCGGTACATCGACTGGATGAACTGGCCGTTCTCGCCCTGCGTGTAGCCCTTTGCCGAGACCGGGAAGATCCAGTTAGGGGTACGCGAGGCCATCGTGACCTCGTTCTTTCCGGTTTCCGAGTTGGCTGCCTGGCCGCCGCCGCTACTGCTGCTGCCGCCACAGGCGGACAGGCCGAGGGAAGCGACCATTGCGAGGGCCGCGCCGGTGACCATCCACCGCTTCTTTCTAAGGTTCATGACTGCTCCAAATCAACGTTGATCAGGGACACTGACGGATGACAACCCGGTCAGATGACATTCATCATATGACAGAATGTCGGCGAATGTTGCCACTTTGGCCAAAATGTGGAATGTTACGAAAAATAACAAGATATTTTGGCGAAAGAAGTGTCGAACTTTCTTCGGTGGGGCATAATTAATCGTGTTCTCAACGATGAGCGCGGTGTAACGTTGTAGTTACTGCATACGTACTTGGAGGAGGTGTCATGGCCACGCATGATGTCGACGAGACCGTCCTGACGCTGATTGGGTCCGGTCAAGCGGACACCAGGCCCGCGATTGTCAAGCAAACGGGCCTCGCACCATCAACGGTGTCGGCCGCTGTGTCTCGCCTCGTCGAAGCCGGGGTCATAGCGGAAGCGGAACAGTCTGTTTCCACGGGCGGGCGGCGCGCACGGCGCCTCGTCACATCCGATGGCGCCGGAGCACTCGCCCTCGTCGAGCTGGGAGCCCACCACGGCCTCGTTGCCCTGACGGACGCCACCCGCGGAGTCGGGCAGGCCTCGAGCCTCCTTATTGACATCGCGGAAGGTCCCCAGGTGGTGCTCGACGCCGTCATGGAGGAGGTATACCGTCAGGAAGAAGCTGCCGGCGTGCGGGTCGGTGGTATCGCCCTGGCGGTTCCCGGTCCCGTGGACGCGGAGCGCTCGCGCGTCATCCGTCCCGCCCGCATGCCCGGGTGGGACGGTATCAACGTCGCCGAGGCCGTGACCGAGCAGTGTGGACTGCCCGCCCTCATCGAAAACGACGCGCGCGCGGGAGCCATCGGCGAATCCGTGTACCGGCGTCGTCTTCAGGGTGTGACACCCATCGATACGCTCATCTACGTCAAGGCTGGTTCCGCCATCGGCGGTGCCTACCTCGTTGACGGCGTGCCGGAAGTGGGGCAGGGCGGACTGGCCGGGGACATCTCGCACATCCCCGTCGAGGCTGCCGCGGGCCGCCCCTGCAAGTGCGGCAACGTCGGATGCCTCGAGACGATCGCGTCCGCTGACTCGATCCGAGCAGACCTGGCCGCTACCGGCCTCGTCTATGAGAACAATGCACAGCTTCTGACCGCCGCACGCGACGGCATCCCCGAAGTTGCGACGGCTATCCGCCAGGCGGGCACGCTCCTGGGCCACTGCGTCGCCCACCTCGTGTCCTTCCTGGCACCCCAGGGAGTCATCGTCGGTGGAGCACTCTCCGCCGTCGACGCCTTCACGGCCGGAGTGCGCGCGGCACTCCATCAATCTGCCTCCCCTCGATCATGGAACACCTCGTGATCGAATCGTCTCGATCAGGGCGCGAAGCGGCGCTCTGGGGGCTTTCGACACTCACCCCCTCAAAGATCTCAAAGGAGAATCGCTCATGACCAAGCCCCGCATCGCGGTCGCCGGCATCCACATCGAATCCTCGACGTTCACCCCCTACATCTCGACTGCCGACGACTTCATCGTCACGCGCGGCGAGCAGCTGATGGAGCGCTTCTACTGGCGCGACGAGGACTGGGCCACCCAGATCGAGTGGATCCCCGTCCTGCACTCGCGCGCCCTGCCCGGCGGCGTCGTCGAACGCGGCGCCTACGACGCCTGGAAGGCCGAGATCCTCGAGGGCCTCGCGGCCGCCGGCCCCCTCGACGGCCTCTTCTTCGACATCCACGGTGCCATGAGCGTCCAGGGCATGGACGACGCCGAGGGCGACCTCATCAACGCCATCCGCGGCGTCATCGGCCCCGAGCCCATGGTCAGCGCCTCGATGGACCTGCACGGAAACGTCTCCCAGGACCTCTTTGACGGCTGCGACATCCTCACCTGCTACCGCCTCGCACCCCACGAGGACGCCCTCGAGTCGCGTCGTCGTGCCGCCTACAACCTGGGCATGCGCCTCCTGAACGGCCAGCCCAAGCCCATCAAGGCCCTCGTCCACGTCCCCGTGCTGCTGCCGGGCGAGAAGACCTCGACCCGCATCGAACCCGCCAAGTCCCTGTACAAGATGATCGATCCCATCGAAGAAATGGACGGCATCCTGGATGCCGCGATCTGGATCGGCTTCGCGTGGGCAGACCAGCCGCGCTGCAAGGGCGCGGTCGTCGTCACGGGTGACGACGCGGAGCTCGTCAAGGAACAGGCCGAGCGCATCGGCCAGTACTTCTGGGACGTGCACGACCGCTTCGAGTTCGTGGCGCCCGTCGCCTCCATGGAAGAGTGCCTGGCAGCCGCCGAGGAGGGCCCCAAGCCCTTCTTCATCTCCGACTCCGGCGACAATCCGGGTGCCGGCGGTGCCGACGACGTGACGGTCGCGCTCGCGGCCCTGCTGAAGTGGAAGCCCGTCCAGGAGGCCACGCTCGACGTCGTCTACGCCTCGATCATCGATCCTGCCGCGGCCTCTGTCGCGTGGGAGGCCGGCGTCGGTGCCGAGGTGGACCTCGAGGTCGGCGGACACATCGACACCCGCGAGCCAGGGCCCCTCGCCGTCCACGCCACGGTCGAGGCCCTCGCCGACGACCCGATGGGCGGCCACACCGCGCTGCTGCGCACGGGCGGCCTGCGTTTCATCATCACGACGAACCGCAACCAGTACACGATGTACAGCCAGTTCGAGCTGCTCGGTGTGGACATCACCACCGCCGACGTCGTCGTCGTCAAGATCGGTTACCTCGAGCCCGACCTGTACGAGACCCAGAAGGGCTGGCTCATGGCGCTGACCCCCGGCGGCGTCGATCAGGACCTCATCCGCCTCGGTCACCACAAGATTGAGCGCCCGATGTTCCCCTTCGATCCGGATATGGCAGATCCCGATCTGCATGCTCAGGTCGTCCTGCCATGAGCGCCGTCAAGGATTCCTCCGGCCCGGTATTCGCGGGCATCGACATCGGCGGCACATCCATCAAGTGGATGATCGTCGATGAAGCAGGCACGATCCTCACCCAGGGCAACGAGCCGACCGACCGTGAGGCCGTGGCCGCGCAGGTGGGACGCATCGGCGCGCGCCTTGCGAGCGACTATCCGGGACTGGTTGGTTTCGGCCTGATTTGCCCCGGCCTCGTCGATGAGGCGAGGGGGACCGTCGTGTACGCGGCGAACCTCGAGCTGCGCGGCGTCCAGCTGGCCCGCGCGGTCGAGGAGGCTACGGGCGTGCCGGCCGCTCTCATGCACGACGGGCGCGCCGCCGGCCTGGCCGAGGGGCTCCTCGGCGCGGGCCGAGGGGCTTCCTCCTTCCTCATGATGCCCATCGGCACCGGCATCTCCGTGGCTCTCATGCTCGGGGACAACCTGTGGAGCGGTGCGACGTTTAGCGCCGGCGAGGTCGGGCATGCGCCCGTCTTCCCCGGCGGCGAGTCCTGCCGCTGCGGATCGCGGGGCTGCCTGGAGGTCTACGCTTCGGCGAAGGGCATCGCGAGGCGCTACGAGCAGGCGACCGGCGAGGACATCGGTGCGAAGGCTATCGAAGCCGGCATCGGTACCGACCCGGTCGCGACCGAGGTGTGGAACACCGCGGTTCGTGCACTCGCGCTATCCCTCACCCACATGACACTCACCGTCGACGTTGAGCGCATCATCATCGGCGGCGGCCTGTCGCACGCGGGGGAGAACCTGCTGGCACCGCTGCGAGCGGAATTTGCCTCGATGCTGACATTCCGCGACGCCCCCGAGATCGTTCGAGCCTCCCTCGGGGGAGCGGGCGGACGCTGGGGTGCCGCGATCTGGCCGCCCGCGTGGGCGGCTCGACGTGCTACGAGAGGTGGCAGCCGTGACGACTGTAGAGATTTGCGTGGAAGATGCTGTGGGCGTGCGCCGTGCGCGCGATGGGGGAGCGGATCGCATCGAGATCTGCACCGATCTGTCCTGCGGCGGCCTGACGCCCGCGTTCGACGAGGTGGCAGCCGCCCTCGAGGTGGCACCCGCCGGGGGCGTTCAGGTGCTCGTGCGCCCGCGCCCGGGGGACTTCGTCCATACGCGCGAGGAGGTCGACCGCATCGCCTCCGATATCGTGACTCTCTCGTCAATTGGTCGGGGAGCGCCGGTGCGGCTCGGCTTCGTCGTCGGTGTTATCACCCGCGACGGACAGATCGACGTGAACGCGGCCGCGCGCCTGCGGGATGCCGCCGAGGAAGCGCCGCTGACCTTTCACCGTGGCTTCGACCAGGTTGTGGACCAGGATCGGGGCCTCGACGTCCTCATGGAACTCGGGTACGACCGCGTACTGACGACGGGTGGGGATCCTGCTGTCGCTCAGCCGGATGCCCTCGCCCGCCTCGTCAAGCGCGGGGGGAGACGACATCATCATCTTGGTGTCGGGCGGCCTGCGCGCTCATAACGTCGCCGAGGTCGTGGCGGCCTCGGGCGCACGAGAGGTCCACATGCGCGCCCCCGGGACGTCGGGAACCGATCAGGCGGAGGTCGAGCGAATCGTCGCTGCCCTGCGCGGATAACGTGGCTCACACATTTTCGAAAAATCTTCATCGATTCGTCTGACAAATCGACGTCGGCAGTGTAAGGTTAAACACATGAGAATTGGAATTTTCAACGATGAAGATCAGATCGCATCCCTCGCAGCGGACCGCATCCTCGAGGTGTACCGCGCTAAGCCGAACTTCGTGCTCGGCCTGGCCACCGGCTCCTCGCCGCTCAAGCTCTACGCAGAGCTCGTGCGCCGCTACGAGGCAGGTCAGATCTCCTTTGCCCAGGTTCGTTCCTACAACCTCGACGAGTACGTGGGCCTGCCCCGCGACCACTACGAGGGTTACGCGAACTTCATCCACCGCAACCTCGTCGACCTCGTCGATATGCCCGAGGGTGCGGCACACGGCCCCGACGGCTGGTGCGATGACCTCGAGGCCGGCGCTGCCGCCTACGACGAGGCCATCAAGGCCGACGGCGGCATCGACATCCAGGTCCTCGGTATCGGCTCGGACGGCCACATCGGCTTCAACGAGCCCGGCGGCACCCTCGCGTCGCGCACCCACGTGGGCGTCCTGACCGAGCAGACCCGCCGCGACAACGCCCGCTTCTTCGACGGCGACATCGACCAGGTCCCCACGCACTGCGTGACCCAGGGCCTGGGCACGATCATGGACTCGCGCGCCCACATCTTCATCGCCACGGGTGAAGGCAAGGCAGACGCTGTCAAGGCCATGATCGAGGGCGGCGTCACCCAGCGCTGGCCTGCGTCCATCCTCCAGCACCATCCCGACGTCACCGTGCTCCTCGACGAGGCCGCCGCCTCCAAGCTCGAGCTCGCGGACTTCTACAAGGAGGTCTGGGAGAAGGAACACCTGTGAGATAGGTTCCCCATCCGACTGTGCCCCGGCCTCGCCAACGCGAGGTCGGGGCCTTATTGTGAGCGTTGCTTCTTCGCTCCGGGCGCACGCGTGCCACCCGTTGGAAGCACCCACAGGCACGTACAATGGTCCCCATGCGTAATGCCCTCGACGAACCCACCGGCCCCTCCGCGCCCTCCGGCCCCTCCACCGCGTCCTCGACCGGCCTTCTGGAGCGTACCGAGACCCGCAAAGAGCGCACCGGCGGGGATGGCGATCGCTTCGCCCACTTCGTGCGCAAGGACAAGGCGAACTCGTCCATGGTGACGGGACAGCCCGTCGTCGCCCTGTGCGGCAAGGTGTGGATCCCCACCCGCGACGCCTCGCAGTACCCGGTGTGCCCCACCTGCAAGGAACTGCGCGACTCGATGGGAAAGAACGGGCGTAACTGGCCTTTCTCTGACGGTGGAAAGGGCTCCGACAAGTGAGCGAGACGACCCGGCGCGCACCCGTTGGCAGGCTGCGCGCCTGGCAGGCCGCTGCCTTGGATCGCTACATGGCGGCCTCCCCGCGCGACTTCCTGGCAGTCGCGACCCCGGGCGCAGGTAAGACGACCTTCGCCCTGACGCTTGCGACCGAGCTGATCGCCCGCGGCATCGTCGATAAGCTCACCGTCGTGTGCCCCACCGAGCACCTCAAGGGCCAGTGGGCATCGAGCGCCGCGCGCTTCGGCATCCACATCGACCCCGACTTTACGAACTCGCAGGGCGTTGCCGGCTCGCACTTCGACGGCGTGGCCGTCACCTATGCGCAGATCGGCTCCAATCCGGCCGTTCACGCGGCGCGCACCCGCGCCTACCGCACCCTCGTCATCCTCGACGAGATCCACCACGCCGGAGACTCTCTGTCGTGGGGCGACGGCGTACGCGAGGCCTTCACGGACGCGACGCGCCGCCTGGCCCTGACGGGTACGCCCTTCCGATCCGACACCTCTCCGATCCCCTTCGTCACCTACGAGGAGGACGAGGAGGGCATCCGACGTTCGCGCGCGGACTACACGTATGGCTACGGCGACGCGCTCAAGGACGGTGTCGTGCGTCCCGTCCTGTTCATGTCATACTCGGGGCAGATGGCCTGGCGCACCAGCGCGGGTGACGAGGTCAGCGCCCGCCTGGGCGAGCCTCTCACCAAAGGACATGATGAAGCAGGCCTGGCGTACTGCGCTGGACCCCAAGGGCGAGTGGATCCCCGCGGTCCTGCGAGCCGCCGACATGCGTCTTGAGGAGGTGCGCCGCGCCGTGCCCGACGCGGGCGGCCTCGTGATCGCCTCCAACCAGGAGCACGCGCGCGCCTACGCCCGCCACCTGCGCCTCATCACCGGCAAGGCTCCCACGATCGTCCTGTCTGACGACGCGGACGCATCCGACCGTATCTCCGAGTTTGCCGACTCCACCGACAAGTGGATGGTCGCCGTGCGCATGGTGTCCGAGGGCGTCGACGTGCCCCGTCTCGCGGTCGGCGTCTACGCGACCAACGCCTCCACGCCCCTCTTCTTCGCCCAGGCGATCGGCCGCTACGTGCGAGCCCGGCGTCGCGGCGAGACGGCCACCGTCTTTATTCCCTCCGTCGTGCCTCTGCTGACCCTCGCCGGCGGCATGGAGATCGAACGCGACCATGCGCTGGATCGCCCCAAGCGCGACGAGGCGAGTGAAGACGACATGTGGAATCCCGAGGACGCCCTCGTCGCGGCCGCCAACCGCGAGGAGAAAGCTTCCTCCGACCTGCTCTCACAGTTCGAGGTCCTGGGGGCGGACGCCGAGTTCGACGGCGTCCTCTTCGACGGTGCCGCGTGGGGCGCGGGTGCCGAGGTCGGTTCTGAGGAAGAGCAGGAATACCTGGGTATTCCCGGCCTGCTGGACGCCGATCAGGTGACGACTCTGCTGCGCGCTCGCCAGGCCGACCAGGTTGCCGCGCAGAAGAAGACCCGCGCGGCGCAGAAGATGCGCGAGGAGAACGCTGGCATCCCCGCCCACAAGCTGCGTGCCGCCAAGCGCAAGGAGCTTCAGCACCTGGTCTCCACGTGGTCTCGCCGCTCCGGAGAAACCCACGCGACCATTCACTCGCGCCTTCGCTCGCGCTGCGGCGGCCCCGAGGTCGCCCAGGCGACGACCGAGCAGATCGAGGCCCGTATTGCGCTGCTGCGCGAGTGGTTCGTCGGCCGCCACTGACGCGCGTTTTTGTAGTGTCCGCTCCATGTCAATCTGACACGAGATGCTGAGCGCGCGCTTGGCAGGATTCAACCTGATTGGGAGCACTCAACCCGATCAGAAGGGGTTGAATCTTCCCGATCGGGTGTCACCCCCATCGGCAATAAGCCCGGTCGTGGATAACCAGCCCGAGAGATGCTCCGACAAGCCTCCACCCGGGCCAGACCAGGCAGTGCTGCACTAGATGCAGCAGCAATGCACTAGTTAGGAGTGCATTGCACTGCCTTCTATCTAGTGCAAAGCTGCGCCAAGTAGTGCACTGCTGCTGAGCTACAAGCTCACGTGCGGCAGGGTAAGCCCCAATGTGTCGTTACATTGCTATCAACTGAGCTGCGGTAGGCAGTGCTGAGCCACTTAGTGAGCATTACACCAGTTAGGGAGCATTACACCATTTAGGGAGCGTTACACCAGTTAGGGAGCGTTACACCACTTCCGAGCTGGTGTAATACCCTGCTAAGTGGTGTAACACCACTTAGTAACAAGTTGTACTGCGCAGACGTGCGTGAGATCGCCATTGGTGGCGTGGTCAGCGTCGTGCTCCGACCCGTATCAGGTCGAAACTGAATGCATAAGACACGATCGGCAGGATTCAACCATCGGGAGCATTCAACGCGATCAGAAGCGGTTGAACGCTCCCGATCGGGTGTCACACCCCGTCGGTAACAGGCTTCATTGTGGATCCGGCAGTCGATGGGGGCTCACGCTCGCAGCACACGGTCATGCGTCATGCGCGGATCTGCGGGTATGAAAAGCCTCCCATTCCCTGGACTTCAATGTCGATGTCCAAGAAACGGGAGGCAGTTCAGAGAAGAACGAGGCCGGGGCTTCGTTGTGAGTGCGAGCTGAGGGTCAGTCGACCTTCTCGTAGCGCGTGGGGATCGCGGCCTCGCCCTCGGAGAGGCGCCACGCCTGGTAGGGCAGCTCGTTGCGGGCGCGCAAGTGGTGCTCCTGGGCGCGGGACAGTGCCTCGGGACCCCAGGCTTCGGCGTCGATCTCGCCGCCGCGGACCAGCTGGACCTGCAGCGGGCGGGCACCGCGCTCGGCCAGCAGAGCCTGGCCCTCCTCGAAGGACGTGCCGACGAGCAGGAGCTCCTCGGTCGCGTAGCCGTCCTCGCCCATGACTCGGCCGGCGACCTTGCGCCCGCCGACAGTGGACTTCGACTCGGCCTTCTTGGCGACAAGAACGGTCTCGCCGTTGGAATCCTCGCGCTGGACGACCTTGTAGACCAGGGCGGCCGTCGGCACGCCCGAGCCCGTGACCAGCTTGGTGCCCACGCCGTAAGAGTCCACGGGGGCCGCACCCAGGGCGGCGATCGCGTACTCGTCCAGGTCCGAGGTCACCGTGATCTTCGTGGTGGTGGCGCCCATTGCGTCGAGCTGTCCGCGCACCTTGAACGCCTCGGCGACCAGGTCGCCTGAATCCAGGCGCACAGCGCCCAGCTCGCCGCCCGCGGCGCGCGCGGCTTCGACCGCGTTGATGACGCCTGCCTGATGTCGTAGGTGTCCACGAGCAGGGTCGTACCCGCGCCCAGCTTGGCGACCTGGGAGTCGAAAGCGTCGCGCTCGGTGTCGTGTAGGAGCGTGAACGCGTGGGCGGCCGTGCCAATGCAACGGATTCCGTAGCGCTTGGCGGCCTCAAGGTCGGAGGTGCCCTGGGAAGCCGCCGATGATGGCGGCGCGGGCGGCGGAGACCGCCGCGCGCTCGTGGGCGCGGCGCGCACCCATGTCCATGCAGGGGCGGCCGTGGGCGGCGATCGTCATACGCGAGGCGGCCGAAGCCACCGCGCAATCATGGTTGAGGATCGACAGGAGTAGCGTCTCCAGGAGCGTACAGTCCGCGAACGTGCCCTCAACGGTCAGCAGGGGAGAGCCGGAGAAATAGCACTCGCCCTCGGCGTAGCCCCAGATATCGCCTGTGAAGCGCCACGAGGCCAGGAACTGTGCGGCCTCCTCGGAGATGATCCCCTGGTCTTTCAACCAATCGATCTGCTCCGCGTCGAACTCGAAGCGTTCCAAGGCCTCGAGAATTCGGCCGGTTCCGGCGACAACGCCGAAGCGGCGCGTGGCGGGCAGGCGGCGCCCAAACAGCTCGAACGTGCAGCGACGATGCGCGGTGCCATCCTTGAGGGCGGCGTCGAGCATCGTGAGCTCGTACATATCAGTCAGCAATGAAGTAGATGTCGATGCAGGCATACTGTGAGCCTACCCTGAGAAGCGTGTCACCGGGGTGCGAAATCGCTTCCATGGACGCTCTTTTCGACTTAGGGTTGATACATGACCACCATCGCCCAGCCGATTCCGCGCGCGCACGAGGCCGCCACCTCCGTGCCGCGGTGGCGCGCCGTCGTGTGGGACGATCCTGTCAACCTCATGAGCTACGTGACCGCCGTGTTCCGCGAGTATTTGGCTACTCCGCCGCTCGCGCCGAGGAACTCATGCTGGCCGTCCACACGCGCGGGCGTGCGATCGTCTCGACGGGCGTGCGCGAACGCATCGAAGCCGACGTCATGGCCATGCACTCCTACGGTCTGCGCGCCACCATCGAAGAGGACCGGGACTGAGGATATGGAAGGCTTCGCTCTTCGAGACGGTGTCTACGCCTCGTCGATGAGCGACGGTGAGGCGCTCCTCCTGCGTCAGCTTGCCAGCGAGGTCCTCGTGGTCCTCGACGATCCCGGCGACTTCGCCGCGACCTCGTCCATGGTGAATGCCGCCACGGAGACCGAACAGCGCCGAGACGAACCCCGCGAACGCACCCTGCGCATGCTGCTGCCCTCGATGAGCGAGGACGACGAAGATGCTGGCCGCCTGCGCGCTCTGACCGAGGATTCTCTGCGCACCGATAAGTCCGTCCGTTTGCGCGCGATCGTTGGCGATCTTGACCACATCGTCCACGGTGAGAGTGACACCCTCAGGATCCAACCCGAGGCCGTGTGGTCCTGGCTGGGTGCTCTCAATGACATTAGGCTCGGCTTAGCCGGTGAGCTGGGCCTATCGGATCAGCAAGACGCGCAACGCATCGAAGAATTGGCCCTCAGTGAGCCGACGGGGGAGCGCTCGCAGACCGTCGCCGCCATCTATATGCTCATCACATGGTGGCAGGACTCACTCCTAGAAGCCGTCAATAATTCCCAGTAACGCATAAGGTCGATACATGAACAACGCCCCGATCGGAATTTTCGACTCGGGCCTAGGTGGGCTGACGGTGGCGCGCGCAGTCATCGACAAACTGCCCGACGAAGAGATCATCTACCTGGGCGACACCGAGCACACGCCTTACGGCCCGCGAGCTATCGCGCAGGTTCGCTCGCTGACGCTCTCCGCCCTCGACGAGCTGGCCTCGCGTGGCGTGAAGGCGCTCGTCATCGCCTGCAACACGGCGACGGCTGCCGCGCTCGCGGACGCTCGGGAACGCTACTGGATCGACGCCGGGATCCCCGTCATTGAGGTCATCACTCCGGCTGCGCGCCAGAGCGTCATCGCCACGCGTAACCACCACGTGGGTGTCATCGGGACGAAGGCCACCATCCAGTCCGAGGCATACCTGCGCGCGCTCGCAGCCGTCCCCGGGCTGACGGTCAGCCAGCAGGCGTGCCCCGCTTTCGTCGAGTTCGTCGAGGCCGGGGTGACCACGGGCGAGGAGATCGAGGCCGTGGCGCGCGAGTATCTGACGCCGCTGAAGGAAGCGGGCGTGGATACGCTGATCCTGGGGTGCACGCACTACCCGCTGCTCACCGGTGTTATCGGTCGCATCATGGGCGAGGGGGTCACGCTCGTGACCTCCTCGGAGGCGACCGCGAACGTCACCTATAACGAGCTCGTGGATCGCGGGCTCCTTCATGATCCGTGGCTGCAGGCGAGGGACCAAAGCACCAGTTCCTGGCCACGGGCGCCTCCCGACGCGTTCCCGCGCCTGGCTCGCCGTTTCCTCGGCCCCGAGGTGGGCTCCGTTGCCCGCGTGAATACCGGTGGTGGTATCGCGTGAAGCTCACCATCATCGGCGCAACCGGTTCGATGTCTGGCCCGGAGTCGCCGGCTTCGTCCTACCTTGTTCAGGCCCGAGGCCTGGACCCGCGTTCGGGGCAAGAGCGGACGTTCTCGCTCGTGTGCGATATGGGCCCCGGCTCCTTCGGTGCGCTGTGGGCGCACGTGCGCCCGTGTGAGCTCGACGCCCTCGCGCTGTCCCACTGCCATGCCGACCACATGGGTGACATTATCTCCCTGCAGGTGTATCGCAAGTGGGGTCCGGGAGCAGCCGCATCCGCGCTGCCCCTGTACGGTCCCGCCGAGACGATGCGTCGCGTGCGCCAGTTCGAAGACGCTCCGGATGATGAGGCGTACGAGCTTGAATTCGCCTTTACTCACATGCAGCTGGGCGAGGTCTACCAGGTCGGTCCCATGACGATCCGCCCCTACCGCGCCCTGCATCCGGTCGAGGCCTTTGGCCTGCGCATTGAGGGCCCCTCGGAGGAGGATCCCGAGCGCCTGGTGTCCCTGTTCTACACGGGAGACACCGACCTGTGCGACACGATCATCGAGGGTGCGCGCGGCGTCGACGTGCTCCTCAGCGAGGTTGGCTTCACGAGCGACGAGACTGAGCCCGACATGCACATGGACGGTACGCGCGCGGGCGAGGTCGCCACGCGAGCCGGAGTGGGTCGCATGATCGCGACCCACATCCAGCCGTGGACGCCACGCGATCGGGTGGCCTCCGAAGTGCGACAGACCTGGTCGGGGCCTCTCGACTTCGCGACCTCCGGGATGCAGGTCAGCCTCTGAGCCGTGCCTCGCCCCGCCGATGGGTGGGGCGAGGCGGTTCCTCGATCAGTCGCCGGATGTCGAGTACGAGGCGTTGTGGCGCTTCCACTCCGCCAGGTATGTGGCGACGCGAGCGGGGCCCGAGGCCTCGGACCATCCGTGATTTTTGTGCCGCAGCAGGATCTTGCGGGTGCCCAGCGAGGGAAGGGGTGTGATACGCATACCCTCCCTGTGTGCCCCGGCCAGTGCCATGGCCGGAAGGATCGTCGACCCCGTGCGGGCGCGCACGAGGGCGCGCGCGGCCTCGTAGGTCGTGTAGAGGTGGGGTGCCCACCGCGTGTCCGGGAACGCCTTCGTGATGCGGCGCATGACGTGGTCGCCGCTGGTGCCCGGATTGACGCGCAGCCAGGTGAGGTCCGCGAGGTCTTCGATCGACCCGATGGGGGGAGCCGAGTCGGGGGTGACGAGCACCCAGGGTTCGTCGAGGAAGGGAATGTCCGTGTAGCCGCGAGGGGCCAGGCCCGGGTCCTCGTCTCGCTCGATGACGAGAATGTCGTACTCGCCGGTGCGCAGCGCGGCCATGCCGGGGGTCTCTTCTGTTTCCTCGATGCGCAGGTCGACGCCGGGTAGGGCGTCCACGAGGTCGGGGAGCGCGGGGATGAGGGTGGATCGGCAAATCGTCAGGAATGCTCCGATGGTGACCGTTCCCGTGACTTGGCCCGTGAGGGGGCGCAGCGCCTTGAGGGCTTCTTCGATGTCGGCGTTGATGCGTTCGCCGGCCTCGGCGACGATCGTGCCGGCGGGGGTCAGGATGGCTCCCGAGGTGGTGCGTTCGACGAGCTTGAGGCCAACTTCCTCCTCGAGCTTTTGGATCTGCTGGGATACTGCCGAGGGCGAGACCATGAGGATGTCGGCGGCGGCAACGATGCCGCCTTCACGCGCGACGGACAGAAGGAAAGGTAGGCGGCGAGGGTCGATATCCACGCGAACTCCTTTGTTAAGCGAAACTGTAAGATAACTATAGAACCATTCAATTGTACTTGACTTGCGGAAGGTGCATCATAGGAGTCATGACGATCTCATCTCTCGCAATTCCGGTCCTCGGTTGGTTGGGTGCAGCTGCCTCCATCGCCGCCTACTACCTGGTCTCCTCCAAGCGCTTCGCTCCCGACTCCCTGCGCTACCACTCTCTCAATGTCTCCAGCTGCATCCTGCTGGCCCTCGCATGTGCGTCCACCGGCGCGTGGCCGTCCTTCCTCACGAACGCCATCTTCATCGGCGTTGGCTGCACCATGATCTGGCGTGTGCGCGACCGCCTCGCGCGCCGCATCATGCAGGTCGTTCGCTTCTGCGACGTGCGCCGCTTTCTGCCGCGCCGTGCGCGCCTGGCGCGCTCGATCACTCTTCGTTGAATTGGGGTGGTGAGGGGGCAGGCCGTGGGCCTGCCCCCCTCACCGTATCCACCGCCTGATTAATTAAGAGAAGCAACCCTCTTTGGTCAAGAATTTTCCAAGGTGTACCAAGGAAAAGTCCGTAAGATACGCTTCATAGAAAAATAAGAAAAGTTCGATGGAAAAAACGGGAAATTAGGCGCATCATGTCAGTACGACGCGGTGACAGATCCATCGCACTGTACTCAAAGAGGAGCACACAATGTCTCGTTTTGTCGCATCACTCCTTCATCGCCTCGCCCATCACCGCAGGGTGCGCCAACAGCGCAACCCCCTGCAGTTCTCGATGGACCGCCCCATCTTCGGCAACCTCGTCGCCCGTTGATGGCGCGCCTGCGGGCGCAACACACAAGTGCCGGACACCCTCGGGTGCCCGGCACATTTGTGTCTGCGCTGTTTCTCAGCCGCGCAGGTACTCCACGATGTAGGGCATGAGGGCGCGGAAGGCAATGCCGCGGTGGCTGATCGCGTTCTTCTGCTGTGCGCTCATCTGAGCGGTCGTGACCTCGAAGCCCTCGGGAACGAAAATCGGGTCGTAGCCGAACCCGCCCTCACCCCGTGGGGAGCGCGTCAAGGTGCCGCGCACCTCGCCTCGCTCGACGAACTCGCGACCATCCGGGGTGACGAGGACAGCGGCCGACACGAACGCCGCTCCGCGGTGGCGGTCGGGAACATCGGAGAGCTGGTCGATGAGCAGGCGCAGATTCGCCGCGTCATCCCCGTGGGAGCCGGCCCAGCGCGCGGAGAAGATGCCGGGTGCCCCGCCCAGCACGTCCACTGCGATACCGGAGTCATCGGCGATCGCCGCCAGGCCGGTGGCGCGAGCCAGTGCGCGGGCCTTGATCAGGGAGTTCTCCTCGAAGGTCACACCGTCCTCGACAGGGGAAGCCACGTCAAAATCGCTCATGCGCGCCACGCAGCCGTCCTCGAAGCCCTCCCAGGCGGGGGCCAGGATGGCCTCGAGCTCGCTGACCTTGTGCGCGTTGGAGGTCGCGAAGACCAGGCGCGCGCTCACGGACGCACCTCGATGCGCTCCATGAGGGGAGCCTCGAGCGCTAGCTTCTGCGCGCGGGCGAGCTGGGCGTTGCCCAGTGTCGCCAGGTCCAGCAGCTCGCCCAGCTCGTCGCGGTTGAAGGGGGCATGCTCGGCGGTGCCCTGCACCTCGATGAAACGGCCATCGCCCGTCTGCACGACGTTCATGTCAGTCTGCGCGCGCACGTCCTCGACGTAGGGCAGGTCCAGCATGGGAGTGCCGTCGATAACGCCCACGGAGATCGCGGAGATCGAGTCGGTGAGGACCTTGGCGGAGGGCTTGAGGATGCCCTGCTCCTTCGCCCAGGTCACCGCGTCGGCGAGGGCCACGTAGGCACCCGTGATCGCCGCGGTGCGGGTGCCGCCGTCGGCGCGCAGGACGTCGCAGTCCAGGACGATGGTGTTCTCGCCGAGCGCGGACACGTCGACGATGCCGCGCAGGGAGCGGCCAATGAGGCGCGAGATCTCCTGAGTGCGGCCGCCCACCTTACCCTTGACGGATTCTCGGGAGGAGCGCTGCTCGGTCGCGCGCGGGAGCATCGAGTACTCGCCGGTCACCCAGCCCTCGCCGGAATCGCGTTTCCAACGCGGCACGCCCTCAGTGAAAGAGGCGACACACAGGACGCGGGTGTTGCCGAACTCGATGAGGACGGAGCCCTCACCGGTACCCGACCAACCGCGGGTGATGGAGACGGGACGGAGCTGGGACGGGGTGCGCCCATCGGCGCGCAGGGGAGTATTTGTCATAGTGCCTAGGGTAGCCCACCGCGTTACCGTGGAGTTATGAGTCTTGATCTACCTCTCGTCCGCGGTCACGTCGACCCGGCTGTTGGGCTGCGCGAATCCGTGGCTCCGTCGGCTCTGGTGCGCGCCGGTGAGGCCGACGTCATTGTCGTCGACCCGTCCGGTTTTGTTCTCCTCGACGAGGCCGAGGCGTCGTCCTCGGGTGCCCCGGTCCTGCGCCGGATGGTCGGGGACGAGGCCACGCGCGCGCTCGAGGGGGCCACGGCCTCGTTCATTGGGGTCGCTCGCGGACGATCCGTCATCGCGATCGAGACGAGCCGGGACGAGGCGTGGGGCCGCTGGGAGCACCTGCGCGCGGTCGGGTGGTGCCTCGACGGCGACGATGCAGCCCTGGCGCTGACCGCGCTGGCCCTCGCGGGTTGGCACTCCAACTACCGCTTCTGCCCGCGCTGCGGGGCACCGGTGCAGCTGGTGTCCGGCGGATGGGCCGCGCGATGCGAGACGTGCGACCGGCTTGAATACCCGCGCCAGGACCCGGCCATCATCGTGCTCGTCCAGGATCATGACGGGCGCGTCCTTCTGGCGCACAACGCGCTGTGGCGGCCCGGCTTCGTGTCGATCATCGCCGGCTACGTCGAGGCAGGGGAATCCCCGGACGTCGCGGTTGCCCGTGAGGTCGCTGAGGAAGTTGGCGTCGAGATTGAGACGCCCACCTACGTCGCGACGCAGCCGTGGCCTTTCGGACGTTCGCAGATGATGGGCTACAGGGCTCGCACCGCCTCGCCGCGCCCGACCCCGCAGGCGGACGGCGTGGAGATCGAGTGGGCGCGCTTCTACAGCCGCGACGAGCTGACGCGCGCGCTTGAATCCGGGGAGATTAGCGCCCCCGGACGCGCCTCGATCGCCTACGCGCTGCTTCGGGACTGGTACGGCGACGAGCTGCCGAGCGGCCCGGACGGCGCGGGACGCAACTGAGGGCGGGCGATGGAACAATGGGGACCATGAACCCCGAGGAACTGCTGGACGCCCTGGACCCCGATCAGCGCGCCGTCGCCACGCAGGTGGCGGGCCCGCTCGCCGTCCTGGCGGGTGCGGGCACCGGCAAGACCCGCGCGATCACGTACCGCATCGCGTACGGGGCGGCCGTCGGTGCCTTCGACCCGTCCAACGTGCTCGCCGTGACCTTCACGCAGCGCGCGGCCTTCGAAATGCGCCACCGCCTGGCTCAGCTGGGTGTTCCGAAGGCTCAGGCGCGCACCTTCCACTCGGCCGCGCTGCGCCAGCTGCGCCATTTTTGGCCTACCGTCGTGGGTGGTCCGCTGCCCGACGTTATCCCGCACAAGGCCTCCCTCGTCGCGGCCTCCGCCGCGCGGCTGGGGATCACGATCGACCGTACGAACGTGCGCGACATTGCGGCAGAGGTCGAATGGGCGAAGGTGTCGATGATCGACGCCGCGCACTACGCCTCGCGCGTGGCTCGGCTGCGCCGCGACGTGCCCGCCGGGCTGGACGCTGGTGACATGGCGCGCCTCCTCGACGTGTACGAGGACGCGAAGAATGAGCGCGGTGTCATCGACTTTGAGGACATCCTCATCTACCTGTGCGGCATGCTGCAGGAGCGCGCAGACGTCGCCTCCATCGTGCGCAAGCAGTACCGCTCCTTCGTGGTCGATGAGTTCCAGGACGTCAACCTCCTCCAGGCGCGCCTGCTCGACCTGTGGCTGGGCGGGCGCCACGACGTGTGCGTCGTCGGCGACGTCGCACAGACCATCTACTCCTTCACGGGCGCGTCCCCGGACTACTTGACCGGTTTCGGGCGCAAGCATCCCGGGGCGCGCATCGTCGAGCTGACTCGCGACTACCGTTCGACCCCGCAGATCGTGAGCGTGGCGAACGATGTCCTGGCACGCTCGAGCCAGCGCGAGGGCACGGTGCGCCTGTCCAGCCAGCGCGACGGCGGCGCCCAGGTTACCTACCGCACCTACGATGACGATCGAGCCGAGGCCGAGGGCGTCGCAGCGTCGATCGCCGACCTCATCGCGGGCGGCATGGCACCTCATTCGATCGCTGTTCTCATGCGTACGAACGGCCAGTCCCAGGCCTTCGAGGAGGCCCTGGGGGCGCGCGGTATTCCCGTGGCCGTCGCCGGAGGAAAGCCTTTCTTCGCTCGCGACGACGTGCGTACCGCGATCTCGCGCCTGCGGGCCGCGGCGGCGGCCGCCACCGACGATGGGAGCGTGGGCGAGATTGTGCGCGACGTCCTCTCGGGCGTCGGTTGGGCTCCCGAGGCTCCCTCCGGCCAGGCGGGTTCGGAGCGCTGGTCGAACATGAACGCGATCGTCGGCTGGGCGGACGACTCCAAGGCGGAGACGCTCGCCGCCTTCGTCGCCGAACTCGACGAACGCGTCGCCTACCAGGTCGAACCGGACAAGGCCGGGGTCGAGCTGGCCACCATTCACGCCGCCAAGGGCCTCGAATGGGATGCCGTCTTCCTCGTCGGTGTCGCCGAGGGCCTCCTGCCGATCTCGTACGCAAAGACCGCGGCCGCACGCGAGGAGGAGCGTCGTCTGCTGTACGTGGCCGTCACCCGTGCCCGCGACCTGCTGACCCTGTCGTGGGCGCGCTCGCGGGGAGCGGACGGGCGCGGCAAGCGTAAGCGCAGTCGTCTGCTCGACGGTATCTGGCCCGAGGAAGTGGGAGTGGGCGCGCCGAAGAAAAAGGCGCGTGCCTCCACCCGCGCCCTCAACCAGGCTTTGAGGAGGAGGCGTCGCCCCAGGCGATCGAGCTCTTCGGGCGCCTCAAGGCGTGGCGTCTCGAGGTCTCACGCCAGGCGGGCGTGCCGCCTTTCGCCGTGTTCACCGACCAGACCTTGCGCGACATCGCCCAGGCCATGCCAAAGAATACGACGCAGCTGCGGGTGATTCGGGGCATCGGCGACGTGAAGGTGCAGCGCTTCGCCGCCCCGGTGCTCGCACTGGTGCGTGGCGAAGAGGTCATCGTCGACGAAGGGGCCTGAGCTAGCAGGCCACGCCGTCGATGCCGCAGACGCATTCGTGGGCACCGATCGCGCGTTCGACGGTGATGGTTCCGTCCTCGTCGACCGTGGCAATCTCGGCGCACAGGGATGGAGTGAGTGCCCCCGAGGCGAAGTCGCGCAGCAGGCGCGCAATCCGCAGGGCGGCCGCGAAGTGTGCCAGCTGGGGGAGTGACCCGAGTGGCCACTGGGCGAGTTCTCGCAGGTGTGTGAGGTGGTAGGGGTCCTGCTCGGGCGCGCGCGTGCTCGATGCAGTGGAAGCACGGCGTGGAGCCGGGAATCACGAACGGCCCGATCTCGTAGGAGTGCTCCCCGCGCGTGATGAGCAGGTGAGGCGTGTCTGCGGCCATCAGCTCGAAGGGGATGCCGGGGTCCTGTGCTCGATCCGCCGACACGAGGGCGACGTCCGGCGCATCCTGGGCATGCAGGTCGGGCAGAGGAATCAGCGAGGCGAGTTCTCGGCGCACCGCGCGCGAGCGTAGCGTGCCCGTGTATACCCCGCCGAACACTCGATCCCAGTCGCCGTCCACCAGGGTGGGGGCGTCGATGCGGAGTCGTAGCGCGAGGGTGTCGACCAGCGAGCGGAGGGCGAGAAGCGTGGCGGGTGCCGCGCCGAGAACACCGAGCGAGAGGAGCGGGCGGCGGTCGGGATGTTCCACGAGGCCCGCCTCGGCCAGCGCGGCGAGGAGGCCGGGTGAGGCCTCGGGAGCGTCGGACGCGTGAGCGGGGCGGGCCTGGCTGGCGAGCCAGAGCTGGTCGCTTGCATGCAGGTCGTCGAGGCGCACGTGTCGGGCGCGGTCGCCACCAATTTGGACGCTGCCCGGGCCGCGCCACAGATCGCCGTGTGATGCATCAGGTTCATGATGGTCTCCTTCAGTTTGTGACTGTTAGAGACATCATGAACCGAGATGGACCACCGTTGTGCCGTTTTGAAAAATCTGTGGATAACTTGTCAGATCACTTCGGTATGTATCAGTTTGTTTCATCCTGGGGGTTAGATGCTTCGGGATCCTCAGGCTCGTCATCCGGGCCGGCCGAGGCCTCGTCCCCGGGCTCCAGTCCATCCGCCCAGCCGAGCGTGCCATCCAGAAGAGAATTGAGAGCGGCGTCGATATCAGCGTCTTCTTCGGCCGCCGCCCGGCGCAGCGTGAGGAAGGTGTCCGGCGTAGCCAGCTCCGTCTCGGAGGGAACCATGTCCGGGTGCGACCAGAGTGCCTCGCGCGCGTCGCGCCCACCGTCGGCCTCCACCAGCGCAAAGATCGATGCGGCGCCGCGCGCCTGACGCGGGCGCATCTTGAGGCCCATGAGGGTCCCGAGGATCTCCTCCGCGGGGCCGCCCGAGGCCCGGCGGCGACGCATCATTTCGCGCAGCGCGTCCGCGTGGGGCAGGTAGGGCAGGGTGGCGCGCGCCGTCACGACCTCGACCCAGCCCTCGATGAGGGCCAGCATCGTCTCCAGGCGTGTGAGCGCACGACGCTGATCGGGCGTCGTCGACAGCGCAAAGACGCCGCCGCTGAGGGCCGACTCCACCGAGTGCGGATCCGAGGGGTCCACCGAGCGTGCGGCCTCCGAAATGGCCTCCGTGTCGATCGCAATCTGGGACGCGTAGCGCTCGACCGCGCGCACCAGGTCGCCCTCCAGCCACGGGACCGAGGCGAAGAGCCGGCGGTGCGCCGCCTCTCGCACGGCGAGGAACTGGCGGACCTCGTCGAAGGGAATGTCGAGCCCCTCGGAGAACTGCGCGACGTTGTGCGGCAGCAGGGCGGCGTGCGACGTGTCCGACAGGGGGATGCCCGTGTCGAAGGTGCCGAAGGACTCACCGGCCAGGGCCGCCAGCGCGCGTGCGATCTGCGCGGAGAACATCATCGCCGACAGTCGCGGCATCATCTCCTGCGTCTTGCCGAGCATCGCAGCCATGCCGTCCGGCAGGGATGCGGCATCCCCCAGGCCCTCGGGTCCGAACTGCTCCGACAGGGCGGCGGACAGAGCGCGCGACACGTTGAGCGCCACGGGCTCGCAGATGCGTTTCCATGTCGGAATCGTGTGCTCGACCCACGCGACCTTGCTCCACACGTCGCGGGTGACCGGGCCGGACGCAAAATCGGTGACCGCATCGAGCCACAGGTCCGCGACCGTCATCGCCTGACGCGCGGCCTCGGCCTCCGTGGCCGTGGGGGGAGGGGTCGCCGCTCGCGTACGCCGCCTGCTTCGCGCTGTCCTCCACCATGCGCCAATTGACGGGGCCAGCCGTCGTGTTCATGAGGAACTGGAACTGGCCCATCGCCGCGCGCATACGCGCGGGATCGGAAAACTCCGGGGGAAGATTCGCGGGATCGAAACCCTGAGCCTGCAGGGCGCGTGCGGCCTCAGCTGCCGCCTCGTCGCCCAGGATCGAGCGCAAGAAGTCCTCAAACGGGGTGCCGGAGTCAAACTCGTTCATGAGCACAGACTAGCCGCACCTTGTTCGCGGGGGCTGACAATCCTCTGTAAAAACGCTGAGAGCTGAAGTGATGGTGCGCGGCGCGCGTGCGCAGGGTGAGCGGGTGGGACACAATAACACGGTGAATGATGCGCAGACGACCTCGGAGAACATCGAGCTGGTGCCCCTGCAGGAGGACGACTCTACCCGGCGTATCCCCATCATCAGCTGGCGACTCATCACGGCGGTCCTCGCCGCGCTCGCGATGGTGGCGATCCTCTTCTGGATCCCCGTTCCCTTCGTGGTCAACAGCCCGGGTCCGACCTTCAACGTGTTGGGATCCGACAACGGTGTTCCTATGCTTCAGATCGAAGGAACAGACCCCACGACGGGGGGGAGCCGATCCAGCAGGACGAGCCTCAATCCAGCTCGTACGACGCGCCGGCGAAGCCGGGGCAGGGGCAGCTGCGCATGGTGACGGTCTCCGAATCGGGTGCCCCCGACAGTCGCCTGAACTTCGCGCAGCTCATCGCCGCATACTTTGACCCTCACAGCAAGATCCTGGACTACGACTCGGTGTATCCCGCTGGAACGACGCGTCAGCAGGTGAGCGATGCTCAGCTGGCGATGATGCGTAACTCGCAGACGACCTCCCAGGTCGCCGCCCTTGAGTACCTCGGGTGGGACGTTCCTGCAACGATCACGATTGAGGGCGCGGTCGAGGGATCCAACGCGGAAGGGAAGGTTGAGCAAGGAGACATCCTCCGTGCGATCACCACCCCGGACGGTGTGCGTCACGAGATCACCAGCGCCGCCACTCCGTTCGCCATTATGCGCTCGGTGCCGGCCGGTTCCACGATGACGCTGACGGTCGAGCGCGGAGGCGTCACGCAGGACGTCTCCTTCGATTCGGTCGCCGTATCTGCCACCGAAACCGGATCCAAGCTCGGCGTCTACCTCTCCGCTGACCCCGTCCTGCCCGTTGATATCACCGTCAACATCGACGGCGTGGGTGGTCCCAGCGCCGGCATGATGTTCTCCCTGAGCATCATCGATCGTCTGACCCCTGGCGATATGACCGGCGGCAACGTCATCGCGGGCACCGGAACCATGTCCTACGACGGGCAAGTCGGCGCGATCGGAGGCATCCAGCAGAAGCTGTGGGGCGCGCACCGCGATGGTGCCCAGTGGTTCCTCGCCCCCTCCAATAACTGCGACGAGGTCGTCGGACACGTCCCCGATGGGCTGCGCGTCGTCTCGGTGTCCACACTCGACGAGGCAGTGAGCGCCGTGCGCTCCATCGCCGACGGCACCGGAGACGCCCTGCCGACCTGCCAGTAGCGCGGGGGCGCTCTCAGGCCCGCCCACCGCTTCACGTCAGGTGGGCGACAAAGGGCCCCGGCCTCGTCCATCTGGTCCGGACGAGGCCAGGGCCTCCTCTGTGCTCTCAGGCTTGCTCGTCCGTCACCGGCTCGAGGGAAGCGCGCAGGGCGTCCACCAGCGCCGGGACGAGCGCCGAGCCTGCCCGACCTTGTCGTCGGAGTCGAAGGCGCGGGTGCGCAGCGCACACCACGACTCGCCCGTGCGCATCACGCCAACGGCCAGACGCACGTCCGTGCGTAGGGGATGATTCGAGATGAAGGCCAGGGCCTCGTCGGGGTCCTCAGGGGCCTCGTCCTCGACCTCCGGTGGAACGACGATGCGCTCGACCGTGATCGCCGCACCCGGCACCGTTTCCGGCCACGCCAGGTGAGCCAGGACCTGCTCGATGTCGTCGTCAGCCAGGTCCTCCTGGACGATCGCGCTCAGGTGGTCCTCGGTCCCATCCCAGCCCGCGCGCAGCTGCTCGGCAATGTCGGCGGGCAGGTTCGGGTCGGCCAGCAGCATCGCGGTCGGCACCAGCGCGTAGATGGACGGGGCGTGATCCCAGCCCACACGGGCCGCGCCCTTCTCGATATCGACAACCACGTTGGCCAGCGCGATCTCGCGCGCACTCGGCATCATCTCAACAGTCATAACCCCATAATCTCACGGAGAGCGAATAAGACAGAGACGAAGAAGTGCATGTGCGCGGCTACACTGGATCGAAGCTGATCGGTTTTACAGAGAGGACTTCCGTGAGCTTCAATTTTTCGGTCTTCCCCCCCAAGGGGAGCGCGTGCACCGCGAGACCCCGATAGCCCACCCGTCGAGCTGAAGATGCACAAGCCCGGCCCCGGAGCGATCACTCTGGGCGCCCTGATCGCGATCGGCGCAATCATTTACGGCGCATCGATCGTGTGGACCGAGATCCTGTGGTTCCGCCAGATGAGCGCCACCCGCGTCATCCTCACCCAGTGGGGTGCGCACATCGGCCTGTTCGTCGTCGGTTTCATCGTGGCCACGGCGCTCATATTCTTCTCGATGTCCTACGCGTACCGGCATCGTGCGTCCTCGACTCGCGGGCAGGACTCGGCCTCCCTGCGCGCCTACCAGAAGGCTCTCGAGCCCGTACGCCGATTCGCGTTCTGGGGCGTCGCTCTGTTCTTCGGTTTCACGAACGGCGCTCGCCTGGCCACCGAATGGCAGACGCTGCTCCAGTTCCTCAACCGCTCCTCCTTCGATCAGGTTGATCCCCAGTTCGGCCTGGACATCTCGTTCTTCGTGTTCGTCCTGCCCGCGCTGAAGGTCCTCGTGTCATTCCTGCTGACCGTCACCGCCATCGCCCTCGTCGCGGCCCTCATCGTGTCCTACCTGTACGGAACGATCCGCCTGGCACCGCGCCCCCACGCCTCGAAGCAGGCGCGCCTGCAGTCCGGCATGATGGCCGCCTGCCTGTCGCTCTTCATCGGCGTGAACTACTGGCTGGGCCGCTACGAGCTGCTCACCTCGGACTCCGGCTCCATTCACGGCGCCATGTACTCCGATATCAACGCGACGCTGCCCGCGCACTCCATCCTGGCGGTCATCTCCGGACTCGTCGCGGTCCTCTTCGTCGTTGCTGCATTCAAGGGCACGTGGCGACTGCCTGTCACCGGCGTCGCGGTCACCGTGATCGCCGCCCTCGTCCTGGCTGGTGCCTACCCGGCCCTCGTTGAGCAGTTCCGAGTGCGCCCCAACCAGCGCAGCCTCGAGTCTCCCTACATTCAGCGCAACATCGACGCTACGCTGGCCGCCTACGGTCTGCAGGACGTCGACTATCAGACGAACTACGACGCGGCCACCACGGCCTCGGCCGGTCAGTTCGACACCGAGTCCCTCACCTCCCAGGTGCGTCTGCTCGACCCTCAGGTCATCACGAAGACCGTCCAGCAGCTCCAGCAGTCGCGCCTGTACTACGGCTTCAACTCCGGCATGAAGGTCGACCGCTACAACGTGGGCGGGGAGCGCCGTGACACCGTGATCTCCGTGCGCGAGCTCAACCTTTCGGGCCTGTCGGCCGAGCAGCAGACCTGGGTCAACCAGCACACCGTCTACACCCACGGCTTCGGCGTGGTCGCCGCATACGGTAACCAGCTGACCAGCGACGGCCTGCCCTCCTACTGGGAGCAGTCCGTGCCCTCCGTCGGTGAGATGGGCGACTACGAGGAGCGCGTCTACTTCAGCCCCGGCTCGCCTGACTACTCGATCGTCGGTGCCCCCGAGGGGTCCGAGCCTCAGGAACTCGATTACCCGGACGACACCGCGGTCGGCGGCCAGGTCTCCACGACCTTCGTCGGCAATGGCGGCCCCTCCGTGGGCAACGTGTGGAACAAGCTCCTGTACGCGATCAAGTTCGGATCCACGGACCTGTTCTTCTCCTCGCAGACGAACGAGGCCTCGCAGATCCTCTACGATCGCGATCCCCTCCAGCGCGTCGCGAAGGTCGCGCCCTACCTGACGCTCGAACAGTCCGCCTACCCGGCGGTCGTCGACATGGACGGCGACCCCTCGACCCCCAAGCGCCTCGTGTGGGTCGTCGACGCGTACACGACAACGAACAACTACCCGTACGCGCAGCACGAGACCCTCTCGAATGCCACCGTGGACTCTCGCTCCACTGAGGTCGGCCAGTACGTCCAGGCGAACAAGATCAACTACATGCGTAACTCCGTCAAGGCCATCGTCGACGCCTACGACGGCTCCGTGCGCCTGTTCCGCTGGGATGACCAGGATCCGATCCTGCGCACCTGGGAAAAGATCTACCCCGGCAGCGTCGAGCCCGTCTCGGCGATCTCGGGCGATCTCATGAGCCACCTGCGCTACCCGGAGGACATGTTCAAGGTCCAGCGCAACCTGCTCGCCACGTATCACGTGACCGACGCTGCCGGCTTCTACTCCGGCGGTGACCGTTGGCGCCTGGCCGAGGAGACCTCCACCCACGGTGCGGCATCCAGCTCCGACTCCTCCACGCACGTGGACGCGTCGGGCAACCCCCTGCCCGCTCCGACTGCATTGCAGCCGCCGTACTACCTGACCATGCAGATGCCCGGCCAGGACAGCGCTGAGTTCTCCCTGACCTCGGTCTTCGTGCCCGGTGGCGGCGGCGAGGGCCGGCGCGAGGCGATGGCTGGCTTCCTCGCCGTCGACTCCGAGACCGGTAACACCCCCGGCCAGGTGCGCGAGGGATACGGCAAGCTGCGTCTCCTTGCCCTCCCGTCCTCGACGACCGTTCCCGGCCCCGGCCAGGTGCAGAACAAGTACGACTCGGACGAGAAGATCGCGACCCAGCTCAACCTGCTCAACCAGGCTGACTCCACGGTTATCCGCGGTAATCTCCTGACCCTGCCGGTCGGCGGTGGCTTGCTTTACGTGCAGCCCGTCTACGTGCAGGGCACGGGCTCGGCGTCATACCCGGTGCTGCGTTCGGTCCTGACGGCCTTCGGCGACAAGGTCGGCTTCGCGCCGACCCTGGAAGAGTCGCTGCGCCAGCTGGTCGCCGACGACGGTAGTTCCGCCACGACGCCGCAGTCCCCGCCGGCGAGCGATGACGGCAGCCAGTCGGGCGGGACCCCGCCGGCCGCCTCGGGCGACGCCAACGCCCGCCTGACGCAGGCCATCAATGATGCTGCTCAGGCAATGCGCGACGCCGATTCGGCGATGAGCAAGTCCGATTGGACCGCCTTCGGCCAGGCTCAGACGCGTCTACGCGACGCCCTGGCTCGCGCCGAGGCCGCCCAGCAGGAGCTCGGCTCTGCGACGCCTTCGCCGACGCCCAGTCCGAGCCCATCCGCCTCGAGCGGCGGACAAAGCGGCTCATAACCGCTGATGGAAGCTGCCGCGCGCCCGGTCCCGCCGATCACACGTCGTGAGGGGCCGGGCGTGCAGCCGTCTGTGGGGTGGGGGAGTGTCGTGGGGGCGCTTTCCCAGCATGAGTTATCGACCGGCATGGCCTGGCGCGTCGTTGCTATGGTGAGGGCATCTGTCCCCGGGATCCATCGACATCGTGGAAGGAAGACGATGACTCTGCCCAATAATCCCTTCGCTGCGTCCGCGGGTGTGCCTCAGCCGAGCCAGGAACCGTCGGAAGCCTCGTCGCTGCCTGCACCGACGGGTGCTCCCGTGATGGTGGCGCCGGCCGCCGATCGTTATGGCGCTGCGCCCCTGCATACCGGCGCAGCGAGGTCGTCGCGATCCATGCACGGTCGCATTGCCGCGTGGATGGTCATTGTCCTCCAGGGGATCTCCCTGGTGCACGCATTCATTCCCTATCAGTTCGATCATCTCGACAATTACGTGAGCCAGTTGTCGAACCCGTTGTTCTGGTTCTGGCGTCTGATGGGAGTTGTTGTCATCGCGCTTGCGGTGGTCTATCTCAGCAAGGGCACTGTCATTGCGCGCTATGTCGCCTCGTGCATCATTGTGGTGCTGTTCTTCATCGTCGGCCCGGTCATGCTCGTTGTTCGCGATGATGCGTGGTACTACGCGTTCATTCTAACCCCGACATTTATGAGACGGGCGCCTTGGGTGCGCGCGTGCTCCTGACGTACGCGCTCGATTGGATCTGCGTGATCACCGCGATCATGCTCGCGATCCCGGACTTCAAGTCGGCGCCCTCGCCCTACGCGATGAGCGCTCCCGTCCCGTCCTCAGGAGCGGCTCCTGCCGGACAAGTTCCGCTTCCGTCGGTGACGCCCGAGGGCGCTTCTTCCAAGGCCATGTCCGAGGCATCGTCCGCCCAGGTGACGAACGCGTCAGGTTTCGCCTCGCCCCAGTAACTGCTCTGGAGTCGCGAAAAAGCGGGTCGCGTGAGCGGCAAGGATCGGACTAACACCACGCTTCTCGACGATGAAAGGACACTGATGACGGACCCCCGATACCCATACTCCGATCTCGTGAACAGCGAGGAGCAACGGGCCGAGCCGATGTCGACTGGCTCCACGGCAGTCCCGTCCAACGTGCCCGTGGTGACGGAGGGCAAGACCACGGCTTCTCGGCGTGGGGTGAATGCCGCGTGCATCCTCCTGTTCGCGAAGGTGGTCCTCCTCGTCGATAAGTTCATTCCCTGGAGCTATGAGTTCTCATGGATGTATGCGTCGCGCACACAAGGGACGTCATTCTGGTTTTGGCTGGCGGTGAATGGCGTTCTCATTGCCCTCCTCATCATCTACCTGGCCAGGCGCGTTAACCTGCTTCGCTACATCGCTGCGGGTATCGCTCTGGTGACGCACCTGATTATTCAGCCGTGGACGGCGGTGGCCCTCGGGCTGCCGTGGTACACCCTGTATCCGCCGACGGATCTGATGTTTTACAGCGGGGTGGACGTCCTGCGGTTGGTGGCAATGCGGGTGCTGACGCTGACGTGTATCGTGACCGCGATCCGTCTGGCCATTCCGGAGCGGAAGCGAGTCGGTCCCGCTGATAGATACTGACCGCTGGGACGTAAATCACCGCACACGGTTTGTGCCCTCCCCCTCGATGCGCTAGAGTATCTAGAGCCGACGCGGGGTGGAGCAGTTCGGTAGCTCGCCGGGCTCATAACCCGGAGGTCGCAGGTTCAAATCCTGTCCCCGCTACCACCACAGACCCGGTCCCGTGAGGGGCCGGGTCTGTTGTTTCACGCCCATGTTTCATGGTGTGAACGTCTTGACGTATACAACCCTCGGCGCGATAGTATTGGTTGTTCGCCATCAGGAACTGCACCTACGGGTGCGAGAGGAATACAGATGAGCACTATCGATCCGTCGCAGCTTACCGCTGCCGACTTGAGCAATCCGGCGCTTTCGGCCCAGGATCTCGCGGATATCACTGCCGCTCGCCCGGACCTGCGTCCCTACGTCGCAACGCACCCGTCGCTGTACCCTGCCCTTGGGCAGTGGCTGGCGGATCAGGGTGTCGTTCCCGCGCAGCCCCCGGCTGCCGAGGAACCGGCTGTCTCCGAGCCCGAGGCCCCCGCGGAGGAGGCCGGCGAGCAGGCCGAGCCTTTCGCCGGTGCCCACGAGGACGCGCCGGCCGAGGCCCCTGCCGAGCAGCCCGCGGTCGAAGAGCCGCACGTTGAGGCTCCTGCAGAGCCTGGGGCTCCCGTAGCCGAGGCCTCCGACGACAACCTTGAGCAGGCAATCCTTGGGGGCGCAGCGCAGTCCGAGGCTCCCGCGGGTGACGAGGCCACTGTGGCCCCGTCGACCGAGGAGCAGGTCGCGCAGTCTCCCTTCAGCAACCCGCCGCAGGCAGATGCCCAGGCGCAGGCTCAGCCCCAGGTGGGTGCTCAGCCGCAGGCTCAGCAGGCCCCCTTCGGCCAGCCCCAGTACGGCACTGCTCCTGCGCAGGGTCAGCCTCAGTTTGGTGGCCAGCCGCAGCAGGGCCAGCAAGCTCCTTTCGGCCAGCCTCAGCCCGGCCAGCAGGGTCAGCCTCAGTTTGGCGGCCAGCCACAGCCCGGCCAGCAGGGTCAGCCTCAGTTTGGCGGCCAGCCGCAGCCCGGCCAGCAGGGTCAGCCTCAGTTTGGCGGCCAGCCGCAGCCCGGCCAGCAGGGTCAGCCTCAGTTTGGCGGCCAGCCGCAGCCCGGCCAGCAGGCTCCCTTCGGTCAGCCGCAGCCCGGCCAGCAGCAGTACGGTCAGCCGGGTTACGCTCCGGCGGGCCCGTCAGCGGGCCAGCAGTTCGGTGCTGCCGCCCAGCAGTTCGGCGCTGCCGCGAACTCGGCGTTCAACCAGTTCCAGACGGCCGTCGTGGCCGAAACGGGCAAGGTGAGCGGTCGTTCCGTTCGCGCGACCTACTCGCTCATCGGTATCGCCGCGTCGGCGGTGCTGATCCTCGTCTCGATGCTGCTGCCTTACGTCACTAGTGACTATGGAAGTGCGTCGATGTTCACCGCGAAGGGTGGGTACTCGGCATTCCACCTCGTTCTGCTGATGGCTGTCGTCGGCTTGGGCGTCGCCTACTGGTTTACGAATCAGAAGTGGGCCTACCTGTCGGCGGGCATCGGTGCGCTTGTGGTGGCGTTGCTTGGTGTTATTCAGTTCATAGTTGCGTTCAATTATGACTACCTCGACGCGGGCTTTGGCGCGTTCATGCTGGGGCTGTTCTCTATCGCGATTGGCGTCGCGGGCGGCTTCCTGCTCATGGAGCTGAAGAGTGGCGCGGTCGCACCGATCAACAACCCGAATGCCTTTGGTGGCGCGTTCGCCGGTGTTCAGATGGGCCAGCAGCAGGGCCAGTTCGGCCAGCAGCAGGGCGGCTTCCAGGCTCCCCAGGCCGGTCAGCCTCAGTATGGCCAGCAGCAGGGCGGCTTCCAGGCTCCCCAGGCTCCCCAGGCCGGTCAGCCTCAGTTCGGCCAGCAGGCTCAGTATGGCCAGCAGCAGGGCCAGCAGCCCCAGCTGGGCGACAAGCCCTACAATCCTTTCGGTCCTCAGGCGTGATGCGCTGAGAGTCTGATTGCACGAACGAGGGGCCCGCGGTGATCCGCGGGCCCCTCGTCTATGCTGCGACTCTATTCGTCGTCGTCTTCGCTGATGTCGACGCCTGCGACGCCATCGAGGTCGGCGAGGGTGGTCACCAGCAGGGAGCGGGAGAGGTCCTGGCGCGTCGCCGCAGTGAATCGCGCGGTGGTCGCGCGGTCACTTGAATCCGTGCGTGTTGAAACCCCGGAGACGTTCCAGCCCAGGGAAGAGACCTGGCCAAGCAGCGTGGAGAGGACGCCGTGCCCGGGCGTGTAATGGATGGTCAGCGTGACCTTGTGACCATGCGTGCGCATGAGGATGAACTGAACGAGGGGCGTCAGGAGAGCGATGACGATGAAGTGGAGGACCGTTCCTGCCAGGGCGAGCCACCACAGGCCTGCGCCACACGCCATGCCGATCGCCGCGGTCTCCCAGATGGTGGCCGCAGTCGTGAGGCCTCGAATCGCGCCGTGACGGGTGAGGATGATGCCCGCGCCCAGGAAGCCGATGCCCGAGACGATCTGCGAGGCGACGCGCGAAGGGTCGTAACGGGTGATGCCGTCGACGAGGATGTCGGAGAAGCCGTACTTGGAGATGAGCATCATGAGGCAGGCGGTGAGGCCGACGATGGCCTGCGTTCGAATGCCTGCGCTCTTGCCTCGGATCTGTCGCTCGAGGCCGATGGACGCTGAGAGGATGAGGGCGAGGAGCATCCAGCCGATGCTCATCAGGGATTGCGTCATAGAAACCTCCTGTGGTGGCGTGGGTGGGTTTAGTGTAACTGCCCAGCGTGTGTGTGGCTCATGTGGCGGGGACGAGGCCGTGGTGGGCAATGGGGTGACAAAGCGGAAGGGGAGCCCCGTCCTCGTTAAAGAATGAGAAAAGAATCTACCAACGTCGACACAAGCGATTGTGGGACTAAGATGGGACTCGACGATCAACAGATGAGGAACCGACTCATGGCTACCCCCACTCCCGACGACATTGCCAGTGATGTGCGCGAGCGCTCCAACACGGCGCTCAAGCGCGGCCTGGCGTCGCGTCACATGCAGATGATCGCCATCGGTGGAGCGATCGGCACGGGCCTGTTCCTGGCCTCCGGAAGGACGGTCTCTAACGCCGGTCCGGGCGGTGCTCTTCTCGCTTACGCGGCGATTGGCCTGATGGTGCTACTCCTCATGCAGTCCCTGGGCGAGATGAGCGCGCACCAGCCGGTCGCGGGCTCCTTCCAGACCTTCGCCACGAAGTTCGTCTCCCCGTCCTTCGGTTTCACGATGGGGTGGAACTACTGGTTCAACTGGGCGGTGACGGTGGCCGCGGACCTCGTGGCATCGGGCCTGGTCATGGCCTATTGGTTCCCCTCTGTGCCCTCGTGGATGTGGGCGGTGGGCTTCCTCGTCATCGTCGTTGGGCTCAACGCGCTCTCGGCGAGAGTCTACGGCGAGGCCGAATTCTGGCTGGCCGCAATCAAGGTAGTCATCGTCATCATCTTTGTCCTGTCGGGCGTCTTTATGATCGCCGGCGTGATGGGCGACAACTCTCCGGGCCTGTCGAATTGGACGATCGGGGACGCGCCCTTCCATAACGGTTTCGTGGGCGTCATTGCGGTCTTTATGATCGCGGGCTTTTTCCTTCCAGGGCACGGAGCTGGTGGGCGTGGCCGCGGGCGAATCCGAGAATCCGCGCAGGGACGTGCCGCGCTCGATTCGCACGGTGTTCTGGCGCATCATGTTCTTCTACATCGGCGCGATCGCCGTGATCGGTACGCTGCTGCCGTACACGGACCCGAGCCTGCTGAGAGCAGCTGATGATTCGGCGAACAACATCGCACAGTCGCCCTTCACGCTCGTGTTTGCGCGCATGGGTATCGGCGCGGCAGCCGCCGTCATGAACGCCGTCATCCTCACGTCGATCCTGTCCGCTGGTAACTCGGGCCTGTACGCGGCCTCGCGCATGTTGCACTCGATGGCCCTCAAGCGCCAGGCACCCGCGATCTTCGCGCGCGTCACCAAGGGCGGCGTGCCCGCCTATGCGATGGCGGTGACGACGGTGATGGCGGCGTTGGGCTTCCTCACGCAGCTGGTCTTCAACGACGCGTACATCTGGCTGGTGAACATCGTCGGTATTTCCGGCATCATCATGTGGCTGGGCATCGCGGTCAGTCATCTTCGATTCCGCCGCGCGTACCTGCTGCAGGGGTATCGCCTCGAGGATTTGCCGTATCGATCGCCGTTCTTCCCGGCCGGTCCCATCATCGCTTTCGTCATGTGCCTGGTCGTCATGGCCGGCCAGAACTATGAAGCAGTGCTTCACGGCCAGGTCTGGGAGGTTGCCTCCTCCTATATTGGCCTGCCGCTGTTCGGCGTGGTCTGGTTGGGCTACCACGTGGCCCGCAAGGATCGGGTGGTGCCGCTGGCTGAGATGGACGTGGCCCCCGTGGAGATCGAGCCTGTCACTCGATGATGGGGACGAGGCCGGGGCCGGGTGCACAGCGCGGGCCCGGTGCGCGGCTTGTCACCCCTGGGCGCTCCCCGGCGTGGCGGTGCGTGAGCGGCGTGGCACTTCATAGGATGGGGCCATGATCAACACGCGACGCATTCTTGCCGTGACCTCCCTGTCCGCCCTCGCCCTGGGCGTTGCCGCCTGCTCCCCGCAGGGCACGCAGTCCCAGTCGGGGTCGACGGCTCGTCCGCTTCCCCGAGCGCTTCCGCCTCTCAGGGCGACATGCCCGCCCAGAGCGGCGCCGGCCCCCAGAGCGGCGTGCCCGACGAGGGTAACCAGGCCCCCGAGGTCAACGTCGCCGACAACGATCAGCGTTGCGACCTGACGAACCTGCAGCCCTCCATCGACTCTCAGCAGGAGGCGGGCGGCACCACTTACGTGGACATCGGCTTCACGAACGAAGGACCCGCGTGCTGGATTGACGGCTTCCCGCAGATTATTTCTCCGGTGGCGGCGCGGTTCTTTCGACGGCCGTACGCGACGGCGAGGCCCCTGGCAATGTGTACACGATTGCTCAGGGCGGTCGCGTGGGCGTGACCCTGACGGCAGAGTCGACGGATGGGGTCGACGGCTGTGACCCTGCCGATTCGGAGCTGGTCGACATCATGCCCGAGGCGGGCACCGGAGCGACGAGCCTGCAGCTGACCCTGCGCGTGTGCCAGGAGATGCCCTCGGTGTCGGTGAGCCCCTTTGAGCCGCGTTCCTGAGGACAAGGGCGCCACTTCTACGATGTAGGCGGGCGGCGGGACGGATGAGTCTGGCCGCCTGCCCGCATCAATGAGCGTGTTTGTTCACCCTACGAGCTCGCGGTCATTTCTGGTGACGGAATATGATATTTGGGCGTGTGCTGCTACGCTGAACCGGATGGAAGAAGTCGCGCATCCGCAGCGTCACACCGAGGCGATCGCGTTGGTGCGCGTGGCCCCTTCTTCGCCGGTGCGTGCGACCAGATCGCGCGTATCCGAGACAACTGAGATCTTTAAGGAGACACTCCCATGGGTATGCGTTCCACGACGCAGGCATTCCAGTTCAACGTGCCGTTCGAGCAGCTGTTCCAGCTCGCTACCCCGGCCGCGCAGTCCGTTCCGAAGGCGACCGTGACGCTCGCCGACCCCAACCGCCAGGTTGTCACCTTCGACACCCCGTTCGGCATGATGTCCTGGGGCGAGAAGATCGTTGTGGGCTTCATCCCCCTCTGAGGCCGGCACCGTCGTTGAGGTCACCTGCACGACCAAGGGGCTGCCCAACCTCATGCAGGACAGTCGTAACCGCACGCTGATCGCGCAGTTCGTGACCGCTCTGTCCAACCTCGCGCAGACGCCCGCCGTGGAGGTCGCTCGCTCCTGAGGGCGCGTACTCGCACGACTCGGCCCCGGCCTCGTTCATGAATCGACGAGGTCGGGGCCGAACCACGCCCGCAGGATCGGAGACACATGAACAAGTTTGCACCGCCCACAGGCGACGACGACGTCGCTACCGGGACCGTACCCGTCACCCAGTCTGGCACCGCGCAGCCGGTGCCCGGGCCGAATTCCGCGTGTCACGAAGGGGCACGCACACCGGTTCCTGCGGGGTACCCCGGCGCTCAGATGATGAGGTCGAGCTACGGTGCCTTCAACGAGGTCACAGACAACGATGGGAGATCGCGTGGGCGATGGCTCATTTGGGGTATCGGGCTGACATGCGCTGCGTTTGATATGTCGGTGGGCATCAAGGGCGACGGGTGGCTCTACATGGCGGCCGTGATCATCGGCGCCGTTGTCTGCCTGTTGCTGGGAGTGACGGAGGCAAGCTGGTCGCGCTGCCTTGTCAGCGTCGTATCGACATCCGATGGAACGATCGTCGTGCGTCCCAGCGGCACCAGGATGTTCCTGCGCGTCTTTGGAGCCCTCCTTGCCGCCGTGGCGGGAGTGTGTTTCTTCTACTCGCAACTGTTCAGTGTGCATACCGAAATCAGGGATTACGCTCGAGGTGGCATGCTGACGGCCGTGGTCGTCGTGCTCTACTTGCTCACCAAGATCGCTGGGCCTCAGAGTCGCGAGTGCATTGTCATGAGCCAGCAGCGCGTGGACCTGTGGGGCAAGGGCGGCATCCACTACTCGATCCCGTGGCGTGACCGGCCCACTGTGATCGGGCAGCGCTATAACCGCAAGAGCCTGCTGATCAGTGCGGGGCAGGACGTCGAATGCCTCGTCGTGTTCACAAGCCTGCGGATCCGGCCATCGCGCGTGCGGAGCCTGCTCACCTACTACCAGACGACGCAGGGTGCGCTCGACCGCCTTTCCGCCCCCGAGGCGCGCGACGAAGCGATGATGGCGCTCGGCTGGCGCAAGCGTTGAACCCGTCGTGCTTGCCTGAGTGCGCGACTCGGCCCCGGCCTCGTTCATGGATTGACGAGGGTGGGGCGGGGGGTGGTGGAAATAGCGTGCGTCATAGCTCCCAGCTGGTCGCTTATGCAGTAAGCTAGGCCACATGAATTGCCCGCCTGCATTGGTGAGCGAATGTCGAGCAAGGGATCAGCGAGGAGCGTCGTAGCTCCTCACCCCAGGAAAGAGGGCATAGTGGCGGCAGTGATCGAGCGAGCCGAGCTGCATAAGACAATCTGGCGCATCGCCAACGATCTGCGCGGCAGCGTGGACGGGTGGGACTTCAAGAGCTACGTCCTGGGCTTCCTGTTCTACCGCTTCATCTCGGAGAACCTGACGGACTACGTGAACACCTCCGAGCGCACGGCGATCCTCGCTGAAGGTGGAACCCCTGAAGAGGCCGCAGCCTTCGATTATGCGACCCTCAGCAACGAGGATGCGGAAGCGGCGCGTGAAGGCATCGTCAAGGAGAAGGGCTTCTTTATTCGGCCCTCTGACCTGTTCGGAAATGTGCGCGCTCAGGCTGCCGGTGATGAGAATCTGAACGAGACCCTCTCCTACGCCTTCCGCTTCATCGAAAACTCGGCGCGGGGCAGTGGCTCCGAGTCGGATCTGCGTGGCCTCTTCGACGACGTGGACGTGAACTCCACGAAGCTCGGGAATACGGTCGCTCAGCGCAACGCGAAGCTCGTGAAGATCATGGATGCTGTTGGCGATCTGCCCCTGGAGCATGGTGCTGCGCAGATCGATGCCTTCGGTGATGCCTACGAGTACCTGATGACCATGTATGCCTCGAGCGCGGGTAAGTCGGGCGGCGAGTTCTACACGCCTCAGGAGGTCGCCGAGGTCCTCGCGACCCTCGCCCTGGACGGGCGCTCTGACGTTACGCGCGTCTACGACCCGTGCGCGGGATCGGGGTCGCTGCTCCTGAAGTTTGCGAAGCTTCTTGGGCCGTCGAGTAGTCGTCAGTATTTCGGCCAGGAGATCAATCTGACGACGTACAACCTGTGCCGCATCAACATGTTCCTGCACGACGTCAACTTCTCGAACTTTGACATCGCTCTGGGGGACACCCTGACGGAACCTGCCCACTGGGACGATCAGCCTTTCGACGCGATCGTCTCGAACCCTCCCTATTCGACGAAGTGGGTGGGCAAGGACGACATCGCTCTCATCAACGACCCGCGCTTCGCGCCGGCGGGCGTGCTGGCCCCCAAGTCCAAGGCCGACCTGGCTTTTACCATGCACATGCTGCACTGGCTGGCCGAGGACGGGACGGCCGCGATCGTCGAGTTCCCGGGCGTCCTGTACCGCGGCGGCGCCGAGGGGAAGATCCGCCGATACCTCGTCGAAAACAACTTCGTGCACGCGGTCATCCAGCTGCCGCCGGACCTGTTTTTCGGGACGACGATCGCGACCTGCATCATCGTGCTCAAGAAGGCGCGCCCCGACCACAGCGTTCTTTTCGTGGACGCATCCGCCGAGTGTGTGCGTGAGGGGAACAAGAATCGCCTGACAGTGGAGAACCAGCAGCGGATCCTCTCCCTGGTGTCGCAGCGTCAGGCGGTGGACCACGTGGCCGCCCTGGTGTCGATCGATGACATTAAGGACAATGACTGGAACCTGTCGGTTTCCTCCTACGTCGAGCCTGAGGATACCCGCGAGCAGGTGGACATCGTCGAGCTGAACACTCGGATCGCCGGCATCGTGGAACGCCAGCGCGAGCTGCGCGCCTCCATCGACGCGATCGTCGCGGAGCTGGAGGCCGACCGATGAGCCGCCTCGCAGAGCTGATCGAGGAGCTGTGCCCGGACGGGGTGGAGTACAAGCCGCTATCAGAATGTGTAGTTCTTCCATCGATTCCCAGTGGATTGAAGAGGAATCAATACGAAAATTCTGGGTCCTATCCTATTGTTGATCAGGGCAGGGGGAAGATTGCGGGCTTTACCTGTGATGAAACCAAGTTAGTAAGAGATGTTCCGGGTATTGTATTTGGTGATCATACTCGTGAAATTAAGTACGTTGATTATTTCTTTGTGCCTGGTGCTGATGGTGTGAAATGGATTCGTACGGTCGATGGTATCTCTATCCGCTACTTATTCCATTGTCTTACATCTCTCTCGATTCCCTCGCGTGGCTACAATAGGCATTGGATTTTAGTTCGTGAAATGCTTATCCCTGTTCCTCCGCTGGAAGTGCAGCGAGAGATCGTGAGAATCTTGGATCAGTTCACGACGCTGGAAGCGGAGCTGGAAGCGGAGCTGGAAGCAAGGCGGACCCAGTACGAGTACTACCGTAACCACTTGCTCTCCTATGAATCCCTGGCTGCTCGCGGTCCGGTTGAAATGGTGAAGCTCGGTGATATTGCGTCTATTCAACGTGGACGTCGTTTTACCCTTGATCAGCTGGGTTCTGACGGGCGTCCGGCAATTCACTATGGACAGATCTACACTCACTATGGAGTGAGTGCCGCTAGTGCGTTGAGCCACGTTGAAGAATCCTTCTCTTCTTCTCTGAGGTTCGCGTTTCCAGGAGATATCATCGTTGCAGGCGTTGGTGAAACTGTAGAAGATGTTGGTATTGGTGTTGCGTGGCTTGGTACGGATGCGGTTGCGTACCATGATGATTCGTTTGCGTTACACCATGACCAAGATCCGCGCTATCTATCGTATTGGTTGCGTTCCGACGAATACCACCGACAGAAGCGGAGTTTTGTCTCTCAAGGAAAGGTGAAGCGTCTCTCTGCTAAGGGGCTTGCTGCAGTGAAGATGCCTCTTCCGGACTTATCGGAGCAAAGGCGTATCGCAGATTTGTTGGACCGCTTCGACGCCCTCGTCAACGACATTACGTCGGGTCTCCCCGCCGAGATTGCGGCCCGCCGCGCCCAGTACGAGCACTACAGGGATCGCCTGCTGTCCTTCCCTGAGAAGAAAGCAGAATAACGAACTGAGGGGCGGGTGTCTGACCCGCCCCTCAGTCGTAACTAGCCCCTGCTTCGACGGGGATCGTTCCCAGGCTTGATGGTGTCCTGCGCGCGGATTCTTCCGTTCTCACCACGTGTTCGCATTTCGCCGCCGCCCTGGTTAGCCAGGATTTCGCGTGCGCGCTCTTGAGCAGCTGCCTGCGTAGGGGCGACTGCGGATGCCTTGGATGCATCCGGTGCAAACACAGCCCATCCGTCGCCGTGTCGGCGTACTTCTCGAATGTTCATTCGTCACCTCCTTTCTTCTACGTAGGTAGGGTAGGAGGGGGCACGCACATCTGCGTCCAGTCCATCTGCAAATGACGAACAGCTGGTGCTCGATTCTGTGCATCCTCGTTAACTTCGCACGTAATTCTCTTGTACGGCTTTGAAGTGATTTCTCTAGACGTTGATATTCCGGGGAAAAGACTTCGGGCAGCAGGAGATTGGCTGGGGACTTACGTGCAGGACTCGTTGTTTGTGGTCAGCGCTTTCCTCAACAGAGCCTCCGAATAGTTGTGTTCCCCTCGC
This sequence comes from uncultured Sanguibacter sp., assembly GCA_916438365.1. The sequence continues at coordinate 38,554 of CAKAEY010000005.1, forward strand.
GCGTGCGCGAGGGGAACACAAGGGCGTGACTTCAGCTTGCCGTCCACGAGTGGACTATTACGAGGCCCTGTTTTGTCGGGTTTCGCGGTCGTCGTCTGCAGGTGAACTGCTTCGTACCCGTTTCAGCCCTTGCCCTGCAATTATTCTAGGGTCCATAGCAGCGCCAGAGCAAAGGGGCGTCATTAGGCGATCAATCGAGGACGGGATGCTCCTGGTAGTAGCTGCGCATTGCTTCCTGGGTGATAACTGCATCCGAGGGAGCGGATGGCACCATGCCCTCGCGTGCGTGCAGCCAGGGGTCTTCCACGTGCGTTCGTTCACTCAACTCAGCGCCTGTCATACCTCCCAGTGCCGAACACACGCGATCGATGAGGGCGCGTTCAGCATCAGTGAGAGCAGACGAGTCACCGGATGATAGTCCGCCTGGACGAATCAGAACCTTTCCGCGATGCAGGGCATAGAGCTCGGGAGCGACAGGTCCACCGCGCCACGCATGGAAAGCTTCAGGGAAAAGTGGTGATCCGTACTGAGCGAGGTGTTGAGCCTGGGAATAGAAGGCAAGCTTCTGGAGCTTCATTGTCGTTACCGTATCGGTGCGCTCCAGGATGTAGGTCGCAACGTCGATGATCGTCTGTGCCGTGGTGGTCTCCTCCTCTGCGTAGTTGCCACGCGATTATACTCGGCGTCGAGGGCTTCATCAGGCAGGTTGAACAGGCTTCAGGTTTGTCTCTCAGCTGACGCCGCGGTGCAGCCTGGACGCAGATGACGGTGGGTGACGTTAGCATCGGATCAACGTCACTGAGATGGGAGGGGAAGCCTCCCGGATGCCAGCCCCGGCCTCGTGAATGAGACCCGTAGAGAAAGGAACGCGAGTGTCCACCGACGCACCTCGCCCCCGCATCGAACCCGTCGTCGTCTCCGACGAATTCACGGTCGTCGGCCTCTACCACCCGACCCGTGACCAGGAGCAGGAATACCAGAGCGAGGCCGCCCTCGAGGACGACCTCATCAAACAGCTGTGCGCCCAAGCCTACGAATACGCGGACATCCACGACCGCGACGGCCTCGAAGCGAACCTGCGTGTCCAGCTTGAAGCCCTCAACGACTACCGCTTCAGTGACCGGGAATGGAAGGACTTCTACCGTCACTCGATCGTCGATGTTCCTTCCGCTGCTGGGAATCCCGTCGTCGCCAAAGCCCGCCGCATCCAGGAGGACCACGTGCAGGTCCTCACCCGCGACGACGGCACCACCAAGAACATCAGCCTCATCGACAAGACCAACATTCACCGCAACAAGGTGCAGGTGATCCGCCAATACGCCATCGACACGGGCGCGCGCTCCAACCGCTACGACGTCACCATCCTCGTCAACGGCCTGCCCCTGGTGCACATCGAACTCAAGCGGCGCGGCAAAAAACTGCGCGTAGCTTTCGACCAGATCGACCGCTACCAGCGCGACTCCTTCCACGCAAGCGCCGGCGACGGACTCTTCGGCTACGTGCAGATCTTCGTCATCTCCAACGGTGCCCGCACCAAGTACTACTCCAACACCGTGCGCCTCCAGCACATCACCGAAAACCAGGGCACGCGCCGGCAGGTGGCCGCCGCCAACGCGCGATCCTACGAATTCACCATGTGGTGGACCGACGCCGCCAACAATCAGATTCCGGACCTCACCGACTTCGCAGCCACATTCCTGGCCAAGCGCACAATCCTCTCCATCCTTACGCGCTACTGCGTGCTCAACACCCGCGATGAACTCCTCGTGATGCGCCCCTACCAGATCGCCGCAACCGAAGCGATCCTCCAGCGCATCAAAACCTCCAGCATGAACAAGCAGACCGGCACTGTCGCCGCCGGCGGATACATCTGGCACACCACCGGTTCGGGAAAGACTCTCACGTCCTTCAAGACCGCGAAGCTCGCCGCAGGCATGGAGGGGGTGGACAAGGTCCTCTTCGTCGTTGACCGCAAGGACCTCGACCACCAGACCATCCGCGAATATAACGCCTTCGCCGAGGGAACCGTCTCCGCCAACCAGTCCACACGCCAGCTCGCCAATCAAATCAACGACCCGTCCACACAGATCATCGTCACCACCATCCAAAAGCTCGCGACCTTCGTCAAGAGCCACCGTGGGCACGCCATCTACTCCGGGCACGTCGTCCTCGTCTTCGATGAATGCCACCGCAGCCAGTTCGGCGACATGCACACCGACATCACGCGAGCCTTCCGCAACTACCACCTCTTCGGCTTTACCGGAACGCCCATCTTCGCGGAAAATGCCTCCAGCTCCGGCAAAGCAAACCTACGGACGACCGAGCAGGCCTTCGGCGACCAGCTGCACTCCTACACGATCGTCGACGCCATCCGGGACAAGACCGTCCTGCCGTTCCGCGTCGACTACCTCAACTCGTTCCGCGTGCGAGACGGCATCGATAACCACGACGTCGAAGGCATCGATACCGACAGCGCCTACATGAACCCGCAGCGCATCTCGGCCGTGGTCTCCTACATCCTCGAACACTTCGACCAAAAGACGAAGCGACACGCCTCCTTCCAGTACAAGGAACGGCGCGTCAACGGTTTCAACTCCCTGTTCGCCACCTCCTCCATCAAGGCCGCCCGCGCCTACTACCAGGAGTTCAAGCGCCAACAGGCCGATCTGCCGGAGGCGCGCAGGCTCAGCGTCGGAATCATCTACTCATACGCCCCCAACGCCGAGGCTCCGGGCACCGGTCTACTCTCCGAAGAATCCATGGACCCATCGGCCCTCTCGCAGGACGATCGCGCCTTCCTCGATGAGGCGATCGCCGACTACAACAAGCAGTTCGGGGCCAGCTTCGGCACCGACGCCTCGGGATTCGAGGGATACTACACGAGCCTGTCAACAGCTCTCGCTGAACGACGCATCGACCTGGTCATCGTCGTCGATATGTTCCTCACCGGCTTCGACTCCAAGTCCCTCAACACCCTGTGGGTCGACAAGAACCTGCGTGCCCACGGCCTCATCCAGGCCTTCTCGCGCACGAACCGAATCCTCAACTCGGTGAAAACGTACGGCAACATTGTGTGCTTCCGGAACCTTGAGCAGGCTACCGAAGACGCGATCGCTCTCTTCGGCAACAAGGAAGCGCGCGGCCAGGTCCTCCTGCGCCCCTACGGCGAGTACCTGTCCACCTACCTGGAGATCGTCGAGCAGCTTCGCTTCGACTTCCCGCTGCCCATCGGATCGATCGCCTCCGAAAAGGAACAGAAGCGCTTCATCGACCTCATGGGGCAGGTCCTGCGCCTGCGCAACATCCTCACGTCCTTCGACGACTTCGAGGGTGACGACACGATCGTCCCGCGCGAGCTCGAGGACTACCGGAGCGTCTACCTGGACCTCTACCACGAGGCGCGCGAGCGCTCGAGGGTGGAAAAGGAACCGATCGCGGACGACCTCGTCTTCGAAATGGAGCTCGTCAAGCAGGTCGACATCAACGTCGACTACATCCTCATGCTCGTCGAGCATCATCGGGGCGAGCGCGGCGACGGCGACGACCGCGAAATCCCCGTCGAAATCACGCGTGCCCTCGCTGCGTCACCCGCCCTGCGCGGCAAGCGTGACCTCATCGAAGAGTTCTACCGCCGGGTGTCCCTCAACGGGGACGTTCCTACAGAGTTCGAGTCCTTCATCGCCGCCAAGCGAGACAGCGAGCTCAACGCAATCATCGACGCCGAACGCCTTGGCGAGAGCGCGCGCGACTTCGCGTACGACTCCCTGCGCGAGGGCTACGTCCCCGACGAAGGCACCGGCCTGTCCTCGATCCTTCCCCCGGCCCGCCGCTTCGGTGGTGGTGGCAGCCGCGAAGCCATCCGCACGCGTGTCCTGAACGCCCTGCGGACCTGGGTCGAACGATTCTCCGGACTCGGAGGACTGTGACGAACCGGCCCCGGCCTCGTAATGTCGAGGTCGGGGCCAGTTTTCGCTTGTTGTCTAGCGGCAGGGGAGTGGTTGAGGTCGCTCCCGAGACAATGGACTACTGCTTGTCGGTGCCGACTTCGGTGACCGCGGTTGCGTCCGTCGGGGTGTCTGCCTCTGTGTCTTCGGGATCGCTGGTGTTCTCGATGTTGCCAGGTTCAACGGTGCTCTCAGGGGTGCTGGACAAGGCAGTAATTTGAGCGCCTGCCGTGCCGATCGTCTCGCGGAGCCCCCACGCGAAGAAGGCCGCGACGAAGTGGAAGGGCATCCATGAAGTCACGAGCCACCAGTCGGACCCGCTGCCGGCAATGCCCGCCACCAGTCGTCCGAACCACCACAGGATGGGTACGTCGGTGAGGATAGTAACCGCGATCACGATAGCCTTCCACAATCCGGCGTGGTTGAGAAATCCCGGGAGATGGACGCCAACACCTGGACGAAGGTGAAGAAGCCCATGAGACAGAAAAAAGTCAACAGAACGAGGCTGGATGACAACGAGAATAGGAGTAAGACCAGGAGGCCCACTTGGAGCATCAGGTACCGGACGATGAACGTAATAATCCCTCGAGGGTCCCGCATATCAATCATGCCCCCATCCTAACGGGGCCCTCAGGTGCGAGGTCCAGCCCCTCATGACCCTTGGTCACGGCGATACGAGCCCGCTTTGCTTCTTCCCCTGGCCTCGTTGATCAATGAACGAACGTGGTCAGCGGGCTCGATCTAAGGCTCCTACACTGTTTTTCACACGCCACAAAACAGGCCGGCCGCTCAATCCAGCTCAGGATTAGACGAGCGTGTCGTTGAGCGGGAAAGCGAGGAAGAACGATGTCGTCCACCAACCAATACCTGGATTTCGTGCTCGACTTGCTGGGTGAGCTGGACGACGTGGCGCACCGCAAGATGATGGGCGAATACGTCCTCTACATCCGGGGCAAGGTCATCGGCGGTATCTACGACGACCGCTTCCTGCTCAAGGTCACGCCCGCCTCCGAACGCCTCCTGCCCGATGCCCCACGCGTCACCCCCTACAAAGGTGCGAAGGAGATGCTCCTCGTCGAGGTGGAGGACCGTGACGCGCTGTGCGACGTGGTCTCGGCCATGTGGGAGGAGCTACCTGCACCGAAGCAGAGGAAGAAAAGGTAGAGGCGGCCACGGCCTCGTTCATAGTGACGAGGCCGTGGCCGAGTTGTGTGTCCTGCCTGACGGTGGGGGAACGGTCGAGCCGCTCCCAAAAACGGACTACTGCTTGTCGGTGTCGGTGTCGGTGTCGGTGTCGGTGTCTGCTTCGGCGCTCGCAGGGGTGGCCGTCGGGGCGTCTGCACCGTTGGATTCGCCCGTGTTCTCGGAAGTGGCCGGCTCAGCGGGACTGGCAGGGTTACTGGGGGTGGCAGTGTCTCCTGGGGCCAACCAGTGGAAGATCTCGCGGAGTCCCCACGCGAAGAAGGCGGCGACGAAGTGGTAGGGCAGCCACGCAGTCACAAGCCACCATTCAGAAGAGCCGTCAAGTGCGCCTTCCAGCATGCTACCCAGCCACCACAGGACCGCCACGTCGGAGAATACGGCCCCCGCGATCGCGACAGGCTTCCACCATCCGGCCTTATCGAGGAACTTTCGGGTGACGGCTATCAACACCTGGAAGAAGGTGAAGAAGCCCACGAAACCAAAGAAATAGAAGAGGGCCAGGCCCGCGGCATAGGAGAGCGCCAGCCCGACCAGGAAGATCACGTGGAGAACCAGGTACCGGACAAAGAAATTAGCAATCCCTCGCGGGTCACGCGCATCAGTCATGACCCCATCCTAACGGGGTTCTCAAGCGCGAAAAACGGCCCCGGCCTCGTTTATATTGACGAGGCCAGGGCCGAGTTGTGTGTCCTGCCTGACCGCAGGGGAGCGCAAACTCAGGGGGTGGAGACGAACTCCGCGAGGCGCTTCGCGTGCTCGCGCGAGCGTTCCACCATATCGGCGCGCGCAGCCTCATCCGTGCGATTCGCGTAGGAAACCCCGTACAGGGGCAGGCTGCCCACGTACTCCAAGCCCACCAGTGCACTGGTCGCCATCGCAGGAGCCAGGAATCGGTCGAAACCACCCGGCTGCGCGGAGTAGTAGGACTCGCCGGCGCCCGTCGTCACCGACACGACCAGCTTCTTGCCGTGCAGTGCCGTGCCGCGGGAGCCGTGGCTGAAACCGCGCACGAATACGTCCTCCACCCACTTTGCAGAAGCGAGGGCCAGCCGTACCACCACAGCGGATACTGCAGCACGATCACGTCAGCGGCGGCTAACTTCGCCTGCTCCGCCTCAACGTCGAACGTGTAGTTGGGATACAGCTCGTCGAGATGATCAATCTCGGCATCGGGGAGCAGGACCACCAGCTCCTCCAAGATCGTCTTATTCGCAACCGAATCATCGCCGGTGCGCGGGTGTCCCGACACAATCAACACGTTGGACATCGCTTTCCTTTCGTCGATGCGAGGAGTCTACGCCCGACCGTGGGCCCATGAACAGGGCATGGATACCCGTTTCGCGCCTGGTGAAGCTCAGTCCCGGAACACAAACCGACGCGAGACTACAGTTGAAGTATGGCCAACACCGACTCCCAGCCCCTCACCCTGCGCCGCATCCTCCTCGTCATCGCCACCGGCGTGGGCGCGGGCTTCCTCTCCGGACTGTTCGGGGTGGGAGGCGGCCTCGTCATCGTGCCCGCCCTCATGGCCGTCCTGGGCATGGATCAGCGCCGCGCCTCGGCCACCTCCCTTGCCGCCATCATCGTCACCGCCGCCGTCGGTTCGGGCACCTACGCCCTGCACGGCGAGGTCTCCTGGGCGGGCGCCGCCCTCCTCGTCGTCGGCGCGCTCGCGGGCTCCCAGATCGGCGTGTGGTTCCTGCGCCGCCTCCCTGCACCCGCGCTGCCCTGGATCCTCATCGGCTTCACTGTCTTCGTCATCGTCTCCCAATACCTGCACGTCCCCACGCGAGAGGGAACCGTGTCGCTGACCCCGGCCTCGTGCGCCCTCATGATCCTGGTCGGCCTATGCGCCGGCATCCTCTCCGGTCTGGTCGGCGTGGGCGGCGGATCCGTCATCGTGCCCGGCATGGAGCTCGCCGTCGGCGCGGGAGACCTGATCGCGCGCGGCACCTCCCTCCTCGTCATGATCCCCACCGGTATCGCCGGCACTGTCACCAACCTGCGCCACCGCATGGTTGACCTGCGCATCGGCCTCATCGTGGGCGCCAGCGCTGCGGCCATCGCGCCCGTCGGACGCCTCGTCGCCACGTGGGTATCTCCGAGCGTGGGCGCGATCCTCTTCAACATCTTCCTGCTGACCATCATCGCCTCGACGATCCTGAAGATGCGCCGGGCGCGAGCCCAGGCCTGAACGATTCCGTGTGGAATGGCGGGTTAACGTGCGAGTTAGCCCAGTTCGATCGGGGCGGGCGCTGTCTCAATCAGTCACTACTGCGTTCACCCAGAAATTTCGCACGTAATTTCATTGGGTCAGTTTTAGAGTGCTACTTTTTTCCTTGAAATGCCAACGATGTGCATTCAAAACTTGAAGGATAGGTTGGGGAATTACGTGCGACATTGTTGGGGAACCGTATTGATGGTGTCGGTTGATGGCGACGACGGCGGCGACGGGGGCGACGGCGACGGGGGCGACGGGCGGCGACGGCGACGGGGGCGACGGGGGCGGAGCTCGATTGTGTCGGCACCGGCCTCGCTCAGACGCAGCCGGCACCGGCCTCGCTCAGATGCAAACGGCCCCGACCTCGAAAAATGAACGAGGCCGGGGCCGAAGCGTCAGCGCGACGGGCGGATCACTCGTCGGCGGCGCTGGGGTGCGTCATGTCGGCGGGAACGACCCACGCGTCGAACTCCTCGGCCGTCAGGAAGCCCAGCTCGAGGGCGGACTCGCGCAGCGACAGGCCCTTGTGATGCGCGTTCTTCGCGATCTTCGAGGCCTTGTCGTAGCCGATGTGGCGGTTCAGGGCCGTCACCTGCATGAGGTTGATGTCCAGGTTGTGCTTGATCTTCTCGTAGTTGGGCTCGATGCCGTACGCGCAGTGCGTATCGAAGGACACGCAGGCGTCGCCCAGCAGGCGGATGGACTCCAGGACGTTCCAAGCCATGACGGGCTTGAAGACGTTGAGCTGGAAGTTGCCCTGCGAGCCGGCGAAGCCGACCGTCGCGTCGTTGCCGAACACCTGGGTGGCGACCATGGTCATGGCCTCGCACTGGGTCGGGTTGACCTTGCCCGGCATGATGGACGAGCCCGGCTCGTTCTCGGGGATGATCAGCTCGCCGATGCCGTTACGCGGGCCGGACGCGTACCAGCGCACGTCGTTCGCGATCTTCATGAGGGCGTCGGCCAGGACGCGCAGCGCACCCGAGACCAGCACCAGCGCGTCGTGCGCGCCCAGGGCGGCGAACAGGTTGTCGGCCTGCTTGAACTCGATGCCGGTCTCCTCGGAGATCTTCTTGGCGGTGAGCTCGCCGAACTTCGGGTGAGCGTTCAGGCCGGTGCCCACGGCGGTACCGCCGATGGCCAGCTCGCGCGCACGGGTGTCGGCGTACTCGATGCCGTCGAGGGCGAAGTCGATCTGAGCGACCCAGCCGGAGATGACCTGGCCCAGGCGGATCGGGGTCGCGTCCTGCAGGTGGGTGCGGCCCACCATGATGACGTCGTCGAACTCCTTGGCCTTCTTGTCCAGGGTGTCACGCAGCTGGCGTACGCGCGGGTACATGTCATGCAGCTCGGAGACGACCGCGATGTGCATGGCGGTGGGGAACGTGTCGTTCGAGGACTGGCCGCGGTTCACGTGGTCGTTGGGGTGCACGGGGGACTTGGTTCCCATGGTGCCGCCCGCGAGCTCGATGGCGCGGTTGGAGATGACCTCGTTGGCATTCATGTTCGACTGGGTGCCCGAACCGGTCTGGAAGACGACCAGCGGGAAGTTGTCGTCGAGCTTGCCGGAGATGACCTCGTCGGCGGCCTGCGCGATGTAACCGGCGATATCGGCGGGCAGCTCGCCCAGCTCGGCGTTGGCCAGGGCCGCGGACTTCTTCAGGATGCCAAGGGCGCGCACCATCGGGCGGCCCCACACGAAGGTGTTGCGTCCAATGTCGAAGTTGTGCAGCGAACGCTCGGTCTGAGCGCCCCAGTAGCGGTTCGCGGGGACCTCAACGGCTCCCATCGAGTCTGTTTCGGTACGGGTTTCTTGTGCCACAGGTGGCTCCTTCGCGTAGGGCTTACGTACCCCTCTAGGATAGCGCCGAGCGCGCTGTGAGGCGTGGGGCACTCGTCCTAGTCGCGGTCGCGGGCCTCGAGATCAGCGCGGTGTAGCAGCCACCAGGCGCAGGCGCATGACAGGGCGACGAGCGAGAGCGCCAGGAGGAAGGGAGACAGAGGCATCCAGCCGTACAGGGCCGTGGCGCTCACGGGGGCCACGATCCACGTGATCGCGCCGGTCGCGTTGATGACGCCGGCGATGCCGCCCTGCTCGCGCGCGCTCACCGCCAGGGATGCGCCCGCCGAGTAGCCGGGGGAGGCCATGCCTGAGGCGACGCCCATCGCGAAGGTCGAGACTGCCAGTGCCCACAGCGACGGTGCGATCGTCAGGCATGCGAGAGCCACGAGGGCGAGCGTCATGCCGACGCGCAGCAGCGTTCGAGGACTCCACCCCAGGCGCGGCACGACGATCAGCTGCATGAGCATGGCACCAGCAGCGTTGGCCAGCAGCATGAGGGCGGTCACGGAGACGGCGGGCGCGGGATCGAGTCCGCCGCGATCCTGGACGAGGAAACCCATCGTGATCTGAACGACGCCGTTCGCAAAGTAGATGCCGAACACCGAAGCGATCCACGGGGCGATGCGCCGGTCGGTCCACCGCACGCGCGGGGGCAGCTCGGCGGTGGCCGTCGCCCCGCTCGCTGTATTGTTCGCCGGTTCAGTCGACGAGGCCGGGGCCGCCTGCTCGGGTTCCGTGTCCTTAGCCGTCAGGTGGGCCGGGTGCCTCCTCGGGCGCGTCGATGCTCCGTCGCGGGGCAGCCAGATCAGGGCGATGGCCAGGGCGATGAGGACGAAAATCGGGGTGGCGTGCACGGGGCCGAAGATCCACCAGGCGCCCAGCGCCGAGGAGACGAGGGAGCCAACCATGACGGACAGGTTGATCGCGCCGGAGAACGCGGACGTGCCGCGCACGCGCGAGGCCTCGTCGGGGGTCACCTCGGCGACGAGGGCCTGGCCCGTCGGCGGGATCGCCGCGACGGCCGCGCCAAAGAAGGGGCCGCGCGCCGCCATGATGGCGCCCGCCGCGAGGAAAGCGCCAATGTAACCGGCCGCTCGCGCCCACACGGCCGCCGAAAAGAGCGTGCCCGCCGTGAGCGCCAAGAACAACGCCAACAGGATGACGCGCCTGCGCCCCCAGGCGATCGAGCGGCGCCCCCAGAACTGGCTGAGCGCCGTCACCGCGGCGGCCGCCAACGACACGGCCGCGCCCACGATCCACTCGGGCAGTTCAGAGCGCGCGACAGGGGAGCGATCGACACGTTGAGCATGTTCTGCGCCGTGTATGTAAACAGCGCGATCGCCACGAGCGCGCGCAGCGTCGGATTCGTCAGCAAAGGTGATGAGGGCACAGTGCATCCTACGACGAAGGCCCCGCGCGATGCGCGGGGCCTTGCCGGACAGGTATCGAAACGGGGGGAGCGTCGCTTAGCGCTGCACCCAGGTGCTCACCTTCCAGCGAGCGTCCCCGGAGCGCTCACGCCACTGCGCGTCACTGCGCGCCACATCCTGGCGCCACAGCGCCGGATCCAGCGGCGGCGCGTACACGAAGGTCGACCCCTCGGGAGCGCTCGCGGCCACGTCCAGCTCCAGGTCGGTCACCACGGCCTCGTCCAGGAGGGGAAGGGTCTGCGCGTAGAGCTGAGCCCCGCCCGTAATCCAGATGTAGGGGGCGTCCGTACGCGCCGTTTCCTCGCGAGCGATCTGAAGCGCCTCATCGACGGAGGAGACGACGAGAGCACCCTTGGCCTCGTACCCGGGGGTGCGGGTGATGACGATGTTCGTACGGCCCGGCAGGGCGCGCCCGAGAGCCTCCCACGAGCGGCGGCCCATGATGATCGGGCAGCCCATCGTGGAGGCCTTGAAGTGCTGGAAATCAGCGGGAACATGCCAGGACATGGCCGTGCCCGTCCCGATGATCCCGTTGCAATCCTGCGCCCAAATCGCTCCCAGCTTCGTCATACCGCGACCGGAGCCTTGATCGTGGGGTGATGCTGGTAGTCCGTCACCGAAATGTCATCGAAGGAGTACTCGAACATCGAGGGAGCCTTCGCGAGCACCAGGCGCGGGAACGGATAGGCTCGCGGCTCAGCTGCTCTCTCACCTGCTCCGTGTGGTTGGAGTAGATGTGGCAGTCACCGCCCGTCCAAATGAAGTCGCCGACTTCCAGGCCCGCCTGCTGGGCGAACATGTGGGTGAGCAGCGAGTAGGACGCGATGTTGAAGGGCACACCCAGGAACATGTCTGCGCTGCGCTGGTAGAGCTGCAGCGACAGGCGGCCGTCAGCCACGTACAGCTGGAAGAACGCGTGGCAGGGCTCGAGCGCCATCTGCGGCAGGTCTCCAACGTTCCACGCGGAGACCACCATGCGGCGCGAATCCGGGTTCGTCTTCACCGTCTCGAGGACCTGGGAGATCTGGTCGATGTGGCGGCCGTCCCCGGCGTTCCACGAACGCCACTGGACGCCGTACACCGGGCCCAGCTCGCCGTCCTCGTCCGCCCACTCGTTCCAGATGCGGATACCGTTGTCCTGGAGCCAGGATACGTTCGACGACCCCGACAGGAACCAGAGGAGTTCGCCGACCACCGACTTGAGGTGCACACGCTTCGTCGTGATCAGCGGGAAGCCCTTGGACAGGTCGTAGCGCAGCTGCGCCCCAAACATGGAACGCGTGCCCGTGCCGGTGCGGTCACCCTTGGGGGTGCCCTCACGCATAATGCGCGCCAGCAGGTCCTCGTACTGGCGGTTGACGGCGCTCACCTCAGTTGATCCGCTCGTTCGTCCATGTGTGCGAGGCCGGCAGAGCCTGGTCGACGACCGAGTGCTCGATCGTGCAGTTGCGCTTGATTGCGGCATCGGCGCGACGCTTGAGATCCTCGATCTCCTCGTCGGACAGGGCGGACATGTCCTGGACCAGCTCGACGTCCACGTGCGTGAAACGATCATTCTGCTGGTCGTAGTCACCGGACACGCCGACGAACTGCTCGAAGTCATCGCCCAGGCGAGCCGCCATGCGGGCATCCGAGCTCATCGCGTTGCAGCCCGCGATCGCGAGCTTGAGCAGGTCGCCGGGGGGAGAAGAGGCCGGGGCCGTGACCGATGCGGATCTCGGCACCGTCCTGGTTGCGGGCGACGTACTGACGCACGCCCGTACGCTGCATGTACAGAGACTTAGGTGTATCACTCATGGCACCTATTGTGTCGCGAAAAGACCCCGCCCGCCCGGTGGGAAACGCCGGGAGAGCGGGGTTTTTCGTAGAGCGTAGCGCGAGCTCAGCGATGCTCCCCCAGCCACTGCGCGGCCAGCGCCTGCTCACGCTCGACGACGCGGCCGAGGTGAGAAACGGCCTCCTTCTCGATGCGCCCACCCAGCAGCGGCACGCGCACCGACACGTTGCCGGTCACGACACGAACACTTCCCGCATCGGCCGGAGCCAGCGTGGACGTAGCCTCGACGGACACCGGGGCGCCGTCCACGGTTACGGACGTGCGCGAGGTCGCCCCGGCCTCGCCTCTCGCCCACTCCTCGGTGAAGGTGATGCGCAGATCGGACTTGACAAAGCGCGCGGCCGCCGCCGGGATCAGCTCCGGGCGCACGGTGCCCGCAAAGGACACGCGCTCGCCCTCCACCGACACGGCCTGGGAACCCTCCACGACAAACTGGCCGAAGCGTCGCTCCAGGTAGGCGGGGGTCAAGTACATCGCGACGACCTCGTCGACCGTGCCGGGATACGAAATGGACTGCGTGAACTGCATGGCTCTCCTTGCGAAAGAAGCGGCGCCGAAGCGTGTCCCGGCGCTCATTTACAACGAAGGTCCGCCCTCGCGGCCCCTCTCCCTTTAGAGTAGATGCATGCGTAGTCTCATGCAGTTAGCTGAAGAAGCCTCTTCGACGCCGTTGTCGGAGCAGGACATCGATTGGCTGCACCTCCTCCTCGCGGACTGGCAGGTGCTCGCCGACCTGGCGGCCGCCGACCTGGTTCTGTGGCTGCCCACCGACGACGGACGCTTCATCGCGGCCGCCCACTGCCGCCCCGCGACCTCGACGACCGTCCACGTGGACGACATCATCGGCCTCCACCTGCCCGCAGCCCGCGAAATCGACCTGCGGCGCGCCCTACAGACCGGGCAGGTCGTGCGCTCGCCCGCCGCCCGATGGGCCGGCACCTACTCGATGATGGAAACGTGCGTGCCCGTGTGCCACGACGGGCGCATCATCGCCGTCGTCACGCGCGAGGCCAACCTGTCGAGTCCGCGCCTGTCCCTCGGGTTCGAGGGATGGACGGTTGCTGCGGCAGACACCCTGTGCCAGATGATGGCGCGCGGCGAATACCCCTACGACTCGACCCCGCAGGTCACCTCCCACGGCGTCCCGCGAGTCCTCGACGGTGCCGTCCTGCTGGATGCGGAGGGCCGCGTCCAGCACGCGACCCCCAACGCCGTGTCGTGCCTGCGCCGCCTCGGCATCCGCACGCACGTGACCGGCAAGGTCCTCGCCCAGGAGATCACCGAGGTCATCGGCGACGGCACCCTCATCGAAGAATCCATGGCGGTCGTCGTCATGGGCCGCGCCTCCTGGCGCGTCGAGATCGCCGCGCGCGCATCCACCGTCAGTATGCGCGCCCTGCCCCTCGTCAACGGGCGTAAGCGCCTGGGTGCCGTCATCCTGACGCGCGACGTGTCCGAGGTCCACCGCCACGAGCAGGAACTCATGACGAAGGATGCGACGATCCGCGAGATCCACCATCGCGTCAAGAACAACCTGCAGACCGTGTCCGCCCTGCTGCGCCTCCAGTCGCGTCGTTCCTCCGAGGAGGCGGTCAAGGTGGCGCTCGCGGAGGCCGAGCGCCGCGTGCAGGCCATCGCGACCGTGCACGCTGCCCTGTCGCAGAACGTGGACGAGTCGGTCGACTTCGACGAGGTCGCACGCACGATCGTGCGCATGGCCGGCGCGATCGCGTCCACGGACCACGCCGTCGAAGTCATCACGACCGGCAGCTTTGGCACCATTCAGGCCGATCAAGCTCAGGCCCTGGCGACCGTCCTCAACGAGCTGGTCGCGAACTCCGTCGAGCACGGCCTCGCGGATCGCGACGGTCTCATCGAGGTGCGCGCCGAGCGCGAGGGAACGTCCATGACGGTGACCGTCGCAGACGATGGCGTGGGCTTCGTGCCGGGCACGCCCATGAGCGGCCTGGGCACGCAGATCGTGCATCAGATGGTGCGCGGCGAGCTGAGGGGCTCGATCGAGTGGGCACCTCGCGAGGGTGGCGGCACGCTCGTGACGCTCCACGCCAACCTGGACCCCGCCTGATCGGGGCCCTGCGCGGGCGTTGTGAATGACCAACGAACGAGGCCGGGGATCCATCGCGGATCCTCGGCCTTGATCGTTCGTGCGGCTCGCGCGGGCGCGGCGGCGTGTTAGCAGCCTGCGCGGCGTGCGCGCGCGGCGCGGCGCTTGAGGGAGCGGCGTTCTTCCTCACTCATGCCGCCCCACACGCCGGAGTCCTGGTTGTTGTCGATCGCCCACTGCAGGCACACGCCCGCGACCTCGCACTCACGGCACACGGCCTTTGCCTCGGCGACCTGCGTAATAGCCGAACCCGTGTTCCCGATGGGGAAGAAAAGTTCTGGGTCTACGGTCAGGCATGCTGCCTTACTGCGCCAATCCATGATCTGTCTTTCGCTCCTCGCGTCCTGTGCGCCTGGGTCTCTTGTGCTCTTTCAGTGTCCGCTAGGTCATCTTAGTCGCGCAAGGTCGTGTCAACAGTGAAATGGGGATGTCACTATGCGTCTGCTCACGACCGGCAAATAAGGTGGGACTTAAGTATTAACTGACCCTGCGGTCAGTTGGACAGTGGTCACGGTATCACCCTCGCTGATCACGCCGCAGGTCGACTCCCACCGTCGTGCCGTCAGGGCGAGTGGGGGCGTGTGGCTGTGTTGAATTAACGCGCGAATAACGTTGTGTGTGGGGTTGAGCGCGAGGACCCTGTGCTTGTCCCATCTGGTAATACGAGTCCACGCATCTTCGGGAATTACGTCAGATATCTGTGGTGTTTCCCATCCGAAATGGGCGTGGACGGCCTCGATGATTCGGGCGTCGTCCCTGCGTCCGATGATGATCCACGGCAGTGAGCGAGCCCAGGTGGGGGCGCTGTAGGTGGGGCCGATCAAGATGGGGGAGCGTGTATTTCTGACCAACGCTGCGACCTGCGATGGGGAGGGGATGTGCCAATCGTCCTCGGCAGCCGGGTAATCGCTGTGCGGGCGAACGGACTGCCGGGGGATGCAGGCGAGGCGCGGCTTGTCTCCCGGTCGCACGATGAGCGCCTGTCCCTCTCCGAGAGCGCGCAGCTCCCCCGGCGCGATCCCGGCGTGGACGGCCTCGTCCGCGTCCCTGGCGCGCATAATGCGCGTCGAAAATGCGCCTAATGCCGCGCTCGACGGGGTGAATCTGCCGGCGAAGGCGGCGACGATGATGATGCCGGCGCGCCTGGCTCTGGCCAGGAGTGAGGTCCACAGCGCCTCCGCCTGAGGAGCAGCAAGCACGTGAGACAGATAGGAGCGCAGCTGCGGGGCATCCGTGAGCGCCAGGACCGCGGGCCCGTGGTCGCAGATGCCTTCCAGCAGGTCGATGACGCCGGGCGCGTCCACAGGCAGCTGGGAGGCCGCGCCTTCGGCGCTCTCCTCGCCGATGACGTGGAGAGGGTGCCGGGTACAGTGCGCGATTCGCGTTGCGAGGGACAGCGCCCATTGCGCGGCGATATGTGCCTCGTGCGCGCTGGTCTGGATCTGGATGCTTCCTCCGTCCCAGACGATGGGGCCGTGACGTGTGATGCCTTCCTCCAGTCCGAGAGACACAGAGGCACCAGGGAGTGCATCTCGGGCCTCGTTCCCCTGCGGGGCGTGATCGGGAAGCGGCTGCGCGGCGGCGTCGACGTCCTCCCAGCTCAGCGCCTCGGGCAGGGGCGGCGCCCACAGGGGGTCGGTGGCCGAGCGAGGCCACGTGGCGTTGGAGCGCTTCACCACCGACGCGATGTCGGCGAGGTAGGTCAGCTGGATCGTGCCCACGTCCGCCAGAACAGCGCGGCCGGGGATACGCGGCAGCGAGGCGGCGCGTGTGTCCCCGAGGATGTCCGTGGAGTCCGAGGCGCTCACGCAGCGCAGACACAGCCGAATGTCCATGTTTGCGCGCATCTGTGCGCTCACCGCGCCCGAGGGGCGTTGGGTGGCCGCGATGAGATGCAAACCGAGGCTGCGTCCCTGCGCGGCAAGGCGGAGCAAGACCTCCATCGAATCGGGATGGGCCTGGGCGAGAACGCGAAACTCGTCGATCGCGACGACGAGACGAGGCGGGGGATCGGTCACGCTGAGCGGGTCCTCCTCGTGAGCGCTCTCCCACGTGGCGAGGTCGGGGAAGCCGAGCATCCCGAGTGTTTCCTCGCGTCGCTGGAGTATCGACGCGATCCCGTCCAGCGCTCGGGTCGTGGCGCCGGCGTCAAGGTCGGTGAGGAGCGCCTGGGTGTGTGGGAGTGCCTCGAGGCGGGCGAAGGTCGCCCCGCCCTTGTAGTCGATGAGGATGAAGCGGACCTGTTCGGGGCTGTAGCAGTGCGCGATAGCGGCAAGCCACCCGAGGAGTGCCTCTGACTTGCCCGATCCGGTGCACCCGGCGACGAGGGCGTGCGGCCCGTCGGCAACCAGGTCCAGGTCGATGGGTCCCTCCTCTGAGAGCCCGATCCGCACGCTGAGCCCGCCGCCGCGTCCCCTCGCCGAGGAGGGATCCCAGTCGAGCCGCGTCGGCAGGCTGCCCTGCGCGTCTGCCCGCGTGACGGTCCACCACCAGTGCGAGCTAACGGGCTCGTCATCGGTGACGCACACCTGCGCGCACCAGGCCGGAAGGTGCGACAGTGAGGAGGCGTATCCGATGTGGAGCGTCGGGCGGGCGGCGTCGCGCGTGCAGTGCGGGCAGGAATCGCGGTCGCTGACGTGGATATCCACACCCGCATGCCCAATCAGTACGGGAGCGGCGCTGTTCCACCACACGCGCGCCCCGCCGAGCTGAGCGGCGATCTGCCCGGCGCACCACAGCGCGCACTGGGACGCGTGGGCACCGACAATGCCGATCGCCTCGCACTCACCCGGCTCTCTCCCGTCAGCGGAGGACGACAGCCGCACGCGTCGACCCACGCGCGTGGGCCGACCCGGCCACACGGCAGCCCGCACAGCCCGCGGGGGAGAGGCCGAGGCCGGAAGCCCCGCAAGGATGAGGGCGAGCGCCCCGCCGTCCCAGCCCCGGCGACGCCGGCGCGCCCGCCACAACAAGGCAAGCGATGCGGCGATCGCGACCAGCGCAACGCCCGCGCAGATCGGTGCGAGCGCGGAGGGTAGAGAGATTGTCGAGCGCAGCCTCCACAGCAGAAACCCTGCCATGATGAGCACGGAGACCAGGGGAGCGCCCCGAAGGAGAGAAGAACCCGTCAGCGATCCCCGGCCTCGTCCGGAAACCGAGGGCCACGCCAAGCGCCGAGGCCGGGCCCGCACCTCGAAGACGTCCTCCCCGAGGCGCACGCGGGCACCCGCAGGGAGCGGCCGAGCCTCCCTATATCGCCGCCACAGCGGGACTCTCGAGCGCACGCGCACGGAGGAAGCGCCAGGCGACACACGCAAGACGGCCCGACCGTCCAGAGTCGAGAAACGGAGGTGCTCTCTGGCGACGGAGGCGCACGTCAGCGGCACATCCCCCGCGCGCCCGACCGCGCCGGGCGCAACCACGACGCCGACGTCAGGGCCCGCGACGCAGGCCAGGTGAACGTCTGTGCGCAAGGCTGATCGGGCGAGGCAACCAGAATCCTTCATACGTCAACGATCCCGCTGCGCTCGCGGCCGATCAAGACGCGCGAGAAGCCCTGTGGATAACCCGCGACTCGGGGACGCCCCTGTGGATAAGCGCCGCGCACCCCCGTGTGGCTATGGCCACCTCCGCCGCCCAAGCGCCCCGCCCGCCGGTCCGCCAGCCCCCTCAAATGCAAGAATGGTCCACATGGCTGACTCCACGTTCGAGACGACCCGCGACCGCTACAACGACCTCGTCGACCGCATCAACGCGGCACGCACCGCCTACTACGATCGTGATTCGCCGACCCTCGCGGACGCGGACTACGACCGCATGTACCGCGAGGTCGAACAGATCGAGGAGCGCTACCCGCAGCTGCGTGGAGCGGATTCGCCCACGATGAGCGTGGGCGGCAGCGTCGACTCCGGGTTCTCCGAGGTGCGCCACCTCGCCCAGATGATGTCCCTCGACGACGTGTTCTCCCTCGAGGAGCTCGCCGGCTGGGAGACCCGCATGGCCGAGGCCACCGGCATCTCCGACCTCGAGATGACGACCGAGGTCAAGGTCGACGGCCTGTCCATCAACCTCCTGTACGAGAACGGACGCCTCGTGCGCGCCGCGACCCGAGGCGACGGTTACGTCGGCGAAGACGTCACCGCCAACGCACGCACGATCGCGTCGATCCCGCAGACCCTGACGGGCACCGTCCCCACCCGCATCGAGGTGCGCGGCGAGGTTTACTTCCCGGTCGCCGACTTCGCCGCATTCAACGAGGCCCGCGTCGAGGCCGGGGAAAAGACCTTCGTCAACGCGCGCAACGCTGCCGCCGGATCCCTGCGCCAAAAGGACCCGGCAGAGACCGCCAAGCGCCCCCTCGCGATGGTCGCCCACGGCATTGGCTTCGTCGAGGCCGGGGAGGACTTCACCGAGCCGACCACCCAGATGGGCTGGTACGAGCAGCTGCGCGACTGGGGTCTGCCCGTCTCGCCCTACACTCGCGTGCTCACGGGCCGGAAGGCCATCGAAGAGCGGATCGCCGAGATCGGCGCGGACCGCTACGGCCTCGTCCACGAGATCGACGGCGTCGTCGTCAAGATCAACGACCTGGACCTGCAGCGTTCCCTCGGCTCGACCTCGCGCACGCCGCGCTGGGCGGCCGCCTACAAGTTCCCGCCCGAGGAGGTCCACACGCGCCTGCTTGACATCCGCGTCCAGGTGGGGCGCACGGGCCGCGTGACCCCCTACGGCGTCATGGAATCCGTGCTGGTCGCGGGCTCGAACGTCGCGCGCGCGACCCTGCACAACGCGCAGGAGGTTGCTCGCAAGGGCGTCCTCATCGGCGACCTCGTTGTCCTGCGCAAGGCCGGGGATGTCATCCCCGAGATCGTCGCCCCCGTCGAGGACGCGCGTAATGGCTCCGAGCGTCCCTTCGTGATGCCCACCGAGTGTCCCTCCTGCGGGACCACGCTCGTCCAGGAGAAGGCAGGCGACGTCGACCTGCGCTGCCCGAACAAGGGGGCGTGCCCCGCGCAGATCACCGAGCGCCTCGCCCACGTCGGCGCCAGAAGCGCCCTGGACGTGGAGGGCCTCGGCGACGAGTCCGCGCTCGCCATGACCCAGCCCGAAAACGACCGCGACGAGGTGGCCGCCGCCCTGGTCGCCGGCCACAGCGTCACCCTGGAGGACGGCACCGTCCTCACCCTCGAGGGCGGCCGCGAGCTGCCCCACGGCGAGCAGATCACCCGCGCCGAGGAACTCCTGCCCGCCCCGCAGGCCCCCGCACTGCGCACGGAGGCTGCGCTCTTCGACCTGCGCGCGCAGGATTTGCGCGACGTCATGGTGTGGAAGCCCGTCAAGAAGAAGGGCGAGGAAACCGGGGACTTCAAGCAGGTCCGCTACTTCTGGACGAAGGCCTACAAGCCCCGCAAGCTACGCGGTCAGACCGTCTTCGAGCCGATTGAGCCCAGCGCCTCCAAGGGCACCGAGAAGATGCTCGCTGAGCTGGAGAAGGCCAAGAGTCAGCCCCTCGCGCGCGTCCTCGTCGCCCTGTCCATCCGCCACGTCGGCCCTACGGCGGCCCGCGCGCTCGCGGAGAAGTTCCGCTCGATGGACGCCCTGCGCGCCGCCTCGGTCGAGGAGCTTTCCGCCGTTGAGGGCGTGGGTGAGGAGATCGGCCGCTCCCTGCGTGACTGGTTCACGGTCGATTGGCACCTGGAGGTGCTTCAGGCGTGGGCGCGCGCGGGCGTGCGTATGGCCGACGAGGCGCCCGAGCCGGCCTCGGACGTGCTCGCGGGCCTGACCATCGTCGTCTCGGGGGCGATGCCCGGTTACGACCGCGAGGGCGCCAAGGAAGCGATCACTTCGCGCGGCGGCAAGGCGGCGGGCTCGGTCTCGAAGAAGACCTCGCTCGTGGTCGCCGGCCCGGGCGCGGGATCGAAGGCCGCGAAGGCCGAGGCCCTGGGCGTCCCCGTCATTACCGAACAGCAGTTCGCTGACCTCCTCGAGGGAGGCCTGGCGGGAGTCGGCCTATAACGAGGCCGGGGCTCAGACGAAGGGCTCGAAGGGGCCCAGCAGCACTTCGCCGACGCGGGTGACCATCGAGCGCTTTTCCCACTCGTCGATCGTCAGGCGGCGGGCCGTCGTCAGGTCGTTCGCGAAAATC
This sequence comes from uncultured Sanguibacter sp., assembly GCA_916438365.1. The sequence goes on from CAKAEY010000005.1 coordinate 59,302, forward strand.
TCCTCCATGCGCGCCGCCAGCGGGCGGGAGAAGAACTGCAGGCACACCTCGTAGTTGCCGCGCATCGACAGGCGATCGATGTTCGCCGTGCCGATCGTCGACCAGCGGCCATCCACCGTCATCGTCTTCGAGTGCACCATCGCGTGACGGTAGAGCCAGATCTCCACGCCCTCGCGCAGCAGCTCGCCGTAGTAGGGGCGCGCCACCCAGTCCGCCAGGATGTGGTTGGAATACTCCGGGATCAGCACCTGGACGCGCACACCCCGGCGAGCGGCGGCGATCAGGGAGCCGAGGACCTCACGGTCGGGGATGAAGTACGCCGTCGTGATGAGCACACGGTCGGTCGCCCGCTCGATCGCGTCGATGTACATGCCGCGGATCGGGTACAGGAGGTAGTGCGGCAGGTTGAACTGCGCGGTCACGTCCGCGCTCCACGCGCGCGCCCCCTGATCCGGCAGCTCCGGGCAGGTGGCGGGGCGGAAATGGTTCCAGAAGTCGACAAAGCCGTTTTCCAGCTCCCACACGGCCTCGCCCGTGATGCGCACGTGGGTGTCGCGCCACTCGTTCGCGAACGGATCACCGATGTTGTAGCCGCCCACGAAGCCGACTTCGCCGTCGACCACGAGGATCTTGCGGTGATCCTGCCCAGTGCGCCGGATGTTCAGGGTGAAGAAGCCCGAGCGCAGCGTTGGGAACTTGCGCACGTGCAGATGCGGCATCACGGGGAACTTGTAGAAGCGCGGATCCTGGTTGAGGACACCGAAGCCATCCCACACGCAGAACACCTCGACACCGCGCTCGGCAGCAGCGATGAGAGCGTCCTTAAAGCGTTGGCCCCAGCGGTCCGAGCGCCAAATGAAGGTCTCGAAATAAATGTGATGCGTTGCCCCATCGATGGCCTCCAGCATGTCCTCGTACAGGGTGGTTCCCTCCGTGTACGTGCGCGCCACGGTGTCGCCGATCTGTGTGTCGGCGGGAGGCAGGGTGGGGAAACCGTGCACGCCACCGGGGATACGGGCGGTGCGCATGCGGTCGATTGCGTGCACGGTCACGACTGCGGCAGCCTGGGCGGCGAGCAGCGCGATTCCCGCTTTTTGACGATCGACCACGTCTGCCTGGTGAGTTGGCGTCGCTGTGAAAAGACCATACGGGTAGGATGCCACACATGTCACGCATTAGTACTGACGAGGTCGCCCGCGTTGCGGGCCTGGCCCACATCGCATTGACCGACGAGGAAATCACGCGTTTCGCGGGTGAGCTCGACGCGATCGCCGACGCCGTCTCCAAGGTGTCCGAGGTCGCCACCCCCGAGGTTCCCGCCACGTCCCACCCGATTCCGCTGACCAACGTGTGGCGCGAAGACGTGGTGGGCGAAACCGTCGACCGCGACGAGGTGCTCGCTGCGGCACCCGCCGCCCAGGACGGCATGTTCCTGGTTCCGCAGATTCTGGGGGGAGGACTGATGAACGAGCTGCTGAAGAAGAGCGCCCTCGAGCTGGCGGACATGCTGGCCGCCGGCCAGATCACCTCCGTCGAGCTGACCCAGGCGTGCCTGGACCGCATCGACGCGATCGATGACCGCGTGAACGCATTCATCACCGTCGACCGCGAGGGTGCCCTGGCGACCGCGGCCGACGTGGACGCGCGCCGCGCGGCGGGGGAAACCCTGCACCGCCTGGCGGGCGTGCCGATCGCCGTCAAGGACAACGTGGTGACGCGCGGCCTGCGCACCACCTGCGCCTCGAAGATCCTGGGCGACTGGAAGCCTCCCTACGACGCGACCGTCACCGCGAAGATCAAGGAAGCCGGCCTGCCCATCGTCGGCAAGACCAACATGGACGAGTTCGCCATGGGTTCGTCCACCGAGCACTCCGCCTTCGGTGCGACCAAGAACCCGTGGGACACTGAGCGCATCCCCGGCGGCTCCGGCGGCGGTTCGGCCGCTGCTGTCGCGGCCTACATGGTGCCCTTGGCCCTCGGTTCCGACACGGGCGGCTCGATCCGCCAGCCCGCGTTCGTGACCGGCACGGTCGGCGCCAAGCCCACCTACGGCGCGGTGTCGCGTTACGGCCTTGTGGCCATGGCCTCGTCCCTGGACCAGATCGGCCCCGTCACCCGCACGGTCGCCGACGCGGCCGCCCTAACCGAGCTGATCGGCGGCTACGACCCCCACGACTCGACCTCCCTGAACGAGCCGGTTCCCGCGCTTACTGAGGCCGTCGAGTCCGTCGCCGCGGAAGGGTCCATGAAGGGCCTGAAGGTCGGCGTCGTCAAGGAGCTGAGTGGCGACGGCTACCAGCAGGACGTCATCGACGCCTTCAACGCCACCGTCGAGAAGCTGCGCGAGGCCGGAGCTGAGATCGTCGAGGTCTCCTGCCCACACCTGGAGTACTCGCTGGGCGCCTACTACCTGATCATGCCCGCCGAGGTCTCCTCGAACCTGGCCCGCTTCGACGGCATGCGCTACGGCATCCGCGTCGAGCCCACCGAGGGCCCCGTGACCGCCGAGCGCGTCATGGCCGCCACCCGCGAGGCCGGTTTCGGCGACGAGGTCAAGCGCCGCATCATCCTGGGCACGCACGTGCTCTCGGCCGGCTACTACGACGCCTACTACGGCAGCGCCCAGAAGGTGCGCACGCTCATCCAGCGCGACTTTGACGCGGTGTTCGAGCGTGTCGACGTCCTCGTGTCGCCCACGGCCCCCGAGACGGCGTTCAAGTTCGGCGAGAAGACCTCCGACCCGCTGGCCATGTACCTCTACGACGTCGCCACGATCCCCGCGAACCTGGCGGGCATCCCCGGTGTCAACGTGCCCAACGCGGTGTCCTCGCAGGGCCTGCCCATCGGCTTCCAGGTGCTGGCCCCCGCGCGCGGCGACCTGGTCATGTACAAGGTGGCGTCCCTGGTGGAGGCGCTCAGCGACGACGTCGCGGGTCAGTGCCCCGCGGCTAACTGGGAGGAAAAGTGATGACTGAGCTCATGGATTACGACGAGGCGGCGCGCCGCTTCGACCCGGTTCTCGGCATTGAGGTGCACGTCGAGCTGGGCACCAAGACCAAGATGTTCGACGCAGCCCCCAACGCGTTTGGTGGCGACCCGAACACCTTCGTGACCCCCGTGTCGCTGGGCCTGCCCGGCTCCCTGCCGGTCGTCAACCACAAGGCCGTCGAGTACGCCATCAAGATCGGCCTGGCCCTGAACTGCGAGATTGCGCAGTACTGCCGTTTCGCGCGTAAGAACTACTTCTACCCGGACCTGACGAAGGCCTTCCAGACCTCCCAGTCCGACGAGCCGATCGCTCACGACGGCTACGTGGACGTCGAGCTCGAGGACGGCACCATGTTCCGCGTGGAGATTGAGCGCGCGCACATGGAGGAGGACGCGGGCAAGAACACGCACATCGGTGGTGCGGACGGTCGCATCCAGGGCGCGGATCACTCGCTCGTGGACTACAACCGTGCGGGCGTGCCGCTCGTGGAGATCGTGACCCGTCCGATTCGTGGTGCCGGCGAGCGCGCGCCCGAGGTGGCCGCCGCCTACGTGCAGGCCCTGCGCGACATCTTCCGCGCCCTGGACGTGTCCGAGGCCCGCATGGAGCGCGGCAACGTGCGCGCCGACATCAACGTGTCGCTGCGCCCCACGCCCGAGTCTCCGCTGGGCACGCGCACCGAGACGAAGAACGTGAACTCCTTCCGCGGCATCGCCTCGGCCGTGCGCTACGAGATGCAGCGCCAGGCCCAGATCCTGGCCGAGGGCGGCACGATCCTGCAGGAGACCCGCCACTACCACGAGGAGGATGGCTCGACGTCGTCCGGCCGTGAGAAGTCGGATTCCGAGGACTACCGCTACTTCCCCGAGCCCGACCTGGTTCCGATCCGCCCGGATCGGGAGTGGGTCGAGGAGCTGCGCGCCTCGCTGCCCGAGCTGCCTGTCGCCAAGCGCCGCCGCCTGCGTACCGAGTGGGGGTACGCGGACATGGAGATGCGCGACGTCATCAACGCCGGCGCCCTCGAGCTCATCGAGGCCACGGTTGCCGCGGGCTGCGATCCCGCCTCCGCCCGCAAGTGGTGGATGGGCGAGATCTCGCGCCGCGCCAAGGAACGCGAGGTTTCCCTCGACGAGGCCGGGGTCAGCCCCGCTCAGGTCGCGCAGCTGCAGAGCCTCATCGATTCGGGTCGTATCAACGACAAGCTGGCACGCCAGGCTCTCGAGGGCGTCCTCGCGGGCGAAGGCGATCCGACGCAGGTCGTCGAGGCCCGAGGCCTCGAGGTCGTCTCCGACGACGGCGCGCTAACGGCGGCCGTCCAGGAGGCCCTGGACGCCAACCCCGACATCGTCGAGAAGATCAAGGGCGGCAAGGTCCAGGCGGCCGGCGCCCTCGTCGGCGCGGTCATGAAGGCCACCCGCGGGCAGGCTGACGCCGCCCGCGTGCGCGAGCTGATCATGGAGATGGTCGGCGCCTGAGGCTCATCCTGACGAACGCCACGGGGGCCGGGATCGATGTGATCCCGGCCCCCGTCGTCGTCTCCAGACTGCGCGCCCCTGCCTCGTGCGCGCTCTCCCGATAGTGCGCCCCGGCCTCGTCCCTGACCGTTCGCACGTGTCCACGTTGTGGCCTCCCCCTTCCGGGGGGAGCGGAAAGTTACCTAGGATGAGCGCTTGAGGACAGCCGGGCCGACTGTGGCCGGGCGCCCGACGAAAGGACAGACATGCGCACATCGCCGTCGTACACCGCCTCCTACCGTATCGAGGTGGATGAGAAGACGACTTCCATCGCGTCCATTGTTGACGCAGTCTCTTCGACTGGAGCGGAGATCAAGGGCCTCGACGTGGCCGACTCCGACCGCGGGCGCATCATCATCGACCTGACGTGCGACATGCGCGATTCTGAGCACCGCCGCGAGGTCCGCGATGTCATCGCCGCGCTGCCCGGCGTGATTGCCGATTCGGTCGCCGACCAGACCTTCATGAGCCACATCGGCGGCAAGGTGGAGATCCACTCCAAGGTGCCACTGCGTAACCGTGACGACCTCTCGCGCGCCTACACCCCCGGCGTGGCCCGCGTGTGTACCGCCATCCACGACATGCCCCAGAAGGCCCACCTGCTGACCATGAAGGCCAACACGGTCGCGGTCGTCTCCGACGGCACCGCGGTGCTCGGCCTGGGCGACATTGGCCCCGCGGCCGCCCTACCCGTCATGGAGGGCAAGGCCGTCCTGTTCAAGGAGTTCGGCGGCGTCGACGCGTGGCCGGTCGTCCTGGACACCAAGGACACCGAAGAGATCATCTCGATCGTCAAGGCCATCGCCCCCGCCTACGGCGGCATCAACCTGGAGGACATCTCCGCACCCCGCTGCTTCGAGATCGAAGAGCGCCTGCGCGCCGAGCTCGACATCCCCGTCTTCCACGACGACCAGCACGGCACCGCGATCGTGGTCCTTTCCGCGCTTATCAACGCGCTGAAGATCGTGAACAAGAAGATCGAAGACGTGCGCATCGTCGTCTCCGGCGTCGGCGCTGCTGGCAACGCGATCATCCGCCTGCTACTCGCCCAGGGCGCGCGCGACATCATCGGCTGTGGCCGCGACGGTGCGCTCTCTGGCGACGCCACCGAGGGCATGCACCCCTCCCGAAAGGCGCTGGCCGAGGCGACGAACCCCCGCCACGTCCACGGCTCCCTCAAGGAGGTCCTCAAGGGTGCCGACGTCTTCATCGGCGTCTCCTCCGGCAACATCCTCGACCCTGCCGACATCGAAACCATGGCTGACGATGCCATCGTCTTCGCGCTGGCCAACCCCACGCCTGAGGTTGACCCGATCGGTGCCGGAAAGTACGCCGCCGTCGTCGCGACGGGCCGCAGCGACTACCCGAACCAGATCAACAACGTTCTGGCCTTCCCGGGTCTGTTCCGCGGCCTCCTGGACGCCAAGGTCAAGGAGATTACGACCGAGGTTCTGCGCGTCGCCGCTGTGGCTATCGCGTCCGTGATCTCCGAGGACGAGCTCTCGCCCTCCTACATCATCCCCGGCGCCTTCGATAAGCGGGTTGCCCCCGCCGTGTCCAAGGCCGTGCGTCGCGCCGTGCGCGACCTTCCGACCGTGGATATCCCCGTACAGCCCGACATGGATGTGAACTGAGAGTCATTTCGGCTGTTTGGCGGGCCCGACCGCGCTGATGATGCGCGGTCGGGCCCGCCTTTTCGTTGACTCTGTGCGCCCACGCAAACTGAAGTGACCCGGACTTTTCGTTGTGTTTGTGGGGTTTGTGGGTGTGTGTTGGGGGTCACGGTGTTTTGGTTTGACTTTGGGTGTGGGGGTGAGTAGATTATTCACCTGTCGCCGCGGGCTTGTTTGTGGGTTTGTGGTGGTGGTTCACTGCTTTGGTGGCTGGGTTTTTGGCTTGGTTGTCTGGGGTGTGTGGGTGTTGTTTGTGAACTCGATAGTGTGTTTGTTTGTTTTTTATGCCTGTTTTTTGTTTTTGAGTGTTTTTGGTTGGGATTGCTGGCCGGGCTGTTTTTGTTTGGTTGGTTTTTCTGGGCTTTAACGTTTTTGTTTTTGTTCGGAGAGTTTGATCCTGGCTCAGGACGAACGCTGGCGGCGTGCTTAACACATGCAAGTCGAACGCTGAAGCTCAGCTTGCTGGGTGGATGAGTGGCGAACGGGTGAGTAACACGTGAGTAACCTGCCCTCTTCTTTGGGATAACGCCCGGAAACGGGTGCTAATACTGGATATTCACTGATCTTCGCATGGGGGTTGGTGGAAAGGTTTTTTCTGGTGGGGGATGGGCTCGCGGCCTATCAGCTTGTTGGTGGGGTGATGGCCTACCAAGGCTTTGACGGGTAGCCGGCCTGAGAGGGTGACCGGTCACATTGGGACTGAGATACGGCCCAGACTCCTACGGGAGGCAGCAGTGGGGAATATTGCACAATGGGCGAAAGCCTGATGCAGCGACGCCGCGTGAGGGATGGAGGCCTTCGGGTTGTAAACCTCTTTCGCTCATGGTCAAGCCGCAGCTTTGGGTTGTGGTGAGGGTAGTGGGTAAAGAAGCGCCGGCTAACTACGTGCCAGCAGCCGCGGTAATACGTAGGGCGCGAGCGTTGTCCGGAATTATTGGGCGTAAAGGGCTTGTAGGCGGTTGGTCGCGTCTGCCGTGAAATTCTCTGGCTTAACTGGGGGCGTGCGGTGGGTACGGGCTGACTTGAGTGCGGTAGGGGAGACTGGAACTCCTGGTGTAGCGGTGGAATGCGCAGATATCAGGAAGAACACCGGTGGCGAAGGCGGGTCTCTGGGCCGTTACTGACGCTGAGGAGCGAAAGCGTGGGGAGCGAACAGGATTAGATACCCTGGTAGTCCACGCTGTAAACGTTGGGCACTAGGTGTGGGGGCCACCCGTGGTTTCTGCGCCGTAGCTAACGCTTTAAGTGCCCCGCCTGGGGAGTACGGCCGCAAGGCTAAAACTCAAAGGAATTGACGGGGGCCCGCACAAGCGGCGGAGCATGCGGATTAATTCGATGCAACGCGAAGAACCTTACCAAGGCTTGACATGCACGGCGGCACTGCAGAGATGTGGTGGCATTTAGTTGGTCGTGTGCAGGTGGTGCATGGTTGTCGTCAGCTCGTGTCGTGAGATGTTGGGTTAAGTCCCGCAACGAGCGCAACCCTTGCCCCTATGTTGCCAGCACGTGATGGTGGGGACTCGTGGGGGACTGCCGGGGTTAACTCGGAGGAAGGTGGGGATGACGTCAAATCATCATGCCCCTTATGTCTTGGGCTTCACGCATGCTACAATGGTTGGTACAGAGGGTTGCGATACTGTGAGGTGGAGCGAATCCCTTAAAGCCAGTCTCAGTTCGGATTGGGGTCTGCAACTCGACCCCATGAAGGTGGAGTCGCTAGTAATCGCAGATCAGCAACGCTGCGGTGAATACGTTCTCGGGCCTTGTACACACCGCCCGTCACGTCACGAAAGTTGGTAACACCCGAAGCCCATGGCCTAACCGTTTTTGCGGGGGGAGTGGTCGAAGGTGGGATTGGCGATTGGGACGAAGTCGTAACAAGGTAGCCGTACCGGAAGGTGCGGCTGGATCACCTCCTTTCTAGGGAGCCCAGTTTTGTGGGGAGCGAGCGCGCATTGGCCTGTGTGGTTGGTGTGTGTCTTGTTTTCTTGTGCCTGCATGTGTTCATCACCTATTGGTGGGTGGTGGGTGTGGGTGCGCATTTGGGTTGGGCATAAAAGGTTTTATTGCGGACAAGCACACTGTCGGGTTCACGTTCAACACCGTGTGAGCGTCTGCCGCCTGTTGTGGGTGGTGGTTGCCCGCACAGCCAGCCGGGTTTACTGGTGTGGGTTGTGTGTGGTGGGTTGTTTGTGATTTGTATAGTGGTTGCGAGCATATTTGTTCTGTACTGTTTTTTTGTGTTTTGTTTAGTTTTTATTGGGCATTCGGTGGATGCCTTGGCATCAAGAGCTGATGAAGGACGTTGCGGCCTGCGATATGCCTCGGGGAGCTGGCGAGCGAGCGTTATTATCCGAGGGTGTCCGAATGGGGGAACCTAACCTGGGTTGTGCTGGGTTACCATCATCTGAACGTGTATAGGGTGGTGGGGGGAACGCGGGGAAGTGAAACATCTCAGTACCCGCAGGAAAAGATATTCCGTGAGTAGTGGCGAGCGAAAGCGGAGGAGGCTAAACCAGATGCGTGCCAGAGGCGGCGGCCGTTGCGTGTTTGGTGTTGTGGGGCCATATTGGATCCTTCTGCCGGGGGATCGCACCACTTGTTGTTGGGAGTTGAACAGTCTGGGAAGTCTGACCGTAGAGCGTGAGAGTCGTGTAGACGGACCGGTGGCGTGTGGTGTGGGTGTGGTGCCCGAGTAGCGCGGGACTCGTGAAATCTCGTGTGAATCTGCCAAGACCACTTGGTAAGCCTAAATACTACTTGATGACCGATAGTGCATAGTACCGTGAGGGAATGGTGAAAAAAGTACCCCGGGAGGGAGTGAAATAGTACCTGAAACCGTGTGCCTGTAAGCCGTCAGAGCCTTGTGGGGTGATGGCGTGCCTTTTGAAGAATGAGCCTGCGAGTTAGTGATACGTGGCGTGCTTAACCCGTGTGGGGTATGCGTAGCGAAAGCGAGTCTGAAAGATGGCGTTTGTCGCGTGTTCTAGACCCGAAGCGGGGTGATCTACCCATGGTCAGGTTGAAGCAGAGGTAAGACTGTGTGGAGGACCGAACCCACCAGGGTTGAAAACCTGGGGGATGAACTGTGGGTAGGGGTGAAAGGCCAATCAAACTCCGTGATAGCTGGTTCTCCCCGAAATGCATTTAGGTGCAGCGTCGCGTGGTCCCTGGTGGAGGTAGAGCTACTGGATGGCCGATGGGCCCTGTGGGTTACTGACGTCAGCCAAACTCCGAATGCCATTAGGTGTAGCGCGGCAGTGAGACTGCGGGGGATAAGCTTCGTAGTCGAGAGGGGAAACAGCCCAGATCATCAGCTAAGGCCCCTAAGCGTGCGCTAAGTGGGAAAGGATGTGGAGTCGCGGTGACAACCAGGAGGTTGGCTTAGAAGCAGCCATCCTTGAAAGAGTGCGTAATAGCTCACTGGTCAAGTGGTTCTGCGCCGACAATGTAGCGGGGCTCAAGCGTACCGCCGAAGCTGTGGCAACAACACGCAATGCTGGCACCAGGAACTGGATGTCGGTGTGTTGTTGGGTAGGGGAGCGTCCTGCACGAGGTGAAGCCTGGAGGGAACTTCTGGTGGATTGTGTGGGAGTGAGAATGCAGGCATGAGTAACGAATCTGCGGTGAGAATCCGCAGCGCCGATTGACTAAGGGTTCCAGGGCTAGGTTTATCCGCCCTGGGTTAGTCGGGTCCTAAGGCGAGGCCGACAGGCGTAGTCGATGGACAACCAGTTGATATTCTGGTACCGCGTTATGACCGCCCATGCTGAAGTCATTGTGCTAACCAATTTGCTCACGCCCCCACATGACCTTCGGGTCGCGTGGTGTGTGTGGGTCTTGGGGCCCCGGTGATTGTAGGCAAGCGTGTTAACAGGGGTGACGCAGACAGGTAGCTGCAGTGCGCCGATGGTTGTGCGTATTTAAGGTTGTGGCCCGTCTCCCAGGCAAATCCGGGGGACAGATGGGTGAGAACTGATGAGGGACACACGCGTGTGTGGACTTGTGGTGATCCTAAGCTGCCGAGAAAAGCCTCGACGTGAGGGCATGACGCGCCCGTACCCTAAACCGACTCAGGTGGTCAGGTAGAGTATACCGAGGCGTTCGAGTGAATCGTGGTTAAGGAACTCGGCAAAATTCCTCCGTAACTTCGGGATAAGGAGGACCCCGTGACTTGCTCCCGCCGTGCGTGGGTGTTGGGTTGTGGGGTCGCAGAGAATAGGGAGAAGCGACTGTTTATCAAAAACACAGGTGCGTGCGAAGCCGTAAGGCGATGTATACGCACTGACGCCTGCCCGGTGCTGGAAGGTTAAGAGGAACCGTCAACACCCCTTTGGGGTGTGAAGCGGTGAATTTAAGCCCCAGTAAACGGCGGTGGTAACTATAACCATCCTAAGGTAGCGAAATTCCTTGTCGGGTAAGTTCCGACCTGCACGAATGGCGTAACGACTTCTCCGCTGTCTCAACCGCGAACTCGGTGAAATTGCAGTACGAGTAAAGATGCTCGTTTCGCGCAGAAGGACGGAAAGACCCCGGGACCTTTACTATAGCTTGGTATTGGTGTTCGCTTGGACTTGTGTAGGATAGGTGGGAGACTGTGAAGCTGCCGCGCCAGCGGTGGTGGAGTCGTCGTTGAAATACCATTCTGGTTCAAGCGGTCACCTCAACCTTGGCCCGTGATCCGGGTTGGGGACAGTGCCTGGTGGGTAGTTTAACTGGGGCGGTTGCCTCCTAAAATGTAACGGAGGCGCTCAAAGGTTCCCTCAGCCTGGTTGGTAATCAGGTGGCGAGTGCAAGTGTACAAGGGAGCTTGACTGTGAGACCGACGGGTCGAGCAGGTGCAAAGCAGGAACTAGTGATCCGGCCATGGCACGTGGGTGCGTGGTCGCTCAACGGATAAAAGGTACCCCGGGGATAACAGGCTGATCTTGCCCAAGAGTCCATATCGACGGCATGGTTTGGCACCTCGATGTCGGCTCGTCGCATCCTGGGGCTGGAGTTGGTCCCAAGGGTTGGGCTGTTCGCCCATTAAAGCGGTACGCGAGCTGGGTTCAGAACGTCGTGAGACAGTTCGGTCCCTATCCTCTGTGCGCGCAGGAAATTTGAGAAGGGCCGTCCCTAGTACGAGAGGACCGGGATGGACGAACCTCTGGTGTGCCAGTTGTACCGCCAGGTGCATGGCTGGTTGGCTACGTTCGGAAGGGATAACCGCTGAAAGCATCTAAGCGGGAAGCCTGCTTCAAGATGAGATTTCCACGCCCCCCCGTGGGGTGAGAGGCCCCCGCCAGACTAGCGGGTTGATAGGCCAGAGGTGGAAGCACAGCAATGTGCTCGTGAGCCGACTGGTACTAATGGGCCAACACTAAACAACAACCCAACACAACGGGTGAACAACAAAACAGCGAACAAAACAGCCGCAACCACTATACAAACCACGATCAACCCACACCCCCACCAACAACAACAGCGTGGGGAGACAGTGTTGAACACCCAAATCTTGTGGTGGTCATAGCACCGGGGAAACGCCCAGCCTCCATTCCGAACCTGGAAGCTAAGCCCGGCAGCGCCAATGGTACTGCAACCGCCAGGTTGTGGGAGAGTAGGACACCGCCACAACACACGTACGAAGCGGCCGGAGACCTCACGTCTCCGGCCGCTTCTGCGTTTAGTGCCGACAGCTCGCTCTTTGCAAACCTTGCCGGCACGGGCATGCGGTATCGTGCGAGCAGTGGTCGCAATCCGACTGTAGCGTGTGTCCACCAGATGAAAAATCGCACGTCACGGACCAACGTCGCCCGCGTATCGCTGTATCGCATGCGATGCTATATCCATGGTCACTTCTGCACATCCGCACGGGCCTCACCACCACGGTGGCAAAGACGAGGTTCTCGCTCAACGTATGGCGGCGCACGACCGCCTTGCCCATCAATCTCAGGTAGTTCTCCGGCTCGGCCAGATGCTTCTGTCGTTTGGCGCGAGCGCGTATCGCGTCAAGAAGTCAATGGCTGATCTCGCACGCGCAGTCGGCATTTCTGAGCACCGAGCACAGGTCACGTATACGGAGATTATCGCGACCGCGTATGCGAACGGAACTTTCCGCACGGAGCTCGCCGAGCAGCGCCTCATGGGCGTGAACGCTGACAAGATCGACCGCATCAACAACTACGTGGCATCCCTGCACGGCAAGTCCGTGCGAGTCGAGGATGTGTCGGACGAGCTGGACAAGATCGCGAAGGTTCCCGGCCTCTACGACTGGTTCTCCAACGCGCTTGCCTCCGGCCTCGCCTGTGCGGCCTTCGCATTCCTCAACGGTCGGGGATGGGTCGAGTGCTCTGCCGTCGCCGTCGCCTCGTTCTTCGGGCAGGCACTGCGCCGCCAGATGCTGATCCGCCACATGAACCACTTCGGCGTGTGGATGGCGTGTGGTGCTCTCGCAGCAATGATCTACATTCTGCTGGTTGCTCCCGCTCAGCATTTCCTCGGCATCGAGTCGACGCATCAGGCCGGCTTTATTTCCGCGCTGCTCGTTCCTGGTCCCCGGCTTCCCGCTGGTGACTGGGCCTGATCGATTTGGTGCGACAAGACTTCCAAGGCGGCATCGGCCGCCTCGTCTACGTCACGATGCTCGTCATGTCGGCCGGCGTGGCTGTCTGGGCAATCTCGGCTGTCTTTGGGTGGTCGGTGACGCCCGAGTACGGTGTTCGCTCGTTCCCATGGCTGCACTACCTCCTGCGCTTCCTCGCGAGCTTTCGTTGCCGCATACGGGTTTGCGATGCTCTTTCAACTCACCGCAACGCGTGTGCGCGACGGCCGCCCTCATCGGTGCCGTTATCAACACCGCTCGCATCGGCCTGCATCTGGAACTCGGAGTTCCCGCTCCGGCTGCCGTTGGCCTCGCCGCTCTCGCCGCCGGCCTTCTCGCAGTCTTCGTGGCCCGCAGGACGCGCTTTTCGCGTGTGACCCTGTCCGTCCCCGCTGTCGTCATCATGATCCCCGGTGTGCCGCTCTATCGTGCTCTGACCTACCTGAACAACCAGCAGATCGACGATGCGCTCGCAGCGCTCTTCACGGTCATGTTCACGATCGTGGCGATCGGCATGGGCCTGGCGCTCTCCCGTATGCTGACGGACAAGAACTGGCTCGTCGAAGAAGAAGAACGAGTCCCCAACCTGTGGGAGTACGAGGAGGAGAACGCATGAAGTTCGAGATCGAAGCGGGCCTGAAGCCGCCGTCATTCGAGATTGAGTACGAGATCGACCGCGACGAGATCCGCGCCGTCGGACGCAACATCGCCATCGTGTGCGTGGCGGCAGTGACTGCACGAGTTCTCGTCGCGCTGATTTCGCGCTGACGCTCATTCATCGACGAGGCCGTGGCCGGGAAACCGGTCGCGGCCTCGTTTGTGCGTAGGCCGAGTTGGCAGGCATAGAGGGTGATGACAACGTACTGAGCAAGCGTCGCCCTTGTGGAGGGCACCGCAGGGCCTGCGGGGCCTGGCCGGGCTTCGAGGCGACGCGCCGAGCGCAGCTCGTGGCGCGGGCGACGAGCGGGCGGGCAGGCCATGCGGTGCCCGGAACAAAGGCGACGCCGCGAGGATTGATCAGGTGAGTGCGGCAGTCAGGCTCTGCATCCTGGCTACCAGGCCCCGCCACCGCCCACGGGCACCGCAGGCCGGGCGCTGCAAGCCGTGACAGTGCCTCTCGCAGGCGGCGCTGAGTGCTCGTGACGGGCTCGGGAGAGGGCGAGAGGGCATACGAATGGGGCCGACCCGAAAGGGCCGGCCCCATTGTTGTCCCAGGATCGAACCCGCGGGAGAGGTTGCCGCTACATGCCGCCCAGGATCGTGGCGACGATGATCTTGCCGACCATGGCGACCGGGTAGACCAGCGCGTAGCCGAGCGACACGCGAGGATCGGCGTTGGTACGGCCGTTCGCGAAGGCGAGGACGGCGGGCTGCGTCTGAGCGCCGCCGAGCAGACCGGCGAGCTTCGTGCCGCCCATCTTGAAGACCCAGCGCATCGTGCAGTACAGGCCGACCGCCATAATCGACGTCATGACGACGCCCAGGGCGAAGATGCGGATCCAGTCGCCCGACGTGAAGGCCTCGAGGATCTGGCCGCCTGCCTTGGCACCCGCCTGCGCGAGGAAGATCAGCAGGCCGAGCTCGGCCATCACCTGGCAGGTCGTGAAGGGCAGAGCCGTCGCGATGGGGCCGATGCGGCCGATGCGGCCGAAGATGAGGCCCACGATGAGCGTGCCGGCGGCGGAACCGATCGAGAAGTACTCGCCGGAGGGGGTCAGGATCGGCAGCTCGCCGATCGCGATGCCCAGCGCCATGCCGATGCCCAGGGCGATCGGGTTGAGGTCCGTGAGGCCTCGGGACGAGTCGCCGAAGAACTTCGTGATCTCAGCCATCTTGGACGTGGGGGCGACGACGCGCACGCGGTCACCCTGCTGGAGGACGAGGCCCGGCTCAGCGACCATGTCGACGTCGCCGCGGCGCACGCGCGAGATCGTCGCGGAGAACTCCTTGGCGAGGCCGAGCGAGGCGACCGTGCGGCCCGGCGACCTTCGGGTTGGAGATCGTCACGCGGCGGAAGTCCAGGTAGGAGCGGTCCTGCATGAGGGAGTGAGAGGACGCGTGGCCCAGCTCGGTGGCTGCGCGAGCGACGAGCTCGCGGGGACCGACGACCGTCACGAGGTCACCAGGATCCAGGGTGTCGGACATCTGGGGACGGGTGATCGGGCCGGTCTCGCCGCGGCGCAGACGGGAGAAGGAGACCTTCTCGCCGAGCTTCTCGTAGATGTCGCCGACGAAGGGGTGGTCGTCGCGCTCGACGCGGATCGTGCGGTTCGACAGGGGAGAGGGGGCATCCTTATCGTTGCGGCCGTAGTGCAGTGCGGCCATCGAAGCGGCAAGCATGCCGATGACGCCGAAGAGGTAGGCGATCGAGTAGCCGACCGTCGCACGTGCAGGATCGCCGGAGGCCTCGCCGGCGGCGGCCAGAGCGGGTGTGTTCGTCACCGAACCCGCGAAGGTACCGGCGATGAGCGGAACGTCCATACCCATGGCCTTACCGACGTAGAGGCCGACGGTGGCGGTGATGCCGTAGAGGGCAACCATCGCCAGAATCGGGCCGACGGCGGTCTTCAGGTTGTGGAAGAACGACGCACCCGAGTTGATGCCGATCGCGAACGTGAAGAGCGTCAGGCCGAGAGTGCCCAGCTGGGGGGTGACTCGCAGCTCGATGTCGTAGGACTGCGCCCACGCAGCCAACGCGATGGCAAAGAAGAGAACGGCGGCGGCGCCGAGGCTAATGCCCTTGATTTTCACATGGCCGAACGCCATGCCTATACCGATGAGAAGGAAGAGGAACAGAACTGGCTGTTCGCTCAGAATCTCGAACACCTGATGCACGATGAAATCTCCGTGTTGTGGATTGTGATATGAGGTATGTATCAATTAAAGCAGCAATACGTGCTGTGTATCTCAGTCCATCGTCCTAGATGGCGATCAGAGCCCAAAGGTCCGCACAATGAGATGAAGAAGAGCGCAGCGCTCAGGGAGAGATACGGTAAAGGCATGCTCAACGTTCGCGGAATTGGAATCCTCGCCCTGGTCATCGTACCCGGGCGTGCGATGCCTGCCGTGTAACGTGAGGATGGATCGCACGCCGAATTCCCCGCATCCGCGCGATCTGCCGGATCTGACGGGGTTTTTTCTTTGAGACGGTCCCAACGATTGAGAGGACGAATGGTGAGCGACACCGCCAACACCACCCGCATGACCGGAGCCGAGGCTATCGTGGCCAGCCTCGAGGCCCTGGGCGTTACCGACGTGTTCGGTATGCCCGGCGGCGCAATTCTGCCGACCTACGACCCGCTGCTGGCGTCGACGTCCATCCGCCACATTCTTGTCCGTCACGAGCAGGGCGCGGGCCACGCCGCCGAAGGCTACGCCCTGGCCACCGGTAAGGTCGGCTGCGCGATCGTGACGTCCGGCCCCGGCGCCACCAACGTGCTGACGGCCCTGGGCGACGCCTGCATGGACTCGGTCCCGATCGTCGTGATCTCCGGCCAGGTCGGCGCATCCCTGATCGGCAGCGACGCCTTCCAGGAAGCCGACGTCGTGGGCGCGTCGATGCCCATCACCAAGCACTCCTTCCTCGTCACGGATCCCGCGGAGATCCCCGCGCGCCTGGCCGAGGCCTTCCACCTCGCGGGCACCGGCCGCCCCGGCCCGGTCCTCGTGGACATCACCAAGTCCGCGCAGGTCGCCGAGATGGACTTCTCCTGGCCTCCCGCCATCGACCTGCCCGGCTACCGCGTCGCGGACAAGCCGAACATGAAGCAGGTGCGCGCGGCTGCCCGCGCGATCGCCGACGCCCAGGCCCCCGTGCTCTACGTGGGCGGCGGCATCGTGCGCTCCGGCTCCACCGACGCCCTCGCCGACCTCGTCGAGGTCACGAACGCCCCCGTCGTCACCACGCTGACCGCCCGCGGCGCGTTCCCCGACTCCGATCGCCACAACCTCGGCATGCCCGGCATGCACGGCACCGTGGCGGCCGTCGGCGCCCTCCAGCGCGCCGACCTGATCGTGGCCCTCGGCGCCCGCTTCGACGACCGCGTGACGGGCCGCCTCGACTCCTTCGCGCCCCGCGCCACCGTCGTGCACATCGACATCGACGCCGCGGAGATCTCGAAGAACCGCCACGCCGACATCCCGATCGTCGCCGACCTGGCGACCGCCCTGCCGATCCTCACCGAGGAAATCGCCCAGGCCTCGTCGGAAAACAAGGCGGACATCTCCGGATGGTGGCGCTACCTCGACCGCCTGCGTACCAAGTACCCGATCGGATGGGCCGAGCCCGAAGACGGCATGATGGCGCCCCAGGAAGTCATCAAGAAGCTCTCCGACAAGGTCGGCCCCGAGGCGATCTACGTGACGGGCGTGGGCCAGCACCAGATGTGGGCCGCCCAGTTCATCACGCTGGACAACCCGCGCAGCTTCATCTCCTCGTCCGGCTCCGGCACCATGGGCTACTGCATCCCCGCAGCCATGGGCGCCCAGGTCGCTGCCCCCGACAAGGTCGTGTGGGCGATCGACGGCGACGGCTCCTTCCAGATGACCAACCAGGAACTGGCCACCTGCACGATCAACAACATCCCGATCAAGGTCGCCCTCATCAACAACTCGGTGCTGGGCATGGTCCGCCAGTGGCAGTCCCTGTTCTTCGGCAAGCGCTACTCGAACACGACGCTCAACCCCGTCGAGGGCGAGCAGATCCCCAACTTCGAGATGCTCGCGCAGGCCTACGGCATGGCCGCGCGCACCGTTCGCTCCATCGACGAGGTCGACGAGGCCATCGAATGGGCCATGTCGATCAACGATCGCCCCGTTCTCATTGACTTCCGCGTCTCCAAGGACTCGATGGTCTGGCCGATGGTCGCCGCGGGCGTGTCCAACGATGAGATTCGTTACGCCAAGGGCATGGCGCCCGACTGGGAGGTGGAAGACTGATGACGAATCGTCACACTCTGGCCGTGTTGGTCGAAAACAAGCCCGGCGTGCTCACTCGCGTCGCCGCGCTTTTCGCCCGCCGCGCCTTTAATATCAAGTCGCTGACCGTGGAGAGACCGAACACCCCGGAGATCTCTCGCATGACCATCATCGTGGACGCAGACTCCGCGCCCATCGAGCAGGTGGTCAAGCAGCTCAACAAGCTCATCAACGTCCTCAAGGTCGTCGAGCTTGAACCCGAAGACTCCGTCGAACGGCGTCTGCTCATGATGAAGGTCCAGGCTGACGAGACCCGTCGCACCTCGGTCCTGCAGATCGTGGACCTGTTCCGCGCACACGTCGTCGACGTGCAACCCGAGTCGGTCGTTATCGAATCGATCGGCTCCCTATCCAAGCTGGAGGCGCTGCTGCGGGCCCTGGAGCCCTACGGCGTCACCGAACTCGTCCAGTCGGGCGCCGTGGCTATCGGCCGCGGGTCGCGCTCGATCACGGATCAACTGAAGGAGAAATGAAAATGGCAGAAATCATCTACGACGACGGCGCAGACCTGTCGCTGATCCAGTCCAAGAAGGTTGCCATCATTGGTTACGGTTCGCAGGGTCACGCGCACGCGCTGAACCTGAAGGATTCCGGAGTTGACGTGGTCGTCGGCCTGCGCCCCGGTTCCTCCTCCTGGGCCAAGGCTGAGGCCGCCGGCCTCGAGGTCAAGGACGTGGCCGAGGCCGTCGCCGAGGGCGACGTCGTCTCGCTGCTGCTGCCCGACCAGGTCCAGCGCTACGTGTACGCCGAGCAGGTTGCCCCCAACCTGAAGGAAGGCGCCGCCCTTCTCTTCGCGCACGGCTTCAACATCCGTTACGGCTACATCGAGGTCCCCGAGGGCCACGACGTCGTCATGGTCGCCCCCAAGGGCCCCGGCCACAAGGTCCGCGAGACCTACACCCAGGGCAAGGGCACCCCGGACGTCGTCGCCGTTGAGGTGGACGCCTCCGGCCAGGCCTGGGACCTCGTCTGTCCTACGCGAAGGCCATCGGCGGCACCCGCGCCGGCGTCATCAAGACGACCTTCACCGAAGAGACCGAGACCGACCTGTTCGGCGAGCAGGCTGTCCTGTGTGGCGGCGTCTCCCACCTGATCCAGGCCGGCTTCGAGACCCTGGTCGAGGCTGGCTACCAGCCCGAGATCGCCTACTTCGAGGTCTGCCACGAGATGAAGCTGATCGTCGACCTCATCAACGAGGGCGGCATCACCAAGCAGCGTTGGTCCTGCTCCGACACCGCTGAGTACGGCGACTACGTCTCCGGCCCGCGCGTCATCAACGAGTCCTCCAAGGAGGCCATGAAGGCTGTTCTGGCCGACATCCAGGACGGCACCTTCGCCCGCAAGTTCATCGCCGATCAGGATAACGGCGCCCTCGAGTTCAAGGCGCTGCGCGCCGAGGAAGAGGCCCACCCGATCGAGAAGACCGGCCAGAAGCTGCGCAAGGCCTTCGGCTGGACCGACTCCGACGAGGACTACACCGAGGGCAGCGCCGCGCGCTGATCTCGAGCTCCGTTTCGGATACTCAAGCCCCGGCCTCGTTCCTCTCATGGGACGAGGCCGGGGCTGGTCTACGTTTGTCTGCCGCCAGCCAGAGGCGGCGCTCGGAGTTTGGCCTCTGTGGATGCGCCAAGACGGACCGAGGGGCCCTCGGTGCTGACGGGCACGCGTGCGCCGCTTGTCGAGCTCGAGCGAGGGCAACAATGTGGAGCTTGTAGCGTCGGGTGTCAGTGCTCGCGATCGCGCGCGGTCCCATCGTTGTCCCAAGCCAATCTTTCTTCGTGCTGGAAAACTGTGTCGGGTGTACGTTCGAGCTCTGTCACTCGGTCAGAGAGATGGGGTCTGACTCGATTGGCGAGCATGGTTTGTTGGCCGGAAACGCGCATCTATCATGCCTTAGGCAGAGAGTGTGACACCTGAAGCTGTCCGGTGCGTTGGGATGGTGCTAGTGGCTCCGTTTCTGGAGTGAAGCTGGCTGAGCAAGCGGGTGTGACAGTTGTTCGTCGTCCTATGGTTTTGCGTGTCCATGGGCGTCTGATGAAAGCTGCATACATGTCGTATAACTGGTTGGTCAGCATCTAAATTTGTATGATGAATCTCGTGGATAGTGAGATCATGACTCACTCGACCGCAGATTGACAACCCACATCGGAAGGACCAACGATGACCCTCCGCCACTACGGGCGCGCCCTCGCGGCTGCCTCGGGAGCAGCGCTGCTATGCGCGACTCTCGGTTCCCGCGTTTCGCGACGCCCACCAGTGACACTGACGCCGCTGCTCCCACGGTGGTCGGCCTCGGCAACCGACGAAGAATCGGCCCCCGATCACCGTCACCGTCACGCGCACCGACTCCCACGGAGACAAGGTGATGAGGGCGACCTCATCACCGTCACCTTCACCTACACCAACAACACTGACAGTGCGCTCACCGTCTTCCCGGTGGACTCGAACCTATCCGGCGTTCTCACCACCGGTGCTCCGAACTGCCGCTGGCACAACCTGGCCGCGCACACGACCAAGCAGTGCACGACCGCGACCCACACCGTGACCGCAGCACGACGTAGCAGCCGGTAGCTTTCACCCCCGATGACCACGTGGGCAGCCACCCGTGACCGCAACGGCACCGACGTCATCGCCGGTGGCATTACCGCCAACGCCGACCCGGTGACCGTCGTCCCAGGGCGATCGTCCCCCGGCCCCGGACCCGCTCGAGACCCCGCAGGACTACGCGATCGGCGACAAGGTCCGCCTCGCGTCCCCGGCCTCGCCGGCTTCACCTGCCACCGCATCCCCGCTCTGACCACCGCCAACAACGGCTGGATCATCGCCTCGTGGGACGGTCGCCCCGAACACCTGCCAGGACGCGCCCTCAGGCCAACTCCATCGTCTACCGCATCTCCAAGGATGGCGGTAAGTCCTGGACCCCGATCAAGACCGCCCTCGCCGGCACCCCCGGCGCCCAGAAGATCGGCTACTCCGATCCCTCCTTCGTCGTGGACCGCACCACCGGAACGATCTTCCTGTTCTCGGTCAAGTCCTACGACGCCGGCCTCTTCCAGTCCCAGCTGGGCACCGATCCTGCGGCGCGTAACATCCTGCATGCCCACGTCGTCGAGTCCCACGACAACGGCGAGACCTGGGTGAACCCGCGCACCATCACCGACCAGGTGACCGCCGGATACGAGGGCAAGTGGTTCACCCGCTTCGCCTCCTCCGGTGAAGGCATCCAGCTGCGCTACGGCGCCCACGCCGGCCGCCTCATCCAGCAGTACGCCGTCGCCAACTCCGGAACGACCTCGCTCATGGCCGTCTCCGTCTACTCCGACGACCACGGCCAGACCTGGAAGCCCGGCGCACCCACCGAGGGCAGCGCCGACGAGAACAAGGTCGTCGAGCTCTCCGACGGTCGCCTGCTGCTCAACTCGCGCACGCAGGGCACCGCCGGCCAGCGCCTCGAAGCCATCTCCTACGACGGCGGTCAGACCTGGGGCCCCTTCCGCCACAACTGGGATCTGACGGACCCGCGTAACAACGCCTCCATCGTGCGCGCCTACCCGGATGCCCCCGAGGGCTCCGCGCGCGCTCGCGTCCTGCTCTTCTCGAACGCTGACTCCTCCAGCGCCCGCGCCAACGGCACCATCCGCGTCTCCTACGACGACGGCTTCACCTGGAACGATGGCAAGGTCTTCGAGAGTGGCGAGATGGCCTACTCGACGCTGCACCCCCTCGGTGACGGTACCTGGGGCCTGCTGTACGAGTCAGGCGGCTACAAGAACATCGAGTTCATACGCCTGGACGCCGCCTACCTCGGCCTGACCGACCCCGGCGAGGATCCTGCTCCGGAGCCGCAGCCGACCCCGGACCCGACTCCGGAGCCGCAGCCCGCCCCGGAACCGAACCCGACGGCCACTCCCGCCCACTGGGTCAACACCGGTTCGGGTTGGAAGTGGCAGCTGGAAGACTCCAGCTACGTGATGAACCAGACGATCGTCATTGGCGAGGCCACCTACCGCTTCGGCGCAGATGGCATGATGGTCACCGGCTGGGATAACCAGGGCGGCGTGTGGAGCTACTACAACGCCTACGGTGCCCGCGTGAGCGGCTGGGTCACGGACGCCGGTAGCTGGTACTACCTCGATCCTGCGACCGGCGCGATGGCCACCGGCTGGACCCAGATCGACGGCACCTGGTACCTCTTCTCCGCCTCCGGCGCGATGCTCACCGGCTGGCAGCACGCCGGCAGCTGGTACTACCTGGCCCCCTCGGGTGCCATGCTCACCGGTTGGCAGCAGCTCGGCTCCGCCTGGTACTACTTCGCCGGCGACGGCCACATGGTCACCGGCTGGCAGATGATTGACGGCCGCTGGTACTACTTCGCGCCGTCGGGTGCGTGGATCTGATCCATATCTATCGCGGCCGGGGCCGGGGGAGCGTGAGTGCCCTCCCGGCCCCGGCCTCGTCTATGGGGGACGTCACGGCCCAAAGAGACCACGGGTTGGACCCGTGCGGACGCGCGGCACAGACGCGGGGGAAGATGGAGTCATGACACTGAACATCGCAGTAATCCCCGGAGACGGCATCGGCAAGGAAATCGTCCCCGAAGGCCTGAAGGTCCTGGACCGCGTCCTGGCGGACAAGGGCATCGACTACTCCACCACCCACTTCAACCTGGGTGCCGAGCGCTGGCACGCCACCGGCGACACCCTGACCGACGAGGACCTTGAAGCGATCAAGCGCCACGATGTCATCCTTCTGGGTGCGGTCGGCGATCCCTCCGTTCCCTCGGGAGTCCTCGAGCGCGGACTGCTCCTCAAGCTGCGTTTCGCCCTCGATCACTACGTGAACCTGCGCCCCTCGAAGTACTACGAGGGCGTGCCCAGCCCCCTGGCCAACCCCGGCGACATCGACTTCGTCGTCGTTCGCGAAGGCACCGAGGGCCTCTACTGCGGCAACGGTGGCGCCGTGCGCGTGGGCACCCCGCATGAGATCGCGACCGAGGTCAGCGTCAACACCGCCTACGGCGTCGAGCGTGTCGTGCGCTACGCCTTTGAGGCGGCCGCCTCGCGCAAGAAGCACCTCACCCTCGTCCACAAGCACAACGTCCTGGTCAACGCCGGGACACATGTGGCGCCGCATCGTCGACGAGGTCGGGGAGGAGTTCCCCGACGTGACCGTTGACTACTGCCACATCGATGCCGCCACCATCTACATGGTCACCGACCCGGGCCGCTTTGATGTCATCGTCACCGACAACCTGTTCGGCGACATCCTCACCGACGAGGCCGGGGCAGTCACCGGCGGCATTGGCCTGAGTGCGTCGGGTAACCTGAATCCCTCGCGCGAGTACCCCTCCATGTTCGAGCCCGTGCACGGTTCAGCCCCCGACATCGCCGGGCAGGGCAAGCCGACCCGACCGCGACCATCTCGTCGGTCGCGCTCATGCTGGACTTCATGGGTTACGCCGAGGAAGCGGAGCGTGTGCGCGCCGCGATCGACGCCGACATGGCCGCCCGCGCCGAGGCCGTGGTCAGCGGCAGTCCCCTCGTGCGATCGACCTCCCAGATCGGAGACGACATCGCAGCCAGGGTCTGAGCGAAAGACGAAACAGGGCCGCTCCCCGAACGGGGAGCGGCCCTGTAGTTTGCCCTATAGTCGCCCCTGCTGGGCGTTGGTGGAATGCCCTCAGCGTGCGCCGATGAGGGCGGGAAGCGTGGCACGAGGCGCCCACTGCTCGATGTCCGCCAATGCTGCGCTTGCCCCCGCTGCCCGCACGTCGGCGGAGTCGCTGGCTAGCATCGCGGCGTCCGCCGTCAGCAGATTGGCGGCTAGCGACGGGGCGTCAAGGAAACCGAGGTAGCAGCGAGGCGAACGCGTATCCGTCGCACCGGCACGCAGGGCGATATCTGCGCGAACCAGAAGTTCGCCCGACACGGCGTACGCGTCGGATAGGGAGCCAGCGCTGACCTGAGCCTTCGGCAGGGTGGACGCCGTGCAATCCCAGGTTGCGACCGCAGTCGACAGTTCCCTGAGAGTCAGGGCAGCTTCTTGCCCGAGGGGGCGAAGGAAGACGAGAGCGTCGGAGCGTCAAAGAGATCAATGGACCAGGTCTGGACTCCCTGACGCGACGCCGCATTCACTCGATCATTGATAAGGAGCGCCTGATCCAGACCCGTGTCCACCTCGATGCCGTACGCGTGGGCGATCGCCACGGCGCTCGCGTAACGGCCCAGCGACGCGGCCGACAGCGTGCGGGCCTCCTCGGAGGACGTGCGATTCGGGTCGGCGGCGATCTCCAGGTCGCGGGTCGCCGTGCGGCCAACCACGAGACGAAAGCAGACACGTCGGTGGGAGCCTCGGAGACTGCAGCCGGAGCGGACTCGCCCTCGGGCACCGCCCCTCCCCACGGATCCCACAGGCCCCCCAGCGCCTCGAGCTCGCTCATGTGACGCCGAGGCGACGGAACGCAGAGCAGCCGAACACGATGCGCACTCTGTCGCGACCTCAGCGAGCTGGGTCGCGCGCTCGGATGCTGCCGCCTCCGTACGCGCGGCCTGGTCGCGCACCGCGTCAAAACCAGACAGAGTCGGCAGGGACGAGGACGAGCACGCGGACAGTGCGAGAAGCGCCGCTCCAGTCGCAGTGAGGCCGGGGAGGCGACGTGTGGTCAAAGTCAGTTTTGCGAAACGCACATCCGCATCATCCCACACCCCGGGTACGATAGGGAACTGACCCGCTTACGCGACAGAAAGATAGGCACATATGGCATCGTCCACGTCAGAGGGACCGCTCGAGGAGCTGCTGGCTCCCGTGATCGCACAGTCGGGACTGGAACTGGACTCAGTAACCCGCTCACGCTCCGACGCGATGCCCCTCCTGCGGGTCATCGTTGAAGCACCCATCGGTGCCGACGGAATTGACTCGGACACCCTCGCCGAGGTGTCCCGCGCCGTCTCGAAAGCCCTGGACGTTGCGGACCCGATCGACGGCGAATACCTGCTCGAAGTCTCCACGCCGGGAGCCGAACGCGAGCTCACGAAGGTCGGGCACTGGATGCGACAGATCGGACGCCTCGTGCGCATCAAGCTGCGAGCTGGCGGCTACGTCTCCGGACGCGTCGTCGCGGCCGACGAGACCAGCGCGACGATCGACGTTGACGGCGAAACGACGATCATTGACTATCAGGACATGAGGAAGGCGCGCTCCCGCGTCGACTTTGGATCGGGGGAGTAAGCCCTCGCACTCGTTACGTGCCCGGCTGCGTCCACGCAGCCGGGCATATTTCTGTGATCTATTTGATATATCCCCCCGTCGGGGTGTAGAGTGTGACGCGATGCACGGGAGCCCTGACAGTAGGGGGCTGAGAGGGAGGCGATCCTCCGACCGACACACCTGATCCGGATCATACCGGCGTAGGGACGCAGACACTTCTTCCACGAAGGCTCGTGCGCGCACGCGAAAGAGCCGTAGTGAGCGACAGCAACAAACATCTCGACGTGACGACCAGGGTCTGGCCCGTCATCTCCGAAGACGAATGCGAGCGGGTGCTTGCCCGCCTCGCCACCCCGCTCGCAGGTACCGTCCTGCAGGTCTCCAACCGCCCCACAGCAGCGGGAATCCTCGTCGACGCAGGCACCTCGACAGTCTTCATCAAACGCTACGCACCCGGTGCCGTCCCCGCCGACCATCTGCGCGCAGTCCACGGCCTCGTCGCACACATCCGCGCGAGAGGATTCCCCACCCCCGCATTCCTAGCTTTCGCCGACTCTGACACCGTCTGGGAAACTCCGACGGGGACGTGGGAAGTGTGCGAGGGTGCCATCGGTGAGGACCGCTACCGCGACGACCCCACGTGGACGATTCCCGGCACGCTCGACGAAGCCCACGCCCTCGGATCCATGACCGCCCGCCTCGCCCTGGCCTCGTCGGATTATCACGCCGCGCTCAACCCGCCGAGCGCCTATCAATCCAGGATGCGACTCTTTGCGCAGGACCCTCGCCGCGACTTGCCCCAGTGGCTCGCCGAGCGTCCCGGTGTCCGGGCCTACCTGCGTGACTCCGGCAGGCGCATCGAGGACGAGTGGGCACCCCACCTCGACTTCGCGGCAGCCTACGCCCCCATCGCCGCCCAGCTGCCCTCCTCCTGGACGCACGGAGACCTGCACGTCTCCAACGTCTTCTGGGAGGGCCTGGCCCCCTCCCAGTTCATCGACTTCGGACTGGCAGACCGCAACCCCTCCGTCTACGACCTGGCTCTCATCATCGAACGAAACGCCTTCGAATGGACCCGCATCGTCGACGGTGACGAAGAAGCAGTCCACCGCGACATCACCCTCGCCCTTATCGACGGATACGAGGAAGTGCGACCCCTCAGCCCGCTCGAGCGGCGAGGCCTCCTCGCCCTCATGCCCCTGATTCAAGCCGAATCCGGCCTGAACTGGATCGAATACCAGTACGGGGCGACCAGATCCATGCCCGGCGCCGACTGGTGCCTGGACGTTTTCTTCGGTGAGCACACGCGATGGTTCACCCGCCCACCTGGGCGCGACTACCTCGCATGGCTCGACGACGCGATCTCACACCACTGAAAGGACAAACGATGAAACGACCACTCGCAGCACTGTCTGCCCTCCTGCCCGCCTGCGCGCTCGCGCTCGCATCGTGCGCAGGCAACGCGAGCACCCCACAGAGCAGCCCACAACGCCAGAGCGTCAGCGTCGTTTTGGACTGGACCCCGAATACCAACCACTCCGGCGTCTACCTTGCCATGGCGCGCGGATACTACGAACAAGAGGGCATCGATGTGGACATCCTGCCCTACTCCGAAGCGGGTTCCGCCTCCGTCCTACTCGGAGGGGGAGCAGACTTCGCCTTCGAGGGTGCCTACTCGGTCATCAGCGGACGCGCTCGAGGGGACGTGATGACCATGGTGTTCAACCTCCAGCAACAATCCTCGCAGGGGATCGCCGTGCGCGCGGATAACACGGACATTACTCGGCCCGCTGATCTCGACGGCAAACTCTTCGCTACGTGGGGAGCGGCCGAGGGCGTCGCGAAGGTGCAAACGATGATCCGCAACGACGGCGGGCAAGGAAACGTCGAGACGGCCCTCCTCGGCACGAGCGCCTCATGCCGCCGTCTACAACGGCACCGCAGACTACGCCGAAGGCCTCACGACGTGGGAAGGCATCGAAGCCGAACTCGCAGGCACTCCCCTGAAGTGGTTTATGCCCGCCGACTACGGAGTCGAAACGACCCCCGCCGAGCTCGGACTGGTCACAACCCCCTCCTACCTGCGGGACCACGCCGACCTGGCTAAGCGCTTCATCCGGGCGACCCAGCGCGGATACAAGGACGCCATCACCGATCCGTCTGCCGCAGTGGACGCCCTCATAAGCGCTAACCCCGACGCCGCGATCGACCGCGAACTAGCATCGCGCAGCCAGGAGCTTCTTTCCTCAAAGTACTGGCAGGACTCCTCTGGAAGCGTCGGCCACGGCGACACGGCTCGCTGGCAGGGCTACATCGACTATCTGCTCGCGCAAGGACTCCTCGAAGATGCGTCCGGGGCACCCGCGTCCGCCCCGCTGTCCGGAGCAGACATGGTGAGCAATGACCTCCTCGAATAGCCCCACCCCAGTCGCTGCACGCGTGCGAGACAACGCCACGCGCGCAGCATGGGCGTGTGTCTCCCTGAGCGTGGTCGTAGTGGTGTGGCAACTTGCCCACCACGCCTCCGGCCTCTCGCAGCGTATCCTGCCTGCCCCGACCACTATCCTCGCCTCCGCCGCCGCCAGCTGGCCCTCGCTCAGAGCTGCCGCCTGGGCGACGGGCGTCGAAGGAATCGCCGGAATGATCGCGGGTATCGCCGTGGGCATCGTCATCGCGTTCACCACCTCGCTGTGGCCGCGCCTCACCCACGTCGCCATGCCGATCCTGGTCGTCTCCCAAACGGTCCCTCTCGTGGCCGTCGCGCCCCTCATGGTCATCTGGATGGGCTTTACCATGGCCTCGAAGATCGTGGTCGTCGCAGTCTTCACGGCCTTTCCCTGTGGCTTCCGCCCTGCTGCGCGGGCTTGGGTGTACCGACCTCGCTCACCGACCCGATGGGAGTCGCTGGGGGCCTCGCGGATGTGGATCCTGCTGCACGCGCGCCTGCCCTGGGCGCACACCCACCTCTTCTCTGGAATCCGCATCGCCGCCACCTATGCTTTCGCATCCGCAGCAACCGCGGAGTTCATGGGGGCCAAACGCGGACTCGGTGTGTTCCTCCTGAGCGCCCAGTCCTCCTTCCGTACGGACCTCGTCTTCGCTGGCGCTGGCACCCTCGTGGTCATGACGATCATCCTGTACGCGATCGTTGCTGCTGCTGAGGCCCTGACCTCTCGCCGCTCCCTCCCAGGCCGGTGGCGGCGCACGCCGGGCAGACAACAGGTCGCGCCTGGGCGTATCGAAATGACGTCAGTGTCGAAGACCTACCGATCCTCCCAGGGAGAGGTACGCGCATTGGACGGCGCAGACCTCATCGTTGAGGAGGGGACGATTGCCGCCGTGGTCGGGCCATCCGGATGCGGGAAGAGCACCCTCATCCGCATCGCCGCCGGACTCGAGCGTGCGGACAATGCGACAGGCCAAGGGAAGGCGAGCGAATCGGCGTCCTGCGCCCTCATGCCGCAGTCAGACTCCCTCGCGCCCTGGCTGCGCGTGCGCGACAACGTGGCGCTTCCCCTCGTCCTGGCCGGTGCGTCGAAGCGTGACGCCCTCACCCGAGCTGACGCCACCCTCGACAGCCTCGGGCTGGGGTCCTTCGCCTCCCACCGGCCAGACGAGCTCTCCGGGGGTATGCGCGCCCGCGTCGCCTTCGCTCGCACGTTGCTCACCCCCACGTCGGCGATGCTCCTCGACGAACCCTTCGGGGCGCTCGACGCACTCACCCGGGCACAGGTATGCGACTGGCTCGCCGACCTACTCCACAAGGATCCACGGACAACCGTCATCGTTACCCACGACATCCTCGAGGCCGTTCAGCTCGCGGACACCGTCCACGTCATGAGTGCCCGGCCCGGTCACATCACCGACAGTATCCGCATCGACCTGCCGCACCCGCGTGGGCGCGGTACCCGCCGACTCGAGCGATTCCACGCCCTG
>CAKAEY010000006.1 GCA_916438365.1 uncultured Sanguibacter sp.
TCGTCCGTGACGGAGGCGGGCCCCTGATCCTGCAGGCCTTCGCCTGGGACATGGCCCCGGATGCCAGCCACTGGCGCTACCTCGCCGCCCGCGCCCAGGAGATCGCGGACCTGGGCGTGACAGCGATCTGGCTGCCGCCCGCCTACAAGGGCCACGAGGGCATCAACGACGTCGGCTACGGCGTCTACGACCCTGTACGACCTGGGCGAGTTCGACCAGAGGGGCTCCGTGCCCACGAAGTACGGGACGAAGGACGAGTACCTGGCCGCCATCGAGTGCCCTGCACGAGGCGGGCATCGCCGTGTGCGCCGACATCGTCCTCAACCATCGCATGGGCGCCGACGCGACCGAGACCGTGCGCGCCACTCCGATCAATCCCCAGAACCGCCACGAGGCCATCGGGGAGCCCGAGACGATCGAGGCGTGGACCCGCTTCACGTTCCCGGGGCGCGCGGGCGCGTACTCGGACTTCACGTGGGACTGGACGTGCTTCCACGGCATCGACTGGGATGAAGCCACGAAGCGCAACGGCCTGTGGCTCTTCGAAGGCAAACAGTGGAACGAGTCCGTCGACACCGAGTTCGGCAACTTCGACTACCTGATGGGCTGCGACGTGCACGTCACCGACCCCCGCGTCAGCGAGGAGCTGGACCGCTGGGGCAAGTGGTACGTCGAGACGACCGGCGTGGACGGGCTGCGCCTGGACGCCGTCAAGCACGTGGGCTCGGACTTCTACGCCCGCTGGCTTGAGGACCTGCGCGCCTCGACGGGGCGCCGCCTGCCCGCCGTCGGCGAGTACTGGAGCGGCGACGTGCGCGAACTCGAGAACTACCTGACGCGGGTCCCGAACGTCATGCTCTTCGATGTTCCCCTGCACTACCACCTGCACGATGCGTCGGTTTCGGACGGCAATGTGGACCTTGCTCGCCTGTGGGAGAACACGCTGACGGCCTCCCGCCCCGACAAGTCCGTCACCTTCGTCGAAAACCACGACACGCAGCCAGGCCAGTCCTTGGCCTCAACGGTCGCCCCTTGGTTCAAGGCGGCCGCCTACGCCCTCATCCTCTTCAACGAGGCCGGGGTTCCCTGCGTGTTCTGGGGTGACCTCCTGGGTTCCCCCGAGTCCGACGACCTGCCTGCCGTGCGCGAGCTGCCGATCCTCATGGAGTCTGCGGGCCCGCGCGGCTGTCGGCCCGCAGCACAATGCCTTCGACGATCCCGACGTGGTCGGCTTCGCCCGCGAAGGCAAGGATGAGATCCCCGGCTCCGGCTGCGCCGTCATCCTCTCCGATCGGATGGCCGCCGAGAAGACACTCTACGTGGGAACGCGCCACGCCGGCCAGGAGTGGGAGTGCATCATCGGCGGCCACCCGTCCGTGCGCGTCGCGGATGACGGGACCCTCACGGGCGTGGTCAGCGACGGCGGCCTCAGCGTCTACGTGCCCCGCCGCAGCGCGTAGGGCAGTGATCGTATAACGAACCCCGGCCTCGTCCGAAAAGACGAGGCCGGGGAACGTCTCTGTGCGAGCGTTACTCGCTCGAGCCACCCAGTGCGGGGATGCGCTCGATCTGCTCCTTGAAGAAGGACTCGGACGCGGAGATGAAGCGGTCGATGTTGATCGACACCTGCGCGTCAGTCATGCCGTAGCGAGACGAGACGAACTGCTCGGCGCACACGCGCTGCGTGCCGTCGTCCAGCGTCGCCACGTAGACCTTGGGCCACTTGGTGGCCGCGTTCCAGTCGTTGCACGCCTGGATGAGGCGCGGGCGCAGCTCCATCGACACGTCCTCGCGGATGCCGCCCCACATGCTCAGGTCCGCGCCATCGTCGATCACGGAGAACACGTAGTAGCCGTTCGTGAAGCCCGTGCGCAGGCGATTGTCCTCAACCTCGTACCTGTAGTCGTTGCGCTCGAAGAAGTCGATAAGTGCACGCATGTCGAGGGGACGTACGACTGTGCGACGCTCGAGGGCGCGCTTGCACTCCTCGATGACCTGCGGAGCGTCCTCGTGGGTGGGGTCCATCGCGAGGCACTGCTCCAGGTACGTCATGGCGCTTTCTTCCTCGTCCTGCCAGTACAGGGCGGTGCCGATGCGGTAGTACCACTGCGGGTCCGCCATGCCCTCGGCCTCAACGCTGCGCAGCAGCTCCACCGCGTGCTTGATGTGTTCCTGGAAGGAATCCATGTACGGGCTGGGCGTAGTTGATGTAGGCGCGCGCCAGCAGGCTCGTCAGCTCGTAGTCCATCGCGGCCGGGGGTTGTCCCTCGATGAGCGCGATGATCTTCTGGTGTTCCTTCTCCTCATGGAGAAGAGCGATCTGGTTGATGAGTGACTCGCGCGATTCCATGGAAGCTCCTTCGTATCGAGGCCGAATCTGACTACCAGGTCACAAGCATAACAGGGGACGCGGCGCGCCACAGCCCCGCTCAAGGCCCTCACTGTGTAGTGTTGGTGAGTTAGCTCCAGTGAGAGAAACGGGGAGAGCATGTCTGATGATCTGCGTGCGCGCATGAGCGAGTCCGATGCCGCCCACTGGGACGAAATCCAGCGGTGGAAGGACACGCAGATGCGCCCGATCCGCTCCCGAGTCATCTCGCAGCGCGTCCGCTCGGCGGCCCTTGCGCCTCTGGGCAAGGCGGTGTCCATCGCGCGCAAGGTGCCCGGCGGCGAAGCGCTGACTCGAACCGTGTCCTCCGCTGCCCTCGGCCTCGTCGAGCTGGCAGCATCCGCGTCCGAGGCCTCGGTGCGCCGCAAGCGCATCCTCAAGGCCTACCGTTCCGCGGGCTTTGACGTGCGGACCCTGCAGGACATCCGCTCGCTGGCGCTCGACGACGTCCTCGCCGTCAAGCCCCGCCTGAGCCTGGCCTACTCGACGACCGCGGCCGCCGAGGGAGCGGTGAGCGGCGTGTTCGCCTCCGGAGGCTCCGTTGCCGCAGTGCTCGGCATGGGCGTGGCCTCCGCCCCGGGAGTGGGGGTCACGGCCTCGGCGATCGCCGTTGATATCACGAGCTTCCTGGCGGCCGCGACCCGCCTCGTTGCGCACACGGCCGCCTACTACGGCTACGACTCGGAGGACCCCACGGAGAGGCTCTTCTCCACGATGGTGCTCTCGCAGGCGATCGACCCGACGGGCAGCGGTCACGATTTCGTCGTCGAAAAGCAGACGACGATGCTGGCCTTCAACAAGGTGATGCGTGACCTCGCCCGGCGCGGTTCCCTCGACGGCCTCGGCGGCAACGTGGTCGTGAGCGCGATGAACTCCCTCTTCAGCGCAATGGGCGTACGCCTGGCGTCCCGCAAGCTCGCGCAGATCGTCCCCGTCGCGGGCGTCGTCGTGAGCGCCGGGCTCAATGCCGCCCTGATGCGCACCATCGGCGAGACCGCCGATCACCTGTATCGCGAGCGCTTCCTCGCGGAACGCTATGGCCGCGTGGAGGCCGCCGACGGTGCCTCGACGGACCTGGTGAGGCCTGCCGATACCCAGGAGCTGAGCGCAGACGTCGCGCGCTACGTGGAGATCGCCGAGGCCGAGAGCCGCGCGTAGGAGAGTGGCAGTCCCGCTCGCTCTGTGGCGTGGGCCGCTTTTTCGCGGCCGTGTAGGCTTGGGGTATGGCGGAACGGTTGGAGGAAGACAGCAGCACGCGCGACGATATTCGTCAGCGCATGACCGACGACGACCGTGCGCAGTGGGATGCGATCCAGGAATGGAAGGCCGCTCAGGTCAACCCTCGCAGTCCTCGAGTCATCACCCAGCGCATCCGCTCGTACGTGCTCACCCCTGTGAAAAAAGTGGTTGGCCTCGCGGGCAAAATCCCCGGCGGGGCTGCGATTGCAGGCTGGATCTCATCGGCTGTCCTGGGGCTCGTCGAGAAGGCGACATCAGCCGCCGAATCCTCGGTTCGACGCGAACGAATTGTGAAGGCGTATCGCAGGGCCGGCAACGACGTGGAGTGTCTCGAGGACATCCGAAACCTGAACCTGGCAGAGATCCAATTGGTCAGGCCCCACCTAAAAGTGGGATATGCCACCGTTAGCGCGACGGAAGGAGCGGTGAGCAGCGTATTCGCGACGGGAGGGGCGGTCGCGGCCCATCCTCGGTCTGGGCATCGCTTCGGCACCCGGTATCGGCGTGATTGCGGGGGCGATCGGGCTCGATATCGCGACGTTCCTGGCCTCCTCTGCGCGCCTCGTGTCGCACACGGCTGCGTACTACGGGTATGACACGAAGGACCCAGCGGAAAAGCTGTTCTCCGCGATGGTTTTATCCCAGGCGATCGCCCCACGCAGCGCTGTTGGTGACCATGCCGTCGAGAAGGAGACCTCGATGCGTATGTTTAACAAGGTGGTGCGCAAGCTCACCAAACGCGGATCGATGGAGAGCGTCGGGAACAACGCGCTGACCGCGTCCGTGAACTCCTTGTTCGCGGCCCTCGGAGCGCGTCTCGTCGGCATGAAGATGGCGCAGATCCTGCCGATTATCGGCATCATCGTCGGCATGGCCCTCAACGCGTCCCTCATCCGCACCATCGGCGTGACAGCGGATAACCTCTACCGAGAGCGCCTCCTGTTGGAACGCTACGGGCAGGATGAGGCGGACGCTAAGGCCGAGGCACCGTCCGACGGGGCAGACGATCCGGACGATCTGGACGAGGAGCTCGCGCGCTACGTCGAGCTTGCTGAGGCCGAGAGTCGCCTGTAGGCGCCCCCCGGCGCTCGCTTAGCTGCGCGAGTTCCAGTTCTGCCAGTCGTTCCAGTCGTCCTCGTCCTGCGCGTCGACCGAAATCATCGGCGCGTGAGAGGACTCGATCGGCTCATCGATCTCGGGTTCGGGCGAGACGGCGGCCTCGTTGCGCTTCTTGCGGCGCTTGCCCCAGCCCCACAGCCTGCGGCGCTTCTTGTCGTCCTCCTGCTCGCGCGGGGCTTCCTTCTTCTGGGAGATTTCCGCGTTCCAGTCCTCCTGGAAGGGGCCGCAGCGGCCGGCGCCTGGAAGGGGGCAGGCATCTGCGGGGATGCGGGGGCCTGCGGCTGCTCGACGACCGAGGGCATGGCGGGTGCACTCTGCTCGAACGGAGTCGGCGTCATCGGGGAGCAGACACCTGAGGGGCCGGGCTCGGGCTGGCGCACCGGCGCGGCCGGTTCGGGCGTCCCCCATTCCGCGGGCCTCACTCGACGGACACGACGAATCTGCGCGGTCGGCATCTCCGCGTCATCAATGAACGACATCGACGAGGCCGGGGCAGGCTTCACGACCGGCTCCGGGCTCGGCGACGGGCTCAGGCTCGGCAACCGGTTCGGGTTCGACGACCGGTTCGGGTTCGACCACTACGACGGGTTCGACGATGGGCTCGGGCTTGGGTTCGACGACCGGCTCGGGTTCGACCACTACGACGGGTTCGGGTTCGACGACCGGCTCGGGTTCGGGTTCCACGATGGGTTCGGGTTCGACGAACGGTTCGGGTTCGACGACCGGTTCGGGTTCGACCACTACGACGGGTTCCGGGTTCGACGACCGGTTCGGGCTCGACCACCACGACGGGTTCGACGATGGGCTCGGGCTTGGGTTCGACGACCGGCTCGGGTTCGACCACTACGACGGGTTCGGGTTCGACGACCGGCTCGGGTTCGGGTTCGACGAACGGTTCGGGCTCGACGACGGGCTCGGGCTCAACCACCGCGACGGGCTCGGGCTCAACCACCGCGACGGGCTCGGGCTCAACCACCGCGACGGGCTCGGGCTCAACCACCGCGACGGGCTCGGGCTCAACCACCACGACCGGCTCGGGCTCAACCACCGCGACAGGCTCGGGCTCAACCACCGCGACAGGCTCGGGCTCAACCACCGCGACGGGCTCGGGCTCAACGATGGGTTCAGGCTCGACGATGGGTTCAGGCTCGACGACCGGCTCGGGCATCGGGATGTCGGCCTGGCGCACCTTCGGGATCAGCATTGTCTCGGGAGCATCGACGGCGCTGGCGGGAGGCAGCGGCACGGGCGGGACGGGAGGCTCGGGCATGGGAACCGGTGCCTGCTGTGCCGCAGGTGCTTCTTCGGGGGCCGGAATAGGCTGAGGAACATGCGCGTCGCGGACCGCCTGACGCTGCGAACGCCTGCTTGGGAACGCCGGCTGAGCGTCGGCCACCGGCTGAGCCTCCGAGGCCTGGCGCGAACGACGACGAAGCGAGGAATCAGGGGTGGACTCCGTGCGAGTTCCTTGCTGAGGTGTCGATGCTGCGGGCTGCGGCGCCGTCGCGACGGACGGGGACGCTTACGTGGGTGTTGGAGTGATGGCCGGGGTAGGCGCGAACGACGACGAAGCGAGGAATCAGGGGGCGTAATCGGGGTCGCGGTGCGCTGAGGAGCGTCAGCCATTGGGGTCTGGAGGGGGCCGCTGGACATGCCAGCGGTAGGCATCGGCTGACCGGCCATCGGCTGGGCAGGGCGCTCGGGGAAGACCGCAGGCCTGTGGTCCTTGCGTGAGCGTCGCCTCTTAGGATCCTGCGTGCTCGCAGCTGTGGGAGCGGCAGTGGGTTTCGGGTGCGACTTGTGCTCCCACGTGAAACCGGTGTCACGCGGCGTCGGCTGCGGGGATTCAACGAGGCCGAAGGACGCCCGGTGGAAGAAACGGCCGGGGTGGACGGTGCAGTCGGAGCAGGGGCGGGCGCATTCGGTGCCGGAGGGAGCGTAGGGCACCCCGCCCTCGTTCCCCGCGAGAAGGGAGGGACGGCGTACCTGAGTTGCCGGGGCGGCACCCTGCGTTCCGGATGTGGCCTTCTTTCCCACGCTTGGCCCGCACAACGTAGACGACAACGACGATGCCGATAACGAGAAGGATGAGGCCAACGATGAGGCCGACGAGAAGAGCAATCGGCGGATCGGAGGATTCGGGTGTGGCGGCAGTGTCCGCCGTCGGTGCTGCGCTCGGGCTCGCCGAGGCCGAGGCAGGCATCGGGGTCACGCCCCACGGATACTTCAAGGCATTCGTCGTCGCCGCGGCACCGGGATCTCCGCCGGGGGTGAGAGAGCCCTTCACGGTGATCATTTGGGGCACGGTGTCGGTCCACGAGGTGACGGAGAATGTGCGGCCTTCGTACGTCGTTGCAGACGTGGAAGCGCCCGCGGTGGAGGACTGCACCTCCCCCTCGACGCTCAGGGATAGAGACTTGAGCGTCAGGTCCGGGTGGAACAACTTGCGAGACTCGGTGAGCGTGCGCTCGGCGTGAGCGGTCATGACGAACTCGCCTGAATCCTCGAGGGAGAACTCAGACTCACTCTCAGCATTCGTATACATGAGCTGCATGTGGCACACGGTCGCGTCGTCGCGCGTCACGAACTCAACGTGCTGGTCCGACGATTTACCGGCGTAGGGCTGGCACGCCGACTCACTCATTGTCCGGGACGGATCAATGATGGTCAGCGTGTCGACGAGCTGGCCGTCCTTGGTCAGGACGAACGCTTCCGACAGTGTCGGCCCGTCGGCGGCGTAGGCTCCCGACGGTAGCGTCGACACGATGAGTAGTGCCCCGAGCGTGGCGCACAGGGCGCGAAAGAGTCGCATGCAGTCCTCCTGATATGAACCACTCGATTATCGTCCGTTCGTGGATACAAAGCAACGAGGGGGAGTGCATGCGAGATTACCTGACCGATCGTCAAATGAAAGAATGTCGAGTGACAAAGAAAAACACGCCTCGTTGACAAGGCTAGATCGGTGTCTATCCCGTAGGATGACAGGTATCTACCTGCAGTTAGGTTTTCGATAGTACATTGCTCATATGCCCATGTTGATGAAGGAGGTGGCCCGTGAAGTGTCGACCCTGCTACGCGCGATGATATTCCCGAAATGACGCGCATTATCACTGAGGGGTTCCTCGACTATCCGCTGCATATCATGCTCAAGCCCCTACCTCTACCAGCCGGACCGTTACCCACAATGCGTGGCCGCGATCAATCGGATGCTCGCCTCCTCCTATCAGTGGGTGCGTCACGCGCTTGTCGTGGAGCATGAGGGCGAGTTGTCGCAACGGCGCTCATGCATGATCGCAAGGTTGGTGTGGTGCGTAGCTTCGTCAGTGGAGGCTACGAGCTTTTCCGCTACGCCTCCCCACGCCTCGTGGCTGATTTTCTCGACGTCACCGACAGATCTGATCAGATCGCCATTGATAATGGCGATTTCGACTGGTATCTCGAGGTGCTCTCCGTTGATGCGAGCATGCGCGGCCGCAGCGTGGGGCGCTGGCTGGTCTCACAGGTCCTGCCGGATTTCGTGGCGAAGCGTGGCGGGCGCGCCTACGGCTTCGTGACCTCGACGGAAAAGAATGCGCGTTTCTATCTCAATGGTGGTTGTGAACTTCTCGACCGCGTCGATGTTCATATGCGTGAGGAGACCTGTCCGATCTGGGCTTTCCAGAGGCGTGCAGAGCTTCTCTAACGCAGGTGCGCAGTGGCGTTTTGTGCCGATTCTCGGCCCTGCGTGTTGATGAATGAGGCATTGCGTCTTTGTGCAGGTCGCAGCGCGTGATGCACGTCCCGCACTTCCGCTTGACTTCAAGGACTTGAGGTCTTTTAGGGTGAAGTCATGGTAGGGACTCGCTCCGGGCGCACGTACTCCATCAAGGAGGTAGCGGCGCTTGTTGGGCTGCCCGCGTCCACCCTGCGTTACTACGAAGACGTGAACGTTATTCCCGCGATCGCGCGTGACCCTTCGAGTGGTCATCGAATTTATCGGGAAGATGACCTCGAGCTGTTGACGTGGGTGTCGTGCCTGTCGGCGTCGGGCATGTCGATTGCTGATATGCGCGAGTATGTTCGCTCGGGCATCGGCGGTGAGCGCGATATTTCCGAGTTCATTACTTTGCTGGAGCAGCAGGATGAACGATTGCGGGAAGAAGCGCAGATTCTTGAGCTGCGTCGTGAGTTCTTGCGGACGAAGGTCTCGTACTGGCGTGCGGTCAAGGGTGGGGATGTCCAGGAAGCTGAGCGTCTGGATGCTGCGGCGCGTGCTCTCGCTGAGCGTCTGAAAGCCTGGTCGTAACACCTTCATAGTCCTAGTGGGGTGGGTTCATGCCTGCTCCGAATCCTGCCCCGCTAGGGGGCACGGGGCCGCGCATTCGATATGGGTGCGCGGCCCTTCACTGTGGCCGCTGCGGATTCCAGTAGGGGACTGCGCGTTGCAGGTGTGCCATCTCGTGCTCGACGAGAGGTGCCAGTTTCTCCCAGGAGAGGGAGTCCTCCCCGTGCCACGCTGCTTCCGCGACGACGAGGAGCCGGGGGAGGAGGTGGTAGAAGAGGAGGTCTGGGGTGGTGATGGTCGAGGACCACGCCACGGCCTCGACCCCTTTCAGTCGCTCCCCGTGCAACGCGTGGGTAAGGCGGTCAGACAGGGTGTGGGCCGGTTCGAGGGTGCTGTTGGTGCGCCCCGGGTGGCTGAGGGTGAGGGTGTCGGTGTCCGCCAGGACCCACGGCGCTCCAGAAGATTCGGCGGCCCGGCGTCCAGTGCCCCCGGGACGGTGGGCGAGGAGAATGGTTCCCGGTGGGAGGGTGTCGGATAGGGCCCTCGTGAGGGTAGTCCCAGGCGGCCGCGCGCCTGCCGTGAAAGTGGAGCGTGCGCAGCGCCCGGTCGATAAAAAGTCGCTCGATCGCTGCTCCGGAGGTCAGTCCTGCGCGCATGAGGGAGGGATCGGATTCCCATGGTGCCCAGTCGGTCGCTGCTCCCCCGATGTGGATGGTCGGGGAGGGGAAGAGGGAGCAGGCGTGATGGAATGCGGCTTCGACGAAGCTGAGAGAGGCGGCGCTGGGCCAGAGCGTCTGGTTGCTTCCGTGGGCAGCCTTATTGGCGAGGGCGGGGTTTCCCAGGTGGGGATATGCGCGGATCGCGGCTCCGGCGTGGGAGGGGATGGAAATTTCGGGGACGATGCGGATATCGCGCGCCGCTGCAAAGTTGACGAGGTGGCGAATGTTGGCGTCTGAGTAGAAACCTTGGGTCGAGTGAGCCGGTGTGAGGCGCCATGAACCTTTCCTGCCGGGGGCGCATTCGGTGTCGTACCAGTCGCTGGGCTGCTCGGGGGATGTTGCCGCCGATTGCGGTCAGCATGGGGTATCCGGGCACGCGCATGCGCCACCCGGCGTTGTCGGTGAGGTGCCAGTGCAAGACGTTGAAACGGTAGCGAGCCATGACGGTCAGGAGTAGTTCCATGGTTGGGAACCGGCCAGAATGTGCGCGCGGAATCGATAAGGAGGCCTCGCCACGAGCACGTGGGTGGTCTGGTCGTGTCGTGCGGAAGGCTGGGGGGAGTGGTCGCCATGGTGGCTCCTTGGACTTGGCTACAAAAAGTGTAACAAGCATCACTAATGTTCTGGAGTGTTTTCGTTCGTCAATCTGCGTAACTATTGAAAGTCTGCGACTATCTCCCTTCTGTTAGGTTTGCTGAACGGGTCTACAATGGTCACGCTGATGTGAATCTAGTCATGCTCAAAGAGGAGTGCTTCATGCTGTCGACCGACACCGTTTCCCTCAGTCCAAACCCCCTCGTGGCTGCCCTCGGAAAGCCGGCGAAGGAGTTTACGAAAGCCGACATCATCGGCTATATCGAGGACAACGGCATCAGGATGCTCAACCTGCGCTATATCGGAGGGGGATGGTCGCCTAAAGACGCTGAACTTCGCGATCCAGTCAAAGGCACACCTGGATCGTGTGCTGACGCTGGGGGAGCGCGTCGACGGCTCCTCGCTCTTCGCCTTCGTCGAGGCGACCTCCTCGGACCTGTACGTCGTGCCCCGCCTGGCCACGTCCTTCCTCAACCCCTTCTCGCACATTCCGACCCTGGATATCCTGTGCGGCTTCTACGACGTCGACGGCAAGCCCCTGGCCTCGGCGCCGCAGGAGATTCTGCGCAAGGCTCAGCGCGCCCTCAAGGAAGAGACAGGCTGCGAGCTGCAGGCCCTCGGCGAACTCGAATACTACCTCTTCTCCGACGAGGAGGACCTGTTCCCCGTCGAACCGCAGCGCGGCTACCACGAATCGGGCCCCTTCTCGAAGTGGGAGAGCGTGCGCACGGAAACCCTGCTGCACCTGGTGTCCATGGGCTGCGCGGTCAAGTACGCCCACTCGGAGGTCGGTAACTTCGTGTCCGGCGGCCGTCAGATGGTTCAACAGGAGATTGAATTCCTGCCCGTGGACGCCCTGGATGCCGCCGACCAGATGGTGCTCGCCAAGTGGGTGCTGCGCGAAGTCGCCCACTCCTACGGCATTCACGTCTCTTTCTCGCCGAAGATCGCGGTCGGTCAGGCCGGGTCGGGCATGCACTTCCACACCCGCCTCGTCAAGGACGGTGTCAACCAGTTCTCGACCGGATCGGGCCTGACGGAGACGGCCCTGAAGGTCATCGGCGGTTACCTGTCGCATGCCGCTTCCCTCACCGCGTTCGGCAACACGGTCCCCACGTCCTTCCTGCGCCTCGTGCCGCACCAGGAGGCACCCACGGCGATTTGCTGGGGCGACCGTAACCGTTCCGTCCTCGTGCGCGTGCCCCTGGGATGGCAGAACATCGACGACTCGATGTTCCGTGACGCGAACCCCGCCGAGCCTGCCATCGATGAGCTGCCGAACGACTCCCAAACGGTCGAGCTGCGCAGCCCCGACGGTTCCGCGGCCGTCCACCTGCTGCTGGCCGGTATCGCTGTCGCGGCACGCATCGGCCTGACCGAACCGGGCATGGCCGACTATGCGCGTGAGCGCAAGGTCGACGGCGACGCCTCGCAGACCCCCGACCTCGATCAGCTGCCCGGCTCCTGCTTCGAGGCCGCCGGCAGGCTTCTCACCCAGCGCGAGGACTACGAGGCGAAGGGCGTGTTCCCCGCGGGCCTCATCGATTCGTGGGCGTCTCACCTGGTCGCGCTCGGGGACGTGCACCTGCGCGACGACCTGGCCGACTCGCGTATTTCGGTGGAAGAACTCGTCGAACGCTACTTCCACATCGGCTAACGACACGTGCCCCGGCCTCGCAAAGAGGTCGGGGCACGTCGTTGTCGCAGACGAATGAGGTCACTCGGGCGGGGTGAAACGCTCCTCGTCCGAAGGCGGCTCGGCCCCGTTCGAGTCGGCCGCGCGGCGCGCGTAGGGGAGCGCGGAGGTCTTACGCGCATCCGCCTGAGCGCGGCGCGCATTCTTCAACGAGGCATCGCGGTCAAACTGAGCGTCTGCTGCTCGCCGTCGCGACGCGGCGCGACCCCGCACGAGCGCCCCGATGATCACCAGAGCCAACACCGACCCAGTCAGTGCGAGGACGGGCATCAGAGAACGCCCGAGCGAGCTCCCTCCTCGCTGCTCTGAGGAAGACGTGGGGGCCGCGGTCGAAGAAGGGGAAGCCGATGGCATCGGCGCGGAGGCATTCGGCGCAACCGAGCCCGACGCGCTCACGTTGCCCGTCACGCCGTGCCATACGACGGTGCTCGCATCGTTCTTCGTGGACGACGAAGGAGTGGAAATCTCACCGCCGTCAGAGGCCTCGACGACAACTGAATCGTGAGCGATGAGGGTCACCGACTCGATCGAGGCCGATGCCTCGGGCGAGGAAAAACCCTCCAGCAGTCGGGCCGACGTCGACTCGAAGTGGAAGACCCCGCCGTCGTCGACCGAGACGACCTCGGCGCCCGCATCCTCGAGGTTCCAGGTGAAACGGCATCCCATGACCCCGCCCGCATCCACCAGCAGGGAGGAAGTCGCCTGCGCGGCGGTGCCCATCGACTGACACTGCTCACCGATCAGTGCGTGATCCGTCGACAGGGTCACCTGATGGGTCGCGCTCACGCCCGGCGTCATCTCGTAGACCTCGACGAGGTGAATCTGCGTCGGCTTGTCCGCATACGCAGCAGCGCCGCCCGCCGTCAGGCGAGAGCCCCAACGGTGCCGAGCAGCGCTCGTGCGAGCCTCATTCGGCCTCGTCCTCAGCGCGCAGCCGCGGCACAGAGGTCTTCTCGGGGCGAATGCCCACCTTGTCGGCGTAAAACGCGCGGATGGCCTCCATGTCGGCGCGCACGTCACCCGTCGGCTGGTACGTCGGTCCCCAGCCAAACGTGCGGGTGTTGCGGTCGATGAAGCCCAGCTGGATCGGCACGCCCGCCTCCATCGCGATGCGATAGAAGCCGGACTTCCAGAAATCACGCGGCGATCGCGTGCCCTTCGGCGTGATGCACAGCGTGAACGAGTCTGCCTCGCGGATGCGCTGGGCAACCTGCTCGACCAGGCCGTGCGCGGCGCTGCGTTCCACGGGAACTGCGCCGATCTTCTTCACGAACCAACCCAGCACCGGGGCCTTGACGACGGAATCCTTCACCAGGAACGAGAACGTGCGTCCGGACTTCCACATGGAAATCGCCATGAAGACACCGTCCCAATTCGAGGTGTGCGGAGCGCCGATGACGATGACCTTGTCCGGGAGGGGCTGCGTGGACAGCTTCCACCGGGAAATGGACAGATACGCGGACGCGATCGCGGAAGTGATAGCCATGAGGGCCTTTCTGGTCGTAGCTGGAGCCAATCCTACCCGTGGGACGGTTAGTCCAGCGTCTCCACGGCAAGGGTCTGCGTCATGATGTGGGGGTGCCCCGGCCACAGCGTCAGCGCCCGCTCGCGCACCGCCGCGGTCTCCACGCACACGAAGTTCTGCCACTCGCCCTCGCCGATGTCGCTCATCGTGGCAGCGCCCTGTGACCAGGGATTCCACACGATCGTCGAGCCTGAGCCGTTCTTATCCACGATGATGCGCCGGCCCAGCTTCGGGTCGACGACCTGGACCTGCTGGGTGGAGGTGTAGACGCGGTCGGTCGGGCCGATGAAGGTGACGTCGCCGGTCTGGGTGGCGTAGCGCTCTCGGACCTTGTCGTAGTAGCGCTCGCCGTCCAGGCCCTCCACCGTCACGTCCTTCACGTCGCCGACGTGCAGATAGGTGTGCAGGGCGGCCTCGATGGCAAAGGGGTGGTCATCCTCGTTTGTGAGGGTGAGGGTCACGTTCAGCTCGGCCCCGGCGGCGATGTCCAGACGCGCGCAGAAGGAGTGCGGATAGAGGACAGAGGTCTCGCCCGTGTGGTGCAGCTCGAAGGAGAACGAGGCCGGGGCGTCGTTCGCGGGCTGGGTGCTTCCCAGCAGCGTCCAGGGGCTCGTGCGGGCAAAACCGTGGGCACCCGCTCCTTGGCCGGGCCTCGTCGGGGAATCGGTGGGGCTGCCGAACCAGGGCAAGCACAGAGGGATGCCGCCACGGATCGCCTTCGTGCCGTCCAGCACCGCGCGGGAGGAAAGCCACAGGACGTCCGGGTGACCCGTGGGACGCCACGACAACAGGTGTGCGCCGAAGGGGGTGACAAGGGCAGAGGCCGCGGAAACGTCTGCGCTGAGCGTGGCGATGTCAGTCATACAAGCCAGTTAACGCCATTGCTTGTGAACGAGCAAATAGACCGGCCGATGGCCCCTCATATCTCCGCTACGTGTCCACGACGTGGTGGAATTCGCAACACGAGGATCGCGTTGCCCCTTGTTTAGCCGATATTCTTGAAGACGTATGTGCGTGAAATCGGTTCGAGCCGGTCGTGTTTGCGGCGTCTTCGCCCCCTCACACGCATAAATCTGTATCCACATTTGAGGAGTCCACATATGTCCACGCGTCCCGACCTGCGAAATGTCGCCATCGTCGCACATGTCGATCATGGCAAGACCACGCTGGTTGACGCAATGCTCTGGCAGTCCGGAGCATTCTCCGAGCGCGACACGGTCGAGAAGACCGGCGAGCGCGTCATGGACTCCGGCGACCTCGAGCGCGAGAAGGGCATCACCATTCTCGCTAAGAACACCGCCGTCCACTATCGCGGCCCCGCGGCGCAGGCTCTCGGCCTGGAAAACGGCGTCACCATCAAC
Organism: uncultured Sanguibacter sp.; assembly: GCA_916438365.1. The sequence continues at coordinate 14,907 of CAKAEY010000006.1, forward strand.
GTCATCGACACCCCCGGCCACGCCGACTTCGGCGGCGAGGTCGAGCGAGGCCTGTCGATGGTCGACGGTGTCGTCCTCATGGTCGACGCCTCCGAGGGCCCGCTCCCGCAGACCCGCTTCGTGCTGCGCAAGGCCCTCCAGGCCCACCTGCCCGTCATCGTCGTCGTCAACAAGGTTGACCGCCCCGACTCGCGTATCGAGGAGGTCGTCTCCGAGACGACCGACCTGCTCCTGTCGCTGGGTGAGGACCTCATGAACGAGGGTATCGACATCGACGTGGACTCCCTCATGGACGTTCCGTCGTCTACGCCTCCGCCAAGGCCGGCAAGTGCTCGCTGGAAAACCCCGGTGACGGCCAGCTGCCCACCGAGAACCTCGAGCCCCTGTTCGAGACCATCCTGAACCGCATCCCCGGCCCCTCCTACGACGAGGACATGCCGCTGCAGGCCCATGTCACCAACCTGGATGCTTCGCCGTTCCTGGGCCGTCTCGCCCTGCTGCGCATCCACAACGGCACCCTGAAGAAGGGCGCCGACGTGGGCCTGGCGCGCCACGACGGCACCATCCAGCGCGTCCACATCTCCGAGCTGCTGGCCACCGAGGGCCTCGAGCGCGTGTCCACCGACTCCGCCGCCCCCGGTGACATCGTCGCCGTCGCCGGCATCGAGGACATCATGATCGGCGAGTCCCTCGTCGACCTCGAGGACCCGCGTCCCCTCCCGCTCATCACGGTCGACGACCCGGCCATCTCCATGACCATCGGCATCAACACCTCGCCGATGGCCGGCCGCGTCAAGGGTGCCAAGGTCACGGCCCGCCAGGTCAAGGACCGCCTCGACCGCGAGCTCATCGGCAACGTGTCCCTGAAGGTTCTGCCCACCGAGCGCCCCGACGCCTGGGAGGTCCAGGGCCGTGGCGAGCTCGCCCTGGCGATCCTGGTGGAGCAGATGCGCCGTGAGGGATTCGAGCTCACCGTCGGTAAGCCGCAGGTCGTCACCAAGGAGATCGACGGCGTCCTCAGCGAGCCCATGGAGCGCATGACGATCGACATCCCCGAGGAGTACCTCGGCGCCGTCACGCAGCTCATGGCCGCCCGCAAGGGCCGCATGGAGACCATGGCGAACCACGGTTCGGGCTGGATCCGCCTGGAGTTCGTGGTCCCGGCCCGTGGCCTCATCGGCTTCCGTACGCGCTTCCTCACCGAAACGCGCGGCACCGGCATCGCCTCGTCCATCTCCGAGGGCTACGCCCCCTGGCAGGGCACCATCGAGCAGCGCCTCACCGGCTCGCTCGTCTCCGACCGTGCCGGCCAGGCCACCCCGTACGCGATGACGAACCTGCAGGAGCGCGGCTCCTTCATCGTCGAGCCCTCCTCCGAGGTCTACGAGGGCCAGGTCGTGGGCGAAAACCCGCGCGGCGAGGACATGGACGTGAACATCTGCCGCGAGAAGAAGCAGACGAACACGCGCAGCGCGACCGCCGACGTGTACGAGTCGCTGACCCCCTCGCGCAAGCTGACCCTCGAGGAGTCCCTCGAGTTCGCGGCCAACGACGAGTGCGTCGAGGTCACGCCCGAGGCCGTGCGCGTGCGCAAGGTCGTCCTGGACGCCCAGGAGCGCTTCAAGATCGCCGCTCGCGAGCGCCGCGCCAACCGCTGATCCGCGCTTGCCACCCTCGCCCGTTAGATGGCGGGCGGGGGAGGGACGCGCTTGCCCGTCACCATCGTGCGGGCATCCACGCGAACCGGCCCACGCCTCGTCGCGACCGTGACGTGCGTGGGGGCCACCTCGAGCGCCTCTCCCAGGGCGTCGTGCAGTCCGTCTGCCAGGCGGTAGCGGATGACGATCCTCTCGCCGACCGCAAAGCTCATCCACGGCAGCTGGGGAATTGCGCCAGGCGCGCGTGTGGAAATTTCCTCGCGCGCCCCTTCGCCCTGCATCGGGCTGAATTGGCGTGTTTTCGCCGCTTGTGGCGGTGTGGGGGACGCGGGGTGACTGCGGGCTACTCATACGTGAATAATAGAATCAACGAGTCTTTAGAACTGACCAGGAGGAACGTCTCATGACCTACGTCATCGCGCAGCCCTGCGTGGACGTCAAGGATCGCGCATGCGTGGACGAGTGCCCCGTCGACTGCATCTACGAGGGCGCCCGTTCGCTCTACATCCACCCCGAGGAGTGCGTGGACTGCGGTGCGTGCGAGCCCGTGTGCCCGACTGAAGCCATCTTCTACGAGGATGACCTGCCCTCCGAGTGGTCCGACTACCTGCGCGCCAACGTCGACTTCTTCAACGACCTGGGCAGCCCCGGCGGCGCCCAGAAGACCGGCGTCCAGGACTTCGACGATCCGATGATCGCCGCGCTGCCGCCTCAGAATGAGGAATGGAAGGCCGAAAATCTCTGACAGTCGATAGGGTAGGGGCATGACAACGATCCTTCCCCGCCCTCTTGACCTGCCCGAATTCCCCTGGGATCAGCTGGCACCCGCCAAGGCGCGCGCCACTGAACATCCCGGGGGAATCTGCGATCTCAGCGTCGGAACCCCGGTCGACGACACCCCCGCGTTCATCCGAGAGGCCCTCACCGATGCCTCCAATGCGCACGGCTACCCGACGGTGATCGGCACCGTCGAGGTGCGCGACGCGATCCTGACGTGGGGTGCGCGCCGAGGCATGGTCGACGTCGGCATGAGCGGCGTGATCCCCACGATCGGCTCGAAGGAGGCCGTCGCCTGGATCCCCGCCCTGCTGGGCGTGCGCCCGGGCGACACGGTCCTCGTGCCCGAGGTCGCCTACCCGACCTACGACATTGGTGCCCGCCTGGCCGGCGCCACACCCGTCGCCGTGGATCCGACGAACCCCGATGCCTGGCCCGAGGCCGCCCTCGTCTACCTGAACTCGCCGGGCAACCCCGATGGGCACGTCATGAGCAAGGATGAGCTGCGCGCCGTCGTCGCCTGGGCGCGCGCCCACGGCGCCGTCGTCGTCTCCGACGAGTGCTACGCGGCCCTGCCCTGGTCTCAGCCCTACGTGAGCGAGGGAGTGCCCTCCCTGCTCGATGCGGACGTGTGTGGCGGCGACGCGAGGGGCCTCCTCGTCCTGTACTCGCTGTCCAAGCAGTCGAATCTCGCGGGCTACCGCGGCGCTCTCATCTACGGCGATCCCGCGCTGGTCGCCCCGATCGTGAACGTGCGCAAGCACTCCGGACTCATGGTGCCCGCCCCCGTCCAGCACGCGATGGCCGTCGCTCTCAACGACACTGAACACGTCGAGCGTCAGCGCAAGGTCTACGCCGTACGTCGCGCCCTCCTCCTCGAGGCGCTGACTGACGCCGGCCTCGACGTCGACCCCGACACGGCGGCCGGCCTGTACCTGTGGGTCTCGGACCCCGCCAATCCGAGCGACTCGTGGGCCCTCGTGAACCGCCTGGCCGAGCTCGGCATTCTCGTGGCCCCCGGCGACTTCTACGGGACGGCGGCCCACGGGCGCGTCCGCGTGGCCTGACCGCCACCGACGAGCGCATCGCGGCCGCAGCGCAGCGCATCCGGCAGGCCTGGTCCGCGCGCTAAGAGACGCGCCGACACGACGAGGCCGGGACGCTCAGCGCGCCCCGGCCTCGTAACGTCTACGCGATCAGTTCGACGCGTGCAGCGCGTCGTTGAGCTCGATGCCCACGACGCCCGCGCGGGCGATGGCCTCGATGCGGCCCGTCTGGGAGTTGCGGCGGAACAGGATGTTCGACGCGCCCGACAGCTCGCGCGCGGCAATCGTGCGAGGCTCGGCCTCGCCGGAAGAATCGATGAGCGTCACCTTCGCACCGGCGGTCACGTACAGGCCAGCCTCGACCACGCAGTCGTCGCCGAGCGCGATGCCCAGGCCCGAGTTCGCGCCCAGCAGGCAGCGCTCACCCAGGCGCACGCGCTGCTTGCCGCCGCCCGAGAGGGTGCCCATCGTCGAGGCGCCGCCGCCCACGTCCGATCCGTCGCCGATGACGACGCCCTGAGAGACGCGGCCCTCGACCATCGAGCGGCCCAGCGTGCCCGCGTTGAAGTTGACGAAGCCGGCGTGCATGACGGTCGTGCCCTCGGACAGGTAGGCACCCAGGCGCACGCGCGTGCCGTCGGCGATGCGAACGCCCGACGGCAGCACGTAGTTGACCATCGGCGGGAACTTGTCGACGCCCTGCACGGTGACGGGGTGGCCGTCGCGAGCTCGCAGGCGCAGGCGGGTGGCCTCGAAGTCGGCGACGGCACACGGGCCGGCATCCGTCCACACGACGTTGGGCACCACCGCGAAGATGCCGTCCAGGTTGATCGTGTTGGGCTCCACCAGGCGGTGGGAGAGCAGGTGCAGGCGCAGGTAGGCGTCCTCCGTCGAGGCGGGGGCTTCCTGCAGGTCAATCGTCGTGGTGACGACGACGGTGCGCACGCGGCGCGCGTCGTCGACGCGCTCCAGCACGGACAGCGAGGTCGTCAGCTCCTCGTCGGTCCCGGCCTCGCCCAGGTGCGGGGCGGGGTACCAGGTGTCGAGTGTCGTGCCGTCCAGAGTGATCGTTGCGAGGCCGATGCCCCATGCGGTGCTGTTGTCCATGCCCCTACAGTACGGCGCGACGGGCTGGTGATTGGCGCTGAAACTCAGCGGCGCGGCGCATCCCACAGGTCCGGCCAGAACACCCCGAGCTCGGTGGCCATGGAGCGCAGCAGCGGCAAAGAGATGCCGACGACCGAGTGATAATCGCCCGTCACGCCCTCGATAAAGGGGCCGCCCAGCCCGTCCACCGTGAAGGACCCTGCCACGTGCAGGGGTTCGCCGGTAGCGACGTACGCGTCGATCTCGGCATCCGAGATGTCCCCGAAGTGGACCAGGGTCGAGGCGGAGCGGGTCACGGCCGCGGTGATCGTGCGTTCGCCCCCCGTTCCATCGTTGGACGAGGCCGGGGCAAGGATCGCGGCCGAGTGGCCCGTCCAGAGGGTAGCGCTCGTGCGGCGCATGGCGCGGATGCGCTCGCGGGCCACGTCGGGAGTGTGGGGCTTGCCGAGCATCTGGCCGTCGATCTCGAGCATGGAGTCGCAGCCGACGACGAGGACGGCCTCGCCCTCGGGCAGTTCGGCGTTGGTGCCGGGCGTTCTCAGGGCCTCGCAGACGTCGGCGCACTTGGCTGCGGCGAGCGCCGCGACTTCGTCCGCCGGGGTGGTCGCACCTCCCGAGAATGCGCGCCCGCCGGGCAGTGCAGCGAGGACGGCGTCCTCGTCGACGGAGGAAACCTGGACGATCGGTGTGACGCCCGCTGCAATGAGCGTTGCACGGCGCGCGGGGGAAGCTGAGGCGAGAACAAGGCGCATACGGACATTGTGGACCATCGCGCGAGAAGCGTGCAGACAAACTGCAATTTGTTGCAACAGATTGGGTTTTCGCAGGTAAACGTGCAAAACCCTGGTGAAACTCATCAGACTACTACAATTGTCTACGTGCATGGTCGCAATCTAGATGTGACTTTGAAAAGTGATCTGATATACCGTTACCCGCTGATGTGTTGTTGAGTCAGCCCAAAAAGGAGGGATTTGCGATGGATGAGCGCGCGGCGTCGTCCCCTGCAACTCCTGATGACCTGACCGCAACAAGCTACGTTCCTCAGCTGCTCGGAGGTCATCTGACGTATTCGGCCCGCGATATCGCGGAGATGACGAATACGCCTATCGAACGCGTCTTTCGTTTCTGGATCGCCCTCGGCTTCCAGGCTCCCACCGCAGATGACAAGGTGTTCTCTCAGCGCGATCTGGAAGTTTTTAGTCGCTGGCACGACCTCGTCGAATCCGGTGGCATTGACACAGCTACCTCACGCTCTCTCCTGCGCGCCAACGCCCACCTGGCCGATCGCCTGGCCCTCTGGCAATACGAGGCGCTGGTCGAGGATTCAATGCGTCGTCTGATGCTGGACGACACGACGGCTCGCATGTATGTGCTGGACCATATGCGCGAGTACATTGACGTCTTCCAGGAGATGTTCACATACGCCTGGCGGCGCCAGCTCGAGGCAGCCCTGTCACGTTTCGACCGCGAGGTGTCTCAACGCGGGCACGAGGAACGGCATAACCGCTTCCCGCTGAACCGCTGCCTCGGCTTCGTCGACATGGTGTCCTACACGTCGTCCTCGACGATCCTTGGGGACGCCCTCGTGGGCCTCATTGAGCGCTTCGAGGAGGAGAGTCGTAACGCTGTCATCGAGGAGGGTGGTCGCGTCGTCAAGATGATCGGTGACGCTGTCCTCTACATCGCCGATGATCTGTCGACCGGTCTGCGCGTGGCCACAGCTCTCATCGAGAGGCTGAATGCCGATGATGAGATGCTTCCCGTGCGTGCGTCCTTCGTGCGCGGAGACGTTTTCTCGCGATCGGGTGACGTCTTCGGGCCCACCGTGAACCTTGCGTCTCGCCTCGTGGACATTGCCCCGGTGGGCAAGATCCTCACCGATCCGACCACGGCTGCTGCCATCGCGGCCGGCGAGGTTGGCGACGGGTATGAGCTCGAAGAGTTCCCGACCGCGGACTTGCGCGGTTTCGGTCCTGTGTCGCCGTACCTGCTCTCAAGCGTTGTCAAATAACGTTCATCTCGCAGTGTGAACGAGTGCCTGATCAGCCCGCACGACGGGTCAAGAAAGGTGCAAGTTTTTGGTTCGGAATTGCTAAGATGCAAGCGTGACTACAGTTCTCCTCGTTGAAGACGATCCGGCCATCTCCGAGCCCCTCGCCCGCGCACTGGGCAGGGAGGGCTACGACGTGCGCGCACACGCGACGGGCGCTGAAGCCCTTGCGGATGTTCGCGGCGTTGACCTGGTCGTCCTGGACCTCGGTCTACCCGATATGGACGGCCTGGATGTCGCCCGCGAGATCCGCTCCTCCGGCAACCGAGTCCCGATTCTGATCCTCACTGCGCGCACGGACGAAGTCGACATGGTCGTCGGCCTGGACGCGGGTGCAGACGACTATGTGACGAAGCCCTTCCGCCTCGCGGAGCTTCTCGCTCGTGTGCGGGCGCTCCTGCGTCGCCAGGCCGCCGAGCCTGCCGAGGGCGAGCTGCGCGCTCAGGACATCCGCATGGATGTCGCCGCGCATCGCGCCTTCGTGGGTGATGTCGAGCTGAGCCTGACCGCCAAGGAATTCGACCTGCTGCGCGTGCTCCTGCGCGAGGCCGGTTCCGTCGTTGCTCGCGACACCCTCATGCGCGAGGTGTGGGGTTCGGATCCGACCGGCTCCACGAAGACTCTTGACATGCACGTGTCGTGGCTGCGTCGCAAGCTCGGTGACGACGCGACCGATCCGCACTACATCACGACTGTGCGCGGGATGGGATTCCGCTTCGAGAACGCGCGCTGAGCGCGCCGCTGAGGGAGGCCCGCCATGCGCACTCGCGCGGTGAGGATGATCGTCTCCATCGTCGCCGTCGTGTGCGTGCTGATGGGCTTGCCTGGCGCGTTTTTCGCGTCGGCGTCCATCTGGTCGTCCGAACAGCGCAACCTCGACGTTCAGGCCCAGCTCGTCCTCCAAAACATCGAGCGCAGGCGCGCTGTGGGGGAGGGGAACGACCCCGCAACCCTGGCCTCGCTCGTGGCGGATCAGGCAAATAGTCGCGGCGACGAACTCGGCTACCGCATTAAGGTTCCCGAGGCCAACCTCGTCACCAACAGCAAGGTTTTCCCTGGACGGACCATAACCGCGCTGGCCTCGTCTCCGAGCGGCGTTTCCGTGCAGCTGGCGACGTCGGCGTCGAACGCTCTGAACCGCATCGCGTGGACGTGCGCGCTGTTCGGCGGGGGCATGGTTGCCTCCATGGCGATCGGCTGGTTGCTCGCGCGCTCACTGTCGCGTGAGCTGTCGGCCCCGCTCATCTACCTGGCCGCCCAGGCCGAGCAGATCGGCTCGGGCGGCGTGCGAGCGCGCGTGGAAAAGTCCGGCATTGAGGAGATCGACCTGGTCTCCGAAGAACTCGCGCGCACCGGCGAACGCATGGCGGGCCGTCTCGCGGCCGAGCGACAGGCTGCCGCCGACGCCTCCCACCAGCTGCGCACGCCGCTGACCGCCCTGTCCATGCGCCTGGAGGAAATCGAACTTATTTCCACTGAGGACGAGGTGCGCGCCGAAGCCCGCACCTGCCTCGAACAGGTGGAGCGCATGACCAACGTGGTCACGGAACTGCTCGACGTCTCCAAGCGTCAGAGCAGCCAGACCGAGGCCATTCACATTCTCGAGGTCTTCAACACGGCCCGCGAGGAGTGGGAGGACCAGTTCGAGGCGGCCGGGCGCTCCCTTGTCTTCCTCGACGAGGCCGAGCGTCCGATCCTGGCCGACGCCGGAAAGCTTGGGCAGGTCCTGGCAACCCTCATCGAGAACTCGCTGCGCTACGGCGGAGGGACCACGCGCGTGTGGGCGCACGCGGGTACGTCCAAGCGTGGCGTCGTCATTGAGGTGAGCGACGAAGGCGAAGGTATCGACGAGTCCCTGGCCCCCGACATCTTCGAAAAGGGCGTCTCTGGGCACGGCTCGACGGGCATCGGTCTGGCCCTGGCCCACGACCTCGCGCAGGCGATGGGCGGGCGCCTCGAGCTCAAGACGAACAAGCCACCGGTCTTCACCGTGTCGGTCGCCGCGATCCCCGCGTCCCTCGACCCCGATCGCGTCATGCCCGAAGGTCCCCTCATGTCCATGGGACGCCGTTCGCGGCGCTTCTAGCAGCGGAGTACATTGAAAGGCGTGGAACACGAGATGCTGACACCTCCCACCGTTGCCGTCATCGGCGGCGGACAGCTCGCGCGCATGATGCAGGAGAGCGCGGTCGCGCTCGGCATTAACCTTCGGGCCCTCGTCGAGGCCTCGGACGGGTCGACCGGTCAGGTGACCGTCGACAAAGCGGTAGGCGAGCCCTCCGACCTGGGCGCGGTCCGCGCGCTCATCGACGGCGCGGACGTCCTCACCTTCGAGCACGAGCATATTCCGGCCCCTACGATGGAGGAGGCGGCCCGCCTCGTCTCCGTTCAACCCCCGGCGAGCGCCCTCCTGTACGCGCAGGACAAGCTGGCCATGCGCGAGCGCCTCACCGATATGGGCATCCCGTGTCCCGCGTGGGCGCGCGTCGAGGACGAGGCTCAGCTGGAAGAATTCGGTGCCACGATCGGATGGCCCCTCATCGTTAAGACCCCGCGCGGCGGATACGACGGGCACGGCGTGGCAGTGGCCCACAGCCCCGCAGACGTAGCCTCCTGGTGGGGCAACGGCCCCCTGCTGGCCGAGGCCCTGGTTCCCTTCACCGGCGAGGTGGCGGCGCTCCTGGCGCGCACCCCCTCGGGTGAGATCGCCTCGTGGCCCGTCGCCTCCACCGTGCAGGTGGACGGCGTGTGCGCCGAGGTGACGGCCCCCAGCGGTTGGCATTCGGCCCGAGACTGCCGCCGAAGCGCGCCGCATCGGCGAGCGCATCGCCGACGAGCTGGGCGTCACCGGTGTCCTCGCCGTGGAAATGTTCGTCGTCGGCGAGGGCGCGGACGAACGCGTCCTCGTCAACGAGCTCGCCATGCGCCCCCACAACACGGGGCACTGGACCATCGACGGGGCCGTCACGAGCCAATTCGAGCAGCATCTGCGTGCCGTTCTCGACCTGCCGCTGGGCTCCACCCAGCTGCGCGCCCCGGGCACGTACGCGGTCATGGTCAACCTGCTCGGCTCCTCCCATGCTCAACCCGCGCGCGCCCTTGTGGACGCCTTCGCAGCCGGGGGAGCGGGCGCGAAAGTCCACCTCTACGGCAAGGAGGTGCGCCCGGGCCGCAAGCTCGGCCACGTCACGGTCGTCGACTCGGATCCCGCCCTCGCTCTTGAGCTGGCGCGGGCGGCCGTCAGCGCCCTGAAGGGCGAGGCCCCCACCGACTAACCCTCCCACCTGTCCGCGGCCGGGGGACTAGGTGCCCCGGCCTCGTCCCCTCCCGAAAGGACCGCGCATGACCACTGATCTCGATATCCAGCTGACCGCCACCGGCGAGGGCCCGCTCGTCGGCGTCGTCATGGGCTCCGACTCCGATTGGCCCACGATGGAAGCGGCCGTCGGTGCGCTCGCCGAATTCGGCATCGCCTGCGAGGTCGGCGTGGTCTCCGCCCACCGCATGCCCGAGGACATGGTTGCCTATGGCCGATCCGCCTCGCAGCGCGGCCTGCGCGTCATCATTGCCGGAGCCGGGGGAGCGGCCCACCTGCCCGGCATGCTCGCCGCCCTCACCGAACTGCCCGTCATCGGCGTGCCCGTGCCCCTCAAGCACCTCGACGGTGTCGACTCCCTGCACTCCATCGTCCAGATGCCCGCGGGCGTGCCCGTCGCGACCGTCTCGATCGCGGGCGCGCGCAACGCGGGTCTGCTCGCGGCGCGCATCCTCGGAGCCGGCGAAGGGGAGCGCGCCGAGACCCTGCGCGCCTCGATGCGCGACTTTCAGAAGGACCTTCGAGACGTGGCCAGCGCAAAGGGGGGCGGCCCTCGCCCAGCGCGTCTCCCAGGCGCGCTGAGGCCGCACAACACAAGCCCCGCGCGGGTAGCCGCGAGGGGGCGGCGCGTCGTATCCTGAAGCCATGAGCATTCTCGTTTGTGGCGGCGCCGGCTACATCGGCGCACACGTTGTCCGCCTCCTGCGTCAGCGCGGGGATCACGTCGTCGTCGTCGACGATCTGTCCACCTCCAACGCGGCCAGGGTCGGGGACACGCCCCTGGTTCGCCTCGATGTCGCTACCGATGAAGCCCGTTCCGTCCTCTCCAACCTCATGGTGGACGAGGACGTCACGGCCGTCATCCACTTCTCCGCCCGCAAGCAGGTCGGCGAGTCCGTCGCACGCCCCGCCTGGTACTACCAGCAGAACATCGGCGGCATGGCCAACGTGCTGGCCGCCATGGAGGACGCCGGCGTCGATCAGATGATCTTCTCCTCCTCAGCCGCCGTCTACGGCATCCCCACCGCCGAGGTCGTCACCGAGGACATGGCCGGACACCCCATCAACCCCTACGGCGAAACCAAGCTGATCGGCGAGTGGATGATGGCCGACTGCGAGCGCGCCTGGGACCTGAAGTGGATCGGCCTGCGCTACTTCAACGTCGCGGGCGCCGGCTGGCCCGACCTGGCCGACCCGGCCATCATGAACCTGATCCCCATGGTTCTCGACCGCATCGAGCGCGGCGAGAGCGCCAAGATCTTCGGCACCGATTACGACACCCCGGACGGCACCTGCGTGCGCGACTACATCCACGTCCTGGACCTGGCCGAGGCTCACATCGCGGCGCTCGACGTGCTCGCCGAGGGGCGCCAGCCCGACCACCACACCTACAATGTGGGCACCGGCCTGGGCACCTCCGTGCGCGAGATCATCGAAGGCCTGCGCCGTGTCATCGGCTGGAACTTCCCAGTCGAGGAGCTGGACCGCCGCGCGGGCGACCCGCCCAAGCTGATCGGCGACCCGCTGTCCATCGGCGTGGACCTGGGCTGGAAGGCCAACAACGGCCTCGATGAGATCCTCACCTCCGCGTGGGAAGGCTGGCAGGCGGGTCCGCGCCCAATCACCGTCCCCGGCTCCTGAGCACGTGCGCTCTGACTCAGCTCCGGCCTCGTTCCTGACAGCGGGAACGAGGCCGGAGCTTATCTGTCGCCTATTGGGGGCGGGTGGAGTACCTCAGACCCCGTCGACCTGATTGAGGTCGGCTGTGGTCAGTGTGCCCGCACGGAGCTTGGCGAAGAAGTCGTCCGCGGTCGTGTCGCGCAGGAGGACTGCGAAAGCCCCGGCGTTCGTCGTGAAATTCAGCGACTCGATCGGGGGCACGCCCATCATCTGATTCGACGAGGCGCCGCGCAGCGCCCACACGAGCGACGCGACCGTCATGACTGAGGAATCCTCGTCGATGGTGAAGGACTTCGAACCGGCGCGCTCCACGCGCAGGGTCTTCACGGGATTAATGAGGGTCGAGGGCGAGGCTGCCGAGGAAATGACCTTCGAAATCACCTGACGCTGACGCTTCGTGCGGCCGATGTCGCCCTCGGGGTCCTGGTAGCGCATACGCGAGAACTGCAGCGCGGTCGTGCCGTCCACCGTGTGGCAGCCGGCGGTCCACCTCAGGCCGGAATACTGGTCGTCCGCGTCGTTGTCGTAGCACAGCTCGACCCCGCCGACGGCGTCCACCATGTCGGGCACGGCACCCATGCCGATCTGCACGAAGTGATCGACCGTGAGGCCAGTCAGCTTCTCGACGGTCTCCACGAGCAGCTGCGGGCCGCCGTATGCGTACGAGGCGTTGATCTTGTCCCAGCCGACGCCCGGGATCTCCGCATAGGTGTCACGTGGGATCGACAGCGCGACCTTCTGCCCGTTCGGGGCGACGTTGACGAGCATGATCGAGTCGGCGCGTTCGGAGTCGTTGAAGCCATCCTGGACGGCACCGTCGGCGCGCGAGTCGGAACCCGCGAGCAGGTAGGTCGTGCCCGGAGTGTCGGCGGCCCCCGACAGGGCGCTCACGCGCCCCATGTTCGTGTTGGCATCCCACATGAGGAATCCGCCCCACGCGAGGACGAGGACCAGGAACAGGCACAGGGTCTTCAGGATTGGGTGGCGGCGCTTGCGTCGCCTCGGCTTCGTGGCAGGAGCCGTGGGAGCGACCGGCACGGGGGCCGGCGCGGGCGCGGGTACGCCTTGGGGCCGATTGATCGTCACCTGACGAGGCCCGTTGCCCGACGGGGCATACGTGCCCGCGCCCGACGAACGGCCGGAACCCGGCGCGTAGGACGGAGGGTTGGTGGCCGAGGCCGGCGGGAACGACGGCGGCTGCTGGGCCGGGGGGCGGCGCGGGAAAATCGACTGAGAGTCCCTCTGCGGCTGATCCAGCGTGCGGGGCATCAGCGGGCGAGCCGCCGCGGCCTCGTCGTCCGAGATCCTCCACATCTGCGGGGCCAGAGCCTCCGGAGGGGGAGTGGGCGCGCCACCGCGCACCTCCTCACCAACGACGTGGGCGTCATCGGATGCGGGACGGCGTCGCTTCGGGTCAGGCGTAAACGAGGGGGGAGTGCTCATTGGTCCTTCGGCGGGCAGGTAGCGGCTGTCTGCTTGGCAGCCTCCTCGTTCGCCGCGTTATTCGCGACGGACGCGGACTGCTCGGTGTTATCCGTGGTGGTCTCCTCCGAGCCGGGATCGGTCGTCGGAGCCTGCGTCGGAGTGGGCGTCGAAGGAGCCGTCGTCGCGGTCGGATCGGGCACCACCAGCTGCGCGCCGTTGCCGTCCGTGTAGGTCGTACCAACGGGCAAAGCCTGGTCGTTCTTCAGGGCGTTCCACACGTTGCGGGCCATCGGATCGGAGGGGATGCGGCGGTTCGGATCCCAGGAGGGTTCCTCGACCGGCATCGTCACGAACTGGATGTTGGAACGGTCGATGTTTTGCAGCACATTGATGAGGAGGGACGCGTCCGAGCTGGCGTTGCCCAGGTTGGGGGACACGTTCACGGAGGAAATCGCGGCCTGCAGGAAGCTGATGAGCGAGCCGGGGTCCGTCACGTAGTTCTTGTCCTGCAGCTCGCGCAGCATCGCGGAAATCAGCTGCTGCTGGCGGCCGATACGGGAGATGTCGGAGCCGTCGCCCTGACCTTACGCGAGCGCATGTAGGCCAGCGAGTGAGTGCCCGACAGCTTCCAGCAGCCCGCGTCGATGTAGAGCCCGGCAGAGTCGTCACGGATGTCCTCGGGGATGTTAAACCAGATGCCGCCGAGCGCATCGATCATGTTAACAAAGCCAGCAAAATCAACGACCATGAAGGCGTCGATGGACATGCCGGAGAGCTTTTCGACGGTCGAACGCACGCACGCGATGCCGGGGCCGATGTCTTCCGGTTCATCGCCACCGTTCGCGCCGTAGACCATCGCGTTATTGAACATGTCGTCCGTGGTCGGCTCGCTGGTGGTGCCATCGCGGTGCTTACACGCCGGGATGTCCACGAGGGTATCGCGGGGGATGGAAACGATCTGCACGCGGGAGCGGTCCGCGCTGACGTGAATCACCATCGTCGAGTCGTTGCGCAGGCCGGGTACGTCATCCGCGTCGCCCGCACCCAGCTCGCCGCTGGCGCCGTTACGCGAGTCGGTGCCGACCACGAGGATGTTGACGGCGCGGCCTTCGAAGGAGTCAGGGGTTGCCTTGTTCTGTTCGTCGCTCGCGTAGGTGTCGATGTTGACGACGCGGTTGGCGAACTGAGTGCTCAGCTTGGCGTAGACGAAGCCTGCGGAGGACACGACGAACAGGACCCCGGCCAGGAGCACGGCGAGCGCGCCGCGCAGGAGGCCGAAGCGTCCAAAGTTGACGGCCGAGTGCTGGATCGGTCGCAGATTCACGTTACTCATCATCTGTAACCATATCGTTATCTGGCGTGTTTGTCGGCGAAGCAGGGCTGTTAGCGGTGCGTTCCACTCCGCTCGTATCAGCGTGTGAGCTGGCCGTCTCGGTGCGGGCGTCCTCCGGATCGTCGGGTGGAAGGACGTGGGCGAGGGCGAGGGCCCGGGCCAGCGCGGCCATGCGTTCCTCGGCGCGGGCCTCACGTCGATAGCCGGTCACCATCTGCGCGATCAACGCAATGACGAGGCCGTAGACGATCAGGTTGACCCCTCGCTCAACGCCGATTGCACGGGCGGCCGTGTTGGCCAGCGAGGGCACGAGGATGGCCACGATAGCAGCGGCGACGACCGCTCCGATGCCGATGCGGCGCAACGCTAGGGACGAGGCCGAGGACACCGGGCGCACCAGCCACCACGCGGTGAGCGCGAGGGCGAGGAGCAGGAGGACGCGGATGGCGAGGTAGGCGCTCATCGTCCCCCCAACGCGAGGTCGACGACGATGTTGACGGAGTTGAGCAGAGGCTGGCCCTTCGCCCGCGAGTAGTCCGTGTAGGAAATCGTCACCGGGTGCTCGGCACCGGGTAGGCCGCAGGTGCCCAGCTGGGAGACGATCTGCGAGGCGTGGGCCATGCGCGCGTGGGTGAGATGCACGTGGGCGAGGGCGTCGGCGCGGATTACGCGCAGCCCGTTGTGCGTGTCCGTGAGATCCAAGCCCGTGCGCAGCCGGGCCACCCAAGCGCCCAGGCGCAGCATGGCGCGTTTGACCCTACCCGCCGAGGAGGGGGAACCCGACAGGAAACGAGAGCCGAGGACGAACGCGAGATTCTCCCGGCGTGCCCGCTCGACCATGGCGGCCGCCTCGGCGGGGTCGTGCTGGCCGTCGGCGTCGAAGGTGACCACGTATCGCGCCCCGCGGGCGAGGGCCGCATCGAATCCGGTTTGGAGGGCAGCGCCCTGCCCGAGGTTGAGCGGGTGTCTTGCGGTGAAGGCCCCCGCGGTGCGGGCGACGGCAGCGGTGTCGTCGCTCGAAGCATCATCAACGACGAGGACACGCGGGAAAAAGGTGCGGACTCCCGCGACGACGCCCCCGATGACGGACGCCTCGTTGTACGCGGGGATCACCACCCACGTGTCGGAGCCGATCTGCATTTGATTAGTGTCGCACATCGGGATGGGTGCGCGCCTATAGTGTGGGGTATCCGGAAGAGCACGCAGTGCCCCGATGCGCGCACGCGCGCACGCAGACAACGACAGGGAGACCCAGTGATCGAGCCCAGCGCCGACGTCGCCCCCAGCGCGATCGTCGCTCCCAGCGCGCGCGTCTGGCACCTCGCCCAGGTGCGCGAGGACGCGCGCATCGGGGATGAGACGATCGTCGGACGTGGCGCCTACATCGGCGAAGGCGTGAGAGTCGGAGCGCGCTGCAAGATCCAGAACTACGCGCTCGTCTACGAGCCCGCCTCCCTCGCTGACGGCGTATTTGTCGGCCCCGCGGCCGTCTTGACGAACGACCACGCTCCTCGCGCGATCAACGCCGACGGCACCCTGAAGAGCGCGAGCGACTGGGATCGCGTCGGCGTCACCGTTGAGCGTGGAGCAGCCATCGGCGCGCGCGCCGTGTGCGTGGCCCCCGTGCGCATCGGCGCGTGGGCATCGGTCGGCGCGGGTGCCGTCGTTACCCGCGACGTTGCCCCCTACGCGCTCGTCGTCGGCGTCCCCGCGCGCCGCGTCGGGTGGGTCGGCGAGGCCGGGGTGCCCCTCGTGGCCGCCGACGACACCGCCAGCGAGGCCGTGGAACGCACGTGGGTGTGTCCGGCCTCGGGACGCCGCTACGTCGAGCGAGACGGTGCCCTGTCGCCCGAGGAGACCCAGGCCTCGTCCCCACATGACGCCGAGATGCCCGACCAAACCCCTGAGGACCAGCAGTGACGCAGCCGTTCATCCCGCCCGCACGTCCGCTCATCGGCGAGGAGGAGATCGACGCGGTCGCAGCCGTCATGCGCACGGGCATGATCGCCCAGGGTCCCCAGGTCGCCGCCTTCGAAGAGGAGTTCTGCGCAGCCCTGGTGCCCGGCACCCAGGCAGCTGCGGTCAACTCGGGGACCTCGGCCCTGCACCTGGGCCTGCTCGCTGCCGGGATCGGGCCGGGCGACGAGGTCATCGTCCCCTCCTTCACCTTCGCGGCCACCGCGAATTCGGTTGCCATCACGGGCGCGACCCCCGTGTTCGCTGACATCGACCCGCTCACGTTCACGCTGTCGCCTGCCGCCGTCGAGGCTGCGATCACGCCGCGCACGCGGGCCATCATGCCCGTGCACCTCTACGGCCACCCCGCCCCCATGGACGCCCTCCAGGCGATCGCTGATGCACACGGACTGATGGTCTTCGAGGACGCCGCCCAGGCACACGGCGCGAGCCTGCACGGGCGCGCGGTCGGCTCCTTCGGAACCTTCGCGGCCTTCTCCTTCTACCCGACGAAAAACATGACCAGCGGCGAGGGCGGCATGGTGACCTCTGCCGACCCCGACGTCATCCGCGGCGTGAAACTCGCGCGCAACCAGGGCATGGAGACGCGCTACGCCAACGAAATCGTGGGCCTCAACAACCGTATGACCGACATCCACGCGGCCATCGGGCGCGTGCAACTCACCAAGGTCGGCGCGTGGACCCGCGCGCGCCAGGATAACGCCGCCTTCCTGGACGCTCACCTGCGCGGCGTCACCGTCCCGCACGTCGCGCCCGGTGCCACGCACGTCTACCACCAGTACACGATCCGCGTGGAGCAGGACCGCGACGGTTTTGCCGCCGCCCTGCGCGAGGAATACGGCGTCGGCTCGGGCGTCTACTACCCGATCCCGAACCACGAGCTGCCCTCCCTCGCCCGCTACGCCCCCGACGTGGAGCTGCGGGCCACGCGCGAGGCGGCCGACCAGGTCCTGTCCCTGCCGATCTACCCGTCCCTCACGCCCGGCGAGCTGGAACGAATCGCGCACGCTGTGAACGCGCTCGCGGAAGCGGGGGCCTGACATGAGTATTCGCCTCGGCATCCTCGGCATCGGCTCGATGGGCCGACACCACGTGCGCAACGCTCGTGCCACCGCGGGCGTGGAGCTCGTCGCCCTCGCCGATCCGGGCGGCGACCGCTTCGGCGTCGCCGGCGACCTGCCCGTCCTAGGCGGCGTCGAGGAACTCATCGAGGCCGGCATCGACGCCGCGATCATCGCCGCGCCCACCGCCCACCACGAGGCTGCGGCCCTGGTGCTCGCCGAGGCCGGGGTGCACACCCTCGTCGAAAAGCCCCTCGCCACGAGCGTGGAGGCGGGCCGCCGCATCCGCGACGCCTTCGCGGCCGCGGGCCTCGTCGGCGCCGTCGGCTACGTTGAGCGCTGCAACCCGGCGCTCATCGACATGCGTCGGCGGATCGCCCAGGGCCAGCTCGGCGAGATCGAGCAGATCGCGACGCGCCGCCAGTCGCCCTTCCCCGCCCGCATCAGCGACGTTGGCGTGGTCAAAGACTTGGCTACGCACGACGTGGACCTGGCTGCCTGGGTGGCGGGTGCCCCCTACGAGAGCATCTACGCGCGTACGTCCGCGCGCTCCGGGCGCCCCCACGAGGACATGATGGTCGCCTCGGGCGTCCTTGCAGGTGGCATCCTCGTCAACCACCTCGTCAACTGGCTGACCCCCTACAAGGACCGCACGACGATCGTGACGGGGGGAGCGCGGCGCGCTCGTCGCAGACACCGCGATGGGGGACCTGACCTTCTACGAGAACGGCCACGCGCCCCTGCAGTGGGACGCCATCGCAGCCTTCCGCGGGGTGAGCGAGGGGCAGGTCGTGCGCTACGCCCTCACCAAGCGCGAGCCCCTCGCCCTCGAACACGAGCGCTTCCGCGACGCGATCCTCGGCGTGGGTGCCGAGCACGTCACCATGGACGAGGCCCTCGACAACCTGCGCGTCGTCGAGGCCATCTTGTCCTCGGCAGCGTCCGGGCGCTCCGTCGATCTGTAGAGCGCGGCGCTAACGGGTCACGTCGGCGTAGGTTTCGCGCAGCTGATCCACGGATCCGCGCAGCGAGCGCTCGCGTGTCACCCACGCCCGGCACGCCGCCCCGCGATCCGCGCGCTCGTCCGCCGACCAGGCCAAGGCCTCGTCGATGGAACGGGCGAGGGACGCCGGTGAGCGCTCCTGTGTGAGGAGTGAAGCCCCCGGAGCGATCATCTCCGGCGTCCCGCCCGTGGAATAGGCGATGACGGGAACGCCGCACGCCTGCGCCTCGAGCAGCACGAGTCCGGCGGCCTCCCGTCGCCCCTGCGTCGGCTTCGTGGGCAGGACGAGGACGTGGGCGCGGCGCATCCAGTCGCGCACCCCCTCCCGATCCAGCCGTCCCGTGAACGTCACGTGTGCTGGAGCGCGAACGCGCAGGCTCGCCTCCAGCGGCCCGTCTCCGACGAGCACGAGGCGATGCGGGCGATGCCCCACGAGCGTGGCTGACGCCCGGGCCAGGTCGTCTACCCCCTTGAGCGGCTGAGCGCGCCCACGAACAGGACGACGGGTTCCTCGCGGGATTCTGCTGTGTTCGGGGCGGGCGTCCACCAGTCGGCATCCGCGCCCTGATAGTGCACGCTTAGGCGTGCCGGATCGGCACCCGCTTCCAATGCGACGTCCGCCAGGTACCGGGAGACAGCCAGCAGCCGGCTTGCAGCCTCGAAGGCGGCCGTGCGGTTGCGCGCATTCCACGCGGCCCCCGCGCCGCTCCCGAGCCTCGGGTAGGCATCCCCGCCGTGCAGCGTCACCACGAGGGGCGCTCCCGTCTCCCGCGCGGCACCAACGGCCGGCAGGGACCACGTCGCCTGATGCTGGTGAATAACGTCCGGGTGCCACGACGCGACCGCGCGGCGCATCTGGCCCAGGCCTCGCGCCTGCGCGGCCACCCGAACGGGGAGGGGGGCCGCCAAGAGCGCGGGGTGCGGCCTCGTCGATGGGGATCGCGTGGGCCGGATCGGCGATGCGCGCCGCGAGCGTGAAGACCCGCCAATCGAGCTCCGGCATCGCGAGGGCGTGTGAGAGCGCGAAGTAGGTCGGGGGAACCAGCAGGGTTCCCTTCGTCAGGGCGACCCTCACGAGTTCCACCCGAGGGCAGGCGCGGATCGGTGAGCGGGCATGCCACCATCCTAGGGGCAAGCCGCGCGCCCCAGGTGATTAAATGAGTCCATGACGAACGCACCTGCCCGCCCCGCCCGCTCGGGCGTCCTCGCGCAGGTGCTCACCCTCCTCGGCGGCACCCTCCTCGCCCAAGTCATCGCCTTCGTCGCCCAGATCGGCATCGCCCGCATTTACGCGGACACGGACCTGGGGTACCTGGGCATCTTCACGTCCGCCGCTACGCTTGGCGCCGCCGTCGCGGGTGCCCGCTTCGACCTCAGCATCGTCCTGCCCGCCCCCGGGGACGAGGCCTCGGCCCGTTCCCTGGCCCGCCTGGCCTCGCGCTGCGTGCTGGTCGCCTCCGCCCTGGCCACCCTGATTGCGGCCGCCGCATGGCCGTGGGTGAGCGCGCACTACGGAAGTGCGCTCGCGGGCTGGCTGCTCGCCGTCGGCGTGTCCGTCCTGTTTCTGGCGCAGGGGCAGGTGTGCTCCTACTGGCTGACCCGCTACCGGCGCTTCCAGGCGATCGCGAGTTCCTCCGTCGTGCGGGCCCTCGGGATCGCGGCGGCGCAGCTGGCGTGTGGTTTCCTGGCTGGCGGTGGCCTGGGTGCGGCGATTGGGGCGACGATCGCGGGCCAGGGGCTCGCCGTCGCCTACCTGTCGTGGCGTGCCCGCGACGCGCGCGAGCGCGAGGCTGAGGATCCGACCCTGCGCGAGGTGGCCTCGCGCTACCGCAAGATGGCCCTCGTGGGAGTACCCAACGTCGTCGTCGACGCGGTGCGCACGAGTGCGATCCCGATGCTCATCGCCACGTATTCCGTGGCCTCGCTCGGCCAATTCAACATGGCGTGGCTGGCCCTGCAGGCCCCGGTCGCCCTCATCGCCGGGGCGCTGTCGCAGGTGTACCTGCCGCGCCTGTCGGACACCCCTCCCGGTGAGATGACACGCGTCGTCGTGCGGGTCGGCGGCATTGCGTTGGCATGCTCGATCCCCGTGTTCGCCCTGCTCGCGTGGGTGAGCCCCGCGATCTTCCCCCTCGTGTTCGGGGCGCGCTGGGAGGCGGCCGGATACTTCGCGCGCTCCCTGGCTCCCTGGCTGGCCCTCACGGTCGCGACCTCGCCGCTCTCAAACGTGTTCGTCGCGACCTACCACCAGCGCCGCATGCTGGCCTTCGCGTGCGTGTACTGCGTAGCGCCGCTGATCTGGCTCGCGTGCAGCCCCTACGGCGTGGAGACTACGGTCGCCGTGCTGGGCGGCCTCATGGCTGCGCTGCTGGCGTGCATGCTCCTCATGGCTGTCCTGACGGCGCGCGCCTACGACCGCGGGGGCGCGCGGCCGGAGGCGGCGTAGACGTGGGCGACCGAAACGCCCGTCGGCCTCGTGACACGCCCGTGGGCCTCGTGAAACGCCCGTGGGCCTCGTGAAACCCTTGTGAAACAGGCGATGTCGTCGCCTCCTGACATACCCCTCCCCCAAAAGTCGCACGTAATTTCCATGTGGTCCATTTCTATGCAAGGTTAAAAACCTTGATATTCTGCTATTTTTAGGAATGCTAAGAAAAGTTAGTGAACCCAAATTACGTGCGAGATTTTGGGGGAACTATTGATGTGTCGCTCGCGCGGCCAGGGCCCGCTCGTAGGCCTCTCGCAGGCGCGAGGCCCCCTCCTCCCAGGTGGGGATCGCGGGAGCGGTGAAGGCGTCGATGTCCTCTCGCGTGATGGACTCCAACGCAGAAACGAGGTCACGCTCCGGATCCTCCAGCACCCACGTGTCGGCCTGATCGCCCAGGTACCGGCGGGCCTCGGACAGGGGAGAACACAGCGCCGGCACCCCAGCCGCGAAAGCCTCCATCATCTTGTTGGGCGTGGACATGCGGTGCGAGCGGCACCCGGACTCGATGAGGCACAGCGCCACGTCAGCCCCGCGCGTCATGGCCAGAACCTGGTCCGGTTCCACGGGAGGCAGGCGGTGGATGTTCGGGTGGGTCGCTGCGGCCCGCTCGACCTCGGGAAGAAGCGCGCCCGCTCCGACGAAGACCACGTGCGCGTTCGTTTCATGCTCAAAAGCGCGCAGAATCAACGGAATATTGCGCCCGGGCGCCAGGTAGCCCGAATGCAGGTACAGGAGCGCCGCCTCCGGGATCCCCAGCTGCGCGCGCAGGTCGATGACACCCTCCGCGCCCGTCGGGGCGTTCGTGACGACGACGGGTTCCACGCCCGGGTAGGCCTCGCGGTACCACTGCGCGATCGACTCGTTGACCACGGACACCACGTCCGCGCGGTGGATATAGCGGCGCTCAATGACGCGCTGGAGGCGCTGGCGCAGGCCCGCCGACCTACCGTCTCCGTCTCCAACTCGTGCGCGTTATACGCAAACACCGCGCCCGTGCGCCGCGCCAACGCGTGCGCCAGGGGCAGTAGGAAGATGTTCTGCGCGGAGACGGCCGCGACGCGCTGCCTCGCGAACCGCCGATACACCCGAGCACCCCACGCCACGACGACCCTCGGACCGCCTAGGGGTGCACCCAGGGACGCGCCCCGGATCCGCGTGAGGCGCACGGTGGGGGCCACGGCCTCGTCCGTGGGGAGCTCGCCCTGATCGATCCCGACGACGTGCGTGCGCGAGAAAAGCGGGGACAGCGAACGCGCGATCTTCACCAGGCGACCGGGCGAGGCCAGGTTCGACGGGTAGAGCAGGAGATTGAGCGCGCGATCCACGCCCCCATTGTAGGTGGGGCGGGGCACTACACTGGAGGGGAACAACGAGGCCGGAGACGGAAAGGGGAGCCGCATGCGCATCGCGGTCGTCGGCATGGGCAAGATCGGTTTGCCGCTGGCGGTGCACTACGCGCGCGGCGGGCATACCGTCGTCGGCGTGGACGTGAACCCCCGCGTGGTCGCCCTCATTAACGAGGGGGTCGAACCTTTCCCGGGTGAGGCGCACCTGGCCGAGTACCTGCCCTCGCTTGCCTCCTCCGGTTCCCTGCGCGTCACGGCCGAGTACGCCGAGGCGATCCCCGGCGCCGACGCGGTCGTCATGGTCGTGCCCCTCGTCGTCGATGACGAGAGCCGCCCCGACTTCCGCATCATGGACGCCGCCACTCGCTCCATGGCGGCCAACCTCACGCCCGGCACCCTCGTCTCCTACGAAACGACCCTGCCCGTGGGTACGACGCGCGGTCGATACAAGCCCCTCATCGAGGAGGTCTCCGGCCTGACCGAGGGTCGCGATTTCGACGTGGTGTTCTCGCCCGAGCGGGTCCTCACCGGCCGCGTCTTCGCCGACCTGGCCCGCTACCCGAAGCTCGTGGGGGGCCTGCGCGAATCCGGCGAGGCGCGCGGCGTTTCCTTCTACGAGGCCGTCCTCTCCTTCGATCAGCGCGACGACCTGCCGCGCCCCAACGGCGTGTGGCCCATGGGTGGGGCCGAGGCCGCCGAAATGGCCAAGCTCGCCGAGACCACCTACCGGGACGTCAACATCGGCCTGGCCAACCAGTTCGCGCGCTACGCGGACGCGGCCGGCATCGACGTCGCGCGCGTGATCGAGGCCTGCAATTCCCAGCCCTACTCGCACATTCATCGGCCCGGCATCGCGGTCGGCGGCCACTGCATCCCCGTCTACCCGCGCCTGTACCTGGCCGGCGACCCGGATGCGACCGTCGTGTCCGCAGCCCGCGCCGCCAACGCGGACATGCCCGCCTACGCGGTCTCGCGCGCCGCCTCCCTGTTGGGGTCTCTGGACGGCCTACGCGTCGCGGTCCTGGGCGCGGCCTACCGCGGTGGGGTCAAGGAAACCGCGTTCTCCGGCGTCTTCGGCGTCACCTGCGCTCTACGCGAGGCCGGGGCGCAGGTGAGCGTGCACGATCCGTTGTATTCCGATGATGAGCTGGCAGCCTTCGGGTGGGACGCGTACCACCTCGGCGAGCCGGTGGACGTCGCCATCGTCCAGGCCGACCACGCCGCCTACCGGGACCTGGCCCCCGCCGATCTGCCCGGCGTACGCCTCCTCGTCGACGGCCGCGCCATCACCTCGCCCGAGGCCTGGGCCGGCACGCCGCGCATCACGATCGGCGGGGGGAAGCGCCCTCGCATGCTAGTCACTCTGGCGACCCGCACCTTTACACCCGAACCGACGGCCGCCGCGCTGCGCCTCGGGGCACTCGCCCGCGCGCTCGCCGCAGGCGGCGACAGGGTCCGGGTCCTCACTTCGCGCCTGGCTCCCTCCGTCGCCCGCGATGCCCGTCAATCCGCAGACGGTGACGTCGATCCGGGGGAGGGGGGCAGCCTCATCAGCGTGCGCCGCGCCCCCGTCCTGCGCGACCGCACGGGAGCGGTGCGCGGATACGTCTCCTATATGTCTTTCGACGTCCCCCTTGTCGCCAGGCTGCTGGCCGGCCCCCGCCCGACGTCGTCGTCTCCGAGCCCCCGCCGACGACCGGAGCCGCCGTGCGCATCGCCTGCGCAGTGCGCCGCATTCCCTACGTCTACTACTGCGCCGACATCGTCTCGGACGCCGCCGCGCTCGCGGGCGTGCCCGGCCTCGTCGTGCGCACGGTCGCGGGGCTGGAGTCCTTTGCGCTGCGTGGAGCCCGGCGCGTCATCGCCGTCTCCGATGGGGTTGCGCGCCGCGCCCGTGACCTGGGGGCGCGGGACGTTACGGTCGTTCCCAACGGGGTGCGCGTGCCCGACGCCGTGGCCGCCGGCACCCCCGAGGGATTCCCCGCCTGCGACGGTCCCGTCTTCGTCTACGCGGGCACGGTCGCCCAGTGGCTGGCTCCCGAGATCTTCGTCGACGCCTTCGAGCGTGCGCGAGCGCGGCTCGGGGACGCGCGCCTCGTGTTCGTGGGGCAGGGGAGTGGATGGGATGCCCTCGCCGAGCGCTCGCGCGGCGTGGCCGGCGTCGAGATGATCCCTGCCGTCAGCGCTGAGGAGGCGGATCGGTGGATGGCGCGAGCCTCCGCAACTCTCGCCTCGCTGCGTCCGGGCGGATACGACTACGCCTACCCGACGAAGATCCTCGCCTCCCTCGCGCAGGGCACTCCCGTCATCTACGCGGGGCCCGGACAGGCCGCCCGCGACGTCGCGGAGGGTGGGCTTGGGGTGGCGTGCGGCCTCGACGTCGATGAGATTGCCGAGGCCATGGTGGCCCTCGCGTCGGGCAGCGCTCCCTGGGCGGGGCCCGAGGGGGTGCGAGCCTGGGTTCGCGAGCATCGATCGGTCGTATCCTCCTCGGCTGCGGCGGCAGCGGTGGTTCGAGCGGCGCTCGCGTAGGCCTCGAGAGGTCCCGGCCTCGTCTCACATGCAAAAAAGCTATCGTTTCTGTTTGTGCGAGTTTGTGCGTGTAACTATTTTCATGTTTACAGTTACAACATAAGTACCTACAATCACGTAAGTACCTACATTCACGACTGTCACATCAGCAACTTGAAGGATCACTATGCGCTTCTCGTGGAGGACCATCGTCGCCGGGCTCACCTTGGCCCTCGGCGCAGCCGCAGCGGCCCTCGTGCCGCCCGCGCACGCAGCAGGTATCACGATTGCCATCGACCCCGGGCACGGCGGCTCCGACCCCGGCGCGGTCGCAAACGGCCTGCGTGAAAAGGACTTGACCCTCGCGGTCTCGCTGGCACTGAAGGAAGAACTGGAAAGCTACGACGGCGTGCGCGTCGTCATGACCCGCACGACGGACACTCGTCCCTCGGAAAACACCAGCGCCGACCTGTCGAGCCGCGTCGACATGGCAGCTGCGGCGGATGCGGACGCCCTCGTCTCCATCCACTTCAACTCGGGCGCGCCCATCGCGAAGGGCGCGGAGGTCTGGTACCCGAACTCCTCCTCGTACAACTACGGCACCCACACGCAGGGACGTACCCTGTCCAACGCCATCCAGAAGCAGCTCACCAGCCTCGGGCTGGCTGACCGCGGCATCAAGACACGCGACAATCCCTACTACGACTACCCGGACGGCTCCACCGGCGACTACTACGCGATCATCCGCCAGGCCCGCGAAGAGAACATGACCGGCATCATCGTCGAGCATGCGTTCGTCACGTCGGCCTCGGACGCGGCCCTCCTGCACAACGAGAGCTTCGTGCGCTCCCTCGGCATCGCCGACGCGACCGGCATCGCGCAGGCTTACGGGCTGAGTAAGGGCGCCTGGCGCGCAGCCGGCGACTCCTGGAGCTTTATCTCCAACGGCACGGCCAAGACCGGCTGGTTCTCCACCGGCGGCCGCTGGTACTGGGCCGGCTCCGACGAACGTACCATCCGCGGATGGTCCACCATCAACGGACGCCGCTACTTCTTCGACGACTCCACCGCCATGGTGACGGGTTGGAAGCAGGAAGACGGCAAGTGGTACTACCTGCGTCCCGACGGTGACATGGCCACTGGTTGGGTGAAGGACGCCGGCTCCTGGTACTACATGAACGCTGACGGCGTCATGGTCACCGGCTGGCTCAAGGACAGCAACGACTGGTACTGGCTGCGTTCCAACGGCGCGGCAGCTATCGGTTGGGCCAACGTCGATGGCGCCTGGTACCTCTTCGAGGACGATGCGCGCATGCTCACCGGCTGGCAGCTGACTGAGGATGACAACCGCTGGTACTACATGCGACCCAGCGGACAGATGGTCACCGGCTGGCTCCTCGACGGCGGCAAGTGGTACTACCTGGACGGTGACGGCGCCATGGTGACCGGTTGGACCAAGGTGGGCGACACCTGGTACCACCTGAACTCCTCCGGCGCGATGACCACCGGCTGGCTCCTGGACGGCGCCTGGTACTGGCTGGACCCGAACTCGGGTGCCATGGCGACGGGCACGGTCATCGTTGAGGGACGTGCATCCGCCTTCGCTTCCTCCGGTGCGTGGCTCGGCTACGCGGATGGTAGCGACGCTCAGGCAGCCTCCCGATCGGCCTCGCGCGGCGCCTCCGTCACGAACGCGTCCGGTCAGCGCCTCATTATGAGCGCGCCCACCGCCTCGCGTTCGGAGATCATCGACGCGATGGAAGAGGCCTGGGATCAGGCCGGCTACAGCTACCCGAGCGCCCTGGCCGCCGGCGGTGCGCCGACGATCCGCGACTTTGCGTCCATCGTCTACGACGAGGCCGTGGCCGAGGGCGTGTCCCCCGAGCTGGTCTTCGTCCAGGCTATGAAGGAGACGGGTTGGCTGCGATTCGGCGGCGACGTGACCGTCAGCCAGTACAACTTCTCCGGCATCGGCGCGGTCGGCGGCGGCGCGAAGGGTGCCTCCTTCCCGGACGTGCGCACCGGCATCCGTGCCCAGGTCCAGCACCTGCGCGCATACGCGGACTCCTCGGTGACCACGGCATCGCTCGCGAACACGGTCGTCGACCCGCGCTTCACCTACGTGCGCAAGGGCGCGGCCCCCGTGGTCGAGTACCTGGGCATCCAGGAGAACCCCAACCGCACCGGCTGGGCCGCAGCCAAGAACTACGGTTACGACCTGGTGTCCATGATGAAGGCGTACTTCTGAGAGCTTTCCGTGACGAGGCCGGGGCCAGCTGCGCGATTCAGCGCGGCTGGCCCCGGCCTCGTTTATCTGCGGCGCGCACATATGTTGCGCTCAGGCGCGGTATCTGCGCGAACGACTACAATCTCAAACAGCGGTCTGTCCCCACGGCCTCGGGCCGCATGCGCCGGACAACTACGTGCCAATGACTTCGAATGGAGGTGCCCGGGCGATGAGCTCCTACAGCAAGACGTACGCGTCTGATCCTCAGCTTTGGGACGCGGGCCCGAGCTTCCTGCTGAAGTGTCAGTACGCGGATGGGACGCAGGCGGTGATTCTGTCCGGATGGCATCGCCGGGCCATGGAGTTCGAGAATCCGATCGTTTTGCCCCCGCTGGACGACGGTGAGGGCCACCGGTACCACCCCATCGACGCGCACACTCATCGCGAGGACCCGTGGAGCGGTATCGACAGGTATGAGCTCGAAGTGTCGCTCGACGGCGTGCATGACGGTGAGATCTCCTCCCTCCTTGACAAGCTCATGGCACCGGCCGTCGCTCACGCATTGATGGCATCGATGCCGGAGATGATTCAGCGGGTCTCGGCGAACAAAACGAACGTGCCCTTGCAGTCGATGACGACACGAGGATCACGTACGTCGATCTGCTGACCCAGAACCTGCCGGCCCGTTCCGGCGACACCTCCGAGCCGCTTCGTGCCCTCCATCGCTGGTGCCGGATCTTCGACATGGGTAACGGCACCGTCACGATCTATCAGCCGGTCTCGCCAGACCAGCTCGACAATCTTCGCTGGCCGCACAACGGCATATGGCTGAACCGTGGGCAGGGGTACTTCACCGAACCTTCGGACGTAGGCGACATCCTTGAGGCGTTCTCGATCCCAATCAAATACGAGCAATACAACCTCGAGAACTGGCGGATCGAGTTCGAATTCTGGGAGAACGAGCCCTTCCAGATCATGATCAGCGACGATTCTGAGGAGGCCACGCAGCGCCTCGGGCGGGCCCAGCGAGAAATCGGCGTGCTCTCCCAGTTCGTGACGACGGCGTTCCTGGTGTCCAGGAACCTCGAACGCCGTTCCAAGGTCAACGAACTCGTGACAGGGAACGAGGCCCTGCGCAGCCTCGCGACGCGCAAGGTCGTCGAACTCAAGGCGACGATCGAAGAATACCGACGGCTGCTCGAACGGGCGTCCGGCCTGCTCGCGAACACCGCTCAGTCCGTCCAGGCCGTCGCGAACCAGGAAAACGCCGAGGCCGCAGAACGAACGAACACGTTCCTCACCTTTGCGTCCGCGGTCTTTCGTCCCGACGCTTATCATTTCTTTCTTCTCGATGTCCATCATCGGCCTCAACCAGGGCGAAACTCTTCCCTCGCTCTGGTTCGTCCTCGCCCTGTGCCTGGCGAGCGTGGTCGTCGCGATCGGCGTTCTCGTTGTCTTGAGGCGTCAGCTGAGGAAGAGCCGACACAAGGCCCCAAGGAGGCGATGACGATGTTCTCCACCATCACGTCAGGCGAGATCCGGCAAGCGCTGGAGCAGGTGTCGCGCCAGTACCTGGCGGGCAATCTCTCTCGGCCGCAGGCGGTCGCTCACTACGACACGAGCGATCTCGAAATCGGGATCACGTCCTATTCCGACGACGCGTGCGAGCAGCCGCACTTTCATACGCAGGCCACCGAGTACCAGTACATGCTGTCCGGGTGGACGCAGTACCTGGATACGGACACTGGCGAGGAGCATGAGTTCCGTGCGGGCGACTTCTACGTCATTGAACCCGGAACGACCTACGCGCAGCGCTCGAAGCGGGGGACGCGGATCCTCTTCATCAAGGTTCCCTCCACGAACGACAAGAACGTTGTCACCCCCGGCCCGGATGTCGAGGCCTGGCTGGCCTCGGCCCTGACGACGACACGCGTGGACTACTCCCACGCTCCCGATGCGCCGGCCGCCAACTCGATCGTCCCCGCCGCAGCGGTCGCCATCGAGCGTGAGGGCCACATCCTGATGCTCCAGCGCCGAGATAGCGGGAATTGGACGCTCCCGGGCGGCACCCTCGAAATCGGCGAAAGCCTCGCCGAGTGCGCGGTCCGCGAGCTCAAGGAGGAGACCGGCCTCGACGTGCAGGTGACTGGGATCGTCGGCACCTACACGGACCCGGACGTGCGCATCGCATACTCCGACGGGGAAGTACGCCAGGAGTTCACCGTCGTGTTTCACGGGGTGTCCGAGGGCCACGAGGTGTCTCTCGACTCTGAATCCACGGGTTTCCAGTGGGTGCGCAAGGACAAGGTCCTCGATTTGCGCCTCGCGGATTCTCAGCGTCGCAGGCTCGAGGATCTCCTGCGGTATCTGGCCGACGGCACGCAAAGGATCGCATGATGAACGACTCGACGCCGGCAATCGGCATGGATGAGAACCGGCTGCGCCACTGCCGCGGCGTGGGGATGAAGGCCTCCGAGCTGGGGCGGACCCTGTTTGGCTGGTCGGACGACAAGTGCCGCGAGATGTTCGTGATGGGCTACCTGCACGATGTCGGCTATCAATTCGCTCATGAACAGTCCGAGCACGAGGAACTCGGAGGTGCGCTGCTGCGCTCCCTGGGGTTCACGTACTGGGCGGAGATCTTCCATCACGGCGATCCCGACAGCGACTACCAGTCGGATGAGCTCCTGGTGCTTAACCTGGCGGACATGTTGACATCGAAGGATGGCAGCGCCACGACGATCCCTGCGCGCCTGACGGACATCGCGAGTCGCTACGGCGTCGAATCAACGCAGTACGTGGCGGCGAAGAAGCTCGCAGACGTGCTCGTCGCGCAGGTGCGGGAGATCGACGGTTCGCAGGACGTCCTGAGCCAGCTGCACTGATCGCGCGTTCGGGGAGAACCGGCTGCGCGCCTCAACAGTCTTCTGCCGCGCTCCCCATTTGGATAGGTTGTGCGCATCTGGATAGGTTGTGCGCATCTGGATAGGTTGTGCGCATCTGGATAGGTTAATAAGCTATCCGGATGTTCGTAACCTATCCGGATGTTTGTAACCTATCCGGATACGCCGCTCCATTCGCAAACGTCGCCCTGAGGGCACGCGCGGGCAGCCCCGGCTACGTGGGCAGGATCCGTAGCCTTACACGCACGCAGGGTGTACGCGGACATAGCAGCGGCCCTGAGCACCTGTCGGTGCCCGGGGCCCGCCTGCAATGTGTGGAGGTCAGCTCCGCAGGGAAGCGACGTAGGAGTCGATACGCTGCGAGGAATCCTCGGGGGTGAAGCCCGTGGCCTTGATCTTCGTCAGGTCCAGGACGGAGGACAGGGGGCGCGGAGCCACCTCGCGGCCCGCGAAATACTCCTGCGTCGTCACCTCGGTGACGTCTTCCGGATCGCGGCCGCACAGCTCGAACACGCGCTTGGCGACCTGCGCCCAGCTCATGACCGGCCCCTCGCCAGACAGGTTGTAGGTGCCGAACGGTGCCTCGCTGGTCAGCAGGTGAATAATGCCGCGCGCAAGGTCGGAGGTGAAGGTCAGGCGACCCACCTGGTCGGACACAACCGAGGGGGAGGTGCCCTGATCCGCCAGGGACGCCATGGTCTTCAGGAAGTTCTTGCCATCGCCCACGACCCAGGAGGTGCGCACGATGTAGTGCTTCGGCGTCGAGGCGACAGCGGCATCGCCGCCCGCCTTCGACTGGCCGTACGCGCCCAGGGGCGAGGGGGCCTCGTCCTCGACGTGCACGTCCTGCGTGCCATCGAAGACGTACTCCGTCGAGATGTGGACCATCGTCACGCCGTGAGCCGTGGCCTCGCGGGCCAGGACCGCCGGGCCCGTCGAGTTCGCCTGCCAGGTCGCGCGGCGGCCCTCGGGCGTCTCAGCGCCATCGACGTTCGTCCACGCGGCCGCGTTGATCACCACGTCGATGTCGTCCCACGGCAGAGCGGCCACCTGCTCGGCATCGGAAATCGACACCTCGGGCAGGTCCACGCCCGTCACCGTGAAGCCGGCCTCGGGCAGTGCACGCATGAGCTCGCGACCCAGCTGGCCGTTCGCGCCCGTCACAAGCGCGCGGCGACCCGCCGGGACCGGTGCGGGGAACGGAGTCACGTCCGCCATGCGCGGGTGGGCCTTGTCCTTGTCGGACAGGATGGCGCGTTCGAGCGGGATCGGCCAATCCACGGCGGCCGTCTCGTCGGCCAGGTTCAAGAAGGTGTAGCGCGCGTCCGGCGACCAGTGGTCGTTGACCAGGTACGTGTAGGCCGTGTTCGGCTCCAGGGTCTGGTAGGAGTTACCCACGCCCTTGGGGACGAACACCGCCACGCCCGGGTCGATGATCGTCGTGTAGACGGTGCCGAAGGAAGGACCCTCTCGCAGGTCCACCCACGCGCCAAACACGCGGCCGGTCGCGACCGACACGAACTTGTCCCACGGCTCCGCGTGAATGCCTCGCGTCACACCGACCTCGTCGTTGAACGAGATGTTGTTCTGCACGGGGCCGAAATCCGGCAGGCCCAGCGCGACCATCTTCTCGCGCTGCCAATTCTCCTTGAACCAGCCTCGGTTATCGCCGTGAACAGTCAGATCAATGCGCAAAAAGCCGGGGATCGGCGTGGTCGTAATCCCCAGGGGCTTAGCGGTGGGCGCCATGGTTCTTCCTTACGTGCGTGGTTTGTGCGGACGCAACATTCCATGTAAATACTATCCGATCTGCACCCCCGCGGTGGTGTGCGCCGCCCCATGGGCGCGCGCGGGGGCAAAGTTGTGGAAAAATACTGTTCTATAGGGATAATTGTCAACGACGCGCGACCCACACGAGGACGCGCCGGGAACCGGAGGCAACATGAAAGGCATCATCCTGGCGGGCGGCTCGGGCACCCGTCTGAACCCGATTACGCTGGGGACATCGAAGCAGCTCGTCCCCGTCTACGACAAGCCGATGATCTATTACCCGCTGTCGACCCTCATGCTGGCGGGCATTAACGAGGTCCTCGTCATCACAACCCCTCACGACGCTCCGTCGTTCCACCGCCTGCTCGGCGATGGCAGCCGGCTCGGCGTCAACATCTCCTACGCCGTCCAGCATGAGCCCAACGGCCTCGCGCAGGCCTTCGTGCTCGGCGCTGACCACGTGGGCAACGACAGCGCCGCCCTGGTCTTGGGCGACAACATCTTCTACGGCCCCGGCATGGGTGCGCAGCTGCGTCGCCACGTTGACCCCGACGGTGGTGCCGTCTTCGCCTACCACGTGTCCAACCCGCGTGAGTACGGTGTCGTGGAATTCGACGAGGAGTTCAACGCGCTGTCGATCGAGGAGAAGCCCGAGCACCCCAAGTCGAACTACGCGGTGCCCGGCCTGTACTTCTACGACAACGACGTGGTTGAGATTGCCCGCAACCTCAAGCCGAGCGCGCGTGGCGAATACGAGATCACCGACGTGAACCGCTCCTACCTCGAGGCCGGCAAGCTCAAGGTTGAGGTCCTCCCGCGCGGCACCGCGTGGCTCGACACCGGCACGTTCGACTCCCTCGCGGACGCCACCGCATTCGTGCGCACGGTCGAGGCCCGCCAGGGCATGAAGATCGGTGCCCCCGAAGAGGTCGCGTGGCGCATGGGCTTCATTGACGACGAGGGCCTGCGCCAGCGCGCCGAGCCCCTGGTCAAGTCCGGTTACGGCGCGTACCTGCTCGAGCTGCTTGAGCGAGAGGGGTGCTGAGTGAGCCGTCCCAGCGTTCAGTCCCGCCTGCTCATCGTTATCCCTGCGTGGAACGAGGAGGAGGTGCTCGGTGATGTCCTCGAGATGGTGAAGGTTGAGAAGCCTTCCTTCGCGGATATCCTCGTGGTTTCCGACGGGTCGACGGACGCGACCGCCGACATCGCGCGCGCCGCGGGCGTGGCCGTCCTCGACCTGCCGCTGAACCTGGGGGTCGGTGGCGCGATGCGCGCCGGCTTCCAGTATGCGCGGCGCATGGGCTACGAGTATGCGTGCCAGCTCGACGCGGACGGCCAGCACGATCCGCGCGAGATCGACACGCTCATCGAGACGGCCTCGAGCGAGCATGCGGACGTCGTTATCGGCTCGCGTTTCGCGGGCAAGGGGGGATTACCACGCGCGGGGCCCGCGCAAGTGGGCGATGGATCTTTTTTCGGCCATCCTCTCTCGCGTGTGTGGCACCCACTTGAGCGATACGACCAGCGGTTTCAAGCTCTACGGCCCCCGTGCGCTCTCGCTGTTCGCGCGCAACTACCCGGCCGAGTACCTGGGTGACACGATCGGTGCGCTCGTCATCGCGGCGCGCTCACACCTGGTCGTGCGCGAGGTCGGTGTGCAGATGCACCCGCGCGCGGGCGGTGAGCCTTCCCACAATCCGATCAAATCGGCGCTCTTCCTGGTGCGCGCGACGATGGCCCTCGCGGTCTCCCTGTCGCGCCCCGGCGAGAATGTCGCCCAGGCGCCGGAGGAGAACGCATGAGCCCCACGTACGTGCTTGGACTGGTGTTCGCGATCATCATCCTGGTGATGGTGTTCGTCAAGATGCGTAACTCGGGCCTGAAGGAACGCTACGGCCTGTGGTGGTATTGCATCGCCTTGTTTACGGCACTGCTGTCCATCTTCCCGCCGATCCTGAAGTGGAGCGCGATGCAGCTGGGCGTCGTTGTCCCGCTGAACCTCGGGTTCTTCCTGGCGGGTGTGGTGCTGCTGCTCCTGTCGCTGCGTTTCTCGGTGGACCTGTCGCGTTCGGATGAGGATCGCCGTCGCCTGACTGAGGAGGCCGCGATCCTGCGCCTGCAGGTGGAGGATCTGCGCCGTCGCGTCGACGCCCTTGAAGCGTCTCGCCCGGGGGATGATCAGTCTCGCTGAGGCGCGCGCCTTCACGACAATCAACGAGGCCGGGGCCCGTCAGGTGCAAACCTGACGGGCCCCGGTTCGTCATGTGGGAGCGCCCCTGGGCGGCCGGTCTGTGAGGCGGCGCGGCGCGGTTAGCGCAGCAGCGTGCCGTCGGGGCCGAGGCTGAGGCGCTCGGTGGGGGCGGCGGGGTCGACCTCGCCCTCGGCGAGCTTGCGCTTGAGCGCGGAGGCAGGGCGCGACACGGGGACGGTGGGCTCGTCGGAGTCGTCGTCGCTGTCCGCGGCGCTCGGTGTGGGTTCCGAGGCCTCGATCGGTGAGGCGCCAGGCGACACAATGGGGGTCAGGGAGATGCGCGCCCCCATCGCGGATGCGTGCGAGGGCAGCAGAGGCTCGCCGTCGATGTCTTTGGCCAGGTCGTCGAGCATCGTGCGGGCTTCGTCGACGATGGAGGAGTCTTCGGCGTGCAGGCCGTGCACGAGCCAGCGCACGAGCGCGATCTCGCTCATGAGCTGGGCGCGCGTGAAGACGTGCAGGTCGGTGGCGCGGCGCTCGTGGCCGTAGGTTTCGCGGAAGCGGTCGAGGAACGCGTCGGATGCGGTGGCCTGCACCCAGGCGATGTCGAGGGCGGGGTCGCCGACGTGCGCGCTGGTCCAGCCTCCGATGGCGAGGAGCGAGCCGCGCTTGACGGACAGGCAGCGCTCCTGGATGTCGCCGTGGATGGGTGCGGAGGGGAATCTCCACAGGGATACGTCCTCGAGGGCGGCCTCCCAGCGACTCCACAGGGCGGCTGGGATGGCGACCTCGCGGGCGGCCTCGTCGAGGAGGGCGAGGTTGCGGTCGCGGCACTCGATGGCCGTGTAGTGGGCAGGCCGATCGAGGAGAAGACGGTCTCGGGGAGGTTGTGCAGGGCTGCGAGGGCGCGTCCGAGGGACGCGGGCAGCAGCGGATCGGTGTCGAGGTCCTCGTCCGTGGGGGCGGTGCCGCCCGGGTCGCGGTGGACGTAGACGGTGCCCCCGCCGCTGGTCTTCACCTGGCCTGCGAGGCGGGGCACGTCGAAGGGGATGTAGTCGTGGTCGTGTGCCTGGCCGAGCCGGTCCAGGATGCCGGAGGTCGCTTCGAGTGCGGGTCCGGAGACCTCCTCGTGGGGGCAGGTGACGATCCAGCGGTGTCCGGCGGCGTCTTCGATGCCGGTCACGGTGGAGAGCTCGTCGCTGTAGGTGGGCGGGCGCAGGGCTGTGACGCGCATGCCGGGGACGGCTGCGGTGGCCAGGGCTGCCAGTTCGAGGGGGCTCTTGCGGGATGTCATTGCCTTAACGTATCGCGGCTGGGGCCGGTGCGCGCCTCCCCCGCGCGGGCGTCAGGAGGATTGGATGGATGTGGGTTTGCTCCTTTCCGAAAAACTCTGTTACTTTCGACACATTGGCTTGGTCTGTAGCAAGGAGGCGCAGCGATGGAAGCCACGACGCGCACGCTCGCCGCACGGGTGCGTGAGGACTTAGCCGCGGGCGGAGTTGACGCGGCCCGAGACCCTCGGTCTGTGCGTTTGCTCATTCACCGCGCCATCGACCGCTTTGCGTCCGACCTGCTGCCCGCGGCCCGCGCGCAAGTCGAAGCGGATCTCATGGACGACATCTGCGGTCTCGGTCCGCTTCAGTCGCTCATGGATGATCCCTCGGTTGAGGAGATCTGGATCAACGCGGCCTCGCGCGTGTTCGTGGCCCGCTCGGGTGTTGCCGAGCTGACGAGCCTGATCCTCACCGACGAGGACGTGCGCGCCCTCGTCGAGCGCATGCTCCACCACTCCGGGCGCAGGCTCGACCTGTCCAGCCCCTTCGTCGATGCGATGCTCGCGGGAGGGGAGCGCCTCCACGTCGTCATTCCGCCCGTCACGGGATCGTCGTGGAGCGTCAACATCCGCAAGCACATCCAGCGTGCCCGCACCCTGGATGACCTGGTCGCGGTTGACATGCTCGTCCCTCCGATGAGGGATTTTTTGGCGGCCGCCGTCTCCGTGGGACTTTCCGTCCTCGTCTCGGGCGGCACGCAGGCGGGGAAGACGACGCTGCTGCGCGCGCTCGCGGGGGAGCTGCCTAGGTCGCGCCGCGTCATCTCCTGCGAGGAAGTCTTCGAGCTGGGCCTGGCCAACTGGGACCACGTCGCGATGCAGACGCGACCGGCCGGCGCGGAGGGGACGGGCGAGATTACGCTGCGCGACCTCGTGCGCGAATCGCTGCGTATGCGCCCCGAGTACCTGATCGTCGGAGAGGTTCGAGGCCCGGAAGCCCTCGACCTTCTGGTGGCCCTCAACGCGGGCGTGCCTGGCATGGCGACCGTGCACGCGAACTCGGCTCGCGAGGCCCTCGACAAGCTGTCGATCCTGCCGCTCCTGGCGGGCGAGAATGTGACGACGGGATTCGTGACCCCGACCCTGGCCTCGTCCATCGACCTCGTGTGCCACGTCGAGCGGGGCGCGGACGGGCAGCGCCACGTCGCCGAGATCATGGCGGTCCCGGGGCGCGTCGAAGGAAACCGAATCGAGACTGCCACCATCTTCCGCTTCGATGGGTGCCGGTGCGTCCGAGGCACCGGCGGCCTGGACCTGCACGATCGTTTTGCCGCCGCCGGCTTTGATCTCGCGTCCCTCCTGGATTGGGGGCAGGCGTGATCGCGATCGTGTGTGGGCTCGTGTTCGGGATCGGCCTCGTCGTGGCCGTGTCCCCCTGGTTCGCGCCGCCTCCGGCGTGGCGGCCGTGGGGGCCGTGGAAGCGCCTGCGCGAGGACGTGTCCCGTGCCCGCATCCCCGGCCTGACCGCCCTGCGCCTCGTCGCGCTGAGCCTCGCCATCGGAAGCCTCGTCGCGCTCGTCATCCTGGCTGTCACGGGAGCCTGGCCCGTCGCCCTCATCGTCTCCGTCGGCGTCGCGTTCCTGCCTACGCGTGGGTTGTCTCCCGTCTCGGCGCGCACGCAAAGACCGTGAGGGCCGCATGGCCCGAGGTTATCGACGCCATGGTGTCCGGGGTGCGCGCGGGCACGGCGCTGCCCCAGGTGCTCTGCGACCTTGCCGAGGAGGGACCCGTCCCCGTGCGTTTCGCCTTCGACGCGTTCTCGCGGGATTACAGCGCTAACGGCCGTTTCGAGCTCGCTCTGGACGCGATGAAAGAGACGGTCGCCGACCCCGTCGCCGACCGCATCGTCGAGGCGCTGCGCATTGCTCGATCCGTGGGCGGGGCGGACCTGACCCGCCTGCTTCAAGATCTCGCCTCGCTGCTGCGCGAGGATGCGCGCGTGCGCGGAGAACTCGAGGCGCGTCAATCCTGGACTGTAGGCGCCGCCCGCCTCGGCCTCGCGGCCCCCTGGGTCGTCCTGCTCCTCCTGTCGGGAGGCGGGGCCAGCGCACACGTGTGGAACTCGCCGGGCGGTATCGCCGTCCTGTGCTCGGGAGCCGGCGTCTGCGTCATCGCCTACCTGATCATGAAGGCCATGGGGCGCCTGAGCACCGACCCGAGAAACCTTGGGGGCGTGCGATGAACCCGTGGATCCCGCGAGCCCTCGACCTGGCCGTCGCCCTCGTTGCCGGCGCGGGCCTCGTCCTCATCCTGGCCGCCGCCCTCGCGCGCCGCCCCTCCTTCGTTGACCGCGTCGCGCAGGGGCGTGTGCAGGAGCGCCCGCCCTCCGCGCTCGCCGCGTGGGTGCGCCGCGTGAGCGCATCGGCTCTGGATTCCCTCGGATCCACCAGCGAATCAGTGGCCCGCAGGCTTGACCTGGCCGGCATGAACCCGGACGTGTCCGTCTTTCGGCTGCGCCAGGCGGCCTCGGGGGTTGCAGGCCTCGTCGCCGCATGCGCCCTCGTTGCCGCGCGCCACGCCTCCTCCCTGCGCGCCTCCCTCATCCCACTGTGTGCGTGCGCGCTCGTCGGTACTCTCCTCGGGGTCGCCGGCATGGACCGCTTCCTCACCGTGCGTGCCCGCGCCAGGCAGCGCGCGATCGACGCCGCCGTGCCCGACTGCTCCGAACTCCTCGCGCTCGCGGTGGCCGCCGGCGAGTCGATCCCCGCCGCCATCGAGCGCGTCGCCGGGTGCGCGGGAGGCCCCCTCGGCGCAGAGCTGTCCCTCACTGCCGGGCACATCCGCAACGGCACGCCCTCCGTGCGCGCTCTCGCCGACCTCGTCGAGCGCACCGAATCCCCGGCTCTCACGCGCCTGAGCCGCACTCTCACCACGGCGATCGAGCGCGGCTCGCCCCTGGCCTCGGTCCTGCACGACCAGGCCCGGGACCAGCGCGAACGATCCCTCGCAGCCCTCATGGAGGAGGGTGGGCGCCGCGAAATCGCGATGCTCCTGCCCGTCGTCTTCCTCATCCTGCCCGTCACCGTCATGTTCGCCCTCTACCCGGGGCTTATTGCCCTGGATTTCACCCCGTGAAGGAAGGAAACAGTCATGAAGAAACTCTTTTTCAGGAAGGCTCCCCTCGGGGAGCGCGGCGACGTGCCCGGGTGGGTCCTCATCACCCTGATGACGGCCGCGCTCGTTGTCCTCATCTGGGGCGTCGCCTCGGAGCGTCTCGTGGAGATCTTTAACCGTGCGATGGACTCGATTGCGGGCATCTGAGGAGGGATCCGAGGTCGTCTCGACGGTCCTCGTCCAGGGCCTCGTCGTCCTCGTCATCCTCCTGCTCGTTCAGCTGGCCTTCGCTTCGCACGTGCGCACGATGAGCGTGAGCGCGGCGTCCGAGGGCGCGCGCCGTGGCGGTCTGCTCGGAGGAGACGAGGACGAGGCGCGGGCCCGCACGAGCGAACTCCTCGACTCTCTCGTGGGGGCAGCGAAGGACCGCGAGATCGCCGTGGAACGTGAGAGCGACGCGGGCGTCGACGTCCTCACCGTCACCGTGCGCACGCGCCTGCCCCTCGTGGGCGGGCTCGGGCCGAGGTGGCTGACCGTGCGTGGGCGCGCCCTGGTGGAGGGGCCGTGAACGAGCGGGGAGACGCCAGCGTCGAATTCCTCGGGATCCTTGTCGTCGTCGTGATCCCGGTGCTCTACATCGTGCTCGCGATCGGCCAGGTGAGCGCCGGCGCCATGGCGGTGGATGCGGGGGCCCGCGAGGCCGCGCGCATCCTCGCCGAGGACCCGGAACGAACGGCCGACGCTTCCCATGCCGTGACCCTCATCGTCGAGGATTTCGGTGTGAACGCGCAGCCCGAGGTGGCCGCGACGTGCGATAACTGCCAGGTGGGGGAGGGGGCTGTTGATGTGCGCGTGTCCGTGCAGGTCCCGCTGCCCTTCATGCCCTCCTGGCTCGGCGACGTCGGCGTGGGCGTTTCCTCGAGTGCCCGCGCGCCCGTGCGTGAGGTGGTCGCCCGTGATTGAGGGTGAGGAGGGGCGCGTCGGGATCCTCATGTGCGCGGGATGCGCCTTCGTGTGCCTGCTGCTCGTCGTGTCGATCGCGCTCACCGAGGTTGCGATGCAGGACCGCCGCCTCGTGTCCTGCGCCGACGCCCTGGCCAGCGCCGGGGTGTCGGGAGCCTCCGCGTCCACGGTCTTCGCGGGTGGAAACTTCGGGGTTGACGAGGAGTCGGCGAGCTCTCGCGTCGACGGTGCGCTCGCGGGGCTGTCGGACTCGACGTGCCGGGTCGGGGATGGGGTGAGCGTCTCCTGGGTCAGCGTGAGCAGCGGGGAGGTGGAGGTGGGTGTGAGAGCGCATCCGAGGG
Source organism: uncultured Sanguibacter sp. (assembly GCA_916438365.1). The sequence continues at coordinate 54,467 of CAKAEY010000006.1, forward strand.
TCTCCCTCCTGCCCCCGGTGCTGCGTAACGCGGTGGTTCCCGAGCTCGTGAGGACCTCGAGTGCACGCCTGCGTGGGGTTCAGGGGGCACCTTAAAGTGACGTCCGAGACGGTCACATTGTGGGACGGCGAGGGAGCGGTGAGTAAACGAAACGTAAACTTTAGGCCATGAGCAGCTTTGATACATCTCGTCTTTCCCCGCGCTGGCCTCCGTTTTTCGAATCCGTTCAGCGCCGTGATCCCGCCCAGGCCGAGTTCCACCAGGCCGTGTACGAGGTCCTCCTGACCATCGCCCCCTCGCCGAGCGTCACCCCGAGTACGCCGACCTGGCAATCATCGACCGCATCGTCGAACCCGAGCGCCAGCTCCAGTTCCGCGTCCCGTGGGCCGATGACAAGGGCAACATCCACGTGAACCGCGGCTTCCGCGTTCAGTTCAACTCCGCTCTCGGCCCCTACAAGGGCGGCCTGCGCTTCCACCCCTCCGTGAACCTGTCGATCATCAAGTTCCTCGGCTTCGAGCAGATCTTCAAGAACGCGCTGACCGGCCTGCCCATGGGTGGCGCCAAGGGCGGCGCGGACTTCGACCCCAAGGGCAAGTCCGACGCCGAGGTCATGCGCTTCTGCCAGTCCTTCATGACTGAACTCTCCCGCCACATCGGCCCCGATACCGACGTTCCCGCCGGCGACATCGGCGTGGGCGGCCGCGAGATCGGCTACATGTTCGGCCAGTACAAGCGCCTGAAGAACCGCTTCGACGCGGGTGTCCTGACCGGCAAGGGCCTGACGTGGGGCGGTTCGTTTGCGCGTACCGAGGCCACCGGTTACGGCTTGGTCTACTTCGCTGCCGAGATGCTCGCCGCGAAGGGCACGAGCTTCGACGGCAAGCGCGTCGTCGTCTCCGGTTCGGGTAACGTCGCGATCTACGCGACCGAGAAGGCTCAGCAGCTGGGCGCGACCGTCGTTGCCGTCTCCGATTCCTCCGGCTACGTCGTGGACGAGGCCGGCATCGATGTCGCGCTGCTCAAGGACGTCAAGGAGGTGCGTCGTGGACGCGTCTCCGACTACGCGGCCGAGCGCCCCGGTGCCGTGTTCGTTGCCGACGGCTCCATCTGGGACGTCCCCTGTGACGTCGCCTGCCCTGTGCGACTCAGAATGAGCTGCCCCTGTCTGGCGTCCAGGCCCTCATCAAGAACGGCGTCCAGCTGGTCGCCGAGGGCGCGAACATGCCCACCACCCCCGAAGCGATCGAGGCCCTGCAGGCTGCGGGCGTCGCCTACGCCCCCGGCAAGGCCTCCAACGCGGGCGGCGTGGCCACCTCCGGCCTCGAGATGCAGCAGAACTCCGGGCGCACCCAGTGGGCCTTCGAGGAGACTGACGCGAAGCTCCACCAGATCATGGTCGACATCCACGCGAACGCCGTCGCCACCGCCGAGGAATACGGCGTCGCGGGCGACTACGTGGCCGGCGCGAACCTGGCGGGCTTCCGCAAGGTGGCCGACGCGATGGTCGCGATGGGTCTCATCTGATCCGCTATCTGTTCGGTGCCCCGGCGTCCTGTGGCGTCGGGGCACCGTCGTATCTGTGGCCGATAGGGGAGTAAGCCCCGCCACCGTCGCCCCTTAGCGTTCCTCGTTGGGCCTGCGATCGGCTACCCTGGGTGCGTGGCCATTGAATTTTCTGAAGAGATCCCGTCCCTGCGCACCACGATGGAGAACATCCTCGCGGTCGTGCAGCCGGACAAGCTGCGCGAGCAGATCGCCGAGCTGAACGAGAAGGCGGCCGCGCCCGACCTGTGGGACGACCCGAGCGCCGCCCAGGCTGTCACGAGTGCGCTCAGCCACCGCCAGAGCGAGCTCGACCGCGTCACTCAGATGAGTGAGCGCATCGACGACCTGGAGGCCATGGTGGACATGGCCGCCGAGGACCCGGATGAGGGCGCTGACATCCTCGCCGAGGCCGAGGCCGACCTGGAGAAGCTGCGCAAGGACCTGGGCGACCTGGAGATCCGCACGCTGCTGGACGGCGAGTACGACGAGCGCAATGCCGTCATCACGATCCGAAGCGGCGCGGGCGGCGTGGACGCCGCAGACTTCGCCGAGATCCTCCTGCGCATGTACCTGCGCTGGGCGGAGCGTCACGGTTATCCGACGAAGGTCATGGACACCTCCTACGCGGAAGAGGCCGGCCTGAAGTCGGCGACCTTCGAGGTTCAGGCGCCCTACGCCTACGGCACGCTGAGCGTCGAGGCCGGCACCCACCGCCTCGTGCGCATCAGCCCCTTCGACAACCAGGGCCGCCGCCAGACGTCCTTCGCGGCTGTCGAGGTCATCCCCCTCATTGAGACGACGGACCACATCGAGATTCCCCGAGTCCGAGCTGAAGGTGGACGTCTTCCGCTCCTCGGGCCCCGGCGGCCAGTCCGTGAACACGACCGACTCGGCCGTGCGCATGACCCACATCCCCACGGGCATCGTCGTGTCCATGCAGGATGAGAAGTCCCAGATCCAGAACCGCGCGGCAGCCCTGCGAGTCCTGCAGTCCCGCCTCCTCGTGCTGCGTCACGAGGAAGAGCAGGCGAAGAAGAAGGAGCTCGCCGGCGATGTCAAGGCGTCGTGGGGCGACCAGATGCGCTCCTACGTCCTTCAGCCGTATCAGATGGTCAAGGACCTGCGCACCGAGTACGAGTCCGGCAACCCTCAGTCCGTCTTCGATGGCGACATCGACGGCTTCATCAACGCCGGCATCCGTTGGCGCAAGAACGAGCAGAAGGCCGCTCAGGACTGAGCCTCCCCTTCGCGCAACCCGGCCCCGGCCTCGTCGATTCATGAACGAGGCCGGGGTCGCGCGTATGTCCAAGCCCTCCCAGGTGGAGGGCTGAGCACCACACCGGCGGTTTTCCGCGTGTCGCAGCCGGGCTCGTGACCCGATCGTTACCCTAATCTGACAGGGACTATTGACCCCGATCGGACGGTCCCATGATTCGTTTTGAAGATGTCACCATGGTGTACACGCCAGGTGCCCAGCCCGCGCTGGACCACGTCTCGCTGGAGGTGGAACGCGAAGAATTCGTGTTCCTCGTCGGCAAGTCGGGTTCCGGCAAGTCCACGTTCCTGCAGCTCGTCATGCGCGAAATGAAGGCGACCAGCGGCAAGGTGTGGGTGCTCGGCAAAGGACGTGTCCAAGCTGTCCACGTGGGCGGTTCCGAAGCTGCGCCGCCAGATCGGCACGGTCTTCCAGGACTTCCGACTGCTGCCCTCCAAGACCGTGTACGAGAACGTCGCCCTGGCCATGCAGGTCATCGGCAAGCCTCGCCACGCGATCGAGACGGCCGTCCCGGACGCCCTCGAGCTGGTGGGCCTGTCCGGCAAGGAATCGCGCCTGCCGCACGAGCTGTCCGGTGGTGAGGAGCAGCGTGTCGCTATCGCGCGAGCCATGGTGAACCGCCCCGAGCTGCTGCTCGCGGACGAGCCCACCGGCAACCTTGACCCGGAGACGTCGCTGGGCATCATGCGTCTCCTTGACCGAATCAACCGCACGGGCACGACCGTCGTCATGGCTACCCACGACGCGGACATCGTGAACCAGATGCGCAAGCGCGTCATCGAGCTCGCCAACGGCGACGTCGTGCGCGACCAGAACCGCGGCGTCTACGGGGCCGGGAGGTAAGACCAGTGAAACTTCGTTTTATTCTGTCCGAGGTCGGTAAGGGCCTGTCGCGTAACCGCGCGATGAGCGTCGCCGTCATCCTCGTGACCTTCGTGTCCCTCCTGTTCGTGGGTATCGCGGGCCTGACCCAGATGCAGGTGTCCAAGATGAAGTCGGAGTGGTACGACAAGATCGAGGTCACGATCTACATGTGCGCCATCAACGACGCGGCCGCGAACTGCAACGCGACCGAGGCGAGCGACGCGCAGATCGACGCGGTGCGGCAGAAGCTGGCGTCCGCCGAGATGACCCCGTACGTGGCTCACGTGTACGAGGAGACGAAGGAAGAGGCGTACGAGAACTTCCAGCGTCTCAACGGCAACAACGCCCTGACCCAGTGGACCACGCCGGACATGCTCCAGTTTGCGTTCCGCATCAAGCTGGTTAACCCCGAGCAGTACTCGGTGGTCAAGGAGGAGTTCTCCGGGACCGCAGGTGTGTCCGAGGTACGCGACCAGCGTGAGGTCGTCGAGCCCCTGTTCCGCGTGCTGGGTGCCGCCCGCACGGCGGCCCTGGGCCTCGGCGCGATCATGGTCGTTGCCGCGATCCTGCTGATCTCGACGACGATTCGCCTGAGCGCCATGAGCCGTGAGCAGGAAACCCAGATCATGCGTTACGTGGGTGCCTCGAACCTGTTCATTCAGGCACCCTTCATGATCGAGGGCGCGCTCGCCGCGCTGGTGGGTGCCGCCTTCGCGATTGGCACTCTGTTCGCGGGCGTGCACTTCATCGTTCAGGGGTGGATGGCCCCCGCATTTAAATGGACGAACTTTATCGGCATGGGCGAGGTCGCGATCATGACGCCGATCCTCGTCCTGGCGGCGGTGGCGCTGGCGGTTATTGCATCGGCGTTCTCGCTCGCGAAGTACACGAAGGCGTGAGTCACATGTCCCCCTCCTCGCATCGTCCCGGTCGTCGCGCACTGCGCGCCGGTGCGCTGGCCCTCGCGATCGCCTCGTTTGCGGCGATGAGCCAGGCCCTGCCCGCGCGCGCGGACGATGAGCGCGACGCCGCCGCGAACGCGGCCGCCGAGGCCGAGGCGACGGTCAACGCCCTCCAGTCGCAGCTGGAGGGCATCGACGCGTCGCTCGCCCAGGTGTTCATCGACCTGCAGTCGCTCAACGCACAGATTCCGGTGGCCCAGGCCGCCTACGATGCCGCGACCGCGACCTACGACCAGAAGTCCCGCGAACACGCGACGATCATGGGTGAGCTGAGCGCCGCTCAGGGCGAGCAGAGCCGCATCGGTCAGTCGCTCAACCAGGCGACCACGCAGGCCGACGACGCGCAGAGAGCGATCGCCGACCTCGTGCGTCGTAAGTACCGCGAGGGCAACGTCGACCCGGTCGCCGTCGCCTTGACTGCGGGCGGCACAGAGTCGATCACCGACCGTGCGGCGGCCGCCGATATGGCGCTGCGGACGGAGAACCAGACGATGACGGCGGCGCTGGACGTGTCCTCGTCCCAGCGCACCCAGGCCACGCGCCAGGACGCCATCACGGAGCGTATCGCCGACCTCGAGGCGAAGGCCGCGCAGGCCGAGGCCGAGGCCGAGGCTGCGAAGAGTGAGGCTGATGCCAAGCTCACCGAGCTCAACAACCTGAAGACGCAGGCGCAGGCGAAGCAGGCTGAGTGGGACGCGCAGAAGGGCCAGGTTCAGGCCTCGCTCGACCAGGCGGAAGCGGACTATCAGGCGCGCAGCGCGGAGCTGGCTGCCATTGATGCGGCGAACCGTGCGTCGGGTGCCTCCTACGTGTCGGCCTCGGGCTTCCGTAGTCCGCTGGATATCCCGATCGTTGTGACGAGTCCGTTTGGTATGCGTTACCACCCGGTGCTGGGCGTCATGAAGGGCCACTCGGGTACCGACATGGCTGCCGACTGTGGCACGATCATCCGTGCCGTGGCATCGGGCTATGTCAATGCGGTGTCCTCGGACTACTCGGCGGGCAACTATGTGGATATCAACCACGGCCTCGTCGGCGGTAACTCCGTCATCACCGAGTACCTGCACATGCAGGCGCAGTACGTGTCCCCGGGCCAGTACGTGAACGCGGGCGACGCGCTGGGCGAGGTCGGCTCGACAGGCTATGCGACGGGCTGCCACCTGCATTTTGGTGTTCTTCAGAACGGAAGTTATGTTGAACCGATGGATTATTTGTAATCCGCGTTAGGATGGACCCTCGTAGCGATTTCGCTGCGGGGGTCTTTCCGCATGAGTGCGGACAACGAGTCTGGAAGGAGGCAGCATGCCCAAGGAATGGAAGAAGCCCAAGCCCACGGAGGGGCAGCGCGCCAAGGCTGCCTCCGACGCGAAGAAGACGATCGCCCGTAACAAGAAGGCGCGCCACGACTACACGATCGAGGACACGTGGGAGGCCGGCCTGGCCCTCATGGGCACCGAGGTGAAGGCGCTGCGCATGGGGCGCGCGTCCCTCGTCGACGCCTGGGTCGAGATCAACGGGGGAGAGGCGTGGCTGTACGGCGCCAACATCCCCCTGTACTCGCAGGGCTCGTGGACGAACCACGCGCCCTACGCGCAAGCGCAAGCTGCTGCTGCACCGCGCGGAAATCGACCGCATGCAGGACCGCGTGGCCGCGAAGGGCTACACGATCGTGCCCCTGGAGCTGTACTTCATCGGAGGCCGCGTCAAGGTCGAAATCGCCCTGGCTAAGGGCAAGCAGGAATGGGATAAGCGTCAGGCCCTGCGTGAAAAACAGGATCAGCGCGAGGCCGAGCGCGCGATGCGCCGCTACGTGAAGCAGGCCCGCCGATAGGGGAAAGAAGGCGACCCAGTGCGAGGTTCCGTCAGGATTTTTCGTCGTGATCTTCTGAGGCTGGTGCGTGTGCCGGCCGCGTGGATTGTCATCATCGGTATGGCGTTCGTGCCCGCGCTCTACGCGTGGTTCAACATCGCGGGATTCTGGGATCCGTACTCGCAGACCTCCCACATCCGCGTCGCCGTCGCGAACGAGGACGAGGGCGCGACCAAGGATCAGATCGGCACCGTGAACGTCGGCGCGATGCTCGAGACTCAGCTGAAGGAGAACGATCAGCTGGGCTGGCACTTCGTGAGCGCCGACGAGGCGCGCGCCGAGGTCGAGCGCGGAGACTCCTACGCGGCATTTCGTGATTCCAGCGTCGTTTTTCGCGCGACCTGACGGGCATCGTTGATGGCACGTATGTCAAGCCGAATATCCAGTATTACGTCAACGAGAAGAACAACGCGGTGGCCCCCAAGATCACGGGGGCGGGCGCGACGGCTCTCGACCGCCGGATCAACTCCGCGTTCGTCTCGACGGTGGCCAAGGTGCTGTCGGAGAAGGCGTCCGAGGCCGGGGTCAGTATCGCGAACAACGCTGACCAGAAGCGTTTCGGACGTGTCCGCGTCGGTGTCCGAGGCCTCGGCGAAGCTTGGGAACGCCTCGCAGACCCTGGATGGCATGGGGGACAAGATTGACGCGGCGAAGGCCTCGGTTGCCTCGGCGCGCTCGACCCTGAGCGATCTGGACGCGGCCGCCTCGGAGCTGTCGACGTCCCTGGACCAGGCGGACCAGCTGGTGAGTGACTCGCGCACCTTGCTGGCGTCCTTCTCGAGCCAGATGGGCGGGGCCCTTGACGGCCTGTCTTCGAATGCGGCGAGCGCCTTGGCGGGCGTGTCCGCGAACGCGGGAACCCTCGACGGTGCCGTGCAGGGGTGCGTCCGGGCGCGTGGGTGGCCTGCTCACCGAGGGAACGTCGATCAACGACTCGGTGGGGGACGTGCTCGCGGAGCTGAATGCTCTCGGGATCGGAAATCTGCCCGCGGCGGGCACAGCACTGAGCGACCTGACGAACCAGAACGCCGCGCTGTCGACGGCCCTGGGCTCCCTGACGACCCTCAACTCCGACCTGTCGGCCACGTCCACGTCGATTGCGGATGCGCTGACGAAAGCCTCTGACGCGTCCGCGGCCGTGTCGAGCGCGGTCATGAATGCGCGCAGCGGAGTGTCCTCTCAGCTGCCCGCGATCTCCTCGGCGCTCGACGACTTCTCGAGTGCCTCCTCATCGATGCGCGGCTCTCTGGACACGCTGCGCAGTCAGCGCGACCAGGTGTCTGGCCTGCTCGACCAGCTCGATTCCCTCCTGGACGGGGCGAAGACGGCGACCCAGACGAGCGCCACGAATGTCGCCGCCATTAAGACCGACCTCGATTCGGTGGCGACGGACATTTCGTCGCTGTCCTCCTCGAATACGCTGCGTGACCTCGCGGACTCCCTGGGGGTCAACGCCGAATCGATCGCCTCTTTCATGGCCTCGCCGACGAAGATCGAGACGAAGGCCGTGTATCCCCGTGGCGGCCTACGGCTCGGCGATGGCTCCGCTGTTCACGAACCTGGCCCTGTGGATCGGTGCGTTTTTCGCTCGTCCTCCTCTTTCAAGCTCGACGTGGATGAAGATGGCATCGGTCCCGACCTCGTCGGCCGCCAAGTACATGGGCCGGTGGATGCTGCTCGCCTTCTTCGGGGTCATCCAGGGCGCTCGTCGTGTCGACCGGTGTCCTTGTCATCGGCGTGCAGACGGTGTCCCGACTGGGTTTCGTGGGGACGTCGATGGTGATCTCGATGGTGTTCGTGTCGATCGTCTACATGCTCTCGACGTGCTTCCAGCACATCGGCAAGGGCCTGTGCGTCATCATCATGGTCGTGCAGATTCCCGGCTCGGCAGGCTTGTATCCGGTCGAGATGCTGCCTTCCTTCTTCCGGTTCCTGCATCCGCTGTTCCCCTTCACGTATGGCATTAATGCGCTGCGTGAGATCGTCGGGGGATTTCTACGGGCACACCTACCTCTCCTGCCTGGCGGTTCTCGGTGCCGAGGCGCTGGTCGCCTTCGCGATTGGCCTGGCGCTGCGCCCGTTCTTGGTGAACCTGAACGCGATGATCACGCGCGACCTGGCGTCTTCTGGTCTCTTCCTGTCCGAGGCGACGCGCGTTCCCTCGAATCGCTACCGCCTCACCCAGATCGTGGCGGCCCTGGCGGACCACGAGGGCTTCCAGCGCTCGGTGAGTTCGCGTGCCGCGCGCTTCGAGCGCCGATACCCGAGGATCCGCCGCGTGGCGATCGTCCTCGGCATCATCGTGCCCGTGGCGCTAGCTGTCCTGTCGGTCGCGAACGTCGCGGAGGTGCCGATCGTGCTGGGCGCGTGGATCGTGTGGGTCCTCCTCGTCATCACTTTCCTGATTGGCCTGCAGTACCTGCGCGAGGCCTTGGCGCGTCAGCAGCTCCTCGGCGCTATGGATGAGGGGGACGTGCGCTCGCTGCTCACCCGCCGCGTCCAGGGCGCGCGCTCGCGCATCGCGCTGGGGGCGGCCGCCGTGGGCGCGTCGATCTCGTCGGCGCTGGCCTCCTCCCTCGGTGAGCGCGGGGGCAAGGACACGGACGAGGCCGACCCCGACCTCGTCGATGAAGAAGCCGCGGGCGACGCGTCGGAGGCGGCGAAGGGAGAACAGCAGTGAAGACCATCTGGGCCATCTACCGCGCCGACCTGCGTCGCGCGCATCGTTCCCTGATCGCCAGCGTCGTCGTCTTCGGCCTGGTCGTCATCCCGTCGCTGTTCACGTGGTTCAACGTGGCGGCGTCGTGGGACCCGTTCGGGAACACGAAGAGCCTGCGCATCGCGATCGCGAACACGGACGCGGGCTACAAGTCGGACCTGGTGCCGCTGCGCATCAACATCGGCGATTCCGTGGTGTCCGCGCTGCGCAAGAACGACAGCTTCGACTGGGTCATCGCCTCCGAGGATGCGGCCAGTCGAGGGACGCGCTCGGGCGAGTACTACGCGGCCATCGTCATTCCCGTCGGACTTTCTCGCGCGAGATGCTGACCTTCTTCGACGGGGAGCATCCTCCGCGCCGATGACGTACTACGTCAACGAGAAAGAAGAACGGTATTTCGCCGAAGATCGCCGGGCCAGGGCGCCGAGGCCGTGAGCGCCCAGGTGAATCAGATCTTTCGTTCAGACTCTGTCCGAGGTCGCCCTCGATACGGCGACGTCGGTTGGGGGACGCGCTGTCGTCGCCCGACCGCCGTCAACACGGTGACGGCGCTCGATAACCGCGTGCAGACCGTCGCCTCGCGCCTGCGCACGGCGGCGGACAGCGCGGACGCCTACGCGTCGCTCGTGGGCTCCTCGGTGACGCTCATCGACTCGACGGCCACGCTCGTGGACGGGCTGGGGCAACGCGAAGGGGCCCGCGCAGGGTCCGCGGTCTCGAGCGCTCAGGCAGGGAGCGGACGGGCTCGGGGATCCGCGGCGTCGGCGGCGGTCTCGTCGGTGTCCGACGCGATCTCCTCCTCCCAGTCCTCGCTGTCCGCCCCTGTCAACGGCCGTTGAGAACGTGTATGCGAACGGATCCACGAGCGCGTCGGACGCGGCCTCGACGCTGCGTTCGCAGGCATCCGTGCTGGACACGCAGGCGGCCAGCTTCGCGTCGATCAAGTCGACGCTCGAGGGGTGCCGGGCTCGCCCGTCTCCCCAGTCCTCGCTGGACCGCCTGCAGGCGGCCTCCGACCGGCTGACCGAGGTTGCGAACGGGCTGCGCGCCGCCGCGTCCGAGCTGGACTCAAGGTCGCGAATGCCGAAGCTGGGCACGCGACGGTGAACGGCTTGATCGCCCAGGCGCGCTCAGCGGTCGATGGGCTGTCCTCCGACTACGAGAACAACCTGCGTCCTCAGCTTGAATCGCTGGCCGCCACCCTGGCCTCGGCCCAGTCGTCCCTGAGCGCCGCGCGCACGTCACTGGAGGGCGCGACGTCCACTGCCTCGAACGGCAGCGGGAGCGCGCGCGAGGGGCTGACCCAGCTGCGCGACAACCTGACCGGCGCGGCCACGAGCCTGCGCGAGGCGGCGGGTAAGCTCGACTCCCTGCATTCCTCGATCAGCGAGGCGCTCGCCGGGGAGACCTGACGACGCTCGGGACGATCATCGGGAATAATCCCGAGGCCCTGGCTGCGGCCATCGCGGCCCCCGTGGGCGTCGAGAAGACCCCCGTCTACCCGGTGGCGAACTTCGGCTCCCAGATGGCGCCGCTCTACACGATCCTGGCCCTGTGGGTCGGGTCCGTGCTCATGATCGTGTCGATTCGCTCGGACGTTACGGACTCCAACGTTGCTGAAGGCCTGCCCGAGGGTGACTCGCTGCGCGTCACCCTCACCGCGAAGCCCGTCGGCCTCGCCGCCGGCTACCTGGGCCGCTACCTGATTTTTCGGGACGATCGCGCTCGCCCAGGCGACCGTGGTGGGGTTGGGGGACCTGTACTTCCTGAAGGTCCAACACGCTCACCCGCTGCAGTTCATGGCAACGCTGTGGCTGACGGCCGTCGTGTTCTCCTTCCCTGCTGTACACGTTTATTGCGACGTTCGGGAACGCGGGCAAGGCCCCTGGGCGTGCTCTTCCTGGTCCTGCAGATTTCGGGCGCCGGGGAACGTTCCCGCTGGCGATCCTGCCGTCCTTCTTCTCGTCTGTCTCTCCGTTCCTGCCGGCCACGCACGCGATCAGGGCGCTGCGCGCGTCGATCGCCGGATACTCGGGGCACGAGTACGCGGACGCCATGTGGTTCCTCGCTTCCTTCATCCTGTTCGCCGCGTTCCTGGGGCTGGCGCTGCGCCCGCTGCTGGTGCGCAAAATAACCGCCGCATGGCGGAAAAGTTGGAGGCGACGAAGCTGCTCTGATGCTTCGGTTTTTCCCTTGACGGCGTTGTGTGCGGCGGCGTAAACTGATGTGTCCGACGGTCTGCGGCAACGCGGGCGTCGGGTGAGTTGAAAAACTCAAGAGGGGATGATCGGTTTCGACAGTGGTCGTCGATCGAAGTGAAGCGAGCCGAGAATGTACGCTCAACTCGTAAACGATGCGTGCAAACCAATAGGTGCCGAACAGAATCGCACCGACTACGTTCTCGCTGCCTGATATCGCAGCCTGAACCTTTAGTCCGTCAGCCCGGGAGCTGCTTCCGGCCCGGTGTCTGGCGTCGTCTAGGGAGCCACTGGGAGTCGCCCATGTTGGTGGGGCGCTCCGACACTTAATCAACTGAGCCTATCTGGCGGTGAGTCTACGCAATGCTGGGGGCTGAGAAATAAAACCGTAGACTGCGCTCGGAGAAGAATTCGGGGCCGGCCATTGGACGGGGGTTCGATTCCCCCATCTCCAC
>CAKAEY010000007.1 GCA_916438365.1 uncultured Sanguibacter sp.
CACGGCAGATTCTAGGGATGGTTGCAACACGTGTTATGCCCTGAGCAGCAGCTCCAGTCGCTGCTTGGGTGTATCCCAGTTTAGCGTTTTGCGTGGACGGTCGTTGAGTTGGTCGGCGATGGCGTCCAGGTCTGCTTCGGTCAGGAGTGACAGATCGGTTCCTTTGGGCATGTATTGGCGCAACAGCCCGTTTGTGTTCTCGTTGGTGCCGCGCTGCCAGGGGGAGTGTGGGTCACAGAAGTACACGTCAAGGCCCAGCTCGGAGGCGATCTTGCGGTGTTGGGCCAGCTCGCTTCCCTGGTCCCAGGTTAGCGACAGGCGCAAGGAATGGGGCACGTCTGCGAGCTTGTCGATGATGGCGTCTTGAACTTCAACGGCCGTGTGTCCGTTGGGTAAGTAGAGCAGCATCGTGTACCGGGTGGAGCGTTCCACGAGCGTGCCGACCGCGGATTGTCCTTTGGCTCCGATGATTAAGTCGCCTTCCCAGTGTCCAGGCAGCGCCCGGTCCTCCACACTGGCGGGCCGTTCGCTGATCATCACCATGGGGTCCTTGAATCGTGGTCGTACCTGGCGAGCGTATGCGGCTGGGCGCCTGCGGGTGCGCCCTTGGCGCATGAGGGAAGCGATCTCTTTGCGGAGTGTGCCTTTGGCTTGGATGAAGATGGACTGGTAGATCGTCTCCACGCACGGGTTCATGCTCTGATTATGCGGGAAACGCATACGCAAGTACGCGCAAATCTGTTCCGGACTCCATCTGAGCTCAAGCTTGTCCCAGATGATGGCCCACAAGCGAGGATCGGCGCATTTGCGCGCCTTTGGACGTTTGAGACGCTTGCCTGCCCGCATGTGAGCAATGTAGGGGTTGTAGCACGTGGAGGTAATCCCATTGCGTCTGAGTTCCCGGCTCACGGTCGAGGGCGAACGCCCTAACTGTCGGGCAATGTCACGAATAGAGAGCCCCTCGACGCGCCATCCGAAGATGAGCATGCGTTCCTTGAGCGACAAGAACCGTTTACTGACCCGATGAGGTTGGCACTTCATGTACAGACGGTACCAATGAGCCTGCGGGGCGATACTGGCTCGCTCACACCGTCCACTTGAGCGAGTCCGGCCATTACGCCAGACCTTACCCGTCCGCTTTGAAACCCCGACAGCATGCGCTGCCTGCGTGAAGTTCAAACCATCAGCCAAAGCCCGCACATACTCCCGATGCCGAGCCTGACACGCCTCCCGACGGGAGGGGTACTCAACCCCCTGAAAAACACGACCAACACCAGCCACAACGAACTCCTTCACCAAGAACCGTTGCAACCACCACTAGAACCTAGACTAGAACCTAGATAGAACCTAGAAAACAGGCCGAACGCGCCACAAACAGCCAACCCTGCCCATGCTTCACCAAGTCGCAGCCATCGGGGCACCTGATTCTGCCGACGCATCGAGCAAAATGGGGGTTTTGCACTACACGAGGCCTTCCAGCGGCGTGTCGCCGGCGTGTCGAACCTCCATGTAGTGCAATTCCCCCCGGCCTCCCATGTCCAGGCCGTTGAAACGAGCCGCGACCGACCAACCCGGCCCACGCCTCGTCGCGCCACACGAGAACGCCGCACCCATGCGCCCCGCCCCGCCCCACCCCATCACACCACACGAAGACACCCTCAGCGATCAAACACAATCAGAAGATTCAAACTGCAACGTACTGATAGCTATCAGTACTAGAATTCACTCATGAGCCAAGAAGTCAGGGGCAACGACGCTCCTTTCATCCTCAACGCCGTCGAACGGGCGATCATTCGCGTGCCGCGCTCCAGCCACCACGGCCTCACAAAGATGCCGACGGCCGTGAAAATCGCGGGCAGGACCTACCTTGATCTGTCTCTCTTGACAGACATCAACATGAGTCAGCTACCGGAGGTCGTGCTCGCCGCACGCCTGTACCACCTCGCGCACACACACCATGCCATGGTGGTCACCGGTCAGTGCGCTTTGTGGGCACACGGATACGCATCCATCCCGCGCATCCCTGCACTCACTGTTACCTCCTCAACGTCATCCCGTTCGATCCGCTTACCCGCGGTCTCTGTCGGCACGCATCACTTCGAGCCGATAACGATCACACCGAGTCGCGTTCGTCGGTTACCACCGACCACTGATGCACGTGGCCTGCTCATCGAAAGCCCCGAAGCAGCGCAGATCACCGTCGCACGAAGCTCACCGAACCCGAGAGCCACGTTCACGCAGATCTGCATGATCGGCAACACATTCACCCACTTCGATAACTTCCGCCTCAAAGACTCACGTCGACACGAGAAGTACTGGAAGGAGTTACTGAGCGCGGAACTCACGCGTCTTGGCAATAGCGTTCGGGGACGCTCTCAAGCACAGTGGATCATCACTCACGCAGATGCCGGATGCGCCTCCCCCGGAGAAGCGCGCGTACTGTACGAACTGTGCGCCGCGGGCCTGACAGGCATGCGCACACAGGTCGAGGTGCACACGCGGGGTCGTCGCTATTTCATCGATTGCGCGTTCACGGCCGAAAAAGTCGGCATCGAGTTCGACGGACGAGCCAAATACGGGGACGACGCCCGCAGCATCCACGCGTCACTTTCCCGCGAGCGCGAGCGCCAACGCCACCTCGAGGCCGAGGGTTGGCACATCATCCGCGTCGGCTGGCACGACCTCGATCATCCGGACGAGCTCGTTGCGCAGTGCCGCGCGGCGCTCGACGCGCGCCTGGGGTGAGACCACGACACCCGGCGAACGCAGTCAGTGGCTGCATCCTCTCCGCCAACGAAAGCCCGCGTGGTCGCCCAACCGGGGGTTTTGCACTACACGAGGCCTTCCAACGGCGTGTCGCCGGCGTGTCGAACCTCCATGTAGTGCAATTCCCCCCGGCCTCCCATGTCCGGGCCGCTGAAATGAGCTGCAACCGCCCAACCCGGCCCACGCCTCGTATAGCGGACGCGAGACAAACGACCACGCAACGGATACACGCCTCGCCCACCCCACCTGGCCCCTACACTGGTGGCATGCACGATCCCGCCCTGTCTACCGCGCAGCATCGCGAGCTAATCGAGGCGCTGGCGCTCAGCCATGTCCTCCCCCACGACACGCTTCCCGTCGAGGAGTGCCTGGGTCGCCGCCTGGCGGTCGACGTCTTTTCTCTGATTCCCCTGCCGCCCTTTACGAACTCCGCGATGGACGGGTTCGCGGTGCGCCGCGAGGACCTGGCGGGCGAGGGCCCGTGGACTCTGCCCGTCGCGGGTGATATTCCGGCGGGTGACACCCGCGACAACCGCCTCGAGAAGGGGCAGGCCTGGCGCATCATGACGGGCGCTCCGATCCCGCAGGGCGCGGACACCGTCGTGAAGGTCGAGCACACGGACCATGCGGCGGGCGTCGCGCAGGCACCCGCGACGGTGGAAATCCGCGTCGCCCCGAAGCTGGGTGAGAATGTGCGCGTGGCGGGCGAGGCCCTCGAGGCCGGCTCCCCGGTCCTGAAAGCCGGCCGCGTCCTGGACGGGACAGCCCTGTCGGCCGCCGCCTCGGTCGGGCACGGCACCCTCACAGTTCTGCCCCGCCCGCGCGTCATCGTCGTCTCGACGGGCACGGAGCTCAAGCGCGCCGGCGAGGCCCTCGAGCGCGGACAGATCCCCGATTCGAACGGCATCCTGCTGCGCGGCCTCGTCGAGGAGGCCGGCGGGCAGGTCGTCTCTCACCTGCGCACGGGGGACACCCCGGCCGAGCTGCGCGCGGCCCTCGATGAGGCTCCGGAGGCCGACCTGGTCCTCACGGCCGGCGGCATTTCGGCGGGTGCCTTCGAGGTTGTGCGCCTGACGCTTGGCACGGACGCGGGCTTCCACCACGTCGCTCAGCAGCCCGGCGGCCCGCAGGGCGTCGGCTCGACGCGGGTGGGCCCGGGCGGCCGCGAGACGCCGGTGATCTGCCTGCCCGGCAACCCGGTCTCGGTCTTTACGACGTTCCACATGTACGTCGCGGGCGCGCTGGCGGTCATGTCCGGCCTCGTCGCCCCCGAGCACGGCGCAACGGTCCCAAGCGGCATCATCGCCCGCGCGCACGTGGGCTGGGACTGCCCGCCTGAAAAGACGCAGTTCATCCCGCTTCGCTTCGTTGACACGCCCGGGGACGAGGCCGGGGCCCGCTGGGTGGAACCGGTGCACCCCCTGGGGTCGAAGTCGCACCTGGTGGCCTCGCTCGCGAACGCGGAGGCGATCGGCGTGGTCGCGCCGGACGTCGAGGTGGTTAAGGTCGGCCAGGAGCTGGCGGTCGTCCCGCTCGTGGACTGACGCTGCTAGGCGAGAATTAACGAGAGGAAAACCGTGAAATTTACGCATTTGAACGAGGACGGCGCCGCCTACATGGTGGACGTGACCGCGAAGAATCCGACGGTGCGCCAGGCGAGCGCCGTGTGCCGCGTGGATTGCTCGCCCGAGGTTATGCAGGCCCTGCGTGACGGTACCGTGCCGAAGGGCGACGTGCTGGCGGTGGCACGCGTGGCCGGCATTTCTGCGGCGAAGCGCGTCCCCGAGCTGCTGCCCCTCGCGCACACGATCGGCGTGCACGGCTGCGCGGTGGACCTCAGCCTGGAGGATGATCACGTGGCGATCCGCGCGACCGTGCGCACGGCCGACCGCACGGGCGTGGAGATGGAGGCGCTGACATCGGTGACGGTCGCGGCTCTCGCGATCGTGGACATGGTCAAGGGCGTGGACCGCTCCGCCCGCATTCGCGAGGCGAAAATCGTGGCGAAGTCGGGCGGCCGCAGCGGCGACTGGGTGCGCCCGGAGGATCCGCAGGACTGACGCTCCGACGTACGCGGAGGCCGCCCGCAGCATGTACGCCGGGCGGCCTTTTCGTTGCAATATCAGGCTTTTATACGCGCGGGTGGTCGCCGCCCGCGAGCTGGTCGATGATGTGGGCGACGAGCGGGCCGATGACGGCCACGGCATCGGTGACGCCGCCGCGCGAGCCGGGCGCGTTGACGACGAGGGCACCCTCGGGGGATCGCGCGGTCACGCCGACGAGGCCGCGCGACAGGCCGGCGGAGGCAACCTTTTCCTCGCCTCGGCGCCGAATCGCGTCGGCGAGGCCGTCGATGCGGGTGACGAGGAGAGGCTCGGTGGCCTCGGGGGTGACGTCGCGGGGCGCGAGACCGGTCCCGCCGGTCGTGAACACGAAGCGGGCACCGTCCTCCACGGCGGCGGTGATCGCGGCGCGGATGGCGTCGACCTCGTCGGGGACGACGCGCACCGAGGCGTCAACGCCGTGATCGGCGAGGAGGCGTGCGGCGAGGGGACCGGAGAGGTCCTCGGCGAGGCCGGCGGAGCAGCGGTCCGAGACCGTGATGACGCGCGCGGGGATCATGTCAGTGACGAGCGTTGCCGCGGCGGCGCGCGGAGCGGCGCACGCGAATCCCGGAGGTGATGGGGTCGACGTCGTTGAACTGCCGCGGGGACAGTTCGTAGTCGACGCGGCGCGTGGGCTCGGGTTCGAAAGCCTGTGGGAGGGGCGCTGCGGGCGGGCGCTCTGGCGCGACGTGGCACGCTGCGGGAACGCGGGCGGCGCGGGGATCGGCGCGGGCGTCTCCTCGGCGGGGGCGGGTGCGGCCTGCACGGCGGGGGCCGGCGGCTCCGTGGGCGCGGGCGTGACGACGGGCTCCAGCGCCGCGAGGCCGGGGCGCGCTATCGCGCAGCGGCTGAGCCACGGGACGGCCGGGCTGGGCGGGCGTGTAGAGGCCTTCGGGCGAGGACGCGGACGGGCGCACGTGGACGGGTCGAATCTGGGGGACGGAGCGCGTGATGGGACCGGGTGTCGTGCTCGGCGAAACTGCCGGCAGAACGGGGGCGGCGTTGCTGTAGGGCGGCTGCGAGGCGGGAGCCGCCGCGGATGCACCGGGTTCGATCGATTCGCCCGCGGGGATGTCGGCGGGGTTGTCGGCATTGCCGGAGACGCGCTCGGAGAAGGGGCGACCCACTCGACGAGGCAGGGGCGAGGCCTCGGTGCCGCGGTGGCTGACCCTGCCGTGCCGGGGAGGCACGGGGAAGACCCCAGAGCGGGGGTCCTCGTCGGAAGGAGCGGGAGGAACGGCGGGAGCGGCGGGAGCCTCGGGGGTAACGAGCTGCGCGGGAACACCCTCATGGCGGGGGCTTCCTCGCGGGCGGCTTCCTCGCGGGCCGGCTCGGAGGCCTCGTCCTCCTCGTAGGGGACGACGATGGGCGCGACCAGGTCACTGGGCTCGTGGACGGGAGCCTGGATGACGGGCATCTCATCGGGCGTACGGCAGCCGAGGAAGAAGGAGCGCAGCTGCATGGCGGCCTCTTGGGCCAGGACGCCGCCGATGACCTCGGTTGGGTGGGGCATGCGGGCGTCGCGCAGGACATCGCGCAGGGATCCGGCGGCGCCGGCCTTGGGGTCCCAGGCGCCGAAGACGACGCGGTCGATGCGCGAGGCAAGAATCGCGCCCGCACACATCGTGCAGGGTTCCAGGGTGACGATCAGCGTGCAGCCGTTCAGGCGCCAGGTACCCCTGGCGCGGCCCGCCTCACGCAGGGCGACGATTTCGGCGTGACCTGCGGGGTCATGGTTGGCCTCCCGGCAGTTCCACCCGCGTCCGATGATGCGGCCGTTTTCGTCGACGACGACGGCTCCGACGGGGACGTCCCCCGTTTCGCGGGCGCGGTTGGCCAGGAAAAGGGCCTTCCCCATTGCTTCGCGGTATTGCTCATTCACGGTCACTCTCCTAGCTTACCGGCCAAATCACTGTTGGGGTAGTTGGAGTCCATCGTGACTCGTGGTGCTCGTGTGGCGGATGAGTTTGACACGACACCCAACACGCCGCCGATCCAGGCCACCACCGAGCGCGGCGCCAGCGCACAGGAGACCCTCGCTTCGCGTTCGACACACTGGATGCGCGCCAGCGGACGAACAGGGTAGCCTATAACCATGCGCCTCCACGTAGCTCATCACCCCCTGATCACCCACAAGCTCACCGTCCTACGCGATCGCGAAACGCCATCGGCGACGTTCCGCCAGCTCGTCGACGAACTGGTCACCCTGCTCGCCTACGAGGCGACGCGCGAAGTGGCAGTCACCGAAACCCCCATCCAGACCCCGGTTGCACCCACCGTCGGCCTGAAGCTCTCCGAGCCTCGCCCGATCGTGGTCCCCGTCCTGCGCGCAGGCCTGGGCATGCTCGAGGGCATGACCCGCATGCTGCCCACCGCCGAGGTCGGCTTCCTGGGCATGCGTCGCGACGACGACACCCTGGAGATCGAGACCTACGCGAACCGCCTGCCGGACGACCTGTCGGGCCGCCAGTGCTTCGTGCTAGACCCGATGCTGGCCACCGGCCACACCATGGTGGCCGCCACCAACTACCTCTTCGAGCGCGGCGCCAAGGACGTCACCTGCGTGTGCATCCTGGCCGCTCCGGAGGGCATTAAGACCCTTGAGGACGCGGTCGGCGAGCGCGCCGACGTGAACGTCGTTGTCGCCGCCGTCGACGATCACCTCAACGAGAGGTCCTACATCGTCCCCGGCCTGGGCGACGCGGGCGACCGCCTGTACGGCATCATTGACTGACGAGGCGCACGCTCCTCGCGCATCGCAGCGCCGGGGGATGCGACGCAGCTAACGCCACACGAGGGGTGGGTGCGGGATGAAAGTCCCGCACCCACCCCTCATATTTACTCATTAATAACGGAATAAATTAACCGACTTCGCTATTTGTAGCCCATTTTCCCTCATCACATCCTTGTGTGACCTTGAGCGCTAAGAGCCCCAAGGCATCGAAAATGCCCTACGCGCGTTTCATGCTTGTCACATGGCACTGATTCAGACCAATCCCCGGCGCCGCCGCTACGGCGTCGCAGCAATCGCAGGCGTTCTCGGTGGAATCGTCTCCGCCATCGTGAAGTTCGGTTGGGAGGTGCCGCTGCCTC
Source organism: uncultured Sanguibacter sp. (assembly GCA_916438365.1). The sequence goes on from CAKAEY010000007.1 coordinate 7,965, forward strand.
CGCGTACGCCCGAGCGTAACGCGACCAACCCGCCCCAGGAGCTGCTCCAGCAGCTGGGTATCCCGGAGAGCGTCACCCACCTGTCCTACACCTTCAACGGTAACGAAGGACTCCCCTGGGTCTCCTTCATCGTCCACTTCGCGTTCTCGATCGGCTTCGCGGTCCTCTACTGCGTGCTGGCCGAGCGCTTCCCGCAGATCAAGCTCTGGCAGGGCGCCGCCTTCGGCATCTTCGTGTACGTGGCCTTCCACGTCGTCCTCATGCCTCTCATGGGCACGGTCCCGCCGCCGTGGAACCAGCCCTTCGCGGAGCACTTCTCCGAGTTCTTCGGCCACATCATCTGGCTATGGACCATCGAAGTCTTCCGCCGCGACATGCGTAACCGCATCACGCACGAGCCGGACGCCGAATTCCCGCTCGAGTCACGCACCAACTGATCGCACCGCTTGCGCGGACGAACGGGTGGGCCCCGGAACCTTACGGTTCCGGGGCCCACCCGTTATCTATGCGAGAGCGCCAGCCCTGCGATCCGTCAGCCTCAGCGCCTGCGCGCCCCGGCCTCGCAGGTCAGAACGCCGGGATAACCGAGCCGTCCGACCAGGTCTGCTCGATGTACTGCTTCACCTGATCGGAGTGCAGGAGCTTATCGAGCTTCGCAATGGCGTCGGTCTTCGTGGAGTCCTTCTTCCACACGAGGACGTTCACGGCCGGGTTGTTCACGGGAGACTCGACGACAAGAGCATCACCGGAGATGGACTTACCACCCTCCTGGGCGAAGTTGCCGTTGATGACCGCGTAGTCGAAGTCATCGAGCGAGCGGACCAGCTGCGGGCCCTCGACCTCGCGGAAGTCGAAGTTCTTCAGCTTGGTGACGGTGTTGATGTTGACGTCGCCGTCGCCCTCGGGGATCGAGACGAGGCCCTGGGTGGCCAGGAGCTTGAGCGCGCGCGACTGGTTGGCCGTGTCGGAGATGATGCCGATCGTGCCGCCGTCGGGCAGCTCGTCGAGGGACTTGTGCTTGTTGGAGAACACGCCGAGGGGCTCAAGGTGGATGCCCTCGCCAGCCTCGAAGTCGTAGCCGAACTGCTTCTCCGCATTCTCCAGGTAGGGGACGGTCTGGTAGAAGTTGGCGTCCAGGTCGCCGTCGTTGAGCGCGGTGTTGGGCTGGACGTAGTCGGTGTACTCGACGATGTTGAGCTTGATGCCCTCGGCCTCGGCCAGGTTTTCGTTGATGTAGGTGAGGATCTTCGCGTGGGGCGAGGGGGTCGCGCCCACGGTCAGGGTGACGACGTCCGAGGAGGACGTGGAGCCGGAAGCATCCGAGGAGGAGGTGGAGCCGCCGCAGGCCGCCAGGCCGAGGGAGGCGACGGCCGCCAGGCCGATGGCTGCGAGGAAGCGATGACGCATGGTGGTTCTCTTTTCTTCTGTGTACTGGATGGGATGGATGGTCGAGGCCGGGGCCCGACCGGGATCTGTCAGCGCGCGCGGTGGTCAACCAGGCGCGAGAGGAGGTCGCCGATCAGCTGAATGATCTGCACGATGACGATGATGGCGACGACAGTGGAGATCATGACGTCGTCCTGCCAGCGGTTGTAGCCGTAGTTGATGGCCATCTGGCCCAGGCCGCCGCCACCGACGGCGCCCGCCATCGCGGAGTAGCCGATGAGGGTAATCGCCAGGGTTGTGATGGACTGGATGAGGGCCGGCATAGCCTCGCGAATGAGGACACCCCAGCGGATCTGACGATTGGAGGCACCCATCATCTGGGCGGCCTCAATCTTTCCGGGATCAACGGCCAACAGGTTCGTCTCCACGAGGCGCGCGAAGAAGGGCGCAGACAGGATGACGAGCGGCACGACGGTCGCTAGCGAGCCCGTGGACTTGCCGACGATCATCTTCGTGACCGGGATCAGCATGATGATGCCGATGATGAAGGGCAGGGAACGCACGATATTCACGACGAAGGACACGGCCTGGTAGATGCCCTTGTTCGGGGTGAGGCCGCCCTTGCCGGTCTGCACGAGGAGGAGGCCGAGGAGCGTTCCGATGATGACCGCGAAGATCGTGGACAGGCCCGTCATCATGAGGGTCTCGAGGATTGCCGGACCGAACTTCTGGGTCAACGCCGGGTTGTCGAGCCACGTGGGGTCGCCCTTGCCCGCGGGCAGGATCGCCAGCGCGTGAGCGGCGGCGAGGTATGCGGTTGTCATTGGTCCCTCACTTCCGCGTGGACGTTGTTCTTGCGCAGCTGCTCGATGATCTTGTCAGCGTGGTACGCGGGGACGGTCAGGGCCAGGCGGCCCACTGCACGCTGCCGAGGGACTCGAAGGTTCCGGCGGTGACGTCGGCACCCATCGACGAGGCCAGGCGCAGGACCGTGGCACCGGTGGGCACGCCCGGGTGCGACGTGAAGACGACGTCGAGGAGGACGGTGCTCTTCGTCAGGCCATCCAGGCCAGTAGCTGCGGCCGACGGGACCGACTCGACGACCGGCATGGGGACCAGCTCGCGGGCCAGCGGGGTCGAGGGGTCCGCCACGACCTCTTCGAGGGGGCCGGTCTGCAGGACCTGCCCGTGGCCGAGGAGGGTCACGGAGTCACAGATCTCGCGGACGACGGCCATCTCGTGGGTAATGATGACGACGGTGACGCCTGAGACGTCGCGCACGTGGCGCAGCAGGGACAGAATCTGAGCGGTCGACTCGGTGTCGAGCGCACTGGTCGGCTCGTCGCACAGGAGCACGGCGGGATTATCGGCCAGGGCGCGGGCGATACCGACGCGCTGACGCTGGCCGCCCGACAGCTGGGACGGGTAGGAGTCGCCGCGGCCTTCGAGGCCGACGAGCTCGAGGAGCTCCTCGACACGCTGACGACGCTGCGCACGAGGCACGCCGGCGAGCTTAAGCGGGTACCCGATGTTGTCGGCGGCGGTGCGAGCGTCCAGGAGGTTCGCTGCCTGGAAGACCATGCCGATGCGACGACGGGCGGCGCGCAGCGCGGAACCCGACAGGGTCGACAGGTCGAGGCCATCGACGACGATGTGGCCGTCAGTGGGCTTCTCGAGCGCCGTCAGACACCTGATGAGCGTGGACTTACCCGCACCAGAACGGCCGACGATCCCGTGGATCGAGCCGCGATCGACGTGCAGGTTCACCCCATCGAGCGCGACGACTTGGCCGCCGTTTTTCACGGGGTAGACCTTGGACACCCCGGTGAGGTCAATCATGTGCATCTCCGTTACTGGGCCCCGCGGCCCGCAACATCAGCATATGAGGGCCACGCTTGCGGGCGCTCGGCATGCTGTTACAAAACTCCGTATCGTGGCTAAACCCTCACCCATCAGCCCGCATGGTGGCCAGTTGCGCGACAAACTCCTATCCGGCAACGGTGATGCCCACGAGCGCCGCACCCCACGAGGCCGCCCACGTGCCGAGCGCCAGGGCGAGGCTGCGACCTCGGAATCCGTCGGCCCACAGTGTCACCGCGTCCACGAGCGCGGTCGAGAACGTCGTGAAGCCGCCCAGGAAGCCGGTCGAGACAATCGGCATCAGATCAGCGGGCACCAGCTGGGTGGCCGCGCCCGCCAGAAAACAACCGATCACGTTGACGACCAGGATGCCGAGCTTCGCTCCCGCCGGGTCACCCCACGAGGACAGGGCGCGCTGCACGCCACGGTCCAGCCAGAACCGCGCGCACGCGCCCACGCCGCCGGCCAGGGCCACGAACAGGAAGGTTGCGCCACTCACGCCTGATCCCCCTCACTGGCGACGGGGAGCGCGCCCGAGCGACCGCACAGCCACTCCCCCACGCGCATCCCCGCCCACGCGCAAGCCCCACCCAGGGCCAGGAGACCCAGGGACTGAGAGACGGCCTCGACAATTCCATTGAGCGACACGTAGCCCACCGACGCGACGATGTACGTCCCGTACGTCGTGAACGCGCCCGCGAAACCCGTGCCAACCAGGAGCTTCAGGGTTTTCAGCGACGCCGCAGCCCCGGCGCCGCGCGCCAGGCACCCCGCCACCCACGCGACCAGCGCGCCCAGCAGGAACGCGCCCACCGCGTTGACCGTCAACGTCGACCACGACAGGGAAAAGACCGCGCACAGGCGAGGCCTTCGCAACCTCGTCCAGGCCGGCGCGCGCCGCCGTCCCCACGACCCCGCCCACGAAGACCGCCAACCCGTCGGGCACCCGTAATCTCACCATGCACCCCACTGTACGCCCGCCACGCACTGCACCCGGGGAGGCGGATCCCGGGAGGTCGCCACGGCCTCGTACACTGGACGCATGACGAACACCGGACGATTCGCGCCCTCCCCCACGGGCGACTTCCACCTGGGCAACCTGCGCACCGCGATCCTCGCGTGGGCGTGGGCGCGCACGACCGGGCGGCGATTCGTCCTGCGCATCGAGGACATCGACCGGGAGCGCGCCGGGTCTGCGCAGCGCCAGATCGACGACCTGACGGCGATCGGGGTCGACTGGGACGGCGAGCCCCTCATCCAGACCGCGCGAGCCGACGCGCACGAGGCCGCCCTGGCGTCGCTGGCCAAGCGCGGCCTCATCTTCGAGTGCTACTGCACCCGCCGCGACATCCGCGAAGCCGCCTCCGCGCCGCACGTGCCGCCCGGCCACTACCCGGGCACCTGCCTGCACCTGAGCGAGGCCGAGCGCGAGGAGAAGCGCGCAGCTCTGGCCGCGTTGGGGCGTGCCCCCGCCCTGCGACTGGCAGCCCCCTCGCCCGAGTGGACCGTGTTCGACGAACTGCACGGCTCCTACACCGGGGCCGTCGACCACTTCGTCGTGCGCCGCGCGGACGGCGTGCCCGCCTACAACCTGGCGGCCGTCGTCGACGACGCGTACCAGGGCGTCGACCAGGTCGTGCGCGGCTTCGACCTGCTCTCCCAGGCGCCCGCGCAGGCGCAGCTCGCCCACCTGCTCGGGGCACCCGAGCCGACGTACGCGCACGTGCCCCTCGCGCTCGCCCCCTCGGGGGCGCGCCTGGCCAAGCGCGACGGTGCCGTCACCCTCTCTGATCTACGAGGCCTGGGCTGGTCCACCGAGGACGTCGTTTCGTTCATCGGTTCATCTATCGGCGTGTCTGGGGCGCGTTGCGCCTCCGACATTGCGGACGCCCTGGGGATTTCAGGATTGCGTGCCTTGCCGACCGAACCGTGGGTCGTGACGCCGCCCAGTTCGTGAGGTTCTGGTGTGCGTGCCCTGTCGGGACGGACTGCTGTGCCCGTGGGCGGCGGCCCGCCCGCAGTCCACTGCGCATGATCTGCCTGGTTCGGCCTGGTCGCTCTGTGTGCCGGTGGGCGGCGGCCCGCCCGCGAGATCGCCACACGCGAGCCTGAAGGCTCGGGTGGTCGATCTCGAGGCACGCCCTGGTCCTGCCGCCACCCACCGGCACCGCGACCATGCCCCCCACCGCCCACGCACACCACAGCCAGGCCTCCGGCGCCCTCGACACCTGCCTCACCAATCTCGCATGCAATTCCCCCGCGATCCTTTCAAATTTTGAAATCAGATCGTTGGAATTACAACGTTTTTCAGACTTTATTGAATCTTCACCCAATCGAATTGCATGCGACTTTTTGAGGAAGGCCAGGCCCCGCCCCCGCCCACGGGCACCGCAGCCTCTCCCTGTATCTCGTGTACGCCCGGTACCTCCGGCGCCCTCCGCGCCGGCGGAGGCTGGTCCGCATCAATTTCGCACGTAATTCCCCTGGGGCTATTTCAGGTTTTGAATCGTGATCGTTGCTATTTCAATGTTTCTGGGCGTTGTTGAAAGTTTATGTAATCGAATTACGTGCGAGTTTTCTGAGGAACGGGCATGTGGCTGCGCGCGGAGCGGTTGTCTGAAACCGGCGTCGCCTTTGCGGGACGGTGAGGTGGGCCAGTTGAAACCGCCATCGCCTTTGCGGGTGAGAAATGGGGGTTTTGGCGTGTTTTCGGCCGCAGAGGTGTCATCGGTTTCAACGCTTGCTGTTCAGGGGCGCGCAGTGGTGATGGTGGTTTCACGTTGGTCTGCATCAGCGGCCGCAGAGGTGTCATTGGTTTCAACCTCGCCACGTCGCTGCGTCCTGTGCGCGAAATTTGTCGCCCTGCGCGGCCTGATGGGGGTGCGAGCGCGAAATAGTTCACCCTGCGCCGGTCTTGGATGCAGCGCAGCGCACGAGGTTGGCTGCGGTGGGGGTTTTGCACCACTAGGAGCTGACTGTCGGCGTGTCGGCGGCGTGTCGTGGTTCTAATGACGCCATTTCCCCCGTTTGGTGGCAGTGAGGCCGTAGCTTGAGGTGGTGTGGTGCCCAAAGTGCAGACCACCTCGACGAAAAACGCTGAAAACGGGCTGTCGTGGTCGAGGTGGTCTGCGTTTTGGGCGCAACAGTGTCTGGCAGGGGGTGTCAAGTCCTGGGTTTTGTGGAGGCTTGTTTAGGCCGCTTCCTTTCGTGTTGTTGAGTGTTGGTTTTCTGCTTGTTGTGGTGTGATGCCGCCCAGGGAGAGGTGGGGGCGGCGGGTGTTGTACCAGTGGACCCAGGCGGCGGTTTCGCGTTCGACCTCGCGCCGATCGCGCCAGGGGCCGGCGTAGCCGGGGCGCGCCTCGTTGTAGATGAGTTCAGCTTTGTACAAGGAGTTCAACGCTTCGGCCAGGGCGTTATCGTAGGAGTCACCGGTTGAACCCACCGACGCTACTGCCTGGCAACGGGCGAGAGCTTGCCCGTAGCGCACGTCGCGGTATTGCACGCCCCGATCGGAGTGGTGCACGAGCCCACGAGTGTCTATATCATCGCGGCGACGTTGGTAGATCGCCATGTTCAACGCGTCCAGGGCCACGTCGGTATGCAGCGAGGACGCGACTTTCCAGCCCAAGATTTTACGCGAGCACACGTCGGTAACGAAAGCGACGTAGACCCAGCCAGCCTGGGTTGGCACGTAGGTGATGTCCGCGACCCACAACTCGTTGAGATCATGGGCCCCGAAATGCCGATTGACCAGGTCCAAGGGGCATGCATGGCGCGGCGCTGAAGCCGTGACATGGCGGGTCCGACGCCGACTCACGCCACGAATACCCATACGCCGCATCAAGCGCTCAACCGTGCATCGCGCCACGTGCCCCACGCCCAACTCGTGAGTGTTGAGGAAGGCGTGCATCTTGCGCACCCCGAACACACAGTAGTTCTCCTCCCACACCTGCCTCATCACACGCATCAGCGCCTCGTCGCGCACGCTGCGCGCCGACAAGGCACGAGTCCGGGCAGCGTAATAGGCACTGGGAGCAACCCGCACCCCATACTGGGATAAAGCAGTGCAGATCGGCTCGACTCCCCACCGATGCCGGTTGGCCTCGATAAAGTCGTAGACTAGCGTCCGAGGCGGTCGAGCTCCGCCCCGAAAAAAAGTCGACGCCGCCTTCAAAATTTCGTTGGCCCGCCGTAGCTCACGGTTCTCAGCTTCCAGCGCCCGTATATGGGCCTCTTGTTCACTGATCTCGCCACGCTCATTGCGCCCGCCCTGCTCCACGGCGCGCACCCAGGTACGCAGCGCCTCAGGATTGATCCCCAACTGGCCGCCAATACGCTTGATAGCACCCTTGCGCCTAGAAGGATCAGCACGAGCCTCCAACGCCATACGCGTCGCACGCTCACGCAACTCCATCGAATACTTACGCTGACCAGACATCCCAAACCTCCAATCCGGCCTAAGACACTCTCTACAATACCCGGGATAGATCAGGGTGCGTACTCGCAGGTGACCAGTATTCCGAGTGCTCACCCGATAGATCGCACCTTAACCCCTTGATGCGCACGTCAACCCCTCAACATGCGCCTGGGCGGCGTTGCCGACGCGGACATCATCGGGCCCACGTGCGCAATGAGCGGCCCACGCGCATGTTATCTGGCCAGCGTGCGCATGAAGGGGCCCAGGCCACCACCTACCGAGCCAACGTGCGCATCAGTGGTCCAAGATGTCCCATTTCCGGCAGCTGGGCGAACTTTGTGGACTATAGGTCACGAACGTGGTGCTTAAGTTCCGGGTTTAGGTTGGGATTGCGGGCGAAAGTCGCTGTTATTTAGGTTCGGGCGGTTAATCGCGCAGCTTCCTTGACTTTCTGGGGTGATCGTGTAGTGGGTGAGAACACGATCGAATCGTGCTCGGCGTTGCCCGGTGTGCGCTGTGCCGATGAAGAAGAATGGACACACCGCGGCGGGCGCTCAACGGTGGAAATGCACCTCGTGCGCCCTGTCAACCACATGTCCATCAGGGCGTGCGCGCCGACACGAACAAGCCGATGAGCTGGCAGACTTCATCGCGTGGGCGACGTCTCGGCACACCCAAGACGAACAGGAAGGCTCAGCGCGCGCTTTCCGGCGTCGTACCTGTTGGTGCTGGCAGGTGCCGGTACCTCACCCGCCCGTCACCGGGCAGGTCCACGATCAGATCTTCATTGACGGCATACACCTGTCGGGCGGATGGGTGCTGCTGATCGCCCGAGACCGCGAGCATGTGCTGGAGTGGCAGTGGGCGGCCAACGAATCCGCGCAGGCCTACACGGCCCTACTTGAACGCCTCGCTCCTGCCGATGTGGTCACCACCGACGGTGCTGCAGGCGCCTTGGCGGCTATCGCGCACCCTATGGCCCTCCACGCGCGTGCAACGCTGCCTGGTCCACGTTCATCGTGACATCATCCGCGACCTAACCATGCATCCCAGAACCGAACCCGCACGGGCGTTGCTGGCCTTGTCACGACGCTTGACGAGCATCACCAGCGTCGACCAAGCCAGCGCGTGGTTGACGATGCTCCACGACTTTGGGCACACCTTCCGAGAATGGATGTCACAGCGCACCTTCGCCGCTCAAGACCCCTGCATGGGCGTCAAAAACCGGTAAAACCTGGTGGTACACGCATGAACGCACGCGCCGCGCCTACCGACGCTTGGCACGACTGGCACGCCAAGGAGTGCTGTTCACCCTACCTGACCAACCCCGACGGCACACCAACCGACCCGCCGGCCTGCGCCACCACCAACCACGTCGAATCCATCAACGCTGTCGTGCGTGAACTCCTCCACGCTCACCGCGGTGCCAGTGCCTACCACCAGCCATCATCGCCGAATGGGCCTCCTCCTGCGCACCCCACAACCCCCGACCCCCACCGAAGTCCTGACCCAATGGGAACACGACGGGCGCCCCACACCCCGCCGGATCCCCACACCAAAACACCCCAACCACACCGATCAGAAACGCCACGGAATCCCGGAAGGAACCCCCACCCCAGAAGAAGGACTCTGGCCACGCAAAGGCTGGGCCGGACGCGCCCACTAGACCCACGACACGCCGTCTAAAGCACCACGTTTGCGCCTATAGCCCAACTTTGTCGAGTGGCGGCTCGGAAGGAACCGTGCCGGGCGAGTTCTGTCGCGCCACCAGTCACGCACGCCCACTGCCGGGCGACCTTCATATCGGATCGAACAGGAAACCGACTTGCCGGGCCCGCCACAAGCGGATGGGCATGAAAAAAGCACTCCCGAAGGAGTGCTAGGTAGAAATGCAGAACCCCCACCGGTGGATCGCACCGAGGGGGGCCGCTGCGCGCCCGAAGGGACTCGAACCCCCAACCTTCTGAACCGTAATCAGATGCTCTATCCATTGAGCTACGGGCGCTTGCCGTTTGGCTGGGTATAAGCTTACACGCTCTTCGCCAGGATGCAAAATCAAGAGCTATGCCCTGAACCACATCGAAGAAATGCATCCCGCAGCCGACCATGATCGAGCAGCATGTACAAAGATCCTCCGCGCACCCGGCAGCGCACCCTTATCCTTGCTGCATTCCTGCCCTGGGGAGGTTCGGATGATACCGTCACGCGGAGGACCGGCCCCCAGCATACACGTTTTCGCCCCGCGCGCGCAGCCGCGACGAGGCACGGCACATCACCACAGGCCTGCCCCACCTAAAACTTGCGGCAGCACCGTTGGGCCGCATCGTGGCCTGGCCGGGCTTCGAGCCGACGCGCCGAGCGAAGCTCGCGGCGCGGACGGCGAGCGGGCGGGCCGCCGCCCACCGGCACACACAGCGGCCGGACCCTCCGCCGCCCGGAACACCAGCGGCGCCACAAGCAACAAAAACCCCGGAACCTGAAGCGGTCCCGGGGTCCGGTGGCGGAGGATGGGGGATTCGAACCCCCGAGGGCTTGCACCCAACACGCTTTCCAAGCGTGCGCCATAGGCCACTAGGCGAATCCTCCGTGCACATCGTGCCGGACAATCATAAGCGACAAAAGGCCTTCAGCGCCAATCCTGGCCAATGGAGCAGGTCACAGCACCTTGCGGAATCCTTACACAATATTGCCAATCAAGTAGAGAATCCACGCACCTCCGACGAGAATCCCGTTGAAAACGAGGGCCGCGATGGCTTCACGCGCACCGACGCGGCCGGGCAGGCTTTGCGCCTGCACGAGGGCGATAATCGCGAGGACAACGGAGATGAGCCCCGGAAGGACGAAAATTGCAAAGACGCTGACCCACAGGGCAGCCTTCGCGAGGGGATTACCGATCGGCTTGGGCGAGTTGTAGCCGCCATCGGCAAAGATCGCGGCGACATCCACGTACTGCGTCCCGGGGAACGTGGGCCCCGAGAGGCCGGCGCTGGGGACGCGAAGGCGGCCCGGCGCATATCCGAAGCGGTCGCCCGGCGCATCCATCGACGAGGTCTCCGGGGTCGCCCAGGGCACGCTTGAGACGGCGGGGGCGATGTTCGAGGACGGCTGACTCATGTGCTCCACTATCCCATACCGGGAGGGGCATGCACCACACTTTGCCCGCTGAAGGGGCTTACGCGTGGCGAAACCTGCGGACACGGGGGCGAACGCGCTACCCTGTTATTCCGACCGGTACGGCCATCCTGCCCATCAACTGATCGGATTTGTACGCTTATGAGCGAAACGAAGACCTCGCTGTTCCGTTGGAAGCTTCACGGTAACGGCACGTCCATTAATCCCGGCGACGTCGTCCTTCCCGGTGAGCGACTGTCGTGGCCGCGCACTATCGGCATTGGCGCCCAGCACGTGGTCGCAATGTTTGGTGCTACGTTCCTCGTTCCGTTGTTGACAGGTTTCCCTCCGTCAACAACGCTTTTTTTCACCGCAGTCGGCACCCTGCTGTTCTTCCTGATTACGGCGGGCCGCCTGCCCTCGTACCTCGGTTCCTCGTTCGCGCTGATCGCGCCGATCCAGGCGGTATCAGGAACCCTGGGAGCTCCCTACGCGCTCGGCGGCATCATTGCGGTGGGCGCGACGCTGGCTCTCGTCGGTCTGATCGTCCACTTCGCGGGCGTGCGCTGGATTGACGCTGTCATGCCGCCCGTCGTGACGGGCGCGATCGTTGCTCTCATCGGCCTTAACCTGGCACCCGCTGCGTGGAACTGGGTCCAGAAAGGCCCGATCACGGCAGTCGTGACGATCGTGTCGATCTGCCTCGTGACCGTCCTCTTCAAGGGCATCCTGGGCCGCCTCTCGATCCTCATCGGTGTGCTGATCGGCTACGTGGCCGCAATCATCCAGGGCGAGGTCGATTTCTCGAGCGTCGGCCAGGCGGCGTGGATCGGCTTCCCCGAGTTCCACACCCCAGCCTTCTCCGTCTCGACTCTCGGCCTGTTCTGCCGGTCGTGTTCATCCTGGTCGCTGAGAACGTCGGCCACGTGAAGTCCGTGTCCGCGATGACGGGCGAGAACATGGACGACCTGACGGGTCGCGCGCTCATGGCGGACGGCCTCTCCACGATGCTGGCCGGCAGCGGCGGCGGTTCGGGCACGACCACCTACGCCGAGAACATCGGCGTCATGGCGGCAACCCGCGTGTACTCGACGGCGGCGTACATCATTGCGGCCGGCGTCGCCCTGGTCCTGTCGATGCTGCCGAAGTTCGGTGCCCTCATCGCGACGATTCCCCCGGGCGTGCTCGGCGGCGCGGGTACGGTCCTGTACGGCATGATCGGCATGCTGGGCGTTCGCATCTGGGTGCAGAACCGCGTGGACTTCTCCAACCCGGTGAACCTGAACACCGCCGCGGTCGCCCTGATCGTCGCGATCGCGAACTTCACGTGGGTTGTCGGCGACATGACCTTCGGCGGCATCGCGCTGGGCACGGCCGCCGCTCTGCTGATTTACCACGGCATGCGCCTGATTTCGAAGCTGCGCGGCACGAACCTGGAGGCGGCGACGCCCGCGTCCGCGCCGTCGGGTTCGGAGCTAGAGGGCGAGGCGTACTCGAAGCGCCACCGCTCCCCCGCACCGCAGGCTGACGCCTGATCTGACGCGTTCATTGACGAGGCCGGGGCTCGGCCACTCGCTCACCGCACGGTGAGGGGTGGGTCGGGCCCCGGCCTCGTTCATCCCCATAATTCCGCACGTAATTCCCCCAGCGCGCCACGATCCTCGTCAGCGCAATGCCCGGAATTCCAACGTTTGTAGGCACACCTACAAAGTGACCGGATGAGAATTACGTGCGAGTTTTCGAGGAGGACGGAAGCCGCACGGATGCATGCGGCCACAAGATTCTCTGCACAACAGTCGCTGAACGTCAGTCGCTGGCGTCTCCACCGCCGCGCAGCTCGTCGAGCATGCCCGCCGTGATGATGCCCGAGGGCAGGGCGACGACGGCGACGCCCATGAGGGAGGAGATCATGGCGATTGTGCGCCCCACGTCGGAGTAGGGGTAGAGGTCTCCGTAGCCGACGGTCGTCAGGGAGACGACCGCCCAGTACACGGCATCGAAGAAGGTGTTGAAGGTTTCCGGCTCGACGTTGAAGATGACGAGGGCACTGACGAGGATGTAGCCGATGGCCAGGCACAGAACAGCGAGCAGCGCCTCCCCTCTGTTTCTCAAATACGGCGGCGATGGCGGAGGCGCTCTTCGAGTAGCGGATGAGCTTGAATGCCCGCAGCGTGCGGAACAGGCGGAGGACTCGCAGCGTGCGCAGCGCGTCGTTGAGGGCATTAAAAAACGGGCAGGATCGACAGCAGGTCGATAATCGCCATGGGGGTGAAGGGATAGATCAGGAACGCCAACGCACCCTTGCCGATCTTCAGATCCGCCGTCGCCCATCGGGCCAGGTAGTCGGCGATGAACACGAGGACGCACACGTATTCAATCGACTCGAGGACGGGGCTGGACCCCTTGAAACACAGGGGAAGGAGGCTGGCAACGATAAGCGCGGTCATGACGCGCCCGTACCACATTGCCGCTCTCCCATCGCCATTGAGCAGGGAGTAGAGCCGTTCCCGCATCCGCATCATCCTTCCTCGATACGCACGTGCCGCTCCGCTATGTGCGCCGCCGCGCATCCGCCGAGGCTCGAAGCGAGCACACGATCACGCCTCTCGCCTCCACGACGCACTGTAGCACTGGGCGTGAGCTGCTTTGGCAGGACCGGCGCACAGCCAGATTCCCGCTGACACTCACGACTCAGACTTGCACATATGTCATCCTCCGGCGCACAAATTCCCGCTGACACAAACCATACATGTTAATTATTTACGTGTAAGGTAGTGGACATGGCAACATGTGCACCCTCGCTATTCACGGCGCTGATCAATACGGAAATGGGCGCGTGGAACACGGTCGAATCCGCCCTTTCTGAGGCGGGAAACGCGCTGACACTCGGCCGCTTCCTGGTCCTGCGCACGGTCCGAGACACCCCCGCGTGCCGCATTCAGGAGGTCGCCGCGAGCCAAGGCATCACCCTGGGAGCGGCCTCGCGCCTCGTGGATCGACTCCACCGCGACGGGCTCGTGCACCGCACCCCGTGCGAGCACGACCGGCGCGCGACCATCCTGACGGTGACGGACCAGGGCCTGGCGCACCTCGAGGAGGCCTGCGCGATCGTCGATAAGGAGCAGGAGCGCCTCTTCGCGCCACTGTCCACAGCCCAGCGCGAGGAGCTGACGCGCAGCCTCGCGCTCATCGCCGAGGCCGCCAAGGAGCGCGCATGATTCGCTTCGACCACGTCTCCAAGACCTACCCGGGCGGAACAAGGGCCGTCGACGACTTTCCCTCACCGTCGAACAGGGTTCCACGACCGTCTTCCTGGGCACCTCGGGCTGCGGCAAGACGACGCTCATGCGGATGGTGAACGCGATGGTCACCCCGACCTCGGGCACGGTGTTCGTGCGAGGCCACGATGTCGCGGGCGAGGATCCCGTGCGCCTGCGACGCTCGATCGGCTACGTCCTGCAGGAGGGCGGCCTCTTTCCCCACCGAAGCATCGCAGACAACGTCGCGACGGTCCCGCGCCTAGAAGGGGCCACAAAGCAGGCCTCCCGCGAGCGCGCGCTCGAGCTCCTGACGCTAGTGGGCCTGGATCGCGAAGATGGCCGATCGCTACCCGGCCCAGCTGTCGGGCGGCCAGCGTCAGCGCGTGGGCGTGGCCCGGGCGCTCGCCAACCGCGCGGACATCCTGCTGATGGATGAGCCTTTCGGCGCGCTGGATCCGATCGTGCGCGCGGAGTTGCAGCGCGAGCTGAAGGAGATTCAGCGGGCCCTGGGCACGACGATCCTCTTCGTGACGCACGACGTGGACGAGGCGTTCACGCTGGGTGACCAGGTCGCCGTCCTCTCGACGGGCGGCCACATCGAGCAGGTGGGAACGCCCACCGAGCTGCTGTCCTCTCCCGCGTCGCCCTTCGTCGCGGAGTTCGTGGGAGCCTCGCGCGCCGCGCGCCCCGTGCACCTCGAAGGCTCGGATGGTTTGATCGTCGACGAGGCCGGAACCCCCGTGGGCACGCTCGCCTCCGACGAGGCCGGGGAGCGTCCGTGACCTGGCTATCCTCGAACTGGGGGATCATCGGCTCCCTGACGCTCGCACACCTGTGGATCGCACTGCCAACAATCATCCTCTCGGTGCTGGCGTCCGTGCCGATCGCCCGCTGGGCGGCATTCTCGCGCCGCGGCGGCTGGGTCCTATCCGTCCTGTCAGCGCTCTACGCGGTGCCGTCGCTGCCGCTCCTGATCGTCATTCCGGTGATCGTCGGGGTGGCGCTGCGCTCGCCCGCCAACATGGTCATCGTCCTCACGCTGTACGGGGTGGCCGTGCTGGTGCGCCAGGCCGCGGAGGGCTTCCGTGCGATCCCTCGCGCGACCTGCAGGCCGCGAATGCGTGCGGTTATCCCCTGTTTCGGCGTTTCGTCGAGGTGGAGCTCCCCCTGGCGACGCCCGTCGTCGTCGCGGGCACGCGCGTGGTGGCCACGTCGACGGTGTCGCTCGTGACGGTGGGCGCGTTCATCGGGGTGCGCTCGCTGGGAACGCTGTTCACTGACGGTTTTCAGCGCGGACTCATCGCCGAGGTCGTGGCCGGCCTGGTCGCGACGGTCCTCCTCGCGTTCGCCATCGATGCGCTGATCCAGGGGATCGGCTGGGCCCTGACCCCGTGGACGAGGAGGGGGCGGGCATGAACATTCTCCTCGACGCCCTGACATGGCTGACGATGCCCGCCCACTGGCTGGGCGAGTCCGGGATCCTCGTGAGGGCCACCGAGCACCTTGGCCTCACCCTCCTGATCGTGGCGCTCGCGGCCCTCATCGCGCTGCCGCTGGGCACGTGGATCGGGCACACGGGCAGGGGCCGCTGGCTGGTGAGCGCGACGGGCGCGGCCCGCGCGGTGCCCACCCTCGGCGTCCTGACGCTGGCGGGCCTGTGGCTGGGTATCGGGCTGGCGGCTCCGACCCTGGCGCTCTTGATCCTGGCGATCCCGCCGCTCCTGTCGGCGACTTACTCGGGCATTGCCTCGACGCCACGCGCGACCGTGGACGCGGCGCGAGCGATTGGACTCACTGAAAAACAGGTCCTTGCGCAGGTCGAGGCCCCGCACGCGGCCGGCCTCGTCGCGGCGGGCGTACGGTCGGCGACGCTCCAGGTGATCGCGACGACGACGCTGGCTGCCTACACGGCGAACTACGGCCTCGGCCGTTTCCTTTACGAGGGGCTGAAGACCCGCGACTACGCGGAGATGATCGGCGGCGCGATCATCGTCGTCGCCCTCGCGCTGGCGACCGACGCCCTCCTGGCGCTGGTGGCACGACGCCTTCGGGCCCGCACCCACTCTTTTGCAGACGATGAGAACAACTCACTCAAGGAGACACTATGAAACGCACGATGATCACGATGGCTGCCGTCGCGGCTTCCGCCCTGGCCCTGGCCGCCTGCGGCTCGGCAGAGTCGGTCGGCGGCAACGCGAGCACCGGGAGTTCGGAGAATGGCAAGACGACGCTCGTCGTGGGGTCGCAGGACTACTACTCCAACGAGATCATCGCGGAGGCCTACGCACAGGCCCTCGAAGGGGCAGGATTCACGGTCGACCGTCAGCTGCGGATCGGCCAGCGCGAGGTCTACATGCCCGAGATCGAGGCCGGAGCGATCGATGTCTTCCCTGAGTACACGGGCAACCTGCTGCAGTACCTGGATGCTGACGCGACCGCGCGATCCACGGACGAGGTCTATGCAGCTCTGCAGACCGCGCTCCCCTCGGGCCTGCGCGCCCTCGAGCAGGCTGGCGCAACCGACCAGGATTCCTACGTGGTGACGGCCGACTTCGCGCAAGCACACTCGCTGACCTCGATCGGCGACCTCGCGAACGCGGGCACGCTGACGCTGGGCGGTAATTCTGAGCTGCGCACGCGCCCCTATGGCCCGGCGGGGCTGTCCGACCTGTACGGCGTGACCGTCAACTTCACCCCGATTGAGGATTCGGGCGGCCCTCTCACGGTCAAGGCCTGAAGGACGGCGACATCCAGCTGGCGAACATCTACTCCTCGGATCCGGCGCTTGCGGACGGGACGCTGACGGTCCTAACGGACCCGAAGGGCCTGTTCCTGGCCTCGCACGTGGTGCCCCTGGCCTCGTCGCGCGTCAGCGACGACGCGACCGCGGTCATCAACCGGGTGAGCGAAGCCCTGGACGCGCAGGATCTCATCGAGATGAACCGGGCGTCGACGGTGGAGCAGAAGTCCGCCTCGCAGATCGCCCGCGAGTGGCTGCTTTCGGAGGGCTTGCTCTCCTAAGCGATCTTCAATAGCCGAGGCCGGGGCCGGGTGCGCGCGCACCCTCAGCCCCGGCCTCGTCGCATGCCTAGTCTGTCACACCCCGCACCCTTTTATGTGATACACACCATTATTTGACCTACGTTTTACGTTTGTAACCAAAATGTAATGCGCACATGATGGACATCTTTCGTGTCTTCCAGGCCTCAGGGGTTACTCTCGGACCATACCTGAGGGCACCGCCCCCAGTTCCACCCATCAACCAGGAGGAGGAATCCATGAACCTGAAGAAGGCATGGCTCGTCATCCCCGCGGCTGCCGCGCTCGCTCTGACCGCCTGCGCCGGCGGCGGCAAGACCGATTCCAATTCGTCCGGCTCCGTCGACAAGGTCGTCACGACCAACGGCTCCGAGCCCCAGAACCCGCTCCTGCCGGGTCTGACCAACGAGAACGGCGGCGGCAAGATCCTGTCCGTCCTGTTCAGCCAGCTCGTCCGCTACGACGTTGACGGTAAGGCCGTCCTCGACGTCGCCGAGTCCATCGAGCCCAACGAGGACGCGTCCGAGTGGACCATCAAGCTCCACAACGACCGCAAGTTCTCCGACGGCACCCCCGTCCAGGCCCACAACTTCATCAAGGCCTGGAACCTCATCACCTCGAAGCAGCAGCAGCAGGCTGCCTTCTTCACCATCTTCGAGGGCACCGACGACGAGGGAAACGGTGAGATCACCGGCCTGACCGAGGTCGACGACTACACCTTCACCGCGAAGCTGAAGAACCCCACCTCGGACTTCGTGTCGCGCCTGGGCTACGTCGCCTACGCGCCGCTCCCGGACTCGACCCTCGCTGACCCCGACGCCGGCGGCCAGGCCCCCGTGGGCAACGGCCCCTACAAGATGGCTTCGGCCGACGCGTGGGAGCACAACGTCAAGTTCACCGCCGTCCCCAACGAGAACTACGTGGGTGACACCAAGGCTCAGAACGACGGCGTGACCTTCGTCTTCTACTCGAGCCTCGACGCCGCCTACCAGGACCTGTCCTCCGACTCCGTGGACGTCCTTGACGGCGTCCCGGCCTCCGTCTTCAAGACCTTCGAGTCCGAGCTGTCGGGCCGCACCGTGAACCAGCCCTACGCTGGCGTCCAGTACTTCACGATCCCGCAGTACCTGCCCCACTTCTCCGGTGAGGAAGGCCGCCTGCGCCGCCAGGCCATCTCTCTGGCCGTCGATCGTGACACCATCACGAAGACCATCTTCAACGGCACCCGCACCCCCGCCAAGGACTTCACCGCTCCGACCCTTGAGGGCTACGACGCCAACATCTCCGGCAACGAGGTCCTGACCTACAACCCCGAGAAGGCCAAGGAACTGTGGGCGAAGGCCGACGCCATCTCCCCGTGGGAGGGCACCTTCACCATCGCCTACAACTCCGACGGTGGCCACAAGGAATGGGTCGACGCGACCGCCAACTCCATCAAGAACACCCTGGGCATCGACGCTGAAGGCAACCCCTTCGCCGACTTCAAGTCCCTGCTCGACGCAGAGGACAAGGGCGAGATGACCGGCGCGTTCCGTAACGGCTGGCAGGGCGACTACCCGGCGCTGTACAACTTCCTGCAGCCCCAGTTCACCACCGGTGCCGACGCCAACAAGGGTCAGTACTCCAACAGCGAGTTCGACTCCCTCGTGACGCAGGCGTCCTCCGCCACCAGCACCGCCGAGGCCGCGAAGACCCTGAACCAGGCGCAGACGATCCTGTTCCAGGACCTGCCGGCCGTGCCGCTGTGGTACCCCAACGTCAGCGGCGGTTGGTCGAAGAACGTCGACAACGTCAAGTTCGACTGGAAGGGTCAGCCCGTGATGTACCAGATCACCAAGAAGTGATCGCACGAGGTTAACCTCTCCCGCGGGGCGGGCGGCGCAAACCCCGCCCCGCGGGCATCTTCTCGACAGTCACAAACACTTCCACGCAGCTCAGCGACGCACCGCACACCCGTATTGACGCGGCACACACTTTCGTCTCAAAACAGCATCACGGGGTTGATACGGCAGACAAATACAGAGACTGATGCGCCATTTGCCCATTCTTTACCCTATGATGAGACCATAGTCGGCCTCGCCCGCGAGGCCCCGCCAGGGATCGGAACCTCCCCTCCCACGACACGAACACTAAAGGATTGTCCATGCTCCGCTACATCGGACGGCGACTCCTCCAGACCATCCCGGTCTTCTTCGGAGCCACCTTTCTGATCTTCGCGATGGTCTACCTGATGCCAGGTGACCCCGTCGCCGCACTCGGTGGCGACCGCGGCCTCTCCGAGGCCGCCGCCGCGCAGATCCGCGCCCAGTACAACCTGGACAAGCCCTTCTGGATGCAGTACCTGCTGTACCTCAAGGGAGTCTTCACACTCGACTTCGGCACCGCGTTCAACGGCCAGAAGGTCACGTCCATCATGGCGACCGCCTTCCCGACGACCGCGTGGCTCGCCGTTTACGCCCTCGCCATCGAGACCATCCTTGGCATCGGCCTGGGCGTCATCGCGGGCATGCGCCGTGGCAAGTGGTTCGACTCCACGATCCTCGTGGTTTCCCTCCTGCTGATCTCGGTTCCCACCTTCGTCCTGGGCTTCGTCCTCCAGTACGTCCTGGGCGTCCAGCTGGCAATCCTGCCGACAACGGCCTCGAAGGTCGTCGACTTCCGCAGCCTGACGATGCCAGCCATGGTGCTCGGCGGCGTCTCGCTTGCCTACGTCATTCGACTGACTCGCCAGTCCGTCTCCGAGAACGTCTCTGCCGACTACGTGCGCACCGCGCGCGCCAAGGGCCTCTCCGGCGGCGTCGTCATGACGCGCCACATCCTGCGCAACTCCCTCATCCCCGTCGCGACCTTCATCGGCGGCGACCTCGGCGCCCTCATGGGCGGCGCGATCATCACCGAGGGCATCTTCAACATCCACGGCGTCGGCGGCACCCTGTGGAGCGCCATCATCAAGGGCGAACCCCAGACCGTCGTGTCGGTGACAACAGTTCTCGTGATGGTCTACATCATCGCGAACCTTATCGTCGACCTCCTGTACGCCGTGCTCGACCCGAGGATCCGCTATGAGTGACCAGATTCCTTCCGCCAACATCGCCCGCACCCGCGCGGGCCAGGACCACTACGTCTCCGACATCGATGAGACCGGCCTCGGAGCCGTCGACGCGGTCGCCGACGAGGGCGCGCCCTCGTCCATGTGGGGCGAGGCCTGGAAGCGCCTGCGCCGCCGCCCGACCTTCTGGATCGCCGCGTTCATCATCGCGCTCGCCGCGCTCCTCGCGATCTTCCCGTCGCTCTTCACCGCGACCGATCCGAAGTTCTGCGAGCTTTCCTCGTCCCTGGCCGGTCCCTCCGCGGGTCACCCCTTCGGCTTCGACAAGCAGGGCTGTGACATCTACGCCCGCGTCGTCTACGGCGCCCGCGCATCCGTATCCGTCGGTATCCTCACGACCATCGCGGTCGTGCTGATCGGCGGCACCGTCGGCGCACTCGCCGGCTACTTCGGCGGCTGGTTCGATGCCCTCCTCTCGCGCGTCACCGACGTGTTCTTCGCGATCCCTCTGCTCCTCGCCGCGATCGTGTTCATGCAGATGTTCAAGGGCTCGCGCTCGATCTTCATGGTCGTCATCGTCCTGTCCATGTTCGGCTGGACCTCCATCGCGCGTATCACCCGCGGTTCCGTCCTGTCCGCCAAGAACGAAGAATTCGTGACCGCGGCCCGCGCAACCGGCGCATCCCGCGCGCGCATCCTGCTGAGCCACATCATCCCGAACTCGATGGCCCCCATCATCGTGTACGCAACCGTCGCGTTGGGCACCTTCATCGTGTCCGAGGCCTCCCTGTCCTTCATGGGCATCGGCCTTCCGACCTCGGTCGTTTCCTGGGGCGCTGACATCTCGTCCGCCCAGACGTCCTGCGCACCAACCCGATGGTCCTGTTCTACCCGGGCGCGGCCCTGGCCATGACCGTCCTTAGCTTCATCATGATGGGCGACGCCGTGCGCGAAGCCCTCGACCCGAAGGCACGCAAGTGAGCGAAACGAACACCCCCCAGCTCTCCGACAAGGAGATGGAAGAGATCGTCGAACGAGCCGTTGCCCCCAGCGCGGCCCAGGCCTCGTCCGACATCCACCCGGACGACGCGCAGCCCCTGCTCAAGATCACGGACCTGGAGGTCACCTTCACCTCCTCGACCGGCGTCGTCCCCGCCGTGCGCGGCGCGAACCTGACCATCTACCCCGGCCAGACCGTCGCCATCGTCGGCGAGTCCGGCTCCGGTAAGTCCACGACCGCCGCCGCCGTCATCGGCCTGCTGCCCGGCACCGGCAAGGTCGCGGGCGGAAAGATCGAATTCGACGGCCGCGACATCACCCACCTCACCACCAAGCAGTGGGTGGAGCTGCGCGGATCCGGCATCGGCCTCGTCCCCCAGGACCCGATGAGTAACCTCAACCCCGTGCTCCGCGTGGGCACCCAGGTCAAGGAGGCCCTCCTCGCGAACGACGTCGTGTCCCGCTCCGAGGTCGGCCAGCGCGTGACCCAGCTCCTCAAGGAAGCCGGCCTGCCCGACGCGAAACGCCGCGCCAATCAGTACCCGCACGAGTTCTCCGGCGGCATGCGCCAGCGCGCCCTCATCGCCATCGGCATGGCCGCCCACCCCAAGCTGCTGATCGCCGACGAGCCGACCTCCGCCCTGGACGTCACCGTCCAGCGCCGCATCCTCGACCACCTCGGCAAGCTCACCGCCGAGATGGGCACCGCCGTGCTGTTCATTACGCACGACCTCGGCCTGGCCGCCGAGCGCGCCGAGCAGCTCGTCGTCATGCACCGCGGCCGCATCGTCGAGTCCGGCCCTGCCCTCGAGATCCTCCAGCACCCCCAGCACCCCTACACGAAGCGCCTCGTGTCCGCCGCGCCCTCCCTGGCCTCGGCGCGCATCGAGTCCGCTCACGCACGCGGCATCTCGGTCACCGAGGAAGAGCTCGTCGGCGCTGGCAAGGGCGCGACCTCCACGGACGCCATCATCCGCGTCGAAAACCTCACCAAGAAATTCGACATCCGCGGCGCCAAGAAGGGCCAGGACACCTTCCTGGCCGTCGACAACGTGTCCTTCGAACTGCGCCGCGGCACGACACTCGCGGTCGTCGGTGAGTCCGGCTCCGGCAAGTCCACCGCCGCGAACATGGTGCTCCAGCTCCTCAAGCCGACGAAGGGCAAGGTCTACTTCGACGGCGAGGACACCTCGCAGATGAGCGAGGCGCAGCTCTTCCGCCTGCGCCGCCGCCTCCAGGCCGTGTTCCAGAACCCCTACGGTTCGCTGGATCCCATGTTCTCGATCTACCGACTGATCGAGGAGCCCCTGAAGATCCACGGCTACGGCACCCTGGAGTACGCGCGCGCCGAAATCAAGCGCGCCGAGGCTGCGGGCCGCGAGCCCGAGGAGTGGATGCGCGTCCTCGTCGCGGCCGCCGACGCGAAGCGTTCGCTGACCGCCGCCGAGAAGCGCGAGTTCAACCCGAAGAAGCTGCGCATCGCGCGCGCTTCCGAGCTGCTCGACATGGTGGCCCTGCCGCGTAGCGCCATGCGCCGCTACCCGAACGAGCTCTCCGGCGGCCAGCGTCAGCGCGTGGCCGTGGCCCGCGCCCTCGCGCTCAACCCGGAGGTCATCGTCCTGGACGAGGCCGTGTCCGCTCTGGACGTTCTGGTACAGAACCAGATCCTGTACCTGCTCAACGACCTGCAGGCGCAGCTGGGCCTGTCCTACCTGTTCATCACGCACGACCTGGCCGTTGTCCGCCAGATCGCCGACGACGTGATCGTCATGGAGAAGGGCAAGCTCGTCGAGGCCAACACGACTGACGAGCTGTTCAACAACCCCGTCCAGGATTACACGCGCGAGCTGATCGAGGCCGTCCCGGGTCGCAACATCCAGCTCAACCTGTGAGCAACTGACACGCGAGGGGCGAGGCGCTGAGGCGCTTCGGGCCCCTTTGCTGTGTCCTGCTGGGTTGCTTTGTGGCCCCACGGGTGTTCCGGGTGCCGCGTGTGTTTTTGGGCCGGGCTGCTCGGTGTGCCCGTGGGCGGCGGCCCGCCCGCGAGCCGTCCGCGCTGCGAGCTTCGCTCGGCGCGTCGGCTTGAAGCCCGGCCAGGCCCCGCCACCGCCTCATTGATTTCGCACGTAATTCCTCTCTGCCTCATTCAAACATTGAATTTGCATCGTTGGAATTGCAACGTTTGTGGGCCATCTCGAAAAATGACCACGATAAATTACGTGCGAAATTTAGCTGGCGGTAGTGTCGTCGCAGCCCACGGGTGCCGCGGCCGGGCCCCGAGTTTCGTAGCTGGCCCTGGTTCTGCGGTCGTGCAGCACCCTTTGGAGGGGGTCTGGGTTTTTCGGACCGTTTGTTTTGAGAGGGTTGTTCTGAGTAGTCCCGGCTGCTTGTGGCCGGGCAGAATGGATGACCATGAGGAAGTTCTCGAAGCACACGCCTGAGCAGATTGTCGTGAAGCTGGAGAAAGCCGAGGCGCTGCGAGGTGAGGGCATGAGTACGGCCCAGGCCTGCCGCGTGCTGGGTATCAGCGAGGCGACGTTGTGCCGGTGGCGCCAGCGTTATGGGTCGATGAATCGTAGTGAGGCCAAGGAGCTGCGTGAGTTGCGCGAGCAAAACGCGCGCTTGAAACAGTTGCTGGGCCAAGCAGAGTTGGAAAAGGCAGCGCTGCGAGAGTTGGCAGAGGGAAACTTCTAAGCCCGGCGCGCAGGCACGACGCTGTGAACCACCTGGTTGGTCAGGGGTTTTCTCAGCGTCTTGCGTGCCGTGTTGCCGGGCTGTCGCGGTCAGCGTATTGCCGGACCCGCGCGGCGGGCGGGGCGAAAACGCTGCGTGATCATGGTCCTGTGCGCCAGTGGATGAACGATTGTGCCGCCACGCATCGACGCTGGGGCTATAAACGCGCCTGGGCGCGGGCCAAGAGCGAGGGCATTGTCATAGGGCGTGATACGTTCCGGCGCTTGTGGCGCGCCGAAGGGCTGCGGGTGCGCCCGCGCAAAGCCCACAAGCCCCGCACCGCACCACGCCTGCAACCCCTGGTCAGGGCTAGTGCCCCCGGGCAGGTGTGGGCCATTGATTTCCAGTTCGACTCGGACTGGAAGGGGCGTGTCTTTAAGGTCTGTCACGTCATTGATGAGTTCACGCGCCAGCACCTGGCTTTCCGCGTCGAGCGGCGCATGGGAGCCGTCGACGTGATCGAAATGCTTGACCTGGCTGTCCTAGCCCATGGGGCACCCCAGGTGCTGCGCGCCGATAACGGGCCTGAATTCATCGCCGCAGCCGTGGGGCGCTGGGCCAGCGAGCACGACACACTCCAAGCATTCATCCCACCGGGCCAGCCGTGGCTGGGCGGGTTCGTGGAGTCCTTACACAACCGTATGCGTGATGAACTCTTGGAAGACAACATGTTCGAGGATCTCAACCACGCGCGCGCCCTGATTGGTGCCTGGTCCCAGCGCTACAATGAAGAACACCCCCATAGTGCGCTGGGCTGGCTCTCACCCAACCAGTACGCACGCCAATGGGCGCAACACCACTAATAACAACCAACAACCCTCAAAACACCCGGTCCACAAAACCAGACCAGACCAGGGAAACCCTTCTTGTAGAATGAAAACCTACTGGGGCATACAACTCCTGATGCCCTTGCCGTATCAAAATGTGTAGCGAAAAGTTGAAGGGACTGCTCATCAAAAAAATATCTGTGTTTCTTGTATCCGCTCTGGCATATTTTGTCGGCGCGTGGCTTTTCGCCGCCATCTTTCAACGGTGCAAGGATCAGGATCAGAGATTTTTTGTGGTCTTCTTATTGATGCCAATCATGTATGTGTGTTTCACGATCCTTCTTCTACTTTTCAATAAACATATCATCGGTATTCAAT
Organism: uncultured Sanguibacter sp.; assembly: GCA_916438365.1. Next base: position 32,964 of record CAKAEY010000007.1, read on the forward strand.
CTGCCCGCGCGTTGCAACTTTCAGCAGGAGCCTTTATCGGACTCTCAGCTTTTCTCTTTTCACTCGATGGTGTTGGCTCGTTAGTTCATAGTGATTCTTTTTCTCAACTGCTGAGCCAGTTTTCCGTTCCCGCCATCGGCGCTCTTGTTGTTGGTGGTGTGGCGCTTGGGTTTAGCGTTTTTACCCAAGCGCCACACCAAGGAAAAGACCAAATCAATTATCAGTAGATGAATTCAGCTAGCTTTCGACAAGCTGTCAAACGAATCTCTTCCTTGACGTATCCAGCCAGGAACCATCCTAAAACGGCGCTATCCAAGTCGGCATATTCACTTATTTTCTGATACGCCTCAGTGGAATTATTCGCCCCCAAGCTCCAGCCAATCTGCTTGAATCTGTTGGCTAGTTTGCTGGAATTGTTGTAGTACTCTCGCAATGTTGCTGACAGAAGATGAGCGTTGGAGTCGTTGCCGTTTTCTAGCGTGTTAGCGATAACGATGGCGTCTCCGTCACAGCAGAGGTCGTCACGGTTACAGTTGTTTCCTACCGATTCCCATTCTCCCTTGTCGTTTTTCTTGTCAAGTGGTCTGGTCTGGTTTTGTGGACCGGGTGTTTTGAGGGTTGTTGGTTGTTATTAGTGGTGTTGCGCCCATTGGCGTGCGTACTGGTTGGGTGAGAGCCAGCCCAGCGCACTATGGGGGTGTTCTTCATTGTAGCGCTGGGACCAGGCACCAATCAGGGCGCGCGCGTGGTTGAGATCCTCGAACATGTTGTCTTCCAAGAGTTCATCACGCATACGGTTGTGTAAGGACTCCACGAACCCGCCCAGCCACGGCTGGCCCGGTGGGATGAATGCTTGGAGTGTGTCGTGCTCGCTGGCCCAGCGCCCCACGGCTGCGGCGATGAATTCAGGCCCGTTATCGGCGCGCAGCACCTGGGGTGCCCCATGGGCTAGACAGCCAGGTCAAGCATTTCGATCACGTCGACGGCTCCCATGCGCCGCTCGACGCGGAAAGCCAGGTGCTGGCGCGTGAACTCATCAATGACGTGACAGACCTTGAACACGCGCCCCTTCCAGTCCGAGTCGAACTGGAAATCAATGGCCCACACCTGCCCGGGGGCACTAGCCCTGACCAGGGGTTGCAGGCGTGGTGCGGTGCGGGGCTTGGGGGCTTTGCGCGGGCGCACCCGCAGTCCTTCGGCGCGCCACAAGCGCCTGATGTGTCCCGGGTATTGTGGAGAGTGTCTTAGGCCGGATTGGAGGTTTGGGATGTCTGGTCAGCGTAAGTATTCGATGGAGTTGCGTGAGCGTGCGACGCGTATGGCGTTGGAGGCTCGTGCTGATCCTGGGCGGCGTAGGGGTGCTATTAAGCGTATTGGCGGCCAGTTGGGGATCAATCCTGAGGCGCTGCGTACGTGGGTGCGTGCCGTGGAGCAGGGCGGGCGCAATGAGCGTGGCGAGGTCAGTGATCAAGAGGCCCGTATCCGGGCGCTGGAAGCTGAAAACCGTGAACTGCGCCGAGCCAATGAGATCTTGAAGGCGGCGTCGGCTTTTTTCGGGGCGGAGCTCGACCGCCTCGGACGCTAGTCTACGACTTTATCGAGGTCAATCGACATCGGTGGGGAGTCGAGCCGATCTGCACTGTCTTGTCCCAGTTAGGGGTGCGGGTTGCTCCCAGTAGTTATTACGCCGCTCGGGCGCGCCCCCTTGTCGGCGCGCAGCGTGCGCGACGAGGCGCTCACAGACGTGATCAGACGCGTGTGGGAGGAGAACTACTGTGTGTTCGGGGTGCGCAAGATGCACGCCTTCCTCAACACTCACGAGTTGGGCGTGGGGCACGTGGCGCGATGCACGGTTGAGCGCTTGATGCGGCGTATGGGTATTCGTGGCGTGAGTCGGCGTCGGACCCGCCATGTCACGGCTTCAGCGCCGCGCCATGCATGCCCCTTGGACCTGGTCAATCGGCATTTCGGGGCCCATGATCTCAACGAGTTGTGGGTCGCAGACATTACCTACGTGCCAACCCAGGCTGGCTGGGTCTACGTCGCTTTCGTTACCGACGTGTGCTCGCGTAAAATCTTGGGCTGGAAAGTCGCGTCCTCGCTGCATACCGACGTGGCCCTGGACGCGTTGAACATGGCGATCTGCCAGCGACGCCGCGATGATATAGACACTCGTGGGCTCGTGCACCACTCCGATCGGGGCGTGCAATACCGCGACGTGCGCTACGGGCAAGCTCTCGCCCGTTGCCAGGCAGTAGCGTCGGTGGGTTCGACCGGCGATTCCTACGATAACGCTCTAGCTGAGGCCTTGAACTCCTTATACAAAGCTGAACTCATCTACAACACAGCACGTCCGGGCTACACAGGTCCATGGCGCGATCGGCGCGAGGTCGAACGCGAAACCGCCGCCTGGGTCCACTGGTACAACACAAGCCGCCCTCACCTCGCCCTGGGCGGAATCACACCACAACAAGCAGAAAACCAACACACAACAACACGAAAGGAAGCGGCCTAAACAAGTCTCCACAAAACCCGGGACTTGACAGCCGGAACGTATCACGCCCTATGACAATGCCCTCACTCTTGGCCCGCGCCCAGGTGGAGGGGTCTGGGTTTTTCGGACCGTTTGTTTTGAGAGGGTTGTTCTGAGTAGTCCCGGCTGCTTGTGGCCGGGCAGAATGGATGACCATGAGGAAGTTCTCGAAGCACACGCCTGAGCAGATTGTCGTGAAGCTGGAGAAAGCCGAGGCGCTGCGAGGTGAGGGCATGAGTACGGCCCAGGCCTGCCGCGTGCTGGGTATCAGCGAGGCGACGTTGTGCCGGTGGCGCCAGCGTTATGGGTCGATGAATCGTAGTGAGGCCAAGGAGCTGCGTGAGTTGCGCGAGCAAAACGCGCGCTTGAAACAGTTGCTGGGCCAAGCAGAGTTGGAAAAGGCAGCGCTGCGAGAGTTGGCAGAGGGAAACTTCTAAGCCCGGCGCGCAGGCACGACGCTGTGAACCACCTTGTCGGCCAGGGGTTTTCTCAGCGTCTTGCACGGGCGCGTTGCCGGGCTGTCGCGGTCAGCGTATTGCCGGACCCGCGCGGCGGGCGGGGCGAAAACGCTGCGTGATCATGGTCCTGTGCGCCAGTGGATGAACGATTTTGCCGCCACGCATCGACGGTGGGGCTATAAACGTGCCTGGGCGCGGGCCAAGAGTGAGGGCTTTGTCGTGGGGCGTGATACGTTCCGGCGCTTGTGGCGCGCCGAAGGGCTGCGGGTGCGCCCGCGCAAAGCCCACAAGCCCCGCACCGCACCACGCCTGCAACCCCTGGTCAGGGCTAGTGCCCCCGGGCAGGTGTGGGCCATTGATTTCCAGTTCGACTCGGACTGGAAGGGGCGCGTGTTCAAGGTCTGTCACGTCATTGATGAGTTCACGCGCCAGCACCTGGCTTCCGCGTCGAGCGGCGCATGGGAGCCGTCGACGTGATCGAAATGCTTGACCTGGCTGTCCTAGCCCATGGGGCACCCCAGGTGCTGCGCGCCGATAACGGGCCTGAATTCATCGCCGCAGCCGTGGGGCGCTGGGCCAGCGAGCACGACACACTCCCAAGCATTCATCCCACCGGGCCAGCCGTGGCTGGGCGGGTTCGTGGAGTCCTTACACAACCGCATGCGTGATGAACTCTTGGAAGACAACATGTTCGAGGATCTCAATCTGGGCTTAGGCTGGTGTTGTTGACACTTCGTTAAGCGGGTGTGTGTGCCTGCGGAGAGTGAGGTGCCTGTTATGGGAACTCGTCGTCGTTTTACGCCGGAGTATCGTCGTGATGTTGCGAGTCTGGTGTTGGATACGGGGTCTACGATCGCGTCTGTGGCCCGGGATTTAGGGCTGGGTGAATCGGTGGTGGGCCGGTGGGTCAAACTCGAGCGCGAGCGGCGTCAAGCCGTGCGTGAGGGTCGTCCTGATCCACGCGAGATGGAAGCTGAGATCACTGCTCTGCGTCGGCGGGTGCGCCAGCTGGAGAAGGAGAATGAGTTTTTGGGAAAAGCCAGCGCCTTCTTCGCGTCTGGGCACCAAAACACCAGCGCTTTGAACTGATGGACGCGCAGAAGGCTTCCTACTCAATCACCTTGATGGCCAACGTTCTAGGGGTCACGCGCGCAGGCTATTACGCGTGGAAAAACCGAGCGTCCCACAGGGGTGAGCGCGCGCTGGTGCGGCGGCGTTTGGATGAGGCGGTGGCCTGGGAACACGAGGTGTCGGGCGGCACGTATGGGGCTCCTCGCATCCGCCATGCTCTGACGCGCGCGGGCGTGGATGTGGGTGTGCGGGCGGTCGCCGCGTCGATGCGCCGCCAAGGCCTGTCGGGCCTGAACACGCACCCGCGCCCGGCCAAGCGCGGCGGGCGCGGTCCTGTGGCCCATGAGGACCACTGCGCCCGCCAGTGGGACCAAGGCGCCCTGGATCGGGTGTGGATCACGGACTTTACCTACCTGCGGTGCGCCCAAGGCTGGGTCTACCTGTGCGCCGTGCGCGATGCGCACTCGCGTCGAGTGCTCGGATACGCCATGGGTGAGCAGCAAAGCACCGACCTGGTCATCACCGCGCTCGACATGGCCGCTACCACCCGTGGCGGCTTCCCCGCAGGGGTCGTGCTCCACGCTGATCGGGGAACACAGTTCACCTCCCAGAAACTGGCAGCCTACATGCGGGCCGTGAAAGGAAGAGTGTCGATGGGGCAGGCTGGAGTGTGCTGGGATAACGCCATGGCCGAATCCTTTTGGGCCACCCTCAAAACCGAGTACTACTACCGGCGCGCCTTCACCACCCGCGACCAGGTCTACACCGGGGTCGCCACCTGGATCGAAGACTTCTACAACCGCCGCCGCATCCACACCAGCCTGGGCGGCAGATCCCCCATCGAATACGAACTACACCAAGCGGCCTGGACAACAGCCGCATAAACAAACCGTCAACAACTTGCGCACAGGCCCAACCACGCGCGCACGCTGATTGGTGCCTGGTCGCGCCGCTACAATGAAGAGCACCCCCACAGCGCGCTGGGCTGGCTCTCACCCAACCAATACGCACGCCAATGGGCACAACACCACCAATAACAACCAACAACCCTCAAAACACCCGGTCCACAAAACCAGACCAGACCACCTTCATGCCGGCGGTGGTGGGGGTTTGCAGCATTAGGAACTGGCTGGCGGTGTGTCGCCGGCGTGTCGGGGTTCTAATGACGCAATTCCCCCGTTTGGCGGCGGTGAGGCCACGACGTTAGGCAGTGTGGCCGCCAACCGAAGCAATTTCGCACGTAATTCCCCGACGACTGCTTCACAGGCTGAATTACCATCATTGGAATTGCAACGTTCGCAGGCTATCTCAAAAAGTGACCGCATTAAATTACGTGCGACTTTTGGAAGATGTCACCCCTGACATTTGTCATGGCTCCTCCTGCATCAAAGGACACTTCCGGCCCCTCATATACGAGCGCAGACTGGGTGCCATGAACACAGAAGCAACGCCCGCCCTCCAGGCGACGAACATTCACCAGTCTTTCGGCCACGTCGACGCCCTGCGCGGCGTGAACCTGACCCTCATGCCCGGCGAAATCGTGGCGCTCCTCGGCGTCAACGGTGCGGGCAAGAGCACCTTCCTGGACATCGTCCTCGGCCTGGCCACCCCTACGCAGGGTGACATCAGCGTCTACGGCATGAGCCCGCGCGAGGCCGTGCGCCGCTCCCTCGTGGGCGCCATGCTCCAGTCCGGTGCTTTACCGCGCGACGGGAAGGTCCGCAAGACGATCGACCTGGTCGCCGCGATGCACGCTGACCCGATTCCCACCGACGAGCTCCTCGAGCGCACGAACCTCACGAAGCTCGCCAAGCGCCCGCTCAATAAGCTCTCCGGAGGCGAGGTGCAGCGCGTGCGCCTCGCCCTCGCGCTGTCCGGCAACCCGGACTTCCTGATCCTCGACGAGGCCACGGCCGGCATGGACGCCCTGGCGCGGCGCGCATTCTGGGACACGATGCACGCCGAGGCCGCGGAGGGCCGCACGCTCCTCTTCGCCACGCACTACCTGACCGAGGCCCGCAAGGAGGCCGATCGCATCGTCATCATCGACGCCGGGAAGGTCCTCCTGGACGCGCCGACCGAGCAGGTCGTCGCCGACAACGAGGACCTTGAGGACGTCTTCGAGCGCATCACCTCCCACGCCGACGCCGAGTGAGCGCGACGAACGCCCACCCCGATGAGCCGGCCCCGGCCTCGTCCCGAGGCCCCCGCCCCACGAACGCAGACACGAGACACCAAGAAGGAATCATGACCACCCACGCACCCGCGCGTACCACTGACCGACCGATCCCCCTCTCCCTTCACGGGGGCCGGGAAGCTGTGGCTCTCGACGTTCAAGTCGCACATCCTTAACCCGTGGAACATGGCGTTTGCCCTGCTCCTGCCCCTGTTTATGTACGCGATGTTCGGGATGACCGAGGCCGCGCGCACCACGCAGACCGGGCGCGGCAACGTGGCCGCCGCGATGGTCGTCATGATGACCACGTACGGCGTCATCCTGGTGGGCGGGTCGCTCGGCGCGACGCTGTCCGTCGAGCGCACGACCGGAATCTCGCGCATGTACGCACTGACCCCCATCCAGCCGTGGGTGATCCTCCTCGTGCGCCTCACGGCCCTGGTGGCGCTGAGCGCGTTCATCGCGCTCATCTGCTTCAGTGTTGGCCTGGCTACCGGCTCGGAGATGACGGCGGGCGCGTGGGCGGCCAGCGCCGCGGTCGTCGTCGCACTGTCGGCGCTGGGTGCGCTCATCGGCCTGGCGTGCGGCTACACGATTAAGGGCGAGAACGCCTACAGCGCCTCGGCGTTCGTCATGGTGTTCGGCGCGTTCGTGTCCGGCATGTTCATCCCGCTGGAGCAGATGCCGCCCTTCGTCTCCCACGTCGCGCCCTTCACGCCCCTGTACGGCGCCGTTCAGGCGATCTACGCAGTCGCTGGCACTGTCCCGATGCCGACCGCCGCATGGCTGAACATCGTCGGGTGGGTGGTTATCACGGCGGGCATCGCCTGGTGGGGCGCGTCCCACGACACGGCTCGCTAGGCTGGTGTCATGAAGGAGCGCTTGATCTCCCCTGGCGTGGGCGGCCCCGTGGATGCTGTTCATGGGGTTTCCCCTCGCCTACGCCCTGGAACTGCCGGATCCGGCCCAGCGCGCGGGCCTCATCGGGCTGTGCGCCCTTGTCGCGGTCGTTAACTCGGCGACGTGGCTGACCAATCCCCTGCCTGCGCGTAACTCCTTCACGAGGCCGTTCATTCTCTCCCACGCGGCGCTGGCGGCCGCGACGGTCGCCTACCTCGTGTATGCGGTTTCCATCGACACCCCTCACGCGTTCATGCTGACGTCGTATCTGCTGGTCGCGTGGGTGTTTCAGGCGCCGGGTAGGTTCATTGTCGCGGGCCTCGTGCCGGTGACCGCTATCGCGGGGGTGGCGGCCTACGCGCAGGGTGAGCCCTTGTGGATGGGCTGGTACCTGGTGTTGCTGTGTGTCTTCGTGGGAGTGGCGCGCTGGCGCATGGAGCGTTCGGCCCGCGAGCATCTACGCCGCCAGGACGCGATCCAGCGGGCGAAGGCGGCGGAGCGGGCGCGTCTGAGCACGGACCTGCACGACATCCTCGGGCATTCGTTGACGGGGATCACGATGGTGTCCGAGCTGGCGGGTCGCCTCCTGGATGCGGGGCGCGTGGAGGAGGCGCGTGAGCAGTTGCGCGCGGTCACGGCACAGTCGAACGAGGCCTTGGCCGACGTTCGCCGGATCGTGGCGGCCACGCGGGCCTTGTCCCCGGGAGAGGAGCTCGAGGAAGCGCGGTCGCTTTTGGAGGTCGCGCGCATCGACGCTGACATCACGAACGAGGGCGAGCCGCCGTCGGGGCCTCGTTCGGCCGCGGCCGCCCACGTGATCCGCGAGGGGGTCACGAACGCGCTCCTGCACGCACGCCCCTCGTGGGTGCGGGTACGTCTTTCCCCTGATGGCGTGACCGTCACCAACGACGGCTACTCGGCCGCCTACGCCGCGTCGAGCGCGGGCTCGGGCTCGGGCCTCGCTGGCCTGTCCGAGCTGGTCGGCGACGAGGGCACGCTCACCTGGGGCGTATCGGGCTCCACGTGGACGCTCGCGTTGACCTTCGAGGCCACACCCGACGCCCACTCGTCGTGACTGTCCCGCTGCACTCCCCTCAACGAGGCAGTGTCCCCTTCCCGGCTCTTGCGCGGTCCCCGGGAGGGGGAGTCGGCCTCGTCTAAAGGGCGGGCATACACGAGTGATGATCCTGCGACCTGCGCTAGCCTGGTACCCCAAGCGCAGACAGACAGGAGGGTGACGTGGCGATACGGGTACTCGTGGCCGACGACCAGGCGATGATTCGCGGTGCCCTGGCGGGGCTGCTGGACCTGGAGAGCGACATTGAGGTCGTCGCCCAGGCTTCCGACGGGGCCCGCGCCCTCGAGGAACTGGCGCGCCTGGCATCAGCGGGCGGCCCGGCCCGCGCAAGCGCCCCCGTCGACGTTGCCATCATCGACGTCGAGATGCCGCACATGGACGGCATCACGGCCACGCAGGCGATTTGCTCCCGTTTCCCGGGCGTGCGTGTGCTCATCGTGACGACTTTCGGACGCCCGGGATACCTGCAGCGCGCCCTCGACGCGGGCGCTACGGGATTCATGGTCAAGGACGCGCCGGTCGAGGCTTTGGCGCACGGTGTGCGCACGGTGGCCTCGGGGGGCCGCGCCATTGACCAATCCCTGGCCCTAGAGGCCCTGTCGACTGGCTCCTCGCCCTTGACGGACCGTGAGGCCGACGTATTGCGCGAGGTCGAGGGCGGCGGGACCATCGCGGACATTGCCCACTCGCTGGGGCTCAGCCAGGGGACGGTGCGCAACCACGTGTCCTCGGCGATGCTGAAGATGGACGCGCGCACGCGCGCCGAGGCCGCGTCCCTGGCCCGATCCGCCGGCTGGCTGTAGGTCTACGCGCCCATGAAGCGCGAGTTGCGCGCCATGAAGGGCAGCAAGCGCACACCCGCGTAGGTGCCCAGCGTGTTCATGATGACGTCGTCGATGTCGACGACACGGTAGGTGCAGGGAACGACGCCGAACAGGCCGGTGTACTGGGTCAGCTCAATGAGGCAGGAGAGTGCACAGCCAATCACCACCCACGCCAGGACGCGGCGGTGCGGGATCGAGCGGGCCAGGCGAGACCCATCGGCGGGCGCACCCTCGGGAGCGCGGCGCATGCGCCGGATCCGCCACGTGGTCTCCGCGAGGGCCCCCAGCGGCACAAACAGAGCAATGTTCAGCAGGATCGACAGCGCGTACAGGGTCCCGCGCAGGTTCTCCCCGTCGCGGAACTGGTCGGCGACGGCCACGAACGATCCGAATGGCACGTAGTTGTCCCAGTGGATGATCGCGGCGCACGCGGCCACCGGGTCGGAGGGCAGCGGCAGCAGCGTGAAAATCAGCAGGCCCGCGAGGTAGAGGATCCAGGCGAGAGGCAGGGCGCGCGGGAGCCTCCACATCGACGAGGAGGGGGCCGCGACCACGGGAATCTCTGCCGTCGTCGGGGTGTCCGGGTTCTCCTCGCGAGGCAGGAGCGCGCCCGTGCGCTTCGAGCGCCGGTAGATGAGAGGCAGTGCTTTTGCGACGGTCAGGCGTGTGCGGCTTACGCGCCCGTCGCTCTGGGCGGAGTCGGTCGAGGCCTCGGAACGCCCCGCGGTGACACCGGGGTTCCCGCGGCGGCCGAGCATCCACCACAGCGCGCACGCGATCGCACAGACGGCGGCGTAAAGCCCCAGATCAAGCGCCCAGTTAATCGCCGTATACATGTCACCCCTCCCCTTGAGGGGAACATTACCGGCGTTATCGGGCAACGTTGCGGACGTGCGCTCAGTTCCACACACGATGGACACATTGTGAGAAAACGGCTGGGAATCTGCTGGAAATTGTTGGTCAGAATTGCGCGTTGCAACGGCGCATGGCGCAGAAGCAGCTCCCCGTGCGTCATCCCGAACAGATTGACAGCTGCTCAGCGAGCGCGTCCTGCTCCGCGCGGGTGACGCTCAGCCCGTACGCGTTCTTGACGGCGATCTGGCGTTTCACGTAGTCGCAACGGAACTCGGTATTGGGCGGCAGCCACTGGTCCGCGGACGATGCCGACTTATCCTCATTCGCCTGCCCATCCACCGCAAGTAGGTTCTGCGGGTCGTTGGCGAATTCCTGGCGGCGCTGCGCGTCCCACTTCCAGGCCCCCGAGCGCCACGCGTCCGCGAGGGCGACGACGTGGTCGATCTGCACCAGGGACGAGGTCTTGTCCCCCCTCTGGAACTCGATCGTGGCCCCCGTGTAGGGTTCGGCAAGCGTGCCCGACAGGACCACGCAGTCGTGTGTGCCCGGCTTGAACATCGGGCGCGCCAGGTCGCGGGCAAGGATGTCGTTTCGGGTGTCGCAGCCGTTGTGGTCGGTGTCAGCCCACCGCTGCCCGAAGGCCTCGCGGTCATACGTCGGCGCGGCGGGATCGTCGACCGACTCTCGGACCGTGAGCTCGCGCAGCTGGCGGGCCGCCTCGCTCTCCGGCAGGGAGGACAGGGCCTGCCCGCTGCGCAGCGGCGGCCACCCCAGGCGCGAACGCAGGCCCAGCAGATCCCAGCCAACGCCGGGCGCAAACGCCCACACGAGGGCCGCGAGGATCACCAGCAGGACGACTGTGTCCCCGATGCTCCTGCGCCGCTTGCGGACCATCTCCCTCTCCTTTCTCTCACAACGCCCACGCAATGAGGGCACCCCGACCACCCGGGGTGCCCTCATGATGCACCCACCCACCGGCATCTGCGTCCCGGCGGGTGGATGCCTGTGGATAGCTAGGCGTGCTTACGCGACAGCACCAGCTGACGCACGAAGTAAATCACGACGATGATGAGCGTGAGCGCGCCCATCGAGACCAGCTGAGAGCGCCCCTCGTCGCTCGTGAGCATGAGCGCGGCGATGCCAGCCAGGCCCACCAGGACAACCCACGGCAGCCACGGCCAACCGGGCATGCGGATCACAAGGGAGCCGCTGCGCTCCAGAGTGGGGTGCAGGCGCATGAGCGAAATGATGATGAAAGTCCACACGATGAGGAGGACCATGCCGATCGCGTTGATGAGCATCGTCAGGATAGTGTCGGGCAGGTACCAGTTGCCCAGGACCGCCAGGAGCGCCAGCGCGACGACCAGGCCGACCGCTCGCTTCGGGGTGCGCCCGGCCGCGATGTCTCCCTCCCTCTCAGCAGCCAGGACGGCCTCGTCGTCCTCGAGGGCCGCCTCGACGACGGTGTGCACGTGCGCCTTCTCGGCGGCGGGAGCGCCCAGCAGCCAGCGCGGCCCCATGTCGCGCGCGGACAGGGAGTAGACCATGCGCGAGGAGGCGTAGATGTTTGCGGAGAACGCGGAAACCAACGCCATGAAGATAATGACCTCCATGATGGTTCTGACGGCCGGGATGCCCGCCATCTCGAGGACGACGGCAAAGGCATTCTTCTCCATCGCCTCACTGTCCCAGGGCAGCAGGGCGGTCAGCAGGAGGACGGAGCCCACGTAGAACACGAGGATGCGGGTAATGACCGAACGGATCGCACTGGCCATCGCGGCGCGGGGGTCCTCGGCCTCGGCGGCGGCGATCGTGACGATTTCGAGGCCACCGAATGACGTGATGACGGCCAGGAGAGCCACGGCGATACCCGACAGGCCGTTGGGCGCGAAACCGTTGTGACCCAGGACGTTCTGCAGGACGCCCTCGTGTCCGGGCAGCGGCGCAACGAGTGCGGTGCGCGCGACCAGGAAGACACCCACGCACAGGAAGCCGACGATCGCGATGATCTTCACCATCGACAGCCAGGCCTCGATCTCGCCGTACTGGCCGGCGGCCAGCAGGTTAATACCGCCAATGACGACGACGATGACCAGGGCGATGACCCACTGGGGCACACCCGGGAACCAGACGACGAAGAACGTGGCCGCGCCCGTCACCTCCAGGCCCGACACCATGATGAGCATGACCCAATACAGCCACCCGATCGTGAACCCGGCCCACCGGCCGATCCCGGCCTCGGCGTAGGACGAGAAAGAGCCGGTCGACGGCAAAGAGGAGGCCAGTTCCGCGAGGGCCAGCATGACCGACACGACGATGATGGCGGCCAGCAGGTAGGACACGAGGACGGCGGGGCCCGCCTGGTGAATGGCGGAGCCCGTGCCCAGGAAGAAGCCGGCACCGATCGCCAGGCCCAGGGCCATCATGGACAGGTGCCATGTTTGAACGGCTTACGCGCCGAGGCGGGCACCGTTGCGGGAGACGAAGATGCGGGTGTTGCTTTGGAATTCACACGGCCATACTAACGCTTGCCCCCACGCAGAGCTTTTAACTGCGAATATGTGAGAGTGATCGTCCACTCGCGGGTCTGCGGGAGCCTCCAACGACGCCAGTGCGCCATGGCGGTGAAAATGAGGCCCACGACGATGGATGCGCCCATACCCAGGACCGGCTGGCCCATGTACCAGAAGATGACCGTGACCAGCGAGCACGCGAACGCGGGAGTCGCGTAGAGGTTGTTGCCGCCGAAGACGCGCGGGACCAGGCCTGCGGAGATATCGCGGACCATGCCGCCGCCGATCGCCGTCATGATGCCCAGGAGGATCGCCGGCATGACCGCAAACCCCGCGTCGAGAGTCTTGATCGCGCCGGTCGCGCTCCAACATCCCAGCACCATGCCGTCGGCGATCACGAGGAGCACCGACCACGCGCGCGAATCCATGCGGAAGGCCATCGCGATGAGAGCGCCGATGATCGCGAACCCCAGGTAGTAGGGGTCCGTGATGGCGACGGGCGCACCGGCGCGCGTGGTCAGGAGCAGGTCACGGATCATTCCGCCCGCGAGCGCCGTCATGATCGCGAGAATGCAGAAGCCAACGGCGTCGAAGTTGCGTTCTCGGGCAACTTTGCCGCCGAGGATGCCGTTGAGGAGAACGCCCATGAGGTCGATGGCTCGGAAGACCTCGGGCAGGGAGTTGTTCAGCGCGTCGAGCAGGTGCATGGCGATCCGGAGGAGTCGATGAGTGTCGTTGTTCATATGCTACAGGGTTTGTTGTCCCGTCAGCGAGAGCCGCAGCCATACAGTCTCGCGCGGCCACAGGGTGCGACAATGTCCCCATGACTGCTCTCTTCGCCGGGCTCACGACCCTGGATGTCCTGCACCGACTCGACCACGTGCCGGACCCGTCACTGAAGGTCACGTCGACGGACTTCACGATGGCCGCGGGCGGTCCCGCGACGAACGCGGCCGTCACGTACGCGGCGCTGTGCGCGGCCTCGCGTGCACTCTCTGCTCCTGACGACGAGGCCGGGGCCGACTCGGGCGCTCCCCTGTCCTCGACGGACGCGCCGACTCTGTTGACGGCCCTCGGCGAGGGCCCGGTGTCAGCCTTCCTCGCGGCCGACCTGGCGGCCGCTGGCGTGCGCGTCGTGGACGCGACGGCGCCTGCCGCGTCCCCCGCTCCCGATGCGGGCGAGCGCCCGGCTGGGTCAGCCGAGCGTGGAAGCGCCCCGGCCTCGTCCCACGCGTCGCGCGAGCCCGCCGTGTCCTCGATCATCGAGCACCCGAGCGGTCGCATGGTGGCCTCCACGAACGCGCGGCTCGACGCGGACGCGGAGCGGATTGCGGGCGGCCTGCCCGAGCGCGTCGGCGCGGTCCTCATCGACGGGCACAACCCGGCGCTCGCGCACGCGGCCCTCACCCTGGGCGTGCCCGACGTTGACGGGGATGATCCGTTCGCCCGGCTCGAGGCGCGCCCGCCGCACCCGCGCATCCTGGACGGCGGCTCGTGGAAGGACTGGCTCACTCCCCTGCTGGGCTTCGTCGACATCGCGGTCGTGTCGGAGGACTTCGCGCCTCCGTTGATGGCACGCCCGGATGGGGCGCAGGTCGCCGAGTTCTGCGAGGCTTCGGCATCACGCGCACGGTGCGCACGCGCGGGGATCGCTCCGTGCAGTACTGGTGGGACGGCGACAGCGGCGAGGTTCCCGTCGAAGCGGTCCCGGACGCGTCCACGCTGGGGGCGGGCGACGCCTTCCACGGGGCTTTCACGTGGGCGATCGAGCGCGGCGGGGACGCGGATCCGGAGCGCCTCATCCGCTTCGCGTCGGCCGTCGCCGCGGTGTCGGTGTCTTCCTTCGGCACGAGGCAGTGGCTGGGTTCCCCCTCTCTCGTGGAGCTGGTGCGCGGGTAGGTGGCGGGCAGGATCCCGCGGCTGCTTGCCTGCGACACGATTCGCCCGATACGGTTCCTTCAGGGGCATGTCCGCGAAAAAGTTCGCCCAGCACGGGGCCTTCACACGCTCTTCCGCGAAAAAGTTCGCCCAGTGCAGCCCCTCCAGCGGCTCCTCCGCGAAAAAGTTCGCCCAACGCGCTTGAAAACAGCGTTTTTCGGCCATTTTGGGCATGCAGGGCGAACTTTTTCGCGCTCGCACCCACACCAGGCCGCGCGGGGCGAACTTTTTCGCGCACAGGACACAGCCACGTGGCGAGGTTGAAACCAATGACACCTCTGCAACCGCTGATGTAGGCCAGCATGAAACCACCATCACCAATGCTCGCCCCCAAACAGCGACCATTGAAACCACCATCACCTCTGCAACCGAAAAACACGCCAAAAACACCCATTTCTCACCCGCAAAGGCGATGGCGGTTTCAACTGGCGCACCTCACTGGCCTACAAAGGCGACAAGGGTTTCAAGCCAGCGCTCACACAAGGTCGCAAAGGCGTCACCGGTTTCAGACAACCGCACGCATGGTTTGCGGGCACGCGCTACGACACCAGCAGGCATCTATACGCACACCCCTCAGAAAACTCGCATGCAATTCGATTAAGTGAAGTTTCAATAAAGTCTGAAAACGTTGCAATTCCAACGATGCTATTTCAAGATTCGAAAGGGTCGTGGGGGAATTGCATGCGAAATTGGGTGTGGGCTCAGGAATGTGGGAAGTGACCGCTCGATGCAAGTCCTGCACGATGGAGGGGCCAGGCCGAGCAACGCACAGACACCCCGACCGATTGGAGGCCGCCGCGAGACCTGCGGGGCCTAGCCGCGGTGCCGGTGGGCGGCGGCAGGGCCAGAGCAAGCACACGCGCACCAAGACCCGCCCGATTGGAGGCCGCCGCGGAGCCTGCGGGGCCTGGCCGGGCTACGAGACGACGCACCCAGCCACACGCCAGCACCCAGGCGCCACTGGTGTGGAGGGCGCCGGAGGGACCGGAGGGCACGGGCGGGCTTCGAGATCGACCACTCCGAGCCGCAGGCTCGCGTGTGGCGATCTCGCGGGCGGCCGGGCCCGACGGTGCCCGGAACACCCGTGGGGCCACACAGCCCAGCAGCGATCAGCGGCTCACAGGCACCCAGCGGCTCGCCCACGCCGTGGCGACATCCGCCAGGGCGGGCAGGTGCGCCGAACCGGAGGCGGCGAGCGCGCGGTCCACGGCCTCGTCGATGACGGGCACGCCGTCGACCGGCGTGTACTCGCCCGCGATGCCATCGGGGGCGGCGGTCATTTCGACGAGGGAGCCGTCGGGCAACAGGTGGAAGACCTCGCGTGTGCGGTCGAGCAGGCCGGTCTCCTCGTCGAAGGAATCGTGCGTGATGAGCACCGGGACGCTCAGGCCACGCAGGGCTTTCTCGCCGGAGACCATGGACATGTCGGCGAGGGTGCGCTTGGAGATGGTGAAATGCTGGCGCACGGACTCGGAGTCGTCGGGCACGGTCGTTGCCCCGTGGTGCTCGAGGTCGGAGAGCTGCACGTCGGAGAACACGAGGTTCCAGTCGTAGGACAGGGGGCCGAGGACCGGGGAGACCAGCACGTACGTCTGCACGGCGGGCGGGCGGGAGCGCAGCGCGACGGTGGCGCCGAACTCGTGGCCGACGCAGATTTGGCGCGTGAATCCCTGGTCGGCGAGCCAGCCGGACGCGGAGCGGAAGTCTTCGATGAGGGGGTCGAAGGTGATGATTTCGTCGCCCGAGGCGCCGTGACCGGAGTAGTCGAAGGTGAGCGTCGCATAGCCGGCTCGGCGCAGCGCACGACCGAGTGAGTCGAACATGCCCGATGCGTGACGATCCGACAAAAAGGTGTGAGAAAGATCACCGCGGCGTCGCGGCAGTCCACGGGACGCGTGAATGTACCGGAGAGCGATACTCCCCGGGGCGTCTCAATCGTTATCTGGCTCACGCTATAAACATAGCGCGCGAGGGCCACTCACGGAAAGAGGGGCCCACACTGTGCACTAATGTGACAAGAGCTCGCCTGAGACGAGAAGCATCCGTGAATAATCCCCACTCATGGTGAGGATCGTGCGGCGCGGCGGGCAGCGCCACTAAGATGGGACGCATACGCGCCGGTGAAAGCCGCGCCCACGGGGATTGCGCGACACCCGCCACGACGGGACGCCCCACCACTGCAGCGAGAGAAGGACATTCATGGGAACCAAGACTGGAATCCTCATCGGAGTTGGCATCGGATACGTCCTGGGCACCCGTGCGGGCCGCGAGCGCTACGAGCAGATCCGTTTGAGCGCCTCGAAGCTGCGTCGTGTCCCGATCGTTGCCCGCCCCCTGGATGCGGCGGGTCAGAAGATGTCCGACCTCGTGCGTGCGGGCGGCGAGCAGGTGACCGATAAGGTTGCCGATGCCGTGAAAGAACGCCTGTTCGGCGCTCCCGCCTCCGAGCCGACGACGGTCGACGCGAAGGCCACCTCTTCCACGACGCAGCGTTGAGCGCGCGAGGGTACGAGGCCGTGAGCACTGACCCGCAGCTCAACACTCAGGAGCCATCGCGCGCGCAGATTAAGCGCTGGCGAAAGCACCTGGCCGAGGAGCGCATGGAGGCTCGCACCTACCGCGACCTGTCAGAACGCCGAACGGGCGAGGAGCGCGCTGTCCTCTTGCAGCTTGAGGAGGCGGAGCGCCGCCACGAGGAGTATTGGCTGGCGCGCCTGGGCGACCATGCCCTGCCCGCACCCAAGCCGCCGTTGCGCACGCGCGCCGCGTCCGTCCTCGCGCACCTTTTCGGCACGATTTTCATTCTGGCGATGGCCCAGCGCGCGGAGCAGCGGTCCGCCCGCGACGTGGATGATGACGTGCCCGCACACATGCAGGCGGATGAGCATATTCACGCCGAGGTCATCCGTTCCCTGGCGGCGAAGTCCCGCGAGACCCTGGCGGGCACGTTCCGCGCTGCGGTCTTTGGTGCAAACGACGGCCTCGTGTCGAACTTGGCCCTCGTGCTCGGCGTCGCAGCCGCAGGCACGGAGCCTCATGTCATTCTCCTGACGGGCGTGTCGGGCCTGCTCGCGGGTGCCCTGTCGATGGCGGCCGGCGAGTGGGTGAGCGTGCGCAGCCAGCGTGAGCTGCTTGACGCCTCGATTCCCGATCCGGACGCGCATCAGGCTGTGCCGGACTTGGACGTAGATGCGAACGAGCTGGCCCTCGTGTTCCGTGCCCGCGGCGAGAGCGAGGAGGAGGCTGAGCGGCACGCGAAGCAGGTTTTTGCGCGCCTCGCCAAGCCGGCGACCGGCGAGTCCGGCGCGATCGCGCTGCGCGCGGCCCTGAGCGGCACCCCCGAGTCGGATGGCGCGGGCGATCAGGTGGGCACGCCCACGAAGGCGGCCCTGTCCTCGTTCTGTTTCTTTGCGACGGGCGCGTTCTTCCCGTTGATCCCCTACATTCTGGGCCTGACGGGCGTGGCTGCGATCGCCGTCGCTGCCGCGATCGTTGGCGTCGCCCTGCTGTTTACGGGCGGCGTGGTCGGTATCCTCTCGGGTCAGGCCCCCACGCCTCGGGCGCTGCGTCAGCTCCTCGTGGGCTACGGCGCGGCGGGCGTCACCTACCCTGTTGGGTTTGCTATTCGGGACGTCGGTTTCCTGACGTCTCGTCTCCAGCAGGGACGAGGCCGGGGAGGTCTCGGGGACGAGGCCGGGGTGCTCGGGGGCGCGGGCCGTCGCCCAGCTGGGCCCCCTGTGCCACACTAGGGGCATGACGGATTTTCTTTCTCGGGCGCGCGGCACCCTCATGGGCCTCGCCGTCGCCGACGCGGTGGGCACCACGAACGAGTTCAAGTGGGCGGGCACCTTCGAGCCGATCACGGACATGGTAGGCGGCGGCCCGTTCCTGCTGAAGCCCGGGCAGTGGACGGATGACACGTCGATGGCGCTGTGCATCGCGGATTCCCTGCTGGCGAAGGGCCGCTACGACTCTTTTGACGTGATGGAGCGCTACCAGCGCTGGTTTTCGAAGGGTTACCGTTCGTCGACGGACAGGTGTTTCGATATCGGTGGCCAGGTGCGCGCCGCCCTGTTCGATTTCGAGCACGAACAGCGCGTGCCGGTGACCGCCGAGCGCACGAACAGCGCGGGTAACGGCGCGATTATGCGCCTGGCGCCCATGGTGATCGCGGGTTTCCGCTCGCGTTCCCCGCGCGAGGTGGTCGCGACCGCTCGCTTGAGCGCGCGCGAGACGCACTTCTCGGTCGAGGCCGAGGCCGCCACCGAGGTTTTCGCCGCCCTTCTGGTGGGCGCCCTGCTGGGTTGGTCCCCGGAGCAGCTGATGGACGTGTCGTGGGCGTCGACAGGCGCGGCGTTTGACGAGATGGCCGCACGGGTGATCAGCCCGGATCCGCAGGTGCGCGCCTCGTGGGAGGCGGAAACCAACGGCTACATCGTGAACGGCCTGCGCCTGGCGGTGCACGGCCTCCTGGATTTCCCGTCTTTCAAGGATGCGACCCTGGCGATCGCCAACATGGGCGGCGACTCGGATACGAACGCCGCGATCTACGGGCAGCTGGGCGGTGCTTTCTATGGGATCGAGGGGATCCCGGCCTCGTGGAGGGAGCGCGTGCACCTGGGCGAGGAGATCGACCAGCTGGCGCGCGACCTCGTCGATCTGCGCCTGGAGGCACCGCGCACTCGCTTCGACGAGGACCTGTAAGCCCCGCCGCGCCCCGCGGCACGCCCCTGCCGCGCCCCCGCGTCGTCGCTTCACCGCCCGCTGCACCCACACCTCGTCAACCCACACCCACACCCACACCCAACAGTTACCCCAAAATGTCGCACGTAATTCCCCGGCCCCTCTTTCAAGATTTGAAATCAGACCGTTGAAATCGCGCGGATTTAAGCCGCACTCAAAAAAACTGACCAAAGGGAATTACGTGCGACTTTTGGGGGCTGAGCCCCTTTCGACCTAC
The DNA here is from genome assembly GCA_916438365.1 of uncultured Sanguibacter sp. The sequence goes on from CAKAEY010000007.1 coordinate 52,270, forward strand.
TCACCCCCACCGGCCACGTGCCGCTCGACCAGTATGTCGAGCGACTAGACTGGCGCTATCATGCCTGACTCTCGCTCCGCCACGCCCAAAGCACGCAAACCGCGCCCGCGCAACGTAGGACGCAGGCGCACCCGCGAGCACGCGCGCCCCTTCAAGCCCTTCACGCCGGAGCAGCTAGCCGAGCGCGCGGCCGCGATCCCGGTCATCTCCTTCCCGGACCTGCCGGTGAGCGCCCGGCGCGACGAGATCGCGCGCGCTATCCGCGACCACCAGGTGGTCATCGTGTCGGGCGAGACCGGCTCGGGCAAGACGACGCAGCTGCCGAAGATCTGCATGCAGCTGGGCCGCGGCGTCGCCGGCATGATCGGTCACACCCAGCCGCGCAGGCTCGCGGCGCGCTCGGTCGCGGACCGCATCGCCGACGAGCTCGGCCAGACCGTGGGCCGCGAGCGCGGCCAGGTGGTCGGCTATCAGGTGCGTTTCACGGACGAGGTGGGCCCCACGACCCTCGTCAAGCTCATGACGGACGGAATCTTGCTGGCGGAGATCCAGTCGGACCCGATGCTGCGCCGCTACGACACGCTCATCATCGACGAGGCCCACGAGCGCAGCCTGAACATCGACTTCATCCTGGGCTACGTCGCGCGCCTGCTGCCCGCGCGCCCGGACCTGAAGGTCATCATCACGTCGGCGACGATCGATTCGGACCGTTTCGCGCGCCATTTCGGCACGTGGGAGGGCGCTCCCGGCTCGGGTCGGCTGATCGAGCCGGCACCGGTCATCGAGGTGTCGGGGCGCACGTACCCGGTGGAGATCCGCTACCGTCCCCTCGGCCCGACGACGCCCTCGTCGTACACGTCCGAGGCCTCGGCCGCGCAGGCGAACGATCGCACCGAGACCGTCGAGACCACCGACGTCACCGAGTCCGGCCCCATGCAGCTGGTCCTGGAGGACCCGGATGACGAGCTGGCGACGCTGGGCTACGGCATGGGCGAGGACATCGACGTGGAGACTGCGATCTGCCACGCGGTGGACGAGCTGAGCGCGGAGGGTGACGGCGACATCCTGGTCTTCCTGCCCGGCGAGCGCGACATCCGCGACACGGAGGCGGCCCTCCTCGATCACCTGAAGGGACGAGGCCGGCGCGCGGGAGACGACAAGGGTGCCCACCCGGGAGACATCGAGATCCTGCCCCTGTACGCGCGGCTGACGGCGGCCGAGCAGCATCGCGTCTTCGAGCCACACCGCCTGCGCCGCGTGGTCCTGGCGACGAACGTGGCGGAGACGTCGCTGACGGTGCCGGGCATCCGCTACGTGATCGACCCGGGTTTGGCGCGCATTTCCCGTTATTCCAATAAGACGAAGGTGCAGCGCCTGCCGATTGAGCCGATCAGCCAGGCGAGCGCGAACCAGCGCGCGGGCCGATGTGGCCGCGTCGCGGAGGGCGTGGCGATCCGCCTGTTCTCCCAGGCCGACTACAACTCGCGCCCGCGTTTCACCGAGCCCGAGATCCTGCGCACGTCGCTGGCCAGCGTCATCTTGCAGATGGCGTCCCTGGGCCTGGGGGCGGTCGAGGACTTCCCCTTCCTGGACGCCCCGGATCGGCGCGCAGTGCGCGACGGCGTGGCCCTCCTCGTGGAGATCGGCGCGCTCGCGCAGGATCGCGAGGCTGAGGACGCGACCCCGGCCTCGTCCCAGTACAGGCTCACCGGCATCGGCCGGGACCTGGCGCGCCTGCCGATCGACCCGCGCCTGGGGCGCATGCTGCTGGAGGCCGAGCGCCTGGGCTGCGCCTCGGAGGTGCTCGTCATCGTGGCGGCGCTGTCGATCCAGGACGTGCGCGAGCGCCCGGCCGAGCACCAGGGGGCGGCGGACGCCTCGCACGCGCGCCTGGCGGACCCGCATTCGGACTTCATCACGTACCTGAACCTGTGGCGCTACCTGGCGGTGCAGGCGCGCGACCTGTCGGGCTCGGCGTTCCGGCGCCTGTGCCGCGCGGAGTTCTTCCACTACCTGCGGTGGCGCGAGTGGCGCGACGTCGTCGGCCAGCTGCGCCAGATGGCCCGCGCGCTGGGGATCGGCGTGGGGCCGGTGGGTGAGCCGTCGACGGGCGACGTCGTGGAGGCTGCCCAATTTGGCGGCGCGCAGGACGCGGCCGTGCGCGCGGTCCTGGCCTACGGGCAGGGGCCGGCTTCCGTGGACGCGGACCAGGTGCATCGCTCGCTGCTGGTCGGCCTGCTGTCCTACCTGGGCTCGTGGGACGAGACGAAGCGCGACTACGAGGGCGCGCGCGGCACGCACTTTACGATCTGGCCGGGCTCGGGCGTGAGCGGTCACCCCGCTTGGGTGATGACGGCGGAGCTGGTGGAAACCTCGCGCCTGTTTGCGCGCACGGTGGCCCGCATCCGCCCGGAGTGGGTGGAGCCGGCGGCGCGCGGCCTACTCAAGCGCTCGTATTCGGAACCGTTCTGGTCGGTCGGCAAGGGCGCGGCGATGGTCCGCGAGCGCGTGACCCTCTACGGGCTGACGCTGGCGGCGGACCGCGAGGTGCTGCTAGGGCGCTTAGGTGATCTCGTCATCGACGAGGCCGTGGCCGCCTCGCGCTCTCACGCTCCGCGCGCGGGGTCGCTGGAGGCGCTGGCGGCTGGCTTGGTGTCGGCGTCGAAGGATCCGCTGTCGTCTGGGTCGTTTGAGCCGCGTCATTTCGAGGAGCTGGCGGCCGCACGCGAGGGGACGACGGCGCGCGAGCTGGCCCGCGAGATGTTCATTCGCAACGCCCTGGTGGATGGCCAGTGGAGGGAGAGGCACGGTTTCCAGCGCCGAAACGAGGCCCTGGTGGAGCAGGCTCGCGAGGTTGAGCGCCGTAGCCGCACCCACGGCCTCGTCGCGGACGAGCAGGCTCGCTTCCGTTTCTTCGACGACCTGATCCCCGAGCACGTGACCAGCGCGGCGGCGTTCAACCGCTGGTGGAAGGACGAGCGCCGCTCTCACCCGGACCTGCTGATTTACCCGGCGTCCCTGCTGATGCCCCGCGAGGCAACCTCCGGCGAGGGCTTCCCGGACCGGTGGCAGTGCGGCGATCTGTCGCTGGCGCTGAGCTACGAGTTCGCGCCGGGCAGCCCGCGCGACGGCGTATCGATGCACATTCCGATCGAGGTGCTCGAGCGCGTCAGCGATGCGGGCACGGACTGGCTGGTGCCCGGCATGCGCGAGGACCTGCTGACCGAGGCGATCCGCGCTCTGCCCAAGGGCGTGCGCCGCCTCCTGGCCCCCGCGCCGGACGTGGCCGCGTCGGTGGTTCGGTGGATCGAGCAGGCGGGCGACCAGCCGGTCGAGGCCGTGGTGGCGTCGGCGCACGAGTCTGCCGGGAAGGCAACGAAGGCCGACGGCTCCGACGAGCCCGATCCGCTGAGCCTGGACGCCGCGATGGGCCGCTTGGCCGCGTGGGGCGCGACCTCGGGCCGAGTCTCGACGCGCAATTCCCCTGCGAAGGCGCCGAAGAAGGCGGCGTCGAAGGAGGCTCCTGAACAGGCGCCGGCCGCTCAGGGGCCCGAAGCGACCGCCGCGAGCGAGGCGCCCAAGCCCCGCCCCCTCACCGAGGGCCCCGTCCTGGAGGCCCTCGCCCACGCAGTGCGTGTCCTGCGCGGCGTGGACCTGAGCGAGGTGGACCTGGCGCACGCGCGCGCCCACCTGCCCGACCACCTGCGCATGACCTTCGTCGTCACCGACGCCTCGGGGCGCGAGCTGGGCGCGGGCAAGGACCTGGCCTACCTGCAGCGATCCCTGGCCAGCGACGCGAACAAGGCGGTGCGCACGGCCGTGCGCACGGCCCTCGAGGAGGCCGGCGAGAAGCAAGCGCGCAGGAACAAGCGCGGACGCGGGGGTCGGGGAAGGCAGCCGCGCGCGGTGGGAGGATTCCTCCACCTCCGCATCCGCGTCCAACGGGGACGCGCAGTCCGCACCTGGGGCGCGCACGCGCCGAAGGACGCCCAGGCCTCGTCCCCCGACCCGGCGTTCCACGCGGACGGCGTCACGCAGATGCCGACGCTGCCGCGCTCGATCACCCAGACCTCGGGCTCGATGACGCTGCGGGCGTTCCCCGCGTTGGTCCCCCAGGGCAGCGCCGCGGCCCCGGCTGCGGGCGTGCGCGTCATGGCCAGCGCCGCCGAAGCCGACCGCGAGCACCGCGCCGGCCTCGCCCGCCTGCTGCTCACCCGCGTCGCCCTGGCGACGAACCGCGTGACCACGCGCTGGACGGGCCGCGAGGCCCTCATGCTGGCGGCCTCTCCCTACGCGGACACGGCGGCCCTGGTCGCGGACGCGCAGCTGGCCTCGGCCCTCGCCCTCGTGGACGAGCTCAGCACCCCCGCCGACGTGCGCGACCCCGAGGCCTTCGAGACCCTCGTGGCGGCCGCGCGCGACGCCCACGAGGACCGCGTCTACCAGATCCTCTCCCACGTCGTACGGGCCCTGGAGGCCAGCGCCGAGGCCGACGCTGCCGTGCGCTCCCACCCCCAGGCCTCGCTCAAGGAGACGACGCGCGACGTCGCGGCGCACGGGCGGACCCTGCTCTACGAGGGCTTCGTGTCGGCCACGCCCGCCTTCGCGCTGCCGCACCTGGGGCGCTACCTGCGCGCCGGGGCCGTGCGCGTCGAGCGCGCCGCCTCCTCGCCCGGTGCCCTCGCTCGCGACCTGGAGGACATGGACCGCATCCACCAGGCCGAGGCCGACATCGCCTCCGCGCGGCAGGCCCTGGAGCGACGCCCCTACGAGGCCCGCAGCGCCGCCGCGCTCACGCAGGCGCGGTGGATGGCCGAGGAGCTGCGCGTCTCCATGTTCGCCCAGACCCTGGGCACGCCGAACAAGGTCTCCATGAAGCGCCTGCTCGGCGTGCTCGCGGGGGCGCGATGAAGCGGGATAAGCGTCGCGTCTCCTTGTTCACCCCACTCCTGAGCGGACCTCACGCAGCCGCCACGAGGCGCCCGCTCGGAGCGCTCGGAGCGTTCGGCGTGCTCGCGGGGGCGCGATGAAGCGGGAGGAGGCGCGCGCCCTTGCCCGCTCCCTCATGGACGCGGCGGGGTTGGCCGACTGGCGTTTCCGCTTCGACCACGCCAAACGGCGGGCCGGGGCGTGCACGCACTCCACGCGCACGATCAGCCTGTCCGGACCGCTCACCGACCTGTACGACGAAGACACGATCCGGGGCGTCATCCTGCACGAGATCGCCCACGCCCTCGTCGGCCCCGCCCACGGGCACGACGCCGCGTGGAAGCGGACAGCCCGAGCCCTCGGCGCGCCCGACTCCGCGCGATTGTCCTCCTCCCTCCCCGCCCCGGACGCGCCCTGGGTGGGCACGTGCCCGCGCTGAGGGGCCACGCGACGCCTGTACCGGGCGCCGCGGCGCGTCTCCTCGTGCGGGATGTGCTCGCGTGCTTTCGACCCCGCGCTGATCCTCACGTGGGAGCACCGGGGGAAGGCGGCCTCGCCCGGTCGCGTCTACGAGCGCGAGCTCGCCTCGATCCGACGCCGTCGTTAGCGTTACCGCCGCTAGGGCCGGCGCCAGGGCCGGTGCCAGGGCCGGCGCCAACGAAGTCCGAGCATGGTGCCGGTTACCCAAAAATGTCGCACGTAATTCCCCCCTCACTCTTTCAAACTTTGAAATCAGGTCATTGGAATTGCAACGTTTTAAGCCATACTCAAAAACTGACCTAGTTAAATTACGTGCGAGTTTTGGGGAGGGGCCGGCCTCGGGACCTGCCTCGGGGCCGGCCTCGGGGCCTGCCTCGGCACCGGCGCCCGCGTGCGTCTGCCCACGTCACAGGGCCGAACACAGCCAAAGGCGAGCACACACCCGCCCGACGGCGATACCCTTGAACCCAACACCCCCGAGAGAAGGAAGCCATGGGTACCACCGCCAGCCCCGACGCCACGACCGCTCCCGACCGCGAGGTCCTCACCTGGGAAGGTTTCGGCGACGCGTCCCGTGAGCTCACCCAGCAGATCATCGACTCCGGCTGGATCCCGGACCTGATCGTCGCCATCGCGCGCGGCGGCCTCATTCCCGCCGGCGCCATCGCCTACGCGATGGACGTCAAGGCCATCGGCACCATGAACGTCGAGTTCTACTCCGGCATTGGTGAAACCCTCGACGAGCCCATGCTGCTTCCCCCGCTCATGGACGTCTCCGCGATGGACGGCAAGCGCGTCCTCGTCGTCGACGACGTCGCCGACTCCGGCAAGACCCTCAAGATGGTCATGGACCTCATCGACGAGCACGGCCTCTCTCTCGACGGCTCCTCCTCCGTGCGCGTCGAGGCGCGCAGCGCGGTCATCTACAAGAAGCCCGTCTCCATCATCGACCCCGACTACGTGTGGGCGCACACCGACAAGTGGATCAACTTCCCCTGGTCGACGCTCCCCGTCATCAAGCCATGACCTCCTCTCGGGCGGGCTCAGGACGGCAGGCGGCCGCCTCTCCCGGGCGCGCCCAGGCCTCGTCGATCACCCGGCGCATCGTCGAGGCCGTGGCCGAGCGCGCCCGCCTAGGTGACCCGGTGCGCGTGCTGGGCCTGACCGGTCCTCCCGGGACCGGCAAGACGACGATCGCCGACGAGCTGGCTCGCGCCCTGCCCGAGGCCGGCATCCCCGTCGCGGGCCTGGCCCCCATGGATGGCTTCCACATGTCCAACGCGGTGCTGGCGGCGCGCGGCATCGCCGACCACAAGGGTGCACCCGACACCTTCGACGTGGGCGGGTACGTCGCTCTCCTGGGGCGCGTGCGCCGCGGGGACGCGGTAGTGCTGGCCCCCGACTACCGGCGCGACCTGCACGAGCCCGTCGCTGCCTCCCTGCCCGTCGAGGTCGACGGCGTCGTCATCACGGAGGGCAACTACCTGGGCCTCGAGCTGCCCGGCTGGGCGGACGTGCGCGGCCTCATCGACCTGCTCGTCTTCATCGATACCCCCTTCGAGGAACTCGCCTCGCGCCTGATCGACCGGCACATGAGCTTTGGCCGCGACCGCGCAGACGCCGCTCACTGGGTGCGCACGGTGGACGCGGCGAACATGGCCCTCGTCGATCGCACCAAGGAGCGCGCGGACCTGGTCCTGTCGCTGTAGGCGAGTCCCTGCCGCTGTAGGCGAATCCTGTCGCTGTAGGCGAGTCGGACCGACGCGCCACAGCCTCGTCACTGCGCCCACACCCCCATAATTTCGCACGTAATTTCCCACGGTCAGTTTTAGAGCACCGCCGAAAACCGCATGATTCCAACGATCTGATTTCAACGTTTGAAATGCCAGGGAGCGAATTACGTGCGACTTTTCAGGGGACGGCCATGCCAAACGGTTGCCATGCTTGCCGTCGATAAGTAGCGCGCATTTTCAACCACTTCCAAGTAAGGTGAACCTATGTTCCTCTTACTCGGCCTTCTTGGAGGCTTTATCACGGGCATCTCCCCGTGCATCCTTCCCGTCCTGCCCGCGCTCTTCCTGGGTGCTGCGGGTGGCCACGACTCGGCGTCCTCCTCGAACGAGGCCGGGGCTCCTCGATCCGCATCCTCCCCGGACGCAAAGGCGGGCATTGACCCGTCTCTCTTCCGCGTCGCTCCGGGCGTGAACCTGGGCGGAGAAGCGCCGAAGAAGGCCGTGAAGGCCGACGGCAGCGACTCAGTGACGCGTCGTCCCGTGCTCATCGTCCTGGGCCTGGTCACCTCGTTCATGCTGATCACCGTCGCAGGTTCGGCGCTACTGAGCCTGCTGAACCTGCCGCAGGCGCTGATCCGCTGGACGGGCATCATCCTGCTGCTGGCCGTCGGCATCGGCATGATCGTCCCGAAGATCATGGAAGTGCTCGAGCGCCCCTTCGCACGCCTGGCACCCCGTACGACGGGCGACAGCGCGGGCTTCGGCCTCGGCCTCGTTCTGGGCGCGGCGTTCGTGCCGTGCGCGGGTCCCGTGCTGACCTCGATCATCGTGGCCTCGAGCTCCGGGCAGATCACGTGGCACATCATCGGCCTGGCCATCTCCTTCGCGATTGGCGTGTCGATCCCGCTGATGATCGTCGCGATCGCGGGTTCGGGCGTCGCGGCACGCTTCCTGAAGACCCGCCAGCGCCCCCTGCGCATCGCTGCGGGCGTCGCCATGATCGCGCTCGCGCTGGGTATCGCGACGGACGCCCCGATGGCCTGCAGCGTATGATCCCCGACTACACGGCCGCGCTCGAGGCGGGCACTGAGGGCGCCTGCGAGGACGGCGCGTGCGAGCCCGAGAAGGATGTCGAGGCGAGCACCGACTTCGCGCAGTGCGCGCGTAATGGCGCGAAGGATTGCGGCGTGATGCCGACGATCCAGGCCTCGGAGTGGCTCAACTCCCTGGGCCAGCCCTCCGGCACGGTGACGCTCGTGGACTTCTGGTCGAGCTCGTGCACGAACTGCCAGCGCGAGATCCCCGAGCTCGAGGCGATCTACGAGAAGTACAAGGACTACGGCCTGGTCGTGGTGGGCGTGCACTCGCCCCAGCAGGCCTACGAGCGCGACGCCTCGGTCGTGAACGCGTCGATCGAGAAGCTGGGCATCACCTACCCGGTCGCCCTGGACCCCGACCTCGAGGCCTTCAAGGCTTACGGCGCGACGGCCTGGCCGACGCACTTCATCGCGGGCGCCGACGGCCAGCTTGTCGCGATGGGCCGCGGCACGAAGGGCGTCGAGGAGCAGATTCGCACCCTCCTCACCGAGGCGGGGGCGTCCCTGCCCGACTGAGGCGCGCAGGCTTTCACGCAGCGAGCGGCCACCCCACACACGATGTAACGCAGCGAGCGGCTGCTGCGGGTAGTCGCTCGCTCTATCCGGCGGCGATACTGACTCCCCTATCAATTTCGCACGTAATTCCCCCGCACCTCTTTCAAGATTTGAAATCAGATCGTTGAAATCATGCGGTTTTCACAAGGTTTCAAAAAGACCTCGAAAGGGAATTACGTGCGAAATGGGAAAGGCCACCTAGAGCCAGTCGACGCAGTACAACGCAGCAGTCGACACTCCTCGCGCCGATCAGTGCCACTCGGCGTTACCGACAGCCCAGGTACCGTCCTCCTGCTCGACAAGGGTCAGGAACACCAGCTCGTGGACCGGCTCGTGCGAGTCGTCCGCGTAGGAACGCGTGAAGCTGACGAGCCTCACCCACTCATTACCTTCGCGGCGGGTCGATTCCCTGCCTTCGACGCCGATGTTCTCAATCGTGACAGTCGTGTGAGAGCGATTCGGAACCAGCGGCAGGAACTCACCCTGCCCCCTCGCTAGCTCGGGGGTCGGCGTGTGCTTACGCTGCAGCTCGGGCGTTTCGTAGACGCTCGCGCGGATGGACGCGAACGCGTCCGTGACGTCGCGCGACGCGTCCCACGTTTGATTGGTGATGACGTAGGCGGAGCACACCGCGTCAGCATCCTTGCGATCAACGGTGGACGGGTCGGGCAGGAGGTCGTCGAGCCACTGAACTGATGCTGGGTGCAGGCAGGTTCCGTCGGGCGCAGAGGTGCCGTCCTCACACGGGGGCATGCTCGAGGCCGTGGCCTCCGGGGTGGGGGCCGCCTCAGACTGCGGCGCGGTGTTGGGCACCTGTGAAGCCTCACCGGACGAAGCGTCACTCATTCCAGCATTTGAATCGGAGCTCGCCTTCGAGGCCGTGGTTCCCGCGTCCGCGCTAGTCAGGAACGTACGTGCCATGAAGAAGCCACCGACGCCCAGGACGAGGGCAACGGCTGCGACAAGCGCAATGACGACGATTGTCGTCCGCTCACCGCGTGCGGCTTTATTCAGTGCGTTCATATGCATCCTTAGTTTGCGTTGTGTGTGCGCATGCAATCGCCTGTGGTGCATGGCCGCTCACCGCAGACCGTGCAGCTACTGACCAACATGCCAGCAATCTCACCGTAATTCGTGACACGAGCAACATACAACCTCGTTCCGTAGGTAAGACACGTTTGACAACGCGTCAGCCTCGTAACCCACAGCCCTGCCCGCCCCTAGCCTCGCGCACCCTGGGCCTCGCGCACCCGGGCCTCGCACCCCAGACCCCATAACCCAACCCAGGCCTCGCGCACGCACCCCCACACCCTCAGTTACCCAACAATGTCGCACGTAATTCCCCCGCACCTCTTTCAAGATTTGAAATCAGATCGTTGAAATCATGCGGTTTTCACGAGGTCTCAAAAAGACCCCGACAGGGAATTACGTGCGAAAATTCTGAGTTATCCACAGATTTTTCAAACAGCTCACACAAAGCGCCACAAAGTAGCATGATCTATGCATGGACCTCAACGAAGAGCTACGTAAACGGCACGGAATCACCAAACTATCGAGCCTGCGCCACGCAGAGCTCGCTCCCACAATGCTCCCCCAGTCCATCGGACACTACCGAGGCTGGATCTACGACAAGAACAGCTTCACTCTCGATCAGGTACGCGCTTTCGTATACAACGCATGCATCTCCTGCGTGAGCGCTGCGCAAATATACGAGCTTCCGATTCTCATGGAGGAACGCCCACAAAAGACCCACCTGTCAGTTGCGTATAACCATGGAATGCACCCATCGAAGCTACGCCGCTTCGATGACGTATGCATCCATAGAGAACAGATCATGAGTGACGAAGAAAGGCGTACACACGTCGCCAGCATCGGGACAGTCTTGGAGCGGGTACTCGTCTGCATGCCGCTGAAGGTGTCTCTGCCAATGCTCGATGCCGCACGCAATCGCGGCCTCTACGACGTCACGACGCTCACTATCCCACCAACGGGCAGCCGACTACCTCGCCTCAGAGAAGCGCTTTCCCTCTCGTCGGAGCGCGCCCGCTCAATCCTCGAAACTGTTGCCCGTTTGCAGCTCATTGATATGGGACTGACACCGCAGGTCGGGGTCTGGATCGAGGGGGGTCGGCGAGGTCGACATGATCATCCTCGGCTTCATCATCATCGAGGTGGATGGCTGGGCCTTCCACTCATCGAAAGAGCAGCGCGAGAAGGACCTCAAGCGGGATCGAGAACTTCTACGGCGCGGATACGTCGTCCTTCGTTTCACCTATGACGACGTCATGAATGGCGACTTCGCGCGCGAGGTCCCGGTCTCGGTGACAGCCCTCCGCCGCCTCGTCCCCGACACCGGAACGGAAGACCCGCAGGCCGCAGTGAAGAACGCCGCCTTCCTCGACATCCTGAGCGGATACCTGCCCAGTTATCACCTTCAACACTAATTTCGCACGTAATTCCCTCATCACTATTTCAACATTTGAATTCTAAACGTTGAAATCATGCGGTTTTCTCGGGGTAACCCGAAGATCCCTCAGGGGAATTACGTGCGAAATCTAGAAGAGACAGGCACCTAGATAGCCTCGACTGCAACAGACCCGTCACCGTACGAGGGCGAGGATCTGCGGGGTGACCCGCTCGATGACCTCGAGGGTGTCCAGGAAGTCCTGGTGGCCGCCGTACCACGGGTCGGGCACGTCGCCGCTGCCCTCGGGGTCGAGGTCGCGGTACAGGCAGATGCGCGGGGCGCCGACGGAGCGCAGATCGGAAGCGGACGCCGGCGCACCCTCGTGCTCAATGCCCGCACGATCAGCGAGGCGCTCCAGGACGCTCAGGTGGCGCGAGGTCATGGCCAGGATGAGGTCCCACTCCCCCAGCTCGCCGGCGCGGATCTGGCGCGCGCGGTGGTCGGGCACGGTATATCCGGCGTCGCGCAGGACGCGGGCGGCGCGGCGGTCGATCGGGTTGCCGGCTTCCTCGTCGGACACGCCGGCGCTATCGACGACGACGTCCACGCCGGCGCGCGCGGCGGCCTGTTCGAGGATCGCGTGGGCCATCGTGGATCGGCAGATGTTGCCGGTGCACACCATGAGGATGCGTGCGGGGCGGGTCATGATCGTTTCCGTTCGTTCGGGGCGACGAGGCCGGGGCGCCGAGGCCGGGGCGGGCACTCAGAGCAGCGTCAGGTAGGCGCGCACGGCCTGGGCGCTGTGGGCGGCGGCGCGGGAGCCGTCCATGTGGAAGGCCTGGTCGGCGGTGGGGCCGCACAGGTCGGAGACGGCTCGCAGCGAGATCCAGTCGACGTCGGAGGACCAGCAGACCTGGGCCATTGCGCAGGTTTCCATGTCGGTGCCGATGGCGTCGGGGAATCGCGTCCGCATGGGGCCGACGTTGGCCTCGGTGCAGAAGGAGTCGGAGGAGACGATGCGCCCGCGGCGCACGCGGTGCTCGATGAGGCCGCGCAGGATGGGCAGGCGTTCCTCGGCGGCTTCGGAGGTGGTGTAGTCGACGGGCATCTGGGGGACCTGGCCCATGGCGTAGCCGAAGGCGGTCGCGTCGGCCTGCCCGTAGATGGCGCGGGTGCCGGCGGCGATGTCGCCGACGTTGATGTCGCGGGCGAGCCCGCCGGTGGTGCCGGCCGCGATGACGATGGGTGCCTCGACGAGGGTGAGGGCGCGCGCGGTCGCGGAGGCGGCGTTGGCCAGGCCGATGCCGGAGGTGACGACCAGGACGGTGCGGCCGTCGAGGATGCCGAGCACGAAGCGCTGGGTCTTGTGGGTGCCCGCGAGGATCGCTTGGGGCGTCTCGTCGTCCCCGATGGGCGCGAGCTCGTGCAGGAGGGGCGCGGCCTCCATGTCCATGGCGGCTTGGATGATGGCGTCGACGCGGATGCGCTCGGGGAAACTAAGGTTCATGGTTCCCATCGTAGGGGACGAGGCCCGCTCGGGTCGCGCTCGCCCCGCGCGGGGCCGCGTCGTATGTACACGTCCCCTTTTCCTGGGTCCCCCAAAAGTCGCACGTAATTTAACACGGTCATTTTTGGACATAGCCCACAAACGTTGCAATTCCAACGACGCAATTTCAAAGTCTGAAATACGCACAGGGGAATTACGTGCGACGTTGTTGAGGAACCACAGGGCCGGGACGAGTCGGGGCCGGGTCGGGGCCGAGTCGGGGCCGGGTCGGGGCCGGGACGAGGCCGTGAGCGCGCGCCGGGGCCGAGCCCGCTACTGCTTGCCACGCTCCTCGAGCATCTTCTTCAGGGCGGCGGTGCGGCCGGCGGCGATCTCCTCCTCAGAGATCTGCTCGGCGTCCGTCAGCAGGTCGGGGGCGGGCGCAGCGCCAGCGTCAGCAGGGGCACCGGGATCGGCGGAGGTAGGCGCGGGCTCAGCGGCAGCGGACGCTGGCTCGGAGGACGCAGGCTCGCCGGCCTCAGCCCCGGCCTCGTCCCCGGAATCGGCGGCGGCCAGCGCGCCAGCGGCAGGAGCGCCCTCGAGCGCCTGGGGCTCCTCGTCCGTGCGCTTGCGCGAGCGCAGCCAGATGGTGCCGGCGATGACCAGGATGACGGCAACGGACGCGAGGACCGCAATCATCCACGGTTTCATGACGGAGCCCTTGACCTGCGCGGCTTCGGCGGCGACGGCGTCGTCGTCCATGGGGACGCGCTCGCCGGTGACGAGCAGGCGGTGCGTGTTGATGCCGTAGGGGGTGCAGGTGATGAGGGTGGCCAGGTCCTTGCCCTCGACCTTGTTGAGGGATTCGGTCTCGGTGGGCAGGACGACGCGGATGTCGGTGACCTGGTATTTCAGGTGGCGGCCGGCGGTCTCGATGTAGAAGACGTCGCCCATCTTCACAGAAGTGAGCTGGTCGAACATGGTGGCGTTGCCCAGGCCGGTGTGGCCGGTGAGGACGGTGTGCGTGGATTCGCCGCCGACGGGCAGGGCGGTGCCGAAGAGGTGGCCGATGCCCTTGTCGAGGGTGGCGTTTTCGGTGCCGTGGTAGATGGGCAGGTTGACGTTGATCGACGGGATTTTGATGGTCGCCATGACGTCGTTGAGGTTGAGCTGGCTCAGGTAGTCCTGGTATTGCGCGGTGCCGGGGCGTTGGGCGTCGAGCCAGGGGTCGAGGATGGGTGACTCGGAGGCTTTGAGGTTGTATTCGTCGGCGCGGCGCAGGGACTCGGCGACGGCGTCGGGGCCGGCCTGGTCGGCGACGGTGCTGAATTCGGAGGCGATGCGTTCCTGGCGCGCGTTGTTGTACTGGGTTGCCAGGACGGGGTAGAGGAGGACCAGGATGCCGGCGAGCAGCAGGATCGGGGGCGCGATGGTGAGGAGACGCCACTTGAGGGGTGTCTTCTTCTTGTCGGGCGCTTGGGTGCTCACGCTTTCTCCGTTCATTGCCGAGGCCGTGGAAGTTTGTCTGGTTACAGGGTAGTACCGCTTGGGGGTGGTTGCGGGCAACGCGAGGGGGGTGTGGACCCGCGGGTCCACACCCCCGTGTGTCGCTAGCTAGCGAGGATCAGGCGTCGGCCTGCTCCTTGCGGCGCTTGTTGGCCAGCGCGATCGCACCGGAGCCGCCCACGAGGAGGGCGCCAGCACCGATCAGCACGCCGATGCCGGCAGCACCGGTCAGCGGCAGGTGGAAGCCACCGTTGTGCGGGACGTCCTTGACGGTCGTCGCGAGGGTGTAGGTGTTATCCTCGGTGGAGTTGGTCTGCAGGACCTGGAAGGCGATCGGGCGGGTCTGGAGCTCGAAGCCGTCGGGGGCCTTGGTCTCGACGAGGCAGTACCAGCCGCGGTCGGCCTCGGCGACGGCCTCGTTGTTCTCCCAGTCGTTGTTGCGCAGGCCGTCGATGGTGACCACACCGTCGGCGTCGGTCTCGTAGGTTTCCTTGCCAGCGGGGCTCAGCTTCTTATCGAGGGACGCGTCGACGGACTCGAAGTTCGTGGTCGGGGTGGACTGAGGCGTGCACTTGTAGACTCGAACTGGGCGCCCTGGAGCTTTTTGGTGTCGTCCTTGGCGTTGACCTTGGTGATCTTCACCTTGCCGAACTTGGAGACGACCTCGGAGTTCGGGTAGTCCGGCGGGGGGAACGGTGCCGGAGTCGGGCTTCCAGCCGTTGGAGGGGGCGTTGGGGAGCAGGATGGCCTTGTTCTTGAACAGGCCGTCGGCCTCCACCTTCTGGGCGACGGTGCCGGACAGGTCCATCTGGACCTTGGTGTTGTCGTCCTTGCGGTTGTCGACCAGCTTCTTGCGGCCGGCCTCGGTGAACTCGGCGGTCCAGAACTTGGTCTTGCCGTCGGTGCCGTCGGCGGCAATCAGCTTGTAGTCGGTGTCCTTGACGAGGGCGACCTCGCCGGTCTTGCCGTTGATGAGCTTCAGGGCGATCTTGGCCTCGGGCAGCTCGACGCGCTTGTCGTACTGGTCGACGACGTCGTAGTAGGCGAGGGCCTCAGCGGCGGGCACGTCGGACTTCAGGGTGTAGGAGATCGCGGAGCCGATGGCCGGGGTGTCCGCGTCGTTGACCGTCTTCTCGATGCCAGCCTTGGAGTTCTTCGGGTAGGCGTGGACGTCGTAGACCCACTTGTTGAGGTCGGTCGGGTGCGTCATGGGCACCGTGATGATGAAGGGCTTGGAGCCGACGTAGCCCGCGGGGGTCTCGGTCTCGGTCACGATGTAGGCGCCGAGGGTGAGGCCGTCAAACTTAGCCAGGCCGTCGGCACCGGTGGTCTTCTCTTTGGCAGCGTCAACGCCGTCAGCCTTCGCGGCGTCAACGTTGCCGTTGTAGCCTGCGAGCTTCTCCCAGCCGGCCTGCGTGGTGAGGTCGACGTGGGTCAGGCGCTCGACGGTGAAGGTCACGTTGCCGAGGGGGGTACCGGTCGCGGTGGCGTCCTCGAGGCCGTTGCCCTCGGTGGTGCCGTTGCTGTTGTCCTTGACCAGCTTGTGGATGGTGATGGAGCCGGTCTTGGTGGCGTCGAGGTCAACGAGCGACGGGGCGCGCGTTTCGGTGGCGGCCAGGCCGAAGGCGGGGGCAGCCTGCGTCGCGGAGGTGGCGGCGGGCAGGCCAGCGCGCCGGCGGCGACGGCGAAGGCTGCGAGCAGGCTCAGGCTGCGGCGGGTCTTCGTGGTGCTCATGGGTTTTCTTTCTCCTGTGTGTGTGATTTCGGGAGTTTTTCTGATGGTGGGTCACCGTGGTCACGGGACCTCATGGGTGGCTCAGGCGAGTGCCTTACGCCGCTTGGTGGTGACCACAGTCATCACCATCGCCCCGGACATGAGCGCCGCTGCGACGCCGATGTAGGGGTAGATTCCGGTGCTGCCTGCCTTGGGCAGCTCGCCAATCTCGGTGTCCTTGACAACGATGGTGGCCTTGCGGGTGCCGCCGACCAGGAAGCCCTGGGGGCCCGGCGTGCTGCTGTCCGACGCGAACGCCTGGACGGCGCTCGTGGCCCACTTTGGCCTGGTCCGTGAGGTCGGCCGCGAGCTCAATGGTCGTGCCGGAGCCGTCCGCGTGGGCGGTGGTCAGCTTGAACTCGAGGGGCTGGGGCAGCAGGGAGTGTCCGGCGGGGGCCTTGGTCTCGACCAGCCAGTAGGCGGTGTCAAGATCGAGGTCGTTGACGCTCCAGTAGTATCCGTCGGTCGCGTTGGCCTGGGTCAGGGTCTTGACCACGGTGGCGTTCGCATCCGTGTTGGGGTTGGACTTGTAGATCGCGAACTCGGCACCCTTCAGGGGGTACATGGCCGCGTTGTTCGGACCGATGTACTGGTTCGAGGCGTCCGCGAAGGTGGAGCCGGTGTTCTGCGTGCCGGCCTTCACCACCACGAAGTCGTGGGGAACGGTCGGGCCACAGGCCTTGTTGTTGCTCGTACCGTCACTGTCCTTGCCGTTCTCAGCCAAGACCTCGTTGAAGAGACCCTTGCCGGGAGCGAGCTCGTTGTTTCCGTTGACGGAGCAGGCCAGGTTGGCTTCCGAGTATCCGGCGGCCGCGGGGTTGCGGGTCACCGAGAAGCGGATCCAGTATTCCTTGGTGGCGCCGGCGGCCAGCTCGACGCCGTCGGTCAGCGTGTAGACGCCGCCGGTGGCGGTCGCGTTGGACGCGGAATCCAGGCCGGCCTGGGTCTCAGCGATCTTGGCGGAGTTGATCTCCAGGCCCTTCGCGAAGTCAGGCTTGTCGGTGAGCTTGCCGGTGTTGGCGGCCAGCGAGCCGTCGTTGGTGGCGACGATCTTGTAGTCCACGTTGAAGGTGGTGGCGCCATTCGCGCCGCCGTTGTTCTCGATGGTCTTCTGGACGCGCAGCTTGGGAGCCTGGTATTCGTTGACAAACGTACAGGTGATGGGGGCTGCCTCGTTGGACGCTGCGCCGCCGACGTTCTTGAAGTTGACGCCGCGCTCGGTGCGGGTCACGGCGACGTCTTCACCGATGCCGTTGACGCACTTGATGTCCTTGAGGTTCCACTTGTCCTCGCCGCCAGTCGAGATGTCCTTCTCCGTGATGGTGAAGTCGGAGTTACCGACCTCGAAGGGGATGAAGGTCGAGTCGTACTTGGCGTTCGCCTCACCGAAGGCGGTGGGGGTCAGGGACGCGGCCGGGTCGGCTGCGGAGATGTACGAGGTCTTAGCCGGGGCGGAGGAAGCCGTGGGCTTCGAGACGGTCACGGTGCCGGTGGTCGCCGGGGTGCGGTCGGTGTTGTCCGCCCACGTGTCGCCGGTGGTCACCGCGAAGGTTGCGGCGGGGATCGTCGGGTTGGCACCCGAGGGGTCCTCGACGGACTTCACGATGCGCACGGAGCGCTCCTCGGTGATGACACCGTAGAGGCAGCCGTAGTTGACCGAGAGCTCCTGCGTCACGAAGGTGTCGGTACGCTTGGCGTCCGCCGGAGGCGTCGCCGGGCAGTCGGCCATCGGGATGGAGTTGAAGTTGTCCGGGGTCAGGAAGTTGGTCGCGTTCGTTGCGGGGGTGAAGCCCCACAGATGCAGACGGTAGGTGCGGCCGTTCTTCGTGAAGGCCTGATCAGAGGTAGTCTTCTGCAGCTTCACACTGTCGTAGACGTAGGGGTTCTCATTGACGTTACCCTTGGCTCCAGGCCAATTGATGGGCATAGCGCGCTTGTTCGATGCCGAAATTTGATTGAAAGGCTGCTCAGCACCCTTGTTGTAGTACTGACCGTACAGGTCGTAGTCACCGTTGCCCTCGCCCACGTACTTGACGCAGTAGTAGCGTCCCGACCGGGATTCGGGATTGTTGACGTAGCCCTTCGAGCGGTCGGAGGGGTCGATCGGATCCGGCTCATAGGCGGTACCAATGAACTGCCTCTGCCCATTCTCATCCAGAACGTAGTTGCCGTCCTTCATTGCCCACTGGGGCGTGCCGTAGTAAATACCCTGGTCCATGACGGCGTCACGCATGTTATCGACGCCGGACTGCGTGAGCGGCTTTTGCGTGGCGGGAACACCATTAACACCAATGTCAGTGCGACAGGTGCCCGTCCCGGCAATACCGGGGTGCTTGATGTACGCACCGCCCTTGCGGTACATGATCGTCGAAGAGAGAGTGTTGAAAGACTCGTAATTGACGAAGGGATACGCCTCGGGCTGAGAACCGGTGAGGTTCGGGATCGTCAGCTGCAGGGTCGAGTGCAGATATTGCTTAACATTTGCTCCGCCCTGGATCGGCAGGTTGTTGTGGCGGATCGCGCCGAGCAGGAAGGTCTGACCCGGCTGAACGGTACCCGGATCGTTTGGCTTGAAACCGATGGCGCTCTGGCCGTTCACCCAGATCTTGTCATCGCCGCCGTTATGCCACAGGTTGTAGTGCTGCTGCATCCAGTTCTTGGAATCCTGCGTGTCACCGGGTCCAGTGTTGTTGTCCTGGGGATCCCACTTCCACGGGGCGCCGCGGGCGATGTACGTCCACAGGTCCTTCTGCTTGGCGACAGTCCCACCCAGGAAGGTGACGACAGGCTTACTGTCCGTAATCGGTTTGCCGCCATTAACACCGGGGCTGGAAAAGGGTGTTGGCGACATGCCCGGCACGATGCCGTAGCGGATGAAGTTCTTGGGGAGGCTGGTGGTTGTGTCGGCCTCAGAGGCGTTGACGATGCCCGTGCCCATGTTGGCACGAACAGCGCCGACGTCAATACCGGTGGCGGCGGGCTCCTGGGCGGCCTGGGCGGCCTGCGGGGCGGCGACCTGGGAGACGACCAGCGTGCTGGCCGCAGTAGCCACGACGGCCAGGGCGGCCAGGGCGCGGGACGCGACTCCTGCTCGCTTGGTCCGCGCGTGGCCCGCGCGCGCTCGACTTGCTGTCATCGATCGTTCTCCTTGAAGACTCTTGCTTCGCTGTGTCGTACTCGGGGGGGATGTCCCGAGAGGTTTTTCCACAACCTTGATGACACTCAGCGTACGACGCGGTTACCGAAAAATGCAACCCATTTTCCGCAGCTTTGCGAGTGGGGTAGCTTACAGAAAAATAGTCAAGCGACATTTCCGCAGCATATCAAGCATTGACCAGCTGGTATCAATTTCAAATTACTCAACCAAAGTAGCTAAATTGTTATTTTTAACGGCTGGCAACAAATCATATTGTGGAACTTTGCAGCGCTTGACAGATTCTCAACAATCAGCCACTGAACCTATTCCCATACCTGTGTCATCCCCAAAGCGTCAAGTATCGCAACGAAAACCCTTTGCCCTGTCATCCACTCCCGCCCAAACTTCTTCCCGCCTGCGAACACACGGGACTTCAGTCCCATCTACGCCCCAGAAGCTCCCAGGCGCACTCATCCGCACCCCAGGCGCGCACCCAGCCACACCCCAGGCGCGCACCCAGCCGCACCCCAGGCGCGCACCACATCCGCGCCCCAGCCACGCCCCAGCCACACCCTCCCTCAATATCGCATGCAATTCCCGAACAGGAGTGACTCAACAACGCGAAGTGGCATAAACCAGCAACATACTCAGGGGGAATTGCATGCGAAACTGCCGGACACCCCGCCGCCCCCTATCAAAGTCGCACGTAATTCCTCCGGGACCTCATTCATCAACAGCTCAAAAACCGCGGAATATCAACGATCCGATTTCAAAACCTGAAACATCCTCAAGGGAATTACGTGCGAAACTGCTGCGCCTGAGGTCGCAGGGCCAGGACACGCACGCGTACGCCCGCCCGGAGGCCGCCGAGCCCAGGCTGCAACACATCCGGATAGGTAACAAACATCCGGATAGGTAACGAAGATCCGGATAGCTTAATAACCTATCCGGATGCGCATAACCTATCCGGATAGCGACAACCTATCCGGATGCGCCCACACTCTCCGCATACCCCACGCGCAATGCGGCGGCAGGGCCAGGGCAAGCGCACCAAGCCCCGCCCAAAGGCCGTCGCGGGGCCTGGCCGCGGTGCCGGTGGGCGGCGGCAGGGCCAGGGCAAGCGCACCAAGCCCCGCCCAAAGGCCGTCGCGGGGCCTGGCCGCGGTGCCGGTGGGCGGCGGCAGGGCCAGGGCAAGCGCACCAAGCCCCGCTCGATTGGAGGCCGCCGCGGGGCCTGCAGGGCCTGGCCGCGGTGCCGGAGGGCGGCGGCAGGGCCAGGGCCCGATTGGAGGCCGCCGCGGGGCCTGCGGGGCCTGGCCGGGCTTCGAGACGACGCGCCGAGCGAAGCTCGCGGCGCGGACGGCGAGCGGGCGGGCAGGCCACGCGGCGGCCGGAAATCAGGAGGGGCACCGCCCCAACAGGCAGCGCCCCGGGCGGCTGCTGCACAATAGTCCCCATGGATCTTCGCCCCGTCGCCCTCGGCACATCTGTGACGACGTACGACCCGTCGCGTCCCACGCCCGCAGCTATCGTCTCGGGCGAGGTGGCCGCGCACGATGCGCCGCACCCGCTGTCGGTCTTCGATATGTTCCGCATTGGTATCGGGCCGTCCTCGTCGCACACGGTGGGTCCAATGCGCGCGGGGCTCGCGTTTACGACGGAGCTGACGACGCTGAAGCCGCCGTCACACATCACGATTGACCTGTTCGGGTCGCTGGGTGCGACGGGCCGTGGCCACTCGACGGACCGCGCGGTCCTCCTCGGCCTGGCGGGCTACGACCCGGAGACTGTGGACATCGAGACGGTGGAGTCCATCCTGCCGGCCCTGGCCTCGTCGAACATGCTGACGCTGCCCAGCGGCACGCAGGTGCCCCTCAACATCGCCGAAGACGTGCGTTTCATACCACGCACTGTCCTGCCCTATCACGTGAACGCGCTGACGATCACGGCCTCCGACGAGGCCGGGGCCGCCATCCTGGAGCGCACCTATTATTCGGTGGGCGGCGGCTTCGTCATGATTCAGACGAATGACGACCCGCAGAACCCGGAGGTGTCTTCGCTCGCGACGAGCCAGGCGGGCGTCGGCATCGACATTCCTGCGCCGCACCCCTTCGCGTCGGGCGTGCAGCTGCTCGCCGCGTGCGACGCGTCCGGCCTGAGCATCGCGGACCTCGTGCGCACGAACGAGGAGGCGGTGCGCCCCCGCGAGACCGTCAACGCCTACCTGGATCGCATCGCCGACACGATGTTCGACTGCGTGGACGCGGGCACCTCGGCGGCGGGCATCCTGCCGGGCGGCTTGGACGTGCCGCGACGCGCCCGCGCGCTCGCCGGCCAGCTCGCGGAGCGCCTGACGGGCCCATCTTCTTCGTCGGACGAGGCCGGGGCCTCCTCGGGCGGATCTCCCGCGGACGGTGTGCGCTCCCCCTCGCGCGCCTGGGTGTCGACCCTGGCCGACCCGATGCGAGCGATGGACTGGGTGAACCTTTTTCGCCCTGGCCGTCAACGAGGAGAACGCGGCGGGTCACCGCGTCGTCACCGCACCAACGAACGGCGCGGCCGGCGTCATCCCCGCGGTGCTCGGCTACCTGGTGACGCACTGCCCGGAGACAGGGTCGACGCCCGGCGTGGCGGCAGGGCCTGAGACCGAGGACGGCGCGGTCACCCCGCTGGCACACATTCGCATGACGACGGACGATTCCTCGGAGACCTCTTCGGATGATCCCGCCTCGCCCGAGGCGTGCGCGGCTCGCCGCCGCGCCCTCGTGCACGACTTCCTGCTGGCGGCGACGGCGATCGGCGCCCTTATTAAGACGAACGCGTCCATCGCGGGCGCGGAGGTCGGCTGCCAGGGCGAAGTCGGGTCGGCCTCGGCGATGGCTGCGGCGGGCCTCGCGCAGGCCCTCGGCGGCACCCCGCAGCAGGTGGAGAACGCGGCGGAGATCGCGATGGAGCACTCGCTGGGCCTCACGTGCGACCCGGTGGCGGGCCTCGTGCAGGTGCCGTGCATCGAGCGCAACGCGATCGCGGCCGTCAAGGCGATCAACGCGGCGCGCATGGCCCTGTGGGGCGACGGCCGCCACACGGTGAGCCTGGACGTCGTCATCGAGACGATGCGCCAGACCGGCAACGACATGCTCTCGAAGTACAAGGAGACGTCCGAGGGCGGCCTGGCCGTCAACGTCGTGGAGTGCTGATCGGGGCCTTGCCGTGGTGCGGGCTTTAGCAGCGCATTGAAGGGTCGAAAATGCCTGCAAATGTCGCACGTAATTTATCGTGGTCATTTTTCGAGATACCCGAAAAACGTTGCAATTCCAACGATGCAAATTCAATGCTTGAATGAGTCATAGAGGAATTACGTGCGAAGTTGCTGGTTAACAGCCAGAGCTGAGGTACAAGCGGCGACCCGGCCCCACTGGTGTGAAGGGCACCGGAGGGACCGGAGAGCCTGGCTGCGGTGCCCGTGGGCGGTGGCGGGGCCTGGCCGGGCCTCGAGATCGACCACTCCGAGCGAAGCTCGCGTGTGGCGATCTCGCGGGCGGGCCGCCGCCCACGGGCACACCAAGCAGCCCGGCCCAACAAAGCACATCCGGCGCCCGGAACACCCGTGGGGCCACAAGCCCGCGCGGCCCGACGCAGCACCACACGCCAACAGGTGGGGCGCCTCGCGGCACCCCACCCGTCAACACCCGTCAACACCCGTCAACAAGCGATCACTCCGTCGCCAGCGCCTCCGAGGGGCTGACCTTCGCGGCCCGGCGGCCGGGCAGCCAGGAGGCGATCAGCGCGGACACGATGGCCACGACGCACACGCCGACCAGCTGCAGCCACGGCACGCTCAGCACGGCAGTGGCTCCCTCGATGGGCAGGCTCATGACGCCGACCCACCCGAAGGCGACGCCCATGCCGACGCCGATGAGCGCGCCGGTCATCGACAGGAACAGCGCCTCGAGGGCAAGGAGGCTCTTCATCTGGCGTCGCGTCAGGCCGAGGGCCCGCAGCAGCCCGTTCTCGCGGGTGCGTTCGGCGACCGACAGGGACAGCGTGTTGGCCACGCCCACCAGGGACACCAGGACGGACACGCCGAGCAGTCCGACGAGGACGAGCATCAGCCGGTCGATGATCTTCGTATACATCTGGCGCTCCAGCGCGGAGCCGTTGACGCTCAGGTGCGAGTCCTTGAGCAGCGCGGCCTGGACGGTCTCCGCGTCGGCCCCATCGGCCATCTTGATGATGATCGCCTGACGCTCGAGCGAAGACGCGATGGACCGCAGGGTCTTCTCGGAGACCTGGGCCTCCCCGACGCTGCCGTTCTTGTCGTAGGTGGCGCTCAGGTCCACGCACGTGTCGGCGCACAGGCGCAGCGTCTGCCCGGCCAGGGCCTCGTCGCCGACGCGCACCTGGTTATCACCCAGCTGGGTGACGGTCGAGTGGGTGACGCCCGTGTAGTCGGGTTCTCCGGTGATCATGACCGACGAGGCCTGGGCCTCGTCCTCCGCATCGGTTCCCTCTCCGGGAGCGTAGGCGGGCGCGCCCGAGGTGGTCGTCAGGGTGCCGGGGGCGGCGTACTGGGCGACGGTGGCGGCGACGCCGTCGGTGGCCGCGATGGCGGCCTGCTGGTCGTCGGTGATCGCCCCATCTGTGGACACGGCCATGAGGTCGAACGGGCGGGCGTCGTTCACGGCGTTGGTCAGGGTGGTGCGCACGGATGCGGCGCCGACGATGATGGTGACGACGAGGGTCACGCCGATGATGATCGCGGTGCCGGTCGCGGAGGTGCGGCCGGGGTTGCGCATGGTGTTCTCGCGGGCCATGGCGGACAGGGTGCCCGGGAAGGCTGCGCCGAAGGCGCGGG
This sequence comes from uncultured Sanguibacter sp., assembly GCA_916438365.1. Next base: position 76,227 of record CAKAEY010000007.1, read on the forward strand.
TGAGGGCGGGCAGCAGCACGGAGGCGACGAGCAGCGCTCCGAGGAGCGCCAGGAGCGACCCGCCGAAGGCCCCGAGGAATTTCGTGCCGCCACTATCCGAGCGCCACGCAACCGCGACGCAAGCGCACCCGGCCACCGCGATGAGCGCGCCGATGATGAAGCGGACGGTGTGCTTCTTGCGGGCGGCGGCCCCGGCCTCGTTCACGGGGGCGAGGGCGGCGACGGGCGCGACGCGGGAGGCGGCGCGGGCCGGGAAGACACCGACCAGGGTCGTGAACAGGGTGGCGCCCAGCCAGGTGAGCGCGAGCTGCCAGACGGAGGCCCCCGCCAGCGCCGCGACGACGCTAGAGGCCAGGCCGGTGCCCGCCTCCGCGAGCGCGCCAATCAGCCAGCCGAGCGCGACGCCAATCGCGGACGAGATCGCTCCGATCGCGAGGGCCTCGCGGGTCACGAGCGAGCGGACCTGTCGCCTGGTCGCTCCCAGCGTGCGCAGCAGCGCCAGCTCGCGGGTGCGCTGCGTGAGCACCACGCGGAATGTCGAGGAGACGACGATAGAGGCCACGAGCGCCGCGATCGCCGGGAAGATCAGCATGATTCCCATCGTCATGGACGCCCCCAGGCGCGCCTGGTTGAGGTCGTCCTGGATCGCCTGGTGCACGCTGGTGACGGTCACGCCCGAGACTCCACTCAAAGCGGAGTTCGCCCTCGCCACCCACTCGTCCTGGGTGGCGCTGGGAGGGTTTGCGTTGCTGTCCGCGTCCGAACCTGACGTCGCGACGATGAACTTCCCGGAGGCGGTCGTTCCGAAGATCGCGGAGAAGCCGCCGTCGGTCACGTAGCTGGCGGGCACCCCCATGCTGATGGTGTTCGAGCGCGTGGTGCCCACGATGGTGAGGGTGCGGTAGTCGCCCTCGGCGAATCCGGCGCGCACGCGGACGGTGTCGCCGACCTTCAGCGAGAGGGCCAAGGCCGTGTGCTCCGGGATGGTGATCTGGTCGTCGGCGGTTGGCTTGGTTCCGGCGCTCAGGTCGAGGTCGGCGAAGGGCTTGGGGGCCAGCGGCGACACGTAGAGGCCGGCGCGCGTCGCGTCGGTCTGGGCGTCGGCGGGCCACTGAGCCATGTGCTTGATGGCGGTGACGCCGCTGGTTGCGCTCAGGGTTCTTTCGGCGCTCTCGATGGCGCCTTCGGGGGCGTCGTTGTTCTGGGAGACCACGATCGTGCCGCCGCGGTACTGGCTGTAGACGCTGGAGGTCAGGCCCGAGGTCATCGCCGTCATGACGATGAGGGTGATGACGATGAAGGCCGTGGAGATGGCGACGGCCAGGCCGGTGGAGATGTAGCGGCGGCCGTGGGAGCGCAGGTTGGCGCTCAGGAGGGAGTTTGTTGCAGACATGAGATGAGCCTTGGGAACAGTGTGGGCGCGCATTCAGCGCAGCGCCGCGGTCAGGTTGTCGGCGGTGACGTCGCGCAGGTCGGAGACGATGCGTCCGTCGCGGCACACGAGGACGCGGTCCGCGTAGGCGGCGGTGGAGGTGTCGTGGGTGACCATGATGACGCTCTGGCCGAGTTCGTCGACGGCGCGGCGCAGCAGGTCCATGACCTCGGTGGTCGAGTGCGAGTCGAGGTTGCCGGTGGGCTCGTCGGCGACGATGACGGCGGGGCGGCTCATGAGGCGCGGGCGACGGCGACGCGCTGCTGCTGGCCGCCGGACATTTCGGAGGGGCGGTGACTCAGTCGATCCGCGATGCCCAGGGAGTTGACGATGAGGTCGAACCATTCCTTTTCGGGGGCTTTTCCGGCCAGGCGCATGGGCAGGAGGATGTTGGCGCGGGCGTCCAGGGTGGGCACCAGGTTGAAGGACTGGAACACAAAACCGATGCGGTCGCGGCGCAGCTTCGTCAGCGCGGTGTCTTTCAGGGCGGTGATGTCGGTGTCTTCGACGAAGACATGCCCGGAGGTGGGGGCGTCGAGGCCGGCGAGGATATGCATCATCGTGGACTTGCCGGAGCCGGAGGGGCCCATGATGGCCGTGAATTCGCCGGCACCGAAGCCGACGCTCACGTCGTCGAGGGCGCGCACCTGTGCGTCGCCGCTTCCGTAGATTTTGGAGACGCCCTGGAGTCGGACGATGGACGAGGCCGGGGCCCGGTCGGCCGCGGGGGCCTGCGCGATTGTTGTGTTCGTGTTCATGCATCCATCGTGCGCCTGCGGCGTGCGTCACCGCTACGGAGGTTTCCCCTGATTCGTCCCCGAGGCCACCCGGGGTCGTCTCGGGGATTGCCCCGCGCTGCGTCTCGGGGCCCCATCTCCAAAACTCGCACGTAATTTCCCTTGGTCAGTTTTTAATTAGCCCCACAAACGTTGCAATTCCAACGGTCCGAATTCAAAGTTTGAAATAGTCGCGGGGGGAATTACGTGCGAAATTGCTGGGCGCACGTCAGTACACCCGGCCCCACAGGTGTGGAGGGCACCGGAGGGGCCAGGCTGCGGTGCCCGTGGGCGGCGGCAGGGCCTGGCCGGGCTTCGAGCCGACGCGCCGAGCGAAGCTCGCGGCGCGGACGGCGAGCGGGCGGGCCGCCGCCCACGGGCACACCAAGCAGCCCGGCCCAGCAGGGCACACCAAGCAGCCCGGCCCAGCAGGCGCCCGACAACGACTAGGACTCGGAGACCTCGCCGCGCGGCTCGCGCAGGGACAGGCCGCGGTAGCGGTTGATGGCCGCGCCCACGTCGATGAGGCGCGGGCGCGCCAGGAACGCCGGGTAGGAGCGGGCACCGAACTTGCAGACGGCGTCCAGGCCCTCGGAGGCGAGGCGCCGGCCGAGCTTGGCCATGAGCTCAGGCATCGACTGCTTGCCGGCCATCTCCTCGAGGACGCCGCGCACGCACCAGGCGATGGCCTCGGCCTGCCCGGGGTCGACGACTCCGGCGACATCGGAAATGTCGACGGTGGAACGATCGATCGTCAACACGGACGTGCCCGAGGCCTTGGTGCGCGGGCGGTCCACGCGGGCCTTCGCGGACGGTACGCGGGGCAACGCCTCCCAGCTGGTGGGCGCGTCGGTGCGGGGGCGCGGCAGGTCGGCCACGACCTCGCGTGCGCGGGAGGTGACGTCGAGGCAGCGGTAGTTGTCCATCATGAGGACCCGGTCGGCGGCGTCGAGGAACGCGCCGGAGCCGCCGACGACCATGATGAGGGAGACCCCGGCCTCGGTGAGGGAGGTGACGCGGTCGACGAGGGGCGTGATGGGTTCCTTCTCTGCGGCGACGAGGTCGCGCATGCGGGTGTCGCGGATGAGGAGGTTGGTGGCGGAGGTGTCCTCGTCGATGAGGAGCGTGCGCGCGCCCAGCTCGAGGGATTCGATGATGGAGGCGGCCTGCGAGGTGGAGCCGGACGCGTTCTCGGTAGAGAAGGACGTGGTGTCGGCGCCGCCGGGCAGGTGGGTGATGAACGGCGAGATGTCGACGCCGGTGACGGCTCGGCCGTCGGCGGCGCGCACCTTCGTGGCGGTGGGGTCGGTGGCGACGAGCTCGCGGCCGTCGCCGGGGATGTGCGCGTAGACGCCTTGGGCGATGGCCTCGAGGAGCGTGGACTTGCCGTGGTAGCCGCCGCCCACGATGAGGGTCAGACCCGGGGGGATCGCCATGCCGGAAACCTCGCCGGCGTGCGGCAGGGTGACGGTGGCGCGCAGGGACTCGGGGGCGGCGAAGGCGACGACGCCGTCGCCGGCGAGGGGGGCCTCGGACACGCCGGAGCGGCGCGCGAGCATGGCCTCGTCGGCGACGAAGGACACCCACCCACGCTCCTCGAGGATCCCTTGGAGGGCGCGGTAGTCCTCGTAGGCGGCGACGTGGGCAAGGAGGCGGGAACGCTTGCGGGTCGTGTCCGGGTCTTCGGAGACGAAGTCGAAGCAGTCCATGACGATGTTGGGCACGTCGACGTCGAAGAGGCGGGCGGCGCTCTTGCCGAGGATCGTGCGCCCGCGCGCGGGGAGCTTGACCTGGAAGCGGACCTCGACGCGGTCGGGCAGGACGGTCGCGTAGGAGCGCTGCAGGATGAGCGCGCCGGCGCGGGCGATGGACACGTCTCGCGCTCCGCGGGCGCGGATGGCCTCGTCGAAGGAGCGGGCGATAAAGTCCGCGGCGGCCAGGCGCGCGTCGGACGAGGCCAGGGCGGCCTCGGGCAGTCCCATGGCCTGAGGCGTCGACCAGGCGCGCAGGGACGAGGGCGGGGCGTAGGGGTCGGCCTGCACGTGATCAATCGCGAGGGTAAAGTCCCCGTAATCCCAGGCGCCCAGGGCGTTCTTGTAGAAGCCGTAGGGGCGCCCGTCCGCGTATCGCAGCTGGTCGAGGAGGTCTGCGTCGGTTCCGGAGGTGGCGCGCGAGGGGGGCTTCGTATCGGGGAGTCATACCTTCAAGAATACAGGCGGAGCCTGCGGGAACGGCGTCAGCGCACGGCTCATCGGGCACTGAGGAAATAGGCGAGGACAATGGCAAGAGGCACGAGCAGCTGGAGCGATGCGCATATGGACGTGACGATCACCGCAGTATTCGTCAGCGACTTGATGTCCTCCGGCGCTTCCAGGTCCTTCGCCTTGGTGCGCAGCGTGAAGGACCACACCATTGCGGGGAACGAGAGAAGCAGATAGAAACACAAAAAACTAACGCCAGCCAAGATCATGGCGAGCTGCGCCTGGGAACGCAGGCCCGTGTAGGCCGCGAGGAGTGAGCTGGCGTAGTACGGCTGGGCATAGTCCGGCACGGGCTGACCGTACACCGTCCCACCGGGCTGACCGTACATCGTCCCACCGGGCACACCGTACGACGGCTGCTGGCCGTACGCCACCTCGGGCTGGCCGTACGACGCGGATGCCGGGCCATAGGGCGACTGCTGCGCGTAGGGGTCCTGCGCACTCGCGGGATTAGAGGCGTAGGGGTAAACAGGATCGCTCATGGTGCACTCCCAATTGTTCTATGCGGACGAGGTCGGGGCTTATCGTAGCAGCGGCCATCAGCCGCTATGCGTTGGGGCCCGAGGAAACTCGCCGTTTCCTCGGGCCCCACACGTTATGCTGCGTCAGCTATTGGCGGCCGCAATTCCGCCGATGACCACCGCCACGATGACGAACAAGACAGCCGCAGCGATGACCGCGATGTGAATGATCGAGCAGATCTTCGCAGCCGAGCGAGCGCTCTCCACATCGGCCGTGACGTCCATCGGGGCGCCCAGGATCTTGGCTTCCTCGGCCATCTTGTTGGTCCAGAACCACATGCCACCGGCGAGCAGGAGGCCGCCGATCAGGAAGCTCACGAAAGAGAGCATGCGGGCCGTCGAAGCGTTCGAGCGGATCTTCTCAATCTCGGGGCTGATGGCGTAGGCGGGCTGGCCATAAGCCTGCTGCGGCTGGCCGGCGGCAGGGTAGGCGTTGACGGGATCGCTCATGAGTGACTCCAAATGGGTTGTGTTGATTGGATACAGCTGCCATCGTAGCCGAGGCGGGAGTAAAAACAAAACAATTCGGCCTTTAGTTACCGCGACCACATCGGCCACCACGGGACCGCTAGCGCATATTCTCCGCGACAATCAGCAAGATGATCAGGCCCACCTGCAGGAGGAGCATGCCGAACGCAATACCGCGCGCAATGTTCACCTTCCGCGTCACGTCGGACGGAGCGTCAATCTCCCGGGCGAGGGCACACAGGCGCTGCGCGCGGATCGCGTTGGCGAGTAGCAGGATCACCGGCGTCGTGAAGAACCACACGAAGGACATCACGATGGCGACGGTCGCGTTGGACTTAAGCCGAGAGAAAGCCAGTTGCAGGTGCGGATCGGTGGTCGACTGCGCGGGTTGGCTCGCGTACGCGGCCTGCTGATTCACGCCGTACTGCGGGACGCTAGCCGGGGCCGGCTGCATCGGCTGAGCAACGGGCGCAGGCTGCGCCTGGTAGGAGCTCGGCTGGCCGTAGGACGGCATTGGCTGGGCGGTGCCCTGCTGGGGATACCCAGCAGGGGTGCCGTACGCCGGCACCGCGCTGGCGGGTGCGGCCCCGCCGTACCCGGGAGCGTAGGGCGACTGCTGCCCGGCGGGCGCGACGTTCACGGGCGCACCCGTCGGAGGCGCAAACTGCGCGGGGGCGGGAGTCTGCGGCGCGGCGGGAGCGTTCGACCACGACGAGGCGGACGCTCCGGCTTGGGGCGCGACCGGTCCGTCGCTGTGCTGCGGCCAGTCCCATCCGGCCGGAATCGCCCGCGAGGGCATCTGTTCGTCACTCATATAAACAACCAATCAATTCGCAGAATCCACGAGCCAGACAAGGAGGAAGGGGACGGCGATAATGAGAACGAACAGCACGATCCCAATAATCCCGCAGATGAGAGCCGTCGTTCGCGCGCCGCGCACGTCCCTCAGCACGTCCTCGGGTGCTCCCAGGCTCTCGGCCTCACTGACGAGGCTCATGCTCCAGAACCACGCGCCGAACGACAGGAGCGGCCCCAGCGTCACGAAGCTAACGAAAGACATGATGCGCACCATGGACGCGTTCGAACGCACGCGCTCGACGGCGGGGTTCAGGGCGTACACGACCTGGCCGTACATCGGCTGCCCGTAGGAAGCGCCCGCGCCATACGAGGCCTGGGCACCGTATGCGGGTTGGGTACCGTATGCGGGCTGATTCCCGTATGCGGGCTGATTCCCGTATGCGGGCTGATTCCCGTATGCGGGCTGTGTCCCGTACGAGGCCTGAGCGCCGTACGCTGGCTGGCTGCCGTAGGGGGTCTCGCCGCCCGGGCCGTAGGGGTTCGTGGGATCGCTCATCAATAGCTCCGGTCAGAATGTGGGATCTTATCCTCCCACATCATACGAGCAACCTCCGCAACTCGGAAGATCCGCCTCATTTGCCCTTCTCACCACTAGCCACAACCCGGCGCAACCCTCCCCTGGTGCCGACACACCCGGCCCGCCCCGGCCTCGTCCCACATAAAACGGTGCGAGGGCCGGTTTCCCGACCCCCGCACCACCCGACAAACGGGCGTCACGTCACAGCATGCAGGACACGCAGCCCTCGACCTCCGTGCCCTCCAGGGCCATCTGGCGCAGGCGCATGTAGTACAGGGTCTTAATGCCCTTCTTCCACGCGTAGATGTAGGACTTGTTCAGGTCACGCGTCGTCACCGTGTCCGGGTAGAACAGCGTGAGCGACAGGCCCTGATCCACGTGCTGGGTGGCCACCGCGTAGGTGTCGATGATCTTCTCCGGGCCGATCTCGTACGCGTCCTGGTAGTACTGAAGGTTCTCGTTCGACATGTAGGGCGCCGGGTAGTAGACGCGGCCGATCTTGCCTTCCTTGCGGATCTCCACGCGAGACACGATCGGGTGGATCGACGACGTCGAGTTGTTGATGTACGAGATGGAACCCGTCGGAGGCACGGCCTGCAGGTTCTGGTTGTACATGCCGTACTTCGCGACGTCGGCCGCCAGGGCCTCCCAGTCCGCCTGGTTCGGGACCTTGATCGACGAGGCGGCGAGCAGCTCACGGCACTTGTCCGTGGTGGGGGCCCACTCCTCGTCAATGTACTTGCGGAAGAACTCGCCCGACGCGTACTTCGACTCCTCGAAGCCCTCGAAGGTCTCGCCGCGCTCGCGGGCGATCTTGCACGAGGCCTTGATGGCCTCGAACAGGACCGTCATGAAGTACATGTTCGTGAAGTCCAGGGCCTCCTCGGAACCGTAGTGCACGTGCTCGCGCGCCAGGTAACCGTGCAGGTTCATCTGGCCCAGGCCGATCGCGTGGCTCATTGCGTTGCCGCGAGCGATCGACGGCACCGAGCCGATGTCCGACAGGTCGGAGACGGCCGTCAGGCCACGGATCGCCATCTCGATCGTCTTCGAGAAGTCCGGGGAATCCATGGTCTTCGCGATGTTGAGCGAGCCCAGGTTGCAGGAGATGTCCTTGCCGACGTGCGAGTACGACAGGTCGTCGTTGTAGGTCGAGGCCTCGGACACCTGCAGGATCTCCGAGCACAGGTTCGACATGGTGATGCGACCCTTGATCGGGTTCGCCTTGTTCACCGTGTCCTCGAAGACGATGTAGGGGTAGCCGGACTCGAACTGGATCTCCGCGATCGTCTGGAAGAAGCGACGCGCGTTGATCTTGCGCTTGTGGATACGGCCGTCGTCCACCATCTCGTGGTACTTCTCCGTCACCGAAATCTCGGAGAAAGGCACGCCGTAGACGCGCTCCACGTCGTAGGGGCTGAACAGGTACATATCCTCGTTCTTGCGGGCCAGCTCGAACGTGATGTCCGGGATGACGACGCCCAGGGACAGCGTCTTGATGCGGATCTTCTCGTCCGCGTTCTCACGCTTGGTGTCCAGGAACTGCATGATGTCCGGGTGGTGCGCGTGCAAGTACACAGCGCCCGCACCCTGACGCGCGCCCAGCTGGTTCGCGTAGGAGAAGGAGTCCTCGAGCAGCTTCATGACGGGCACGACGCCGCTGGACTGGTTCTGGATCTTCTTGATCGGGGCGCCCGACTCGCGCAGGTTCGTCAGCTGCAGGGCGACGCCGCCGCCGCGCTTGGACAGCTGCAGCGCGGAGTTGATGCCGCGCGCGATCGACTCCATGTTGTCCTCGATGCGCAGCAGGAAGCAGGAGACCAGCTCGCCGCGCGCCGCCTTGCCGGCGTTGAGGAAGGTCGGGGTGGCGGGCTGGAAGCGGCCCGTCATGATCTCGTCGACGAAGCTGCGGGCCAGCTCAATGTCGCCGCGCGCCAGGTACAGGGACACCATGGCGACGCGATCCTCGAAGCGCTCCAGGTAGCGCTTACCGTCGAAGGTCTTGAGCGTGTACGACGTGTAGTACTTGAACGCGCCCAGGAACGTCGGGAAGCGGAACTTGTGGGCGTAGGCCTGCTTGTACAGCTCCTTGATGTCCGCGAAGTCGTACTGGTCCAGGACGTGCTTCTCGTAGTAGCCCTCGTCCACCAGGTACTTCAGCTTCTCCTCCAGGTCGTGGAAGAACACCGTGTTCTGGTTGACGTGCTGGAGGAAGTACTGGCGAGCCGCCGCACGGTCCGCGTCGAACTGGATGCGTCCGTTCGCGTCGTACAGGTTAAGCTGCGCGTTCAGCGCGTGGTAGTCCAGCTCCGGGGAGGGAGCTTCCTCTACGCCTGTGTCGGTGTAGTTTTCTGCCAAAACTGTTCCAGTCCTTCGCGAACTCTGGAGACGTCCTCGGGCGTGCCGAGGAGCTCGAACTTATACATGTGGGGGACCCCCAGCTTGGCCGCGATGATGTCGCCCGCGATGCAGTAGGCCTTGCCGAAGTTAGTGTTTCCCGACGAGATGACGCCCCTGCACAGGGCCCGATTGTCGGGGTCATTGAGGAACCTGATGACTGCTTGGGCACAGCTCCCTTGATATTTCCGCCGCCGTAGGTGGGCACGATGAGCACGTACTCGTCGGTCACGCGCAGGGGTTCATCCTTGGGGAGCAACGGGATTCGCGCCGCCGGGAGGCCGAGCTTTTCAACAAAACGGCGGGTGTTGCCCGTCGCCGACGAGAAGTAGACGACGCTGCCCATGGTGATCCTTCCTGCTTGGCGGGATGCTGAACCTCTAGTGTCTCACCCCCGAGGCCCGCTCGGGGTTGCCTCGCACGCGTGTCCCATCCCATGTGGGATGATCGACGAGCCTGGTTTGGCGGGTGAGCGTGGTCGGCGGCGGTGCGCGTCAGTGGTCGTGGGCGGCGGGCCCTCACAGCCAGTTGGCCACTTATTTCCCTATGTCCACCGAGGGTTCGCGCCCCGCTCATTCGAGCGCGTGCGCGCCGTTTCCGCAGGCTACGCCCCGGCCTCGTTCCCGCCCAGATACGCGAAAGCCCCGGCCTCGCGGCCGGGACTTGTCGGCCAGGCTCAGGCCTGCAGCGCCAGGGGGGCTGCGGCGGCGACGGCCTTGATGCGGTCGGGGCGGAAGCCGGACCAGTGGTCCTCGCCGGCCACGACGACGGGGGCCTGCTGGTAGCCGAGGCCCTTAATGAAGGCGAGGGATTCCGCGTCCTGGGTGACGTCGATCTTCTCGTAGGAGACGCCCTGCTTGTCGAGGGCGCGGTAGGTCGCGTCGCACTGGGGGCAGCGGGGCTTGGAGTAGACGGTGATCGACATGTTCGTGTCTCCTTGCGGCTCGAGGCCGGACGTTTTCTTACCTTGCGGGCTTTCTTGCGGCTCGTTCGCCGCGAACACGACAACACTACACCTCGTGGGCACCTGCGCAAGCGACCCCTAGATGTTGTGTGCGCCGCCCCGACTGTGGACGAGGCAGGAGGGGCTGTGGATGGAGCGAGCGGTCAGGATCACCCTCCTCTCTCACAGGTTTGTCGAGGCCGACGAGGGAACATGCGCGAATGCGCGCAAACACGTGGGTTTATCGCTAACCCTACAACCTGTTCATCATGCCCACGAGGGCCCTAACACCCCTGTGAACACTGTGGACAGAGTCGTCACCACCCTGTGCATAACCATTGTTCAACCAGGTGAATTGTATTGCGCATCACAGTTTAGTGGAGGGGTTTGGGCGTGTCGCACCCCCGCATCTAGGGGTCGTTGGCAGATAAGCGCCCCTAGATGTAGGGGTTGGGAGCCATTTCGGACGAATGCCTGAAATGCCGCGGAAAGCTGCGCAGGGCGGGCTGCCCTGGGGGCATGGGTGGGCGGGGCCTGGCGGCATGGGTGGGCGGGGCCTGGCGGCATGGGTGGGCGGGGCCTGGCGGCATGGGTGGGCGGGGCCTGGCGGCATGGGTGGGCGGGGCCTGGGGGTCAGGGCCGGGCCTGGCTGCCCGGGAGCGACGGCTGGGCACGGGGGCAGCCCGGGCGCCACCCGTAGCCCCCACGCCATCGCCCACGGGGGCGCCTGGGGCAGCCCGAGGCGCCACCCATAGCCCCACACCGTCGCCCACGGGGGAATTGCACCAATTGAGCCACGACACGCCGACGACACGCCGTAAAACAGCTCCTAATGCTGCAAAACCCCCCAATCACCCGGCAAGAGGGCACGACAAGAACCGAACAGCCCGGCCACGATGCCTGGGAGCGGCTGCAACAACCGCCTCGCCAGCTGAATCATCACGAGCGCAGCCTTGGCTCCGCCCCGCCTCCCGCGGCCCCAGCCTCCGATGTCCCGACGCGCCGGGTCACGGGCCCGCAACGCGGCTAGTTGAGCGGGTACCGCCCCTGGGCGACAACACATCCGGATAGGAAACCAACATCCGGATAGGAAACCAACATCCGGATACCTTAATAACCTATCCGGATGCGCATAACCTATCCGGATGCGCACAACCTATCCGGATAGACCCAAACAGAAGCCACGCACGAGCCCGCGACGCAGCTAGATGAGCGGGTACCGCCCCTGGGCGACAACACATCCGGATAGGAAACCAACATCCGGATACCTTAATAACCTATCCGGATGCGCATAACCTATCCGGATGCGCACAACCTATCCGGATAGACCCAAACAGAAGCCACGCACGAGCCCGCGACGCAGCTAGATGAGCGGGTACCGCCCCCGTGCGACAACACATCCGGATAGGAAACCAGCATCCGGATAGGGAACCAACATCCGGATAGGGAACCAACATCCGGATACCTTAATAACCTATCCGGATGCGCATAACCTATCCGGATGTGCACAACCTATCCGGATAGACCCAAACAGAAGCCACGCACGAGCCCGCGACGCAGCCAACGAGCGACCCACACACCGACGGGCCACCAGCCCGCTGCCGGGCCGCCATCACCACGGGCCACCAGCCCGCCCCCGGGCGGCCGGAACACCAGGCACCACAAGCGGCACCCCCACAACGGGCAGAAAGAAACCCCTACAGCCCCAGGAACGCCTTGATCGCAGGCATTTCGCGGACAGCCTGGACCAGGCCGGCACGGTAGGTCGCTTCGAGGCGCTCGCGCCGCGACTCGGTGTTGTTGATCCACAGGTTGTCAGGTGCGAACACGTAGGCCTGGCCTCGTTCTTCGAGCTCGAACAGGAAGCGGCGACCCGCGTTGTAGCGGTCGGGGCGTCGGGCCACGCCCTCGAACACGGAGGGGAACTGACGGTAGGCGGTGCGCAGGAGGGCACCGACGCTGGCGGGCATGGGACCCTTCACGAAGTCGCGGGGACGGGTGAGGACGACGAGGAGCTTGCGGTAGCCTCGCGCAGGGGCTGGTCGAAGGGCAGGCCTCCGTTGGGGCCGAGCGCGCCGTCGACGTAGGTGTCGCCGTCGATTTCGACGGGCGGCATGAGAATGGGCAGCGTGGAGGAGGCGCGGACGATGGGCCCGAGGGCGTCCAGGGTGCTCATTTCTTCCTTGGAGAACCAGCGTTCTTCACCGCGCGATGCGTTGAAGGTGGCGACGCGGGTGGTCGCCGGGTTCGCCAGAAAGGTGTCCATGTTGAAGGGCAGGACGCCGTCGGGGTAGCAGATCTGCTGGTAGATGTACTCGGCGTTGAAGTAGCCGTGGCCCTTGCGGAAGTGCTTGAGGCCGCCGAATTCGGGGTCTTCGACGAGGTCGACGAAGGTGTCGTGGGAACGCTGAGCGTCGCGGGAGGTGAAGTTGCACAGGTGGCTGGACCCCGCGGAAACGCCGGAGATGTGGGGGAAGTTGATGCCTTCGGCGATGAGTCGGCTCACGAGCGCGGCCGTGTAGGCGTTGCGCATGCCGCCGCCTTCGAAGACGAGGGCGGTGTCGTCGATGGTGACCATCGTGGCGATGGATTCTTCGGGGGTCGGGTAGTGCTCTGGCGTTTCCTTCACGTGTCGACCCTACCGCCGCGCCTCGAACCTACGCACGCGTACCCCCGGTGAAGACCACGTAGTGATAAAAGAAGAAGCGGAACGCGGTGCCCAGGGCGAAGCCGACGACGTAGACGGCGATATTGTCGGCCAGCGCCGAGGTGAACCCGAGGATGTGGTGGGTGAACAGCAGGCAGAACTGGGAGATGCCGATGCCGCAGGCGTTGGCGAAGAAGAAGAGAATGGCTTCACGCGTGGCGTTGTCCCGGGTGCGGCCGCGGTAGGTCCACAGGCGGTTGGCGATCCACGAGTAGAGGGTCGCGGTCACGGCGGCGACGAATTGCGCGGTGTTGGGGTGTCCGGCGAGGATGCCGAGCGGCCCGTGTTGGAGGAGGTTGAACAGTCCGGCGTCGACAATGAAGGCGGTCGCGCCAACGAGCCCGAATTGGATGAATTCGCGCACCCATGCGAGGAGTCGCTGCGTGAGGCTCAGGGACGAGGCCGGGGCGCGCTCCTCGGTCACCTGTCCGCGGGTGCCGGGCTGGGTAAGGGACGAGGCGGGGGCCGCTTCCTCGTTCACCTGTCCTCGGGTGCCAGCCTGGGTACGAGGGGCGGACGGGTCCGCGAGCGCCGCGGGTTCGAGTGCAGGGGCCGCGGGCTCAAGCACAGGGGCCGCAGAGTCGAGCGCGGCGGATCGGCGCGAGGGAGCTTGTTCGTCGTTCACTCCCCTAGTCTCGCACGCTCACCGGACTGCTTCTTCCGCCTTGTCCTGGTCCCGCCCCCAAATTTCGCACGTAATTCCCTTTCTCCCCCTTTCGCCTGCCACCCACAAACCGCGGAATTTCAACGATCTGATTTCAAGATTTGAAAGAGACGCAGGGGAATTACGTGCGAAATTTTGGGGAGCACGGTGAACACGCCTTCTCAGCGGCCTTCAGAACAGACATCCCGGCGCGCGGGCACCGCCCCACGCCTCCGGCACCGGGCACCTCCCTAGTCCGCACCCCGCCTCTAAGATGGTCCCCATGACTGAGACGACCCCGCACCACGCACCCCAGGCCTCGCCGACTCCCCGATTGCCCCGAAACGCTACGGGTACCGGGTGCGCGACCAGTTCGGGCAGCATTTTGATGACCCGTGGGATTGGTTGCGCGACGGAGAGAACCCGGAGGTGCGCGCGCACCTGGAGGCGGAAAACGCGTGGGCGGACGCGGTGACGGTGCCGACGCGCGAGGCGGCCGCGCGCCTCGTGGAGGAGGTCAAGGCCTCCACGGCGCTCACCGACGTGACGGTTCCGATCCGCGAGGGCGAGTTCTGGTACTTCCGGCGTTTCGCGGAGGGCCAGTCGTACGCGACGCATCACCGCGCGCCAGTTGAGCGCGACGAGGCAGGTGCCCCGATCCCGCTCGTCCCCCAGCCGGGCGTGCCCGCGCGGGGTGAGGAGCTCCTCGTCGATGAGAACGAGTGGGCGCGCGGGCAGGAGTTTTTCCGCCTGGCGGACCTGTATCCCTCCCCGGATGGGTGCCTGATCGCGTGGGCGCGGGACACGAGCGGCGACGAGCGCTACACGTGGGTCGTGCAGGAGGCGTCGGGCCGAGTCATCGACGAGGCCGTGGCAGGCGCCGGGTACGGCTTCGCGTGGGCGGATGACTCGCAGTCCTTTATCTACATGGGAGTGGACGATGCGTGGCGCGCGTGCGACGTGTGGTTGCACCGCCTGGGCACGCCGCGCGATGACGACGAGCTGCTGCTGGTTGAACCGGACGAGGGCTTCGAGATGGGGTTCGCGCCCTCGGGTTTCCCGGGGCACGTCGTCATTCATTCGTCGTCGTCGACGGCGGGCCGCGCGTGGCTGTGGCTGCCCGCCCACCCGTCCGTGCGCCCGCTGCCGCTCATGCCGGTGCGCCCGCGCACGCTGGTGTCGGCGGATTCGGCCGGCGACCGCCTGTTCCTCGTGCACACAGGCCTGACGCAGGAGGGCTCGCTCGCGCAGGCGATGCTGCCCGCAGGGGGTTCGCCCGAGGCCTTGGCGCGCCTCGGCGTCACGTCCTCCTCCGCGTTCTCGCGGGGTTCCCTGGCGGATCGCACGCCGGGCACTCCCCTGCCGGGGGACGAGCCCGCGCCCCTCGCCCCGTTCGAGTCATGGGAGCCGCTGCGCAGCCCCGGCCCCGGCGAGCGCATCACCGACGTCGAGGCCCACGCACACTACGTGGCGCTCTCGCTTCGCTCGGACCTCTCACCCAGGTTGACGTGTGGGACCGCCGCGAACAGGCGCCCACGTGGCGGCGCGTGGAGGTCGACGCCCCGGTGCGCACGATCGCGACCGTGCCGACCCCGTGGGAAGACCCGCTGCGCGTGGAGTTCCAGTCGCAGACCGTGCCGCCCACAGTCGCGGAGGTTTCTCTGCCGAACCCGGCCCCTGCCTCGTCCCCCGAGGACCCCGAGAACCCCGAAGGCGCGGCCCTGAGCACGCGGATCCTGCGCACCCACGAGGCGCCCGGCTGGGACCCTGCCGAGTACGTCGAGGAGCGCGTGTGGGTGCTCGCACGCGACGGCGCGACCCGCATCCCCGTCACCCTCATCCACCACCGCGATGCGCGCCCGGACGGCACGCACGCGGGCTGGGAGATTGGGTACGGGTCCTACGAGGTCAGCTACGACCCCGAGTTCGAGACCCTGCGTCTGCCGATCCTGCGCCGCGTCGTCTACGCGATCGCGCACGTGCGCGGCGGCGGCGAGATGGGCCGCGCCTGGTACGAGGACGGCAAGGAGCTGGTCAAGGAGCACACCTTCACGGACTTCATCGACGTGGCCGACTGGCTGGTCGACTCCGGGTGGGTGGCGCCCGGCCGCCTCGTCGCGGAGGGCCGCAGCGCCGGAGGCCTGCTCATGGGCGCGGTCACCAACGCCGCCCCCGACCGATTCCGCGCGATCCTGGCGGGCGTGCCCTTCGTGGACGCGCTCACGACGATCCTGGACCCGACCCTGCCGCTCACCGTCGGCGAGTGGGAGGAGTGGGGCAACCCGCTGACCTCGCGCGCCGTGTTCGACGCGATGAGCCGCTACACGCCGTATGAGAACGTGCCCGACGGCGCGCTCCTGCCCGCGATCATGGCGACGACGTCGGTCAACGACACGCGCGTCGAGTTCGTCGAGCCCACCAAGTGGGTGCAGCGCCTGCGCGAGGCCACCGGCCAGGTTCCCTCCACGGACGAGGCCGGGGCTGGGCAGCACTGCAAGTGCTGCGATTCGGGGGCTGGCGAGGCGAGCGCGAGCGGGGAGGCCAGAGGAGGCCTCGTCACCGCGCGCGACCCGCTCGAGCGTCCGATCATCCTGCGCACCGAAATGGTCGCCGGGCACGCCGGCCCGTCCGGGCGCGAGGGCCGTTGGGCGGCGCGCTGCGAAGAGTTCGCCTTCACGCTGGGCCAGGTGGGCGTCACGCTGTAACAGGTGGGACGGTCTTCGTTGGAAGGCCGCCCCACTATCGCACTACGTGATGATGCCGCGCCCCGGCCTCGTCCCTTTCCGATCAGGGAAACTCGATGCCGATAGGATGAGGGCATGACGATTACGGCGGCGGCAGACGGTTCTTCCCTCGGCAATCCCGGGCCCGCGGGGTGGGCCTGGTACGTGGACGAGGACACGTGGGACGCGGGCGGCTGGCCGCAGGGCACCAACAACCTGGGTGAGCTGACCGCTATTCTGCGTCTGCTCGAGGCAACGGCCGAGACCGGCGAAGAGCTGCACATCCTCGCCGACTCGCAGTACGCGATCAACGTCGTGTCCAAGTGGCGGCTCGGCTGGAAGAAGCGCGGCTGGACGAAGGCCGACAAGAAGCCCATCAAGAACCTGGAGCTCATCCAGGAGATCGACCGCGCCATGGAAGGGCGCCGCGTCACCTTCGAATGGGTCAAGGGCCACGCCGGGCACCGCATGAACGAGCGCGCCGACGACCTCGCGCGCGCGTGCGCCGAGGCCTACCAGGCCGGGCGCACGCCCGAGCCCGGCCCCGGGTTCGGGGGCGGCGGTTCACGCGACGCGGCCACAGACGAGTCCACCACATCGACTTTCCGTTCGCATCCCAGCGTTTTCTCCGCGCCCGCCGAGTCGAGCGAACCCGCCCAGGCGGCCCCGGCCTCGTCCGTGAGCGCGGCGACCACCGAGGACGCGATCGCCCGCGAGCGCGAGTTCATCCTGGCGTGGACCGGCGGCGACGAGGAGGCGCTGGCGGCCATGACCGACGAGCGCACGACGCGCATCTGGCCGGGCGGCGGCGCGACCACGACGCTGGCGGGACCCTCGCCCGCTTCCCCGGCGATCGGCCGCATCGACGCACACGAGCTGGGCGGGGCGTTCCTGACCCGCTACCGGGTGCGCTGGGAGGGCGGCGCTTCGCTGGAATCCAGCGTGTGGGCACCGGCGACTTCTGGCGAGACGCGCCTGATCATGGTGCACCACCAGTCGACGCTGATCGGCTGAACCGCGCTATCGCGGTCATGCGCGGTACATACAACCCTCTCTTGCAATCTCGCACGTAATTTCCTCTGGTCAGTTTTCGCCTACGCCCAGAAACGTTGGAATTGCAACAACGCTATTTCAATTACTGAAAGGTTGACAGGGAAATTACGTGCGACATTGGTGAGGAACCACCTCGTACAATCCGAAAACACCTGACACCCAAGCAAGACACCAAACCAACACGCCTAGCACTGCACCAGTTAGGGAGCATTACACCAGTTAGGGAGCATTACACCAGTTAGGGAGCATTACACCAGTTAGGGAGGAATACACCCCTTGGGAAGTGGTGTAATACCCCGCTAAATGGTGTTACACCACTTAGGAACAAGCCAGAACGCGGAAGGTGGCGGGCCGGCGCACTGCTGATCCAGGCTGCGGCGCCCGTGGGCGGCGGCGAGGCCTGGCCGGGCTTCGAGATCGATCACTCCGAGCCGAAGGCTCGCGTGTGGCTTTTCGAGCGGGCGAGCCGCCGCCCACGGGTGCACCAAGCAGCCGGCCCAGCAAGGCCAACCCCTCCGGCGCCCGGAAACAGGCGGGCCGCACAGCAACAAGCACAACAACGGGGGCGCAAGCCCCCGGCCTGCGCCCCCGCTCAGCCCCCTCCGCGAGGAGCCACTACACGCTTACAGCTTCGCGCCCTCGAAGCTGAAGATGTCAAGGAAACGACGCGCGCGATCCGATGAAGGATCGGCGAAGAACTTGCGCGGCGGGTCGACCTCGACGATGCGTCCCTCGTCCATGAAGACGATGCGGTCGGCGATCGCGCGGGCAAAGCCCATCTCGTGCGTGACGATGAGCATCGTCATGCCGGTGCGAGCCAGCTCGAGAACGACGTCGAGAACCTCGCGCACCATCTCCGGGTCAAGGGAGGCGGTGACCTCGTCGAGGAGGAGGATCTCGGGGTCCATCATGAGGGCGCGCACGATGGCGACGCGCTGACGCTGGCCGCCCGAGAGCTGGCGCGGGTAGTCGTCGGCGCGGTCCGCCAGGCCGACGCGCTCGAGCAGTTTCAGTGCCCGCGCGCTCGCGTCGGCGCGCGATTCTCCCGCGACGAGGCCGGGGGCGAGCGTCAGGTTCCCCATGACCGTCAGGTGGGGGAAGAGCTCGTAGGACTGGAAGACCATGCCGATGCGGCGACGCACCTCGGGCCAGGAGACGCCGGGCGCAGCCAGGTCTGCCCCGTCGAAGATGATCTGCCCGGAGTTGACGGGCTCGAGGCCGTTGATCGTGCGCAGCAGCGTGGACTTGCCGCACCCCGACGGGCCGATGATGACGACGACTTCACCGTTGGCGACGTCGAGGGAGACGCCGCGCAGGGCGTGGTGCCCGCCCGGGTAGGTCTTGTCGAGGTCGACGAGGCGCAGCTGCGGGTCGGAGGTCAGTTCTGCCATGTTTTCTCCATGTGGCGTGAGAGGAGCGAGATGGGCCAGCAGATGAGGAAGTACAGCGCGAAGATCAGGCCGTAGATCCACAGCGAGGCGGTCGGGTAGTTGAAGCGATTGGCGTCAATGATCTGCTGTCCGACTTTGAGGACTTCGACGACGCCGATGAGGACGACGAGGGAGGTCGTCTTCACCATGCGGGTGATGAGGTTGACGGCCGGGGGCGCGAGAGCGCGCAGGGTTTGCGGCAGGATGACGCGGCGCATGGTCTGCCTCGGGGTGAGTCCCAGAGCGTAGGCGGACTCGTACTGGTGGCGCGGGATCGCGATGAGCGCGCCTCGCACAAGGTCGCCCATCTCGGCGCCGCCCCACAGGGTGAAGACGAGGACGGACGCGGTGATGCCGTTCAGGTTGATCCCCGCGACGCGCGTGAGCCCAAAGTAGGCCACAAACAGCAGCACAAGCTGGGGCATGATGCGCACGAACTCGAGGTAGAGCTGCATGAGCCAGCGCAGGGGACGCCACCGCGAGCGCATGCCGAGGCCGACAAACACGCCGAGCACCAGCGACAGCACGACGGACAGCGCGGAGATGCCGACGGTGACGCCCAGGCCCTCGAGGATGCGCACGAGGTTGCGGCCCTCGAAGATGACGTTAATTCCCAAATCCGCCACGGCGCACCTTCTTTTCGATGAGTCGGGCCGCGATGGACACGGGCAGGAGGATCACCAGGTAGGCGACGACCAGGAGGATCAGCGCCTCGGAGGTGTTGTAGGACATGCCGATGAGGTCTTTCGCGACGTACACAAGGTCGGGCAGCGCCACGACGGAGACGACGGAGGTTTCCTTGATGAGGAAGATGACGTTGGCGGCGAGCGGCGGCACGGAGGTCGCGATGGCCTGCGGGAGGGCGACGTGGCGCAGCGTCTGTGTGCGCGTGAGGCCGAGCGCCGCAGACGACTCCCACTGGATCGTGGCGACCGAGTCGAGGCCGGAGCGCAGGGCCTCGGCCATGTAGGCACCACCCAGGAAGATGAGGCCGACGATCGCGCAGGTCTCGCCGCTCCACTTGATGCCCACGCGCGGCAGGCCAAAGTAGATGAAGAAGAGCTGCACGAGCAGGGGCGTGTTGCGCGACAGTTCGACGTAGGCGGCGGCAATCTGGGTGGCGACGGGGATCCGGTACTGCCGGATCGCGGCCACGAGCAGGCCCACCGCGAGGGAGCCGACGATGCCGATGGCCGCGATCCTTAGGGTGAGGATGGCGGCGTCGACGTACAGGGGCGCGTATCGCGCCAGGATGTCGAGATTCATAGGAAAAATCTGGGACGAGGCCGTGGCCGCTCCGGGCGATCACCCGCGGCGGGCGGACCCGGGAGGGCCACGGCCTCGTACCTGTCAGTTGGTGGAGGTGGTGTCCACGCCGCCTTCGACGACGAGGTCGTCGGGGGTCGCGGCGTCACCGTAGACGGGAGCGAGGGTCTGCTCGTAGTCCTTGTGGAAGAAGTTTTCCTTGCCGAGCTCGACGAGCTCGTTGTTCAGCCAGTCGAGGAGGGCGGTGTTGCCCTTCTTGACGGCGGCCGCGATGTAGCTGGTCTCGCCCAGGCTCTTGATGCCGACGCTGAAGCCCGGGTGCTGGATCGCCCAGGCGATGACCTCGGTGTTGTCAGTGGAGAAGGCGTCGCCTCGGCCGTCCTCGAGGGCCTGGTAGGCGTCGGAGTACTGGTCGTACTTCTGGAGCTTGACCTCGGGGTGGTTGGCCTCGAAGTAGGCTTCGGCGGTCGTGCCCTTGGTGACGATGAGGGTCTTGCCGGCCAGCTGGCTCACGTCGGCGATTTCAGCCGAGGTGGGCGAAACGACGCCGAGGGAGACCTTGAAGTAGGGGTTCGCGAAGTCGACCTTTTCGGCGCGCTCGGGCGTGACGGTGAAGTTCGCGAGGGTGATGTCGACCTTGTTGGAGGCGAGGACCTCGGTGCGGGCGGCGGCGTCGACGGGGACGTACTTGGCGGTCACGCCCAGGTCGGCGGCGATGCGGTCGCCGTAGACGACATCGTAACCGGCGGGCTTGCCGTCGGCGTCGATGTAGCCGAAGGGGGCCTTGTCGGAGAAGATGCCGATGACGATTTCGCCGGCTTCCTTGATCTGCTCGGGGCTGCGGTCGCCGACCTGCGCGCTCGACGAGGAGGACGAGGAGGTGGACGCGCCACCGGAGCATGCGGCCATGCCGAGGGCTGCGACCATGGCGACGGCGGCCGTGGCGAGTCGAAGGAATGGCTTCTTGCGTGCGTGAGTGGCGCTCATGAGGGCTCCTGATCTGCGTTTTTATGGAAGCGCCGAGGGATGTTCCTCGGCGACGAGAACGATATTTCCACCGGATGGTCTATTGCGCGAGGGCTATTTCCCGTTTTGAAACTATGTGACAAACGAATGGCAGGGCGATCGCCAGTATTCCGCTCCAGGACCTAGGGCCCAGAAAAACGTTAAAACCGTCACGCTACAGTGCGCCCACTCGCAATGAGACGGATCGGCGCGCAAAAATTGCTCTCATGCCCAAGCTACCGCGCACCGTGAACCTCCCAGTGCCGGCTAGCCCTACCCGCCGCGAGATCCTCGAAGGTCTGCGCATCACGGCGCCCGTGGCCGCGGGTTACATCCCGCTGGGCCTGGCGTACGGCGTTCTCGTCATCCAGCTGGGCCTGCCGTGGTGGCTGGCTCCGTCGCTGTCCCTGGCCGCCTACTCGGGGTCGGCCGAGCTGCTCGTCGTGACCCTGGCCGCGCAGAATACGCCGCTGGCAGTCATCGCGGTGACGATGCTGCTGGTGAACTTCCGCCTCCTGTTTTTCGCTTTCTCGTTCCCGCTGCACGTCATCGAGGGCCGCTTCGCGCGCCTCTTCTCGATGTACGCCCTCGTGGATGAGGCCTACGCGCTGACCGCCGCCCGCCCGAACGGGTGGACGAAGCCTCGGCTGCTGGCGATGCAGGTTCTCTTTAACCTGACGTGGGTGACCTCGAGCCTCGTGGGCGTGTCCGCGGGCTCGTTGATCCCCACGCAGATCGAGGGCCTTGACTTCGCGCTCACGGCTCTGTTCATCACGCTGACCCTGGACGCGGCGCGCACGAGGCGCGAGCTGCCCTCGGTCCTCCTGGCTGGCGGGTCCTTCGCGGTGGCCATGGTGGTGGCACCGGGCCAGCGACTCCTGGTGGCGCTCCTGCTGTTCGTCGCGTGCCTGGTGGTTCGCCACGTCCTTCATCGCCGAGGCATCCTGCACTCCGCGGATGAGCTGGCCGAAGGGGGTGCACAGTGACTCCGACGCTGGGCTACCTGCTGGCGCTCCTGGCGATCACCTTCATCATCGACTTTACGTTGCGCGCTCTGCCGTTCAAGATCCTGGAGCCGCTGCGCGATTCGCGCGTCGTCTCCGACATGGCGGTGTGGATGCCGCCGGGCATCATGCTGATCCTCGTGCTCTCGACGCTGACGCAAAGCGCGCAGGAAACGGGCCGCTGGTGGGCGGCGCTGGTGGCGACGGGCGTGACGGTCGCCGTCCACCTGCTCAGCGGCCGCAAGCTCCTGTGGAGCGTCGGCATCGGGACGCTCTGCTACATCGCGCTGCTGAACTGGCTCTGATGAACTGGCTCTGATGAACTGGCTCTGAGCCCCCTCCCCCAAAGTCGCACGTAATTTAACTTGGTCATTTTTCGAGACACCCCACAAACGTTGCAATCCCAACGACGCGATTTCAAAGTCTGAAATACTCGCAGGGGAATTACGTGCGACATTGTTGGGGAACCATGCGCGACAGGCTGCCGCGACAGGGCCCCCACTAGAGTCCCGGCGAGAGCGCGCGACAGGAGGACCCGGCTACTGCACCAGTGGGTGTCGGCTGGGCCCGGCCGAGCTTCGAGCCCAGCGCAGAAAAATGTCGCATGCAATTCGATTGCCTGAACTTTCAACATTCGCCACAAACGTTGCAATTCCAACGACGTGATTTCAAAATGTGAAATACTCGCAGGGGAATTGCATGCGACATTGTTGGGGAACCATGCGGGATAGGCCGCCACCACGCGCAGCCCGAGCGGAAGGCGCCGAAGGGCCCGAGCGGAAGGTGCCGAAGGGCCCGAGCAGATAGACACTCCACCGCACGCGTCACCCGGGTTCGAGCGACACAACAGCGCCACACCAAAACCGCTACCATTGTGTCCATGCACACAGAGTCGTACCTGCACCATGGTCACACCGTTTACGAGCACCGCCTGGACGTACCGCTTGATCACCTGCGCCCCGCCGGCGAGGACAATCCGACGATTCAGGTTTTCGCGCGCGAGGTCGTGCGCAAGGGCCGCGAGGACGCGCCCTACGCGGTGTTCCTGCAGGGCGGCCCGGGCTACCCGAGCCCGCGTTTCGGCACGTTTACCGGCGGGTGGATGAATCGTCTCCTGCAGGATTACCGCGTGGTGCTCCTCGATCAGCGAGGCACGGGCCAGTCGACCCGCATGGACGCCCAGGCGCTCTCCCACTTGGATACGGACGAGGAGAAGGCCGCGTACCTGCGCCACTTCCGCCAGGACCAGATCGTGTACGACGCGGAGGCGCTGCGCCGCGAGCTGTGCGGGGATGACCCGTGGACGACGCTCGGCCAGTCTTTCGGCGGGTTCATCACGACCTCGTACCTGTCGCTGGCGCCCCAGGGCCTGAAGGCCAGCCTGATCACGGGGGGTCTGCCCGGCCTCGTCCATGTGGACGACATCTACCGCCTGACGTATGAGCGCACGGCGGCGCGCAACCGCGTGTACTTCCAGCGCCACCCGGGCGACGAGCGCACGGTGCGCGAGCTGTGCGCGCACCTGGCGGACACGGAGGAGACGCTGCCGACGGGCGAGCGCCTCTCCCCCGCGCGCCTGCGCATGATCGGCATGATGCTGGGCGGCCAGGGCAACACGGATCAGCTGCACTACCTGCTGGAGGGGCCGTGGACGTCGGTTCGAGGCCAGCGCAGGCTCTCGTCGCAGTTCCTGGCGGCGATCGGCTCGCAGGTGGACGTTGCGCCGATCTACGCAGTGTTCCAGGAGTACATTTACGCGTGCGCGACGCCGGACCTGGTGGGCACGGCGACGGGGTGGGCGGCGGATCGCCTGGCCGAGGAGATCCCGGGCTTCGCGAAGGACGCGAACCCGCTGGACGAGAGCGAGCCCTTCTACCTGACGGGCGAGCACTTCATGCGCCGCGTGTTCGACGATGACCCGGGCTTGGCACCGCTGAAGGGCGTCGCGGAGATTCTCGCGTCGACGACGGAGGCGGCCCCCGTGTATCTGCCGGACGTGCTGGCGCAGAACACGGTGCCGGTGGCTGCGGCCGTGTACTACGACGACATGTTCGTGCCGCGTGAGCTGTCCGTGGAGACGGGTGAGCTGATCGGCGCTCGCCACTACATCACGAACGAGTACCAGCATGACGGATCCGCCTATTCGGGCGGAAAGGTCGTCTCTCACCTGCTTGACCTGCTCGCGGATTGATCCGCGCGCTCCCCTATTGAAAGGACTGGCCATGGCCGCCTCATCAACCTGTTCTTGTCCGTGTGTTGGCTCGGTGGACCCGACTCGGGTCGCGGGGTTTGCGGCGGGCGTGGGCGCGACTGTCGCCTGGTACGCCCTGCCCGATTACGTGCGTTCGCGTCCGTTGCGCGGTCTCGTGAAGGCGGGCTTGCTGGGGGTGCTCGGCTGGTCGATGGTGGCGCAGCTGCCGGAGGCCGCGGAGCTTCCGCCCTACGACGATGAGGACGCGGATTGCTCGAAGTCGTCCCCCGTGGCGGGCGAGGATCCGCTCGACGGTGTCACGGAGGCGGACCCGGCGGAGCTGGCGGTTCTGGCAGGTGCGGCGCTGGGATCGGCGATGATCACGGTCGGCGTGGAGCGCTGGCTGTTCCGCCGCGGTGAGGCTCGCCGGGCGCAGGGCGCTCGTTTTGCCCACACGAGGCAGGGGCTGGCCCTGGGCGGTCTGGAGGCGGCGTTGACCGCGCTGACGTTCGGCGCGGGAGCTGTGCGCGAGAGGCTCTCGAAGGGCTGAGGCGCCGCTCGGCGCCCGATCTCAGCGTTCGCGCACGAAGATCATGTAGCGGGCGACGAGGGCACCGATCCACCCGCACAGCATGACGAGGATGGGCACGCCCACGGCCGTCCACCACGAGGAGGCGGGGACGAAGTACCTCGCCACGCCAAATACCGCGGGGGTGAGCGCGAGGAGCGCGATTGAGATCGTCGCGATCGTCGCGCCGATGGGGCGCCGCTTGAACGCCAGGTTCACGACGTCGCGGCGAGTCTTGCCTTGACCGGCAGCGACCTTCGAGAGGTGTTTGCGCACCGCGCTGTCCATGGCGCGCAGGGGGATCAACGTGGTCCACAGGAGCCCAACAACGAGGGCGACCTGACGACTGCCGAAAGCATAGACGAGGCCGGCAATCGACCAGCCGACCAGATAGGCGATCGTGAGACCCAAGCACAGGATGAAGATCGGTTTGAACACCAGCCAGTGGAGCTGATTCTCGTATATTTCTGACCGGGGTTCTGCTCGAGGAGGTCGCGGAAGAGGCGGCTGCTAGCGTCGGCGTGGTCGTCCGCTTCGAGGAGAGCGATAGATTCACGAGCGGGCACGTTTTCCGGCTCGATCGCAAGGATGCGTTGG
This sequence comes from uncultured Sanguibacter sp., assembly GCA_916438365.1. Next base: position 101,587 of record CAKAEY010000007.1, read on the forward strand.
AATACTTCGAGCGCGGCTTCCTCGTCGTTCGTGGCGAGTACCCTGCCGAGGGTGTTGAGCACAAAGGAGTCTTCGGGATCGAGGCGCTCGCCTTCACGCGCCGCGTTCAGCGCCTCGTCCCATCGGCGGTTAAGGGCAAGAGCGCGGGCCTTCACGGCATGGGCAACACCGAAGTCTGGAATCATCTCGACGAGGCGCGTTGCGTATTCGAGCGCGCGAAGAGAATCCGGCTCGAGGGAGGACAACCAGTACAGCGACAGCACGTCATTGGGGGAGGCTTCGATGGCGCGCCTGGCACACGCGTACGCTTTATCCTTCTGATCGAGGAGCAGGTGGGCCTGGGCGAGGGTGCCGTTCACTCGCGCCGCGACCTCCAGATCCCCCCTGGGGGATCGTTGCGAGTTTTTCGATGGCCTGTTGGGGACGTTTGATATCGATCAAGAACTGGGCGTGCTCGATCCGCTTCCAGACGTCGTCGTTCGACATCGGTCCTCCTCGGTGTCGGTAGCGAACGGCGAGGGGGTGGGCAGCGCGAGCGCGCCGCCCGCCCCCTCACATCAGGTTGTTCGTCTTCATGTACTCCGCGAGGTCGTCATATTCGCCTTCTCGGTTGCCGTATTCGACGATGTTGCGGGCTGTGGCGAACCAGGGACCCGCGCTGGGCCGAATCTGTTCCAGCGCCCTGAGGAAATCCTGCATGGTCACCATGCGCACGTTGCCGGTGCGCACGGAGTCCATCATCGCGTATTCGACGGCACTGTCAACCAGGTGGGCCAGGTCGGCACCGGTGAATCCATTGGTGCACTGGACGAGGTAGCCCAGGTCGATGCCTTCGACGGGGCGGGACTTGAGGTGGTGGTAGAGGACTGCCTGTCGGGCGGGGCCGTCGGGGGGGTAGGACGGCGACGGATCGGTCGAAGCGGCCGGGCCTGCGCAGCGCGGGGTCCACGTCCCACGGGGTGTTGGTCGCGGCGAGGACGAAGACGCCTTCGTTGTCGGATCCGATGCCGTCCAGTTCCATGAGGAGCTGGTTGGTGACTGATCGCATGCCGGAATAGCCCATGTCCGTTCGCCGCATGCCGATCGCATCGATTTCGTCGAGGAAAAAGACGACGGGGGCGTTGGCACGCGCAGTCTCGAAGAGTTCGTGGAGGTTGGCTTCCGATTCGCCGAAGTAGCGCGCCATGACATCGCTAATCTTGACGTTCATGAACGCGGCGCCGAGCTCGCCGGCGAGAGCGCGGGCGATGTAGGTCTTGCCGCATCCGGGAGGGCCGTAGAGTAGCAGGCCGCCGTTGAGGCTCTTGCCATAGAGCTTGCGGATCTCAGGGTTGCGCAGGGGTGCCAGGAAGGCCATGGTGAGGCGGTCCTTGACCGACTGCATGCCGCCCACGTCGGCCAGCGTCGACGTCACGTTTTCGAAGGCCCACACATCCCCTTCGGGTTTCTCGTCAACTTCGACTTCGCCTTCGACGGCCCCCGGTTTCACGAATGCGGGCGCCGGTCCGCCGACCTGCTTCTCGGCGTTCTCCCAGTCGAAGTTTTCCGGATCGGCGCCGTCGGGGAAGCGGGGGCATCCTGCCCATCTCCGACCTCGCCTGTCGACGCGCCGCCTTCCTCGTTCCCTTCCTCGGCCACCTGCGGGAAGGCCGCGGGATGCATCGTCACGATCGCGGGAATGTCTGCGTCGTCCGAGGCGGGGGCTGCGGGGGCAGACGGAGCGGGCGCCTCGGGCGCGCCGAGGGCGCTGCGCATGAGGGGCCGCGACGCGCTCGTTGTGGGGGTCGACGGCGAGGACGACGGCGAGGTGGGAGACGGCTTCGGCGCCCCTCCCCTCGGCGATCAGGAGTTCGGCGAGATGCTCACGCAGAGGGTGGTCCTCGGGTCGTTGTTCGATGATCGACGCGAGGGAGTCGATGAGAGGATTCGTCATGCTATAAGCCTACCGGCTGGCAGGCTTCTGGGTCTATGCGCGCGCGAACAAATCGCTCGCACGGATGACGTCAGAGGGTGCGGCCGGTGATGCGGCGCAGGGCTTGGCAGGAGCGCCAGGAGTTGAGGAGCCCCATGGCGAGGGGCAGGGGAGACGAGGGCGGCGAGGAGCGCGGATTCGGTGGCGACGGCGATGCCACCGACGGCGAGGAAGCCGATGAACCAGGCGAGCTGCATGCGCGCGCAGGCGGTCATGACGGCGCTGTCTTGCCGGGCGGCGTGCAGGGCCGCGTGGGACTCGGAGAAGATGACGAGGTCTTCGTTGCCGTTCCATTCGTGGCGCCAGCGGCGGGCCACGATGAGGAGTGCGGCGAGGAGTGCGAGGAGGACGAGCCCTCCTCCGAGGATGAGGGCCAGTGCGAGGGCTGCGAGCGTTTCGAGGATCGTGTCGGGCATGGAGGAGAGCTCGACGATGGCGACGATGGCGCTGACGGAGACGATCAGGAGGACGGTGACGACGTCGATCGCGATGTTGACGCGACCCTGCGTTCGTTGACCGGCGCGCACGCGGTTGTAGCGGCGCAGCTGGTCGTTCCCCAGGCGGTAGGGCCGGGGTACGACATCGAATTGCAAGGGCTGATATGTCACGCCCTCACAATAGCGCTGTCCGTTAATTTTTCGCGCCTTACAAAGCAACCGTCAGATGCTCAGTTGGACACTTTTTTTCGATGGTCAGTATGTGAGGATTCCTCGTCACCATCACTGAAACTGAGCGGCGACACTGCGCGGCGACAGGGCTCAGCGGGTGGGGGTCGTCATGGCGCACACGATACCGCCCCCACCCTCGCCGAGGTGACCTCGTCTACGAAACACGGGCGAATCTCAGAGTGCATCCTGAGCGAATCGCACTGCAGATTGCTCAACAACGGGAGTATTCTGACAAATAAGTGACGCGCAACACGCACATCACCCGATTGTTCCAACGGAGTGAAGCAATGCCCCCCCCTTCGAGCTACCTCAACGGTTCCCGAATCGGCAGGAACCGTAGAATTCGCCGAGTCCTTTTCGTGGGACTTTCCAGTTGACGTGGATGCCGTTCAGTCACTGAAGGACTGGTGCGACGCACCGATCACGGCGCTCGACAACGCCATCGCGGACGCGACGACAGCTCGCGGACAGATCGAGCACCAGCGAGCCAGGCTGGTGGAGACGGTCGTTGAGCACCTGACGAACATGATCTCCGCAAGCGAGCACGCCATGTCATGCCTTCGTTCACTGCACTCCGCCCTGGAGGATTACGCGGGTGCGACGCAGCCCATCAGGACAGAGTTTCAGGCCATCGTCACCGACGCCACGGCGGCCGGACTGGCGGTTTCACAAGACGGTACAACAGTGACCATCAGCCACCCAGCGAACATCCCGGGCGGCCTTGGTGCCTTCTTTGCATCGCTGCGTTCGCGCTGCGAGACCAATCAGACGAAGTTCACCTACGCGGAAACCCTGTTCGGCGACGACCTCGCGGGCATCGACCCCGCCCTCTGGGAGTCGACGCTCCTCCCCGTCTTCAATAGATTCGTCGGCACGTATGGATTCCCCACGGGGTTGAATGCGACAGCTCGCCTGCCCGGCTGGGCGGACACGATGCGTAATACCGTCGGCGACGCGACCGAGGCAGTCTACCTGCAGGCGAAGGGCGCCAAGTATCAGGCACCTGCCGGAATCAAAGATGCATCCCTGTGGAAGCAAGTCACCGAGCACGGAAACCTCAAGAACTGGAAAGTCCCGGGGGTGGACGCCGTCAAGGGCGGCAGCCGAACGATCAAGGCCGCCGACGCCTGCGAACGGGCGGCAAAATCGCGGGCCGCGCCTGCGCGGTCCTCGACGGAGTCGTCAGCGCCTACGACAGCTACCAGTCGGACTCCTACCACCACCCGGAGATGGGACAGGGCGAGAAGGTAGCACGGGCGGGCGTAATGGGCGCTGCCAGCGCGACAGGCGCGTACTTGGGAGCCACCTACGGGGCACAACTTGGCGCAGCCATCGGCGCTGTCGGCGGCCCCGTCGGCATACTCGCTGGAGGCGTGATCGGCGGCATTATTGGTGGACTTGGCGGAAGCAAACTCGGACAAACGGTGGGGAATATTGTCAACAACGGTATGCACTCACTCATCAACAGTGGAGGTTCACAGTCATGATTTTCTGGGAAGTCTTTGGTGCGATTTTCGGTCTCATGATTATCGGTGCCTGGTACATGGAGACCTATCTCGATACCACGTTCTCTAGCAACTCCCGCATCATCACCTCGCGGATGAGCAGCAGCGCGAGAAGCCAAGCAACAACACGCCCACTTGTTGGCCTTGGCTTCTTCATCTGCAGCCTTGGAAACACCAGCTATAAATTGGGTTTCCATTACGTCATGACGGGGATCCTCACAGCCGCCGGTATACTCTGTTTTCTTATTGCTGCCGTCTATCATTTCTTCCCCTTACCAGTTCCCCGCTGGGCCGACGCACGGTTCCAGTACATGAAGCGCCACGGCATGCTGGACGAGAACGGCGATCCTTTGCCGCAGTTCGAGCTTTCGGAGGACGTCGAGGAGTCCGCTGACAACGATCACGGCCGGGGTACGCTATGAGTCTGTCAACCTATTGGCTGATGCCTCCCCGCTGGTCGTCGTGCCCACAGGAGGAGATCTCCTCGATCCTCAACCAGGCATTCGGGAGTGCCGACGACACACAGGATCAAACAACGTCCGACAATTCGGAACAGGATTCAACGTCTCCTGAAGGTGGCGTTATCGCCCTCGCCGTCGGTCCCATCGATACCGACTACGATTTCACGCCCACCCTCCTCGTGCTCGCATCCCCCATCCCCGCGAGCACCACGCCTGCTCAGGCCCTCGCCGACTCGGCACGGTCCATGTCCGATCAGGTTCCTGGTTTCCGCATGCTGGAGGATTGCGAGTGGCCGGCGCGACCCGAATCGTCGCGGCTGCGCACGGGGATCTACATTCAGGGCAAGGTTCCCATCACCGCCTGCCAGTGGGCATGGATTCATTCCGACGGCGGGAATGACTTCCTCCTCACGGCGACAGCGACGATGACAACCCCATCGTTCGGCGACCTGAACGAAGACGTTCTCGCGATCATCATGAGCCTGGAGGTACGCAATGCCTGACCGTCCTCACATCGTCATTCCGGGTGACGTCACCTCGAGCTTCGCCACCTCCGAGGGGCTCACCGGCGACGCGGCACACCTCGCGGCTCTCATGAGCACGGCTCGCTCGCGAATGGTCATCGCCACCACGTCTCCGGACGCTTCCCAGTGCCGCCAGGCTCTCATCTGGATGCAGCCGGGCCCCTGCGTCGTCGCCCGGACCGCGACTACCCCCGACGGCGACACTGAGACCCACATTTATCAGGTCGATAACGAGGAAATTCCCCACGTCGCGGCGGCAATCTCTCCCCTCATACCAAACCCCGCCGTCTTCGATGGACCTCCCGTGCTGCCGACGGCCATCGTGTACGCCGCACAGCAGGGCATGACCGAACAGACGGCCCAGCTCCTCGAGAACTATTCCTCCTACGGCCCGTCTGATTCCGCCTTCGCGCAGGCTCTCGTGGCCCAACGGTGGGCATACACAACCTGGATCCGGGAAGAGCGCACGGACAAGGGATCCTTTGTTCCGACCTCCACCCTCTCCACCTTCATCACGCCATCCGCCGCCTACAGGGTCGAGGCTCCACTTTTCGCACCCAGCACCGGACCTCACATCCCTGTGTACCCCATCTACAACACGCAGCTGTGGGCGCTCATCACGTATTTCTTCACCCTGTCACCCGAGAGGAGCCTGCCATGACTTACCGCGTTCTCGAATGGAACTACGACGAAGTTCAATCCATCATGTCGGCCCTCGACCGCGCCTCCACCTCCCTGAAAAAAGTGCCCACACCGAGCACAGCCAACACGGGTAGCGCCCACCACGCGACCCTCGTCAAGCACCTCACGGCTCTTGACACAACGATCAGTCAGATGGCGTGGATCGCAAACGGCATCGCCCTGGGCCTGGGCGCAGCGACGGAGGACTTCAAGTGCACGGACGACGCGGCGGCGGACGTCATGCGCGAGATCCAACGCTACAACGACGTGTACACCCACCGGTATCCGGTCCGTCCCTCAATCGGACAAAAGCCGGCGGGCACCTCATCCGCCTCGCCGAGGTGACCTCGTCCACGAAACACGTGCGACCAGCGTCGCCGTGAGCCTCGCACCCACTATCCTGGACCCTATACGCGAGGCCGCCCCGGCCTCGTCCGTCCGACACTGTACGTAGAGGAGCCCCCATGGCGACCGAGCCCGTGTTCGAGGCCATCAACTGGAACAAGATCCAAGACGACAAGGACCTTGAGGTCTGGGATCGCCTGACGGGCAACTTCTGGCTGCCTGAGAAGATTCCGCTCTCCAACGACCTGCCGAGCTGGAAGACCCTCACCAAGGACGAGCAGCTCATGACGAACCGCGTGTTCACGGGCCTGACCCTGCTGGACACGCTCCAGGGCACGGTCGGCGCAGTGTCGCTGATTCCGGACGCGCGCACCCCGCACGAGGAGGCCGTCTACACGAACATTGCGTTCATGGAGTCGGTGCACGCCAAGTCCTACTCGTCGATCTTCTCCACCCTGCTGTCCACGGAGGAAATTAACGAGTCGTTCCGCTGGTCGAACGAGAACGAGGCCCTGCAGAAGAAGGCCGAGATCGTCAAGTCCTACTACGACGGCAACGACCCGGAGAAGCGCAAGGTCGCCTCGACAATGCTCGAGTCGTTCCTGTTCTACTCGGGCTTCTACGCGCCCATGTACTGGAGCTCGCACGCCAAGCTCACCAACACGGCTGACCTGATCCGCCTCATCATCCGCGACGAGGCCGTCCACGGCTACTACATCGGCTACAAGTACCAGCTGGCCGTCAATGAGTCGAGCCAGGAGCGCCAGGACGACCTGCGCGACTACACGTACGCGCTGCTGTACGAGCTCTACGAGAACGAGGAGCAGTACACGGAGGACCTGTACGATCCGCTCGGCCTGACCGAGGATGTCAAGAAGTTCCTACGTTACAACGCGAACAAGGCGCTCATGAACCTGGGTTACGAGGCCCTGTTCCCGCACGACGCGACCGACGTGAACCCCGCGATCCTGGCGGCCCTGAGCCCCAACGCGGACGAGAACCACGACTTCTTCTCGGGTTCCGGCTCGTCCTACGTGATGGGCGAGGTCGTGGACACCGAGGACGAGGACTGGGACTTCTGATCCTGCTATCACGAGGCCGGGCGCGCGTTGTGCGCCCGGCCTCGTCGTCTGTGCGCGGCGTCTATGCGTGGTCCCTTTCCTGGGCTACCCCCAAATGTCGCACGTAATTTAACACGGTCAATTTTGAACATAGCCCACAAACGTTGCAATTCCAACGAATAGATTTCAAAATCTGAAGTACGTGTAGGGGAATTACGTGCGACATTGGTGAGGAACCACTCCGCGCCTCTACCTCGTCATGCCTCGCGGCGTGCCTTACGAGGCCTGCGCCTGCTCTCGGCGTCGTAGCCAGGCGCAGGCCCCGGCGAGGCCCAGCAGGGCGACTCCTCCCGCGATCTGCGGGTAGACGCCGATGGATCCGGCCTTGGGGAGGGTGCCGACCTGGGTGTCGACGACGCGAATACCGGGCGTACGATCCCCGGGCAGGCTGCCCGAAGCGGGCAGCACGCGCACGGAACTAAAACCCTCGTCGGCGCCGAAGTCCGTCTTGATGACGGTCGTGGCGTCAGCATCCGTTCCAGCCTCGATGTGGAAGGCGACGGGACGAGGCAGCAGCGCGTGCCCGACGGGCGCGCGGGTCTCCACGAGCCAGTAGGTCTTGCCCGTCTCCAGGGGCGCGGTCACGAATCGCGACCCACCATCGAGGGTAGAAACCGGGGTGCCAGCCAGAGCCTCGTTGTCGTAGATCGAGAAGGCCGCGCCGTCAAGCGGATACGTGCCATCGTCGTTCGGGGTACCGACCGGCTGCGTACCGGCCTTTTCGATGCGGATCGGGCGGGGGCGCGCGGGCGCGCAGGCCTCGTTATTGGCCTTGCCATCGTGATCGTAGGCACCCGTCACCGCGTTGTAGAGGCCACGTCCCGGGGTCAGGCGATCATTCGAGGAGGCACACTCGAGCAGCGCTTCGGAATACCCGGGGGCCGCACTGTCGCGCGCGACCTTCATGCGGATGTACCACGTGGAGGACGCGCCCGGCTCGATGGTGGTGCCCTCGGTGAGGACGTACGAGGAGGAGGTGCCCTGCTCGGCCGCGGCATCAAGCGCGTCGAGGCTGGTCGCGACGGCCGCGGAGCGAACGGTCAGCCCAGGCGCGAAGTTCGGCGTGTCCGTCAGGTGGCCGGTCGTGCCCGCGAGGGTGCCATCGTTCGTGGCCGTGATGCGGTAGGTGACGGTGATGTCGTCCGTCGTGGCGCCTTCGACGGATTCGAGGTCCTTCTGGATGCGCAGCTTGGGCACTGCTCGCGGTTGGTGAAGGTACAGGTGATCGGCAGGGCCGCGGGGGACGAGGCCGGGGCAACCTGGGAGAAGTCCACGCCGCCCGTGGTCGCGTCTCGGGTGACGTTCACGCGCTTGCCCACGCCGTTCAGACAGGTCACATCAACGAGGCTCCACTGCGCGGAGTTAGGGTCGTCACTGGTCTTCCAGGGGCCGAAACGCCCCGGTGCTCCAAACTGCAACGGGAATCGGCCGGCGATGCGCGGCCCCGTCTCGGCGATGATGAACTGGGAGAAGCCCGGCATGAAGGCCCTATATCCGGAGGACACTGCCCCGGCCTCGCCGTATGCGGTCGGGGTCAGGTTCGCGTCCTCGAAAGAGTTCCATCCGACGAAGCCGTCGGCCGTCACGCTCGTGGTGAGCGGGGTTCCCGTGGGCGCGGCCCAGTCACCCAGGCCCATCGTCGTGAAGGTGAACAGGGGAATCGCGTCGCTGACCTGCTCGGAGTCCTCGGTGACCGCTTTCGCGACGCGCACGTAGCGCTCCTGACTGAAGGAGCCGTAGAGGCAGCCGAAGGAGGTCTGATTTTCCTTCGTCGTGAAGGTGGAGACCGGGGTCGAGCCGGCGGGCGGGGTGGCGGGGCAGTTGCCGTCCGCGTTGGGCACGAATCCGTAGAGGACGAGGCGATAGGGGATCCCGTTGATGGTGATCGTCTGGTCAGAGGTGGTCTTCGTGATCGTCAGGACGTCGTCTGACTGGGGGGTATGGCCGGGCACGCCCGCCGAACCCGGGTAGTACTGAGGCTGGTCAGTATAGATGTCGTAGTTCCCATTTCCTTCACCGACTTTCTTGAAGCAATGCCAGTTTCGATCAGATCGGGCGAGCGCATAGTAAGGGGCAGTCGATGGGCAGGTGCGCGGAGCAGAAGCGCGGGAGACCCATTCGTAGGGGCCTCCCTTGCGCCGCACGGCCGTCGTGTCCGTGTCGTTGTCGGTTTCCTGCTGGTCGAAGGGGAAGGATTCTTCGAGGTCGCCGATGCGAATGTCGAAGGACGAGTGCACCCAGTGGATCTGGGAGTAGATCGGGAAGTTGTTGTGGCGCACCGCCCCGATGAGGAAGGTGCTGTTGAGCGGAACCGTCCCGGGGTTGTTCGGCTTGTACCCGAGCGCGCTGGTCGTCGAGGTCGAGATCGCGTCGGGCGTGTATTCGCCGTAGTAGGGGTACCGGTAGTACGAGGCCATGTGGTAGTCCCAGGCGACGCCTCGGGTGACGTAGGACCAGTAATCGCCGCTTGTCGCCGTATTCGCATCGAGCCAGTCCTGGGAGTAGCCCGCGCGATAGGCGACGGAGCGCTGGTTCGGGTCGGCGGAGTTGTACTTCGTCATGCCGGGCACGATGCCGAAGTAGGAGTTGTCAGCAACGACGGTGGTCCGGTCCGTGCCGGAGTCATTGAGGACGGCCTTACCGATGCGACCTTCGGATCGATTGAAGGTGATGCTCTCAGCGCCGGGTCTCGAGGGGAGCCTCCGCACGCGCTGCGCCGGGCACCATGACGAGGCCGGACAGGGCGAGTCCGGACAGAGTGAGCGCGATGAGGCCACGCGCGAAGAAGCGACGCGGGCGCGACGCGCCCACCGCTCGGCGGGTCGCATGGCCAGCCGTCGGTGGATGCTCGTCTCGGTAGGCGTCGCTTCGATTGTGGGCGCTGCCCTGCATGTCAGTGAGTCTCATACAGCCCCCACGTCGATATGGTTACTGGCTCACCATAACAATGGGGCTTAGTTCCCGCCTAGCCCTGTAGGTCAACATTTATCTGCACCCACACGCATAGACCACCACATTCTCGCCACGTAGACCTCATAGGCAATGACGGCCAGACCGACCGTGCTCGACCCCAAATGGCTACCGACCTCACTTTTGAAGATCTCACCCCATTCCCAGCCACCCAGCGTGAAATACCCGGAACCATCGACCGTATGGTCGGAGATATCGATTGTGCACTGCATAACACAAGTAAAAGTGCATCGCCGGCAGGGCTTCCACCCTCACTCCTAACCACCCTCCACGCAACAGCAGGGGCGCCCGCCAATTGGCGGGCGCCCCCGGGGTGTGTGATGCGAGAAAAGCTGGGCTATCGGGCCATCACAAGGCCTCTGCGACGCATCCACCCGCAACCGGCGGCCGCGCTAAGCAGGCACGCGGCCACAGCGAGGTAGGGATACACCCCGGCGGCACCGGCCTTGGGGAGGGTGCCGACCTGCGTGTCGACGACGCGGATACCCGGCAGGGCGGCGTCGCCGCTCGCGTCGGCGTCGGCGGGCAGGACTCGCACGGAGGTGAAGCCTTGGTCCGGTCCATAGTCGGCCACAACGACGGTCGAACGCGCGTCATCGGTCCCAACCTCGATATGGAAGGGAACGGGGCGCGGCAGCAGGACGTGACCTGCGGGCGCGCGGGTCTCCACGAGCCAGTAGGTGACGCCCTTCTCCAGGGACGAGACCACGAAGCTGGATCCACCATCAAGTACGCTGACCGGGGTTCCGCTGAGCTCCGCGTTGTCGTAGATCGCGAAAGCAGCGCCGTCAAGCGGATAGGTGCCATCGTCGTTCGGGGTACCGACCGGCTGCGTACCGGCCTTCTCGACGCGGATCGAGCGCGGGCGAGCGGGCGCACAGGCCACGTTGTTGGCGGATCCGTCGTGATCCTTGGGTCCGGCGACCTCGTTGTAGAGGCCGTAGCCCGGAACGAGGCGCTCATTCTCGGTGCGACACTCGAGCAGGGTCTCCTTGTATCCCTCGGCGCTCGTGTCGCGCGCGACGGTGAAGCGAATGAACCACGTAACGGAGGCGCCCGGCTCGATGTCGGTCCCCTCGGTCAGGACGTAGTTTCGGTTGCGGGCAGCGCGGGGACCTGGTCGATATTCTCGGGTTCGGTCGTGATGCGCGCGGATTGCACGGTCAGTCCCGGCGCGAAGTCGGGACGGTCCACGACGCGGCCGGTCGACCCCTTGACGTTGCCATCGTTGGTCGCGGTGATGCGATAGGTGACGGTGATCGTGTCGGTCGTCCCGCCCTCAACAGCATCGAGGCTCTTGTCGAGGCGCAGGTTCGGCGACTGCTTTTGGTTCGTGAAGGTACAGGTGATCGGCAGTGCCGCGGGGGACGAGGCCGGGGCAACCTGGGAGAAGTCCACGCCGCCCGTGGTCGCGTCTCGGGTGACGTTCACACGCTCACCCACGCCGTTCAGGCAGGTCACGTCCGTCATGGCCCACACCGGCGAGCCCGACAGCTCGCTGGTCTCCCACGTGGGCCCAAAGTAGCCGGGCTTCGGGGAGTACCCGGGCAGGACGGGGCCGGTCTCGGCGATCACGAACTTCGACTGGCCGGGGATGAAGGCCTTGTAGCCGGAGGTCGCGGTGCCGTCAGCCCCGTAGCCGGTGGGGGTGAGCTGAGACTCCGAGAAGGAGCCGTCAGCCACGAAGCCATCGGCCGCCACCAGCGTCGAATCCGGGGTGCCGGTCATGCCACTCCAACCATCGCCGACCCGCGTCGTGAAGGTGAAGGGCGGGATCTCCCCGCCGACGCCCTCCGAGTCCTCGGTGATCGTCTTGGCGACGCGCACGTAGCGCTCCTGTTGGAACGACCCATACATACAACCAAATGACGACCTGTTCTCCTTCGTGACGAACGTCGCCACCGGCTCCACGCCCGCCGGGGGCTGGGCGGGGCAGTTGCCGTCCGCGTTGGGCACGAAACCGTAGATGAAGAGGCGATGCGGCATCCCGTTGATCATGACGGTCTTCTCAGACGTGGTCTTACGGATCGTCAGGATGTCGTCGGAATAGGGGGGTCTGGCCTGGCTCGCCCTTGCTGTCGGGATACGTCTTTCGATCGTAGGGATCGTCAGATTTCTTGTAGATGTCCACACTCCCCTTGCCCTCGCCGACGTGACGATGGCAGTACCACCTACTCTTGTCCCCGCGCTTGCGAGCCTTGTAGGGAGCTCCGGGGTAGCAGCCATAGCCGTTAGGAACGGACGTCGTTTCCTCGTAGGCACCACCGGCGCGGGGCACCGCGGTCGTCTCCGTGTCGTTCGTCGTCTCGTACTGGTCGAAGGGGAAGGACTCCTCCAGGTCGCCGATGCGCACGTCGAAGGAGGAATGGACCCAGTCGTTCCGCGTAAAAATCGTGAAATTATTGTGGCGCACGGCCCCGACCAGGAATGGCTCACCCAGCGTCACCGTTCCGGGATCGTTGGGCTTGAAGCCCAGCGCACTCGTCGTGGAGGCGGAGATGTAGTACTGACTGTATTCAGCAGTAGGTGTGTAGGGCCTGCCTCGAACGATGTAGGACCAGTAGTCCCCACTCTCAGCCACAGATGCTTTCAGCCACGGCTGAACCTGAGTGCCGCTGGTGTGCTTGATCGACGACTGGTTCGGGTCACTCGAGTTGTAGCGCGACTGGCCGCGCACAACACCGAAGTAGCCGTTGTCGGACACGAAGGTGGTGCGATCTCCTTCACTGTTGTTGATGACGGTAGCGCCGATACGCCCCTCGGCGCGATTAAACGAGGTCGTGGTCACGCCGGGCGTCTCGAGGGGAGCCTCGGCGTGGGCGGGCTCGACCGCGGAGGTGAGCGCGGTCAGTGCCGAGGCGGCGGCGAGCGCCCCGGCGATCAGGGCGCGAGCGAAAAAGCGACGAGGCCTCGGACCGCGGGTGCGGAGGGAGGCCTCGGGCGCGTATCGCCCTCGCGGAGGAGCGGTGTCCGCCAGGCGAGCACTGCTCACAGCTTCGTCATGGTGCATAGTTCCCCCCAGTTAGCAATAGTTACCACGCCACCCTAGCAAGTCCCGTCAATTAATGAGTAAGTTATGGCAGATATCATCGCGTTCGAGTTCTACCAGCGCTAATATGACCGTCGAGCATACGTCTATATTCCGCGTTAATTCCACACAGGCTCGGATTGACACATCAATGAACACCACTGACAAGCAGTCAACGCCAGATGCGCCGCCGAGAGAACACCCCTCTCACTTTGTTTGCTCCAACACACTTATCGTCACACGTGTAACATGTGCACCAAATGTCACAGGCGCATCATGGCGCGGTATTCCCCGCCATCACGCGCATTGCACGCGACGACCAGCGCCACCCCACATCGGGAACATCCCGACAGATGGGGCACCGGCGCTTACTATCGCCGCTAAACTGGGACGGGAAGCGGCCTCGCTTCCACACACAACGTACGTCGCGCACACCGCGCGGGGGAATGAGGAGAGCACGACTATGAGCATCTTCGACCGCTTCGAGAGCGCCGTCGAGAGAGGCGTCAACGGCGCCTTCTCGCGCGTGTTCCGGTCGGGGATCAAGCCCGTGGACATCACCACGGCGATCCGCCGCGCCATGGACGAATCCGTCCAAGAAGTCTCCGCCTCGCGCATCATTGCCGCGAACCACTTCTCGGTCTACGCCTCGCGCACCGACCTCACCTCCCTTGAGGCATCCCTCGACGTCCTCGCCGACGAGTTCGCCCAGCAGGCCACCGAACACGCCGCGGCGAACAGCTACTCCCTCCTCGGCCCCGTCACGATCGAGTTCATCGCCGATGCCTCCGAGCCCAGCGGCACCCTCAAGGTCGACGCCGAAAACCGCCGGGGACCCGCGGCCCCCGCCACGGCCTCGTCCGCATCCCCCGAGCACCCGATCATCGACGTTGACGGCGAAAAGTGGCTCCTCACCGAGCCCGTCACCGTCATCGGACGCGGCTCCGAAGCCGACATCGTCGTCAACGACTCGGGCGTCTCGCGCCGCCACCTCGAACTGCGCATCACCCCCACCGGCGTGATCGCGACCGATCTGGGCTCCACTAACGGCACCTTCGTGGAGGGCCACCGCATCGACGCAGCGACCCTGCTCGACGGCAACCAGATCGTCATCGGACGCACCAAGATCCTCTTCTGGACACACCCAGACCAGAGCGGAGTTTAATGAAGTGACCACAGACCTCGCATTTACCGTTTTCCGCATCGGGTTCCTGGTGCTTCTCTGGCTCCTCGTGCTCGCGGCCGTCAACACGCTGCGACGCGACATCTTCGGCACCGTCGTGACCCCGCGCGGCAAGGGACGCGACAAGGCCACCTCACGTCGCAAAGCCTCCCGTGAGAAGCGCAAGAACAAGAAGCGCACCTCCGCGAACCCGCTGGCTCCCAAGGACCTCCTGGTGACCGGCGGCCCCCTCGTCGGCACCATGCTGCCCCTCGGCGAGGCCCCCATCGTCATCGGCCGCTCCCCCGCGTGCACCCTCGTGCTCGAAGACGAGTACGCGTCCAGCCGCCACGCGGCACTCACCCCCCAGTCTGACGGCTGGTGGATCGAAGACCTCTCCAGCCGTAACGGCACCTTCATCGACGACGAGCGCCTAAGCGCCCCGCGCCAGCTCAAGATCGGTGACGTCATCCGCATCGGCCAGACGACTCTCGAATTGGTGGGTTGATATGTCAGGAAACGCGGTTCAATTCCACTACGCCGCCCGCTCCGACGTGGGCCTCGTTCGTTCCAACAACCAGGACTCCGGCTACGCCGGCGCGAACCTGCTGGTCCTCGCCGACGGCATGGGCGGCCCCGCGGGCGGCGACATCGCCTCCTCGGTGGCCCTCGCGCACCTCGTCCCCCTCGACACGGACTCGCACCCGGCCGACTCGATGCTTCCCCTCCTGCGCGAGGCCCTCCTCGACGCGCACGAGGAGCTCACCGAACGCTCGAGCCGCGACCGCGACCTCGAGGGCCTGGGCACCACCTGCATCGCGCTCATGCGCTCCGGCAACCGCTCGCGATGGTCCACATCGGCGACTCGCGCGCCTACGTGCTGCGCGGCGACACGCTGACCCAGGTCACGACCGACCACTCCTTCGTGCAATACCTGGTCGACACCGGCCAGATCACGCCAGAGGAAGCCGAGCACCACCCCAACCGCAACGTCGTCCTGAAGATCCTCGGCGACGCGCAGGCCGACGTGGCCCCCGACGAGACGATCCGCGAGGCCGTCGTCGGCGACCGCTGGATGCTGTGCTCCGACGGCCTGTCCGGCCTCGTCTCCCCCGAGACGATCGGCCAGGTCATGGCTGATTTCAAGGATCCGGGCGAGTGCGCCGAAGAGCTCATCCGCCTGGCCCTCCTGGGCGGCGGCCCCGACAACATCACGTGCGTGATCGCGGACATTGTCCCCGCCGGCACGTTCCCGCCCGCTCCCCCGCAGATCGTGGGTGCCGCGGCCATCGACCGCAACGCCAAGTCGCGCGGCGGAGAAGGAGCGGCCCCGCGCGCGCTGCTGCCCTGGGCTCCTCGGCCTCGGGCACCCCCAGCGACGAGGACGACGCACCCGTCGAGCTCAAGCCCCATTCCTCGTGGTGGACCCCCGTGTTTATCTCGCTCGTGACGGTCCTCGTGGTCGCCGCGTCGTGGATGTCGTGGAAGTGGACGCAGACCCAGTACTACGCGATCGGCCAGGACGGCTACGTCGTCATCTACCAGGGCATCCCCCAGTCGATTGGCCCGTGGCAGCTCTCCCACGCCGTGGAGGTCTCCAACGTCGCGCTCTCCGACCTCGCGCCCGTGGACCGCCAGCGCCTCGACACCCCGGTGCTGCGCTCCTCGCGCGCCGACATCGACTCCTACATCGACGGACTGCGTCGCTCGATCACCCAGCCCGCCACACCCTCGTCGCCGACGCCCCAGTCGGGCGCGCCGCAGTCCGGCGGGGCCCAGTCCGGTGCGCAGAGCGGGGGCGCCTCCTAATGGCTACCGTATCGATCGCGCCCGCCCGGCCTCGCCGATTCCTGGAGCTGACCCTCATGGGCCTGGCTCTGGCCGTCGGCATCGCCGGCTACGTCCTGACCTCGCTGAACTACACGGGGGGAGATCCCCGCGAACCTTCTCACGCAGGTCGGCGTGCTCGTCGCGATCGCGATCATTGCCGAGGTCGGCGTGCACTTCCTGGCCCCCTACGCGGACCCGGTGATCCTGCCGGTCGCAGTCGCCCTGACGGGCCTGGGACTGGCGATGATCTACCGCCTCGACCTGTCGTACGCACGCAGGGACGAGGCCGTGGTGGGCTTCCGCCAGGCACTGTTCGTGGGCATCGCGATCGTTATCGCGGCCATCATCTTGATCACGCTGCGCGACCACCGCATGCTGCGACGCTACACGTACACCTTCGGCGCGCTGTCGCTGTTCCTCCTGCTCCTGCCGATGATTCCCGGCCTGGGCCAGGAGACTTTCGGCGCGCGCGTCTGGATCCACCTGGGTCCCATCTCCGTCCAGCCCGGTGAGCTCGTGAAGATCACGCTGGCTGTTTTCTTCGCCGGATACCTCGTGACGAACCGCGACAACCTGGCGATCGGCGGCCGCAAGTTCCTGGGCATGCGCCTGCCGCGCGCCCGCGACCTCGGCCCGATCATGGTCGTGTGGCTGATCGGCATCGCGATCCTCGTCCCTGCAGCGCGACCTGGGTACTTCGCTCCTCTTCTTCGGCCTGTTCGTTGCGATGCTGTACGTGGCGACGAACCGCGTGTCGTGGCTGGTCATCGGTTTCACGCTCTTCGTGCCGGCAGTCGCGATCGCCGTCAAGTCTTTCAGCCACGTGCAGACGCGCTTCAACATCTGGCTCAACGCCCTGGATCCCGACGTGTATGACCGCGGGTCCTACCAGCTCGTCCAGGGCCTGTTTGGCCAGGCCTCCGGCGGCCTCATGGGCACCGGTTGGGGCCGGGGCTACCCGCAGCTCGTGCCGCTGGCGAACTCGGACTTCATCCTGTCCTCCTTCGCGGAGGAGCTGGGCCTGACCGGCATGGCCGCCATCCTCGTCCTGTACCTGATCCTCATCCAGCGAGGCCTGCGCGCGGCGCTGACGGTGCGCGACGGCTTCGGCAAGCTCCTGGCGACCGGCCTGAGCTTCTCGCTGGCCATTCAGCTGTTCGTGGTGCTCGGTGGCATCACGCGCATTATTCCGCTGACCGGCCTGACGGCTCCGTTCCTGGCTGCGGGCGGCTCGTCGATGGTGTCCTCGTGGATCACCGTCGCGCTGCTGATCCGCGTGTCCGACGCCGCGCGACGCCCAGCCTCGACCCCCGCGCCGTGGAACTCCGGCATCCAGCCTGCCGTGGGAGTGGGTGAGTGAGCCGTGAATAACCAGATCCGCAAGATCTTCATCATCGTTCTCTTGATGTTCGCCCTGCTGGGTGTGGGCATCACGAACACGCAGTTCATTTCCGCGTCCTCGCTCAACGCCGACGCTCGCAACCAGCGCACGATCCTGCACGCGGCCGAAACCGACCGCGGCCCGATCATCGTCGACAAGACGGCGATCGCCTCCTCCGAGCTCGAGGACGGCTCCAAGCGCTACGTGCGCACCTACGCCGAGGGGCCGCTGTACGCGCCGGTCACGGGCTACTTCTCGTCGGTGGGCAACGCGTCGACCGGCATCGAGGCCGCCCAGGAGGACGTCCTAGACGGCCAGTCCCAGACCCTGCTCGGACAGCGCCTGCGCAACCTCCTGACGGGCCAGAACCGTCAGGGCGGCGGCGTCTCCCTCACCCTGAACTCGCAGATGCAGAAGGCCGCGGCCGAGGCCCTCGGTAACCGCAAGGGTGCCGTCGTGGCCCTCGACGCGAAGACCGGTGCGGTCCTGGCGATGTACTCATCGCCGACCTTCGACCCGAACCAGCTGGCCTCCTCCGATGCCGGCGCGGTGTCCGACGCGTTCTCCGCGCTCTCCTCGGATCCGAACAACCCGCTGCTCAACCGCGCTATCTCGCAGCGCTACGCCCCCGGCTCGACGTTCAAGATCCTCACGACGATCGCCCTCATCGAAAACGGCGTCGCCGACCCGGATATGCGCATGCCCTCGCCCGTCTCCACGACCCTGCCGGGCACGGCTACCGAGGTCTCCAACATCGAGTCCTCCACCTGCGGCGACGGCAACCCGACGCTCACCGAGGCCTTCGCGCGCTCGTGCAACACGACCTTCGTGCTGGCTTCCGAACAGCTGACGAACCAGCAGCTCGTCGACGTGACGAACCGCTTCGGTTTCGGCCGCGAGTCGCAGATCCCGCTGACGGTGACACCCTCCGTCTTCCCCGCCGACGCGGACGCCGCGCAGCTCGCGATGAGCTCGATCGGCCAGTACACGGTCCAGACGACGCCTCTGCAGATGGCGCAGGTCGCCCAGACCATCGCGAACGACGGCCAGATGATGACCCCATACCTCATCGACTCGATCGTGGACGCCGACAACCAGGTCGTGCGTACGAACAGCCCGACCGACGCCGGTCGACCGATCTCGTCGGAGACGGCCTCGAAGCTGCGCACCATGATGGAAGCGGTCGTCTCCCAGCCCTACGGCACCGGCACGACGATGGCGCTTCCGAACGTGGCCGTGGCCGCAAAGACCGGCACCGCCGAGACCGGTAACGGCGACCGCGCGAACGCCTGGGCCGTCGGTTTCGCCCCGGCGGACAGCCCGCGCATCGCTTTCGCCGTCCTGGTCGAGGGCGACGACAACGATCCCACGCCGCACGGCGGAGACGTGGCCGGCCCGATCGCCCGCGCTCTCCTGGAAGCGGGGCTGCAGTGAGTGCGCCACGCATGACTTCCGGTGCCGGGCGTGTGCTCGGGGGGCGCTACACGTTGCTCACCCCGATCGCTCAGGGCGGCATGGGCGAGGTGTGGAAGGCCCGCGACCGCGTCAGCGGCCACATCGTCGCCGCGAAGGTCCTGCGCCCCGAGCTGGCGGGCGAGGAGCTGTCGCTCTCGCGCCTGCGCCTCGAGGCACGTAACTCGATGTCGATCTCGCACCCGAACATCGCCAACACCCAGGATTCGGGCGAGGAAGACGGCATCGGCTGGATCATCATGGAGCTCGTCGACGGCTACCCGCTGACGGATTACCTGCGCGGCGGCTCCCGCATCGAGCCCGAGTACCTCATGCCGATCCTCGTGCAGGTCGCGATGGCGCTGGGCGCTGCCGCGCGCGCGGGCGTCGTGCACCGCGACATCAAGCCCGCAAACATTATTGTTCGCCCTGATGGCATGGTGAAGCTGACGGACTTCGGCATCTCTCGCGCGACGGGACAGGTCAACCTGACCGCTGCGGGCATGGTCATGGGCACCGCCCAGTACCTGCCGCCTGAGCAGGCCATGGGCGAGGTCGCCACCCCCATCGGCGACCTCTACGCCTGGGCGTCATCGCCTACGAGGCCGCGGCCGGTCGACGCCCGTTCACCGGCGAAACCCAGGTGGACATCGCCTTCGCGCACGTCAACGATCCCGTTCCGCCGCTGCCGGACTTCGTGCCCGAGCCCCTGGCCGACGTGATCCTGCACCTGCTGGAGAAGGACCCCGCGAAGCGCCCCGAGTCCGGATCCGCAGCGGTGCGCGAAATCGCGAGCGCCGCCAAGGCGATGGGCGTCTCCGTGACCCCTCGCCCGCTGCCCCTGCCGAAGGCCGCGCAGCGCCCCGAAGAGGTGCGCACGCCCGTCCAGCCGTCGGTGCCGATCGTCGCGCCCGTACGCCACCTGACGCGCCGCACGCTGCCCGACGAGATGCTGCAGCCCCCCTCGGGCCTCACTCCGAAGGTGCGCGCGACGACGGGCCGTCACGCCAAGCTGCCCGTCCTCGACGAAGCGACGACGATCGCCCCCTCCTCGGCCCCGATCCCAATCACGAGTCGTCACGCCGCCGTCCCGCGCATCCTCGACGAGGCCGAGGTTCCCCCGGTCTCTCGCCCCGTATCCGCACCCACCCGGGTTCGTCGCCTGCATCCCGAGACGACCGGCGAGCAGGCGCCCGCGGTGTCGGGTGCCGTCCGATCGCTGACCTCGACCGGCCGCCACGCGGCAGTCCCGGCACCCGCGCAGGCAGCATCCGCGCCTACCGCTCCTGCGCAGGCCGCCGTCGCCCGCCCGACCACGGGTTCCATCCCGAGGCACGCGGCTCCGGCTCGCTCCGAGCAGGTCCCGCAGCCCAGCAGCGAGAAGGCTCAGCGCCCCCAGGCCTCGGCGCCCGCGCAGCGCCCCGCGCCGATCCCTGCTCCTCCGACCGGCGCAGCACCAGCGCACACCGCCGCACCGAAGACCCCTCTGCCGTCCGAGCCGCAGGACCGACGCGCCGCCCTCGCCGAGCGACTGCGCCAACGAGAGGCGGCCCGCCAGGCTGAAGACGCCGCCGAGGAGCAGCGCCGCGCAGCCGTCGCCCGCGAGGAAGAACAGCGCCAGCGCGAGCTGCAAGAAGCCCGCGAGCGCCGCGAAGCCGAAGAAGCCAAGCGCCAGGCAGCCCGCCAGGCGGCCCCGCGCATTCCCCAGCCCACCCGCTCCGATGCGCCTCGCCGCGACAAAGCGGCCACGGCCTCGACGCCGCGCGTGTACGGGACCGTTCCCCAGCCTCGCGCAGCCACGCCCTCGAAGCGCCAGCGACGCTCGGTCTACGAGCCGCGACCCGAGAAGGGCAAGCGCGGACCGCGCTGGCACGAGCTCGACGCCCGCAGCGCGCAACGTACCCGTCCGGCGGCCAAGACCGCGTACTCGCGCAGCGTCGTCGCACCACCCGTCCCAGCATCCAGGCAGATTATTCGCGCGGTCATCGTCGCAATCATCGTGATTGCGCTCATCGCGCTCGCAGCTATTACGATCAAGAACATGCTTGGCTCCCTGATACAACCAAGTGCGGGAGCACACATTATCGAGGAGGTTAGGACATGGCAGAGCCCATGGCCCACCGTCTAGCTGGCCGATACGAGGTCCGCTCGCTCATCGGGCGAGGCGGAATGGCCGAAGTCCACCTGGGCTTCGACACTCGCCTGTCGCGCGTCGTAGCAATCAAGATGCTGCGCCGTGATCTGGCGCAGGACTCGATATTCCAGGCGCGTTTCCGTCGCGAAGCGCAGTCGGCAGCGTCGCTGAATCACCCGAACATCGTCGCCGTGTACGACACGGGCGAGGAGATCATCGAGGATGCGACCGGCCGTTCGATCGCGGTGCCCTACATCGTCATGGAGTACGTCGAGGGGCACACGGTCAAGGACCTGATCTCGGACGGTACGGCCGTTCCGATCAACGAGGCCATCGAGATCGTGTCGGGCGTCCTGTCCGCCCTTCAGTACTCGCATGCGAACCACCTGGTGCACCGCGATATCAAGCCCGGCAACATCATGCTGACGTCGGACGGCAAGGTCAAGGTCATGGACTTTGGCATCGCGCGCGCCCTGACGGATTCGCAGGCCACGATGACGCAGACGAACGCCGTCGTGGGCACCGCCCAGTACCTCTCCCCCGAGCAGGCTCGCGGAGAGACCGTGGATGCTCGCTCCGACCTGTATTCGACCGGCGTCGTCCTCTTCGAGCTGCTGACGGGCCGCCCGCCCTTCAAGGGCGACTCGGCCGTGGCCGTCGCCTACCAGCACGTCGAGCAGATCCCGCCCACGCCCTCGTCGATCCTGTCCGACATTCCGGACTCCCTCGACCGCGTGGTGCTCAAGGCCCTGGCGAAGAACCGCGAGGACCGCTACCCGAGCGCCGCGGCCATGCTCGCGGACCTGCAGCGCGTGGCCCGAGGCCTCGACGTGGGTGCGCCGCCCGCCGACTCGTGGGCGACCGAGGTCCTGCCCGCCACCGGCGTGGCATCCGCACGCACCGCCGCGACCACGCCGATGGCGGCGGTCCCCAGCCATGCACCCGCCGCGGCGATGGCCGCGACCTCCACGTCGCTGCCCGCGGTTGCTACCGATGACTCCGCGAACGAGGCCGCTAAGGCCCGCAAGCGTCGCACGGCGATCATCGTGACCGTCGTGCTCATCGCCCTGCTGCTGATCGGCGGCTCGGTGTGGGCCCTGACGCGCGGTGCCGCCGCGCCCGAGTCGATCGCGGTTCCCAACGTCGTCGGCCTGACCCAGGCCGAGGCGAAGACCCAGATCGAGCAGGCGGGCTTCACGTGGGAGCTCAACCCCGACAAGGTCGCCTCCGACACCGTCGCCGAGGGCTCCGTGGCCTCCACCGACCCCACAGCGGGCACGCAGGCCGAGAAGGGCGCGACCGTTCGCGTCACCATCTCCTCCGGACCCGACTCGGTGACCCTGCCGGACAACCTCGTTGGCATGAGCCCCGACGACGCCCGCAAGGCGATCGAGGCCCTGGGCCTGAAGTGGGAGCTCGACTCCAGCAAGGTCGCCTCCGACACCGTTCCCGAGGGCAAGGTCGCCCAGACCAACCCCTCCCCCGGCTCCAAGGTGAAGGCCGGCCAGACGATCCGCGCCTACCTGTCCTCCGGTTCGGACCAGGTGGATGTGCCTGACCTGTCGGGCATGACCCAGGACCAGGCGCGCAGCACCCTGAAGTCCGTCGGCCTGGAGCTGGGCAACGTGACGAGCGTCGACTCCGAGAAGGAGAAGGACCGCATCGTCGCGCAGGATCCCGCGACCGGCACGAAGGTCAAGAAGGGCAGCACCGTGGGCGTGTCCGTGTCGAACGGCAAGGCCGCGCAGGTGGAGATTCCCACTGTCGTAGGCATGGGCCGTGACGACGCCGAGGCGCAGCTCAAGGCCCTGGGCCTGACCGTCACCGTCGAAGAGGTCGCAGGCAACCAGCCCGCCGGCCAGGTCCTCTCCGTCGAGCCCGGCGAGGGTTCGAAGGTGGAGAAGAATTCGACCGTGAAGCTGAAGGTATCGAAGGGTGCCCAGAACGGAAACAACGGCGGCAACAACGGCAACAATAACGGGAACGGCCACTGAGTGAGCCCCTGGCCGCGTCGCGGTAGTACCGCTTCGTAGTTGTTCCCGTTGATCAGTGAGGCCCGCGCCTGCGAGGAAAATTCCTGCGGCGCGGGCCTCACTGTATGTGCGGGGGCGTGCGCGGGTGTGCGCGGGTGTGCGCGGGGAATGTGCGGGGGGGCGCGGGCGGCCTCGACAACGCACAGCTAGCAGGGATCGGTGCGCCCGCACCTTCACGGTGGAAGCGTGTCCTCCACAACATACGCCTGCCAGATAACCTGCTCTGTTGGCAGGTGCTGTGCTGCGAGGCGGTCTAGAAACCAGACCCTCGAGAAAACAGGTCCCTGACGCGGATAGGTTGTGACGATCTGGATAGGTTATCGACATCCGGATAGGTTAATAAGCTATCCGCATGCTCATAACCTATCCGGATGCTCGCAACCTATCCGCACACATGCACCCACAAGCACATCTGCGGCACGGCAGCTGCCACGCCCACCTGCATTCACAACGTGCTGCACCTATTGGGGAGCATTGCACCATTTTGGGAGCATTGCACCAGCTCGGAAGGGGTGTAATGCTCCCGAAATGGTGTAACACCACAAAGGAACAAGAACTTTCGCGGCAACAGCATCGTTCAGTGGGGGGTTTTGCACTACACGAGCCTCCGACACGCCGATGACGCGCGCTCCCAAGGCCCCAAGTAGTGCAAAACCCCCACTGCTCCCCAGTTGACGAGCACGAATTGGGGTTAGGCTTGTGTTGTTGACACTTCGTTAAGCGGGTGTGTGTGCCTGCGGAGAGTGAGGTGCCTGTTATGGGAACTCGTCGTCGTTTTACGCCGGAGTATCGTCGTGATGTTGCGAGTCTGGTGTTGGATACGGGGTCTACGATCGCGTCTGTGGCCCGGGATTTAGGGCTGGGTGAATCGGTGGTGGGCCGGTGGGTCAAACTCGAGCGCGAGCGGCGTCAAGCCGTGCGTGAGGGTCGTCCTGATCCACGCGAGATGGAAGCTGAGATCACTGCTCTGCGTCGGCGGGTGCGCCAGCTGGAGAAGGAGAATGAGTTTTTGGGAAAAGCCAGCGCCTTCTTCGCGTCTGGGCACCAAAACACCAGCGCTTTGAACTGATGGACGCGCAGAAGGCTTCCTACTCAATCACCTTGATGGCCAACGTTCTAGGGGTCACGCGCGCAGGCTATTACGCGTGGAAAAACCGAGCGTCCCACAGGGGTGAGCGCGCGCTGGTGCGCAGGCGTTTGGATGAGGCGGTGGCCTGGGAACACGAGGTGTCGGGCGGCACGTATGGGGCTCCTCGCATCCGCCATGCTCTGACGCGCGCGGGCGTGGATGTGGGTGTGCGGGCGGTCGCCGCGTCGATGCGCCGCCAAGGTCTCACGGGCCTGAATACGCACCCGCGCCCGTCCAGGCGCGGCGGACGGGGACCTGTGGCCCATGAGGACCACTGCGCCCGCCAGTGGGACCAAGGCGCCCTGGATCGGGTGTGGATCACGGATTTGACCCTACCTGCGGTGCGCCCAAGGCTGGGTCTACCTGTGCGCCGTGCGCGATGCGCACTCGCGTAGAGTCCTGGGATACGCCATGGGCGAGCAGCAAAGCACCGACCTGGTCATCACCGCGCTCGACATGGCCGCCACCACCCGTGGTGCCTTCCCCACTGGGGTCGTGCTCCACGCTGATCGGGGAACACAGTTCACCTCCCAGAAGCTGGCAGCCTACATGCGCGCCGTGAAAGGAAGAGTGTCGATGGGGCGGGCCGGAGTGTGCTGGGATAACGCCATGGCCGAATCCTTTTGGGCCACCCTCAAAACCGAGTACTACTACCGGCGTACCTTCACCACACGCGACCAGGTCTACACCGGGGTCGCCACCTGGATCGAAGACTTCTACAACCGCCGCCGCATCCACACCAGCCTGGGCGGCAAATCCCCCATCGAATACGAACTACACCAAGCGGCCTGGACAAAAGCCGCATAAACAAACCGTCAACAACTTGCGCACAACCCCAAATGTGAAGAGAACGGGCTTCGTCGCCCAACGATCTGGATAGGTTATGACGATCTGGATAGGTTAATAAGCTATCCGGATGCTCGTAAGCTATCCGGATGCTCGTAACCTATCCGGATGCTTGCCCCTGTCCGGACACCTCCCGGCGAGCAGATCGACAGCGCCGCCGCAACGCGTGATTCGGTAGCCACGACGCGCCACACGGCGACACGAAAGCCGCCACGCAGACCGCGCAACCTACAGCTTGAAACGCTCCGCGACGACGGGCTTGAGGGACACGGCCCGCTCGCGCGCGCCAGCGTCGCCGCAGGCGGTCAGCCAGTTGGCGAACATGAGGTGCCCGGACTGGGTCATGACGGACTCGGGGTGGAACTGGACGCCCTCGAGGGGCAGGGAGCGGTGGCGCACGCCCATGATGATGCCGGACTCGGTGGTCGCGGAAACCTCGAGCTCCTCAGGCATGGTCGCGGGGTCGATCGTGAGGGAGTGGTAGCGGGTGACGGTCAGCGGCGAGGGCACGCCCTCAAACACGCCGCGCCCGTCGTGCGTGATGACGGAGGTCTTGCCGTGCATGAGCTCGGGTGCGTGCCCGACGGTCGCGCCGAAAAGCTCGCCGAGGGCCTGGTGCCCCAGGCACACGCCCAGCATCGGGATGCCGCGCTCGGCACAGTCGGCGATGGTCTGCAGGGATGCGCCGGCGCTCTTGGGGTCGCCGGGTCCGGGGGGAGATGAGGACGCCGTCGTAGCCGGCCTCGAACCAGGCGGGATCCACGACGTCGTTGCGCACAACGTCGACGGTCGCTCCCAGGTGGCGCAGGTAGCCCACGATCGTGAAGACGAACGAGTCGTAGTTGTCGACGCAGAGGATTCGTGCCATCGCCGGTCCTTTCATGTACGAGGCCGTGGCCCCTTCTCCGGCATCCATCGTAGGGCGCTCCCCAAGTGGGCGCGCGGGCGCTGTCCGCTCTCCGGGCGCGCGGGCACGCAGGCGCTTACGGCGCAACCCAACCGACGCCCATGGATACGGCACGAGGCCGGGTCTCCCCGGCCTCGTCCCATCTGCGAGCGAGCGGCTCAGGCACCACCGACGGAGGACTGTCCCAGTTCCAGGTAGGACTGGACCCAGGGGTAGACCCAGGTGAACAGGGCGGCGACGGCCGCGCCGATGAGGGCCAGGGATTCGATGACCTTGAACCAGGTGGGGCCGGGCAGTGGCGGAAGATCCATGCGTACATGTGGGGTCCTTCAGTTCGTGGGTTCGTCGACGAGTTCGGCGGGCACGCCCGTGTCCTTGGGGGTCCAGGATTCGAACTTGAGGTGGACGATGTAGCGCTGCCAGTTGCCGTATTCGGGGTGGCAGGTGGTCATGGTCATCCAGCGTTCGGTGGGGACCTCGGACCAGGATTCGTCGTCGATGACGGGGGCGACGACGCGCATCTGGGTGGGGTCGGTGGCGTCGATGATCTCGGAGGAGACCATGGAGTACACGAGGTAGCGGTCGTCGACTTCCACGACGACCTTGTCGCCCTGGGTGAGGCGGTCGATCCAGCGGAAGTTGTTGCCGTAGGTGCGGCGGTGGCCGGCGACGGAGAAGTTGCCGACGCCGCCGGGCTGGGTGGTCATGTCGTAGTGGCCGGCCCAGCCCTGGTCGAGGACGTAGGAGGTGGTGCCTTCAGCGAGGGGGATCTTCATCCAGTCCCAGGTGGGCACGTGGACGATGCCGTAGACTTCGCCGTCGCCGACTTCGCGGTCGAAGGCGGGCGGGTCGTCGGTGCGGATTTCGCCCTGGGTGCGCTTGGCGGGCTGGTGCTCTTCTTCGTACGAGGCGATGGTCTGGGAGACCTGTCCGGAGACTTGGTAGGTCGTCCAGTAGAGCTGCCAGACGGAGAAGAGGCCGATGACGAACGCGAAGGTGATGAGGAGTTCGCCGACGACACCGACGATATTCCAGAAGACGTTGGAGCGCTTTCTTTGTCGGTGTGGTCGGGGCGACGTGTTCACCCATTCAGTTCCTCCACGGTTGCGTAGTTGACGGTCAGCGGGGTGGTGGCGGGCGCGAAGCTGAGGGAGTCTTTGGTCTGCATGTCCCACCCGAGGCCGTACTTTGTCACGTAGGCCTGGTAATTCACCATACGTGGGTTTGCAGTAACCGTCGCGCGCAGGGTGTCAGGATCACCGATTGCTTGGATCACATAGGGCGGCGAGTAGCTGGTTCCGTCGACGAGGATGACGTTGCCGATGCAGCGGATGACGGTTCGGTTGGTGATGCGCACGCCCTGGACGGTCATGGCTTCGGCACCGCCGGCCCACAGGGCGTTGATCGTGTCTTCGATGTCCTGCTGGTGAATGACGAGGTCGTTGGGAGTTGCGCCTTCGGGAATCTGTCCGGGGGGCGCGTCGCTGAGGGTGATTTGGACGCCGGGGCCGGTGACGGTTTGGGTGGAGCGAGTGGTGAAGACGTCTTCGTCGCCGGATTGAGGGACTGTGGTGGTGTAGCTCTGGATCTGCGCGTCGAGCGAGGAGACCTCGTTTTCGAGGGATTTGACCTGCTCCTGGCGGTTACGCACGAGGGTAGACAGGTCGGAGGTCGCCGCGGGGTTTTTGCGTTCGTTGAGCGCGGAAACGGAGAAGAGGAGGCCGGAGGCGACGGTCACGGCGAGCACGCCAGCGGTGTGGCGGAGCCTGCGTGCGTGCATCTTTCCCCCCCTTGTATGGCGCTGCGCTTTGGCACTTTCCACGTCCGAGACTACGCTAGTGTTGCGACTAATTCATCACCGCCGGGCGGTTTTCTTCCCGCGCGGGCCAGCAGAGAGGACCCGACGTGGCCGAATCCAAGAAGCGTAAGAAGAATGGGCACGAGGTTGAGGACGATACCGACATCCAGAACTGGACTGACGGTATTCCGCTTAGCCCCGCCTGGTGGGCACCCACGTTTGTGGCCCTGATGATTCTGGGCCTGCTGTGGGTTGTCGTCTACTACATTTCGTCGGGCACGTACCCGGTTCCGAAGCTGGGCGCGTGGAATATTGCGGTGGGTCTGGGCACGATGATGGTCGGCTTCCTGATGACGCTGCGTTGGCGTTGACGGGGGCGCGACGGGCGTGAGCCTGCCGTCTCCAGTGAGTGTGAGTGTGGGGTGTTCCGGCTGCGGCCGGGACGCCCCACTATTTCTATGGACGAGGCCGTGGCTGGCTACCGGGTCTCAGCCGAGCGAGCGGGCCACGGCCTCGTTCTCGGGTCACGGCCTGCTGAGCTGGACCCTCATGCCGGCGTCGTACATGCCGAGGAGGGAGCGTCCGGCCAGCCCGTCTTCGAGGCGCGCGGGGTGCGCGCTGGCGAAGGACATGACGGTCGTGGCTCCGGCTCGCAGGATCGCGGGGGACGCGGGCGTGGAGGGGCCGAGGACGACGGTGTGGGCGTCGGAAGCGAGCGCGAGGAGGCGCGGCATGGTCTTGTTGACGAATGCGGATCCGGAGATGAAGACGTAGTCCATCTCGGGGAGCAGGTATTCGCAGGCGGAGTCAGGGGTAGTCGCCGTCGAAGACGTTGCGTTCGAGGATGGTGAGCTCGGCAGCGTCGGGCATGGCGGCGGGCGCGAAGGGGAAGTGTCCGATGACGGCGACGCGTTTGCCGGCGACGAGAGGCGCGTAGGGGTGGAAGGTGCGTGCCCAGTTGTTTTCCTTGCAGGGTCGAAATCCGTGGGCGAGGGCGCGTACGGGGTGGGAGTGGTAGGCGTTGACGGCTGCCATGCCGATGCCGGCGTCTTCGAAGTTCCAGGACTTGGCGAGGGCGGCGACGTCGCGCAGCGGGCGGCCGACGAGGTCGGCGGGGTCCTCGGTGGCGCGCGGGCGGGACTGGACGTTCATGCCGAAGGCCATACCGACGCCGTCTTCGCTGGAGGCGACGCGGCGCCATTTGCCGTCGGTGTGGATCTGGGTGACGGTGATGTCGGCGGGGATCTCGTCGATGAGCTGGTCGTACAGGTCCCAGGGGCTGGTCATGGTCTCTCCTGTGGGAAGCATGAGGGAGGGCCCGGCACTATTTGCCGGACCCTTCCTATATTAGGTCATCCTTAGATGTCATGCGCCTGTCGGCTGCTGACCCGTCACGCGCCGTAGACCTCGAGCAGGACGCGGAACACGAGGGCGTTGAGCACGAGCATGCCTGCGATCATGCCGAGCGCGACGACCGCTTCACGCCGGTTCTGATACACCTGCGTGACGCCCGGACGCGGGCGGGCCATGCGCACGAGGACCCACGTGGTGCCCACGCCGGCGATCGCCCCGCCGATGTGCCCCTGCCAGGAGATGCCGCTGACCACGAAGCCGTAGACGAGGTTGATGCCGAGCAGCGTCAGGATCGCGGTCGTGTCCGACCCACCCAGGCGCTGGAGGACGAACACGGCGCCGAACAGACCGAAGACGGCGCCCGACGCGCCGACCGTGCTCACGAAGATCTCGGAGGGCTGGATGAGGCACCACGCGATAATGAAGGCGGAGCCTCCCAGCGCGCTCACCAGGTAGAGCGTGAGGAAGCGCCAGCGGCCCAGGACCGGTTCGATCGCGCGCCCCACCCAGTACAGGGAAAGCATGTTGAACAGGATGTGCATGATGCCGCCGTGCAGGAACGCTCCTGTGAGGACCGTCCACGGGCGCGACATGAGGGTCGCGGGTAGGAGCGCCAGGTCGACCTTCGTCGAGGGCGCGAAGGAGGTCACCGCGTACATGAGGACGCAGATCGCGATCATCGCGTAGGTGACGACCGGCGCTCCGGCCGCGGCCGCGCGCGAGGCGGAGCCCATCCACCGCTTCTTCGAGGACGTGCAGTCCACGCAGATCGAGCGGACCTCGGTGGGGATCGCGCAGTCCGCGCACATGGGCCGGTTGCAGCGCTTGCAGTAGTCGACGCTGCGCACGCCCGGGTGGCGCGGACAGTCGGGGGCGGCGCGCGGGTCAGAGCGCTGGCCGTAGCTCGGCATGCTCATGGCTTCCCTTTCGGCGGGGGTAAGGGACGAGGCCGGGGTGCACCATCCCGGTCACTGCACTGGGCAGCGGGGGCGGTCCCGGCCTCGTCGATGATGAGGGGAGAGGGTCAGTCGACGATCTCGATGGAGTTGATGACCTGCTCCGTCACGGGGCGGTCCTGGGCGCCCGTGGGGGTGGTGGCGATGGCGTCGACGACGCGCTTGGACTCCTCGTCGGTGACCTTACCGAAGATGGTGTGGTTGCCGAGCAGCCACGGGGTGGGGGCCACGGTGATGAAGAACTGGGAGCCGTTGGTGCCCTTACCCATGCGCTTGCCGGCGTTGGCCATGGCGAGCAGGTAGGGGTCGTTGAAGTTCAGCTCGGGGTGGATCTCATCGTTGAACTGGTAGCCGGGGCCGCCGGTGCCGGTGCCGAGGGGGTCGCCGCCCTGGATCATGAAGCCGGGGATGACGCGGTGGAAGATGGTGCCGTCGTAGAGGGGACGAGAGGTCTTCTGGCCGGTCTTCGGGTCGACCCATTCGCGCTCGCCCTTGGCCAGGGTCACGAAGTTGTTGACCGTGTTGGGGGCGTGGTTGGGGAACAGCTCGACGGTGATGTCGCCGGCGGAGGTGTGAAGAATAGCTTTCATGACTGTAATGGTCGCATCTTTTCCTGGGTGTTTCCTGTCCGTCACGCACCTCACGCGAGCCGGTGGGCTGCAGATCACAGCCCGTTGTTGCACAATAGGAGTGAGTGGCGCATCCGCGCCCCTGTTTATTGTGGACAGAATCGGAGACATCATGGTTACTTCGCCGACTTTCGATGCAGAGAAGCTGCGCGCATCGTCTCAGCAGCTTCGCGACGCCGCTGCCATTTACGCCGGCAAGGTTGCCGTGCGGGCTGCCGATCTGGCTAGCCAGGGCGTCGACTGGGCCGCGCCTCGCGCCCAGGCCGCGCTGAATTCCGCGATTGAGCACGCGACCCCCGCGATCGAGAGCGCTGCCGCTCGTGCGCAGGCTGCCGCCGCACAGGCCGGTCCGGCGATCGAGAACGCTCGCGAGCACCTCGTGGACGACTACCTGCCGCGCGCTTCCCTCGCCGTCAACCAGGCGGGTGCGGCGCTGTCGGCGCGCGGTTCGCTGTCGGAGCGCGCTCGTCGCGCTTCCGAGGCTTCGGCTGTCGCCCTCACCACCCCCACGCGTAAGCGCCGCAAGTGCCGCGTGCTGCGTGCCTTCGGCCTGACGGCCCTGGTGGGTGCCGTCGCTGGCGCGGGCTACATCCTGTGGAAGCGTTCGCAGCCGATCGAGGATCCGTGGGCCGAGGAGTACTGGGCGGATCTGGACACGGATTCGTTCGTCCCGGACACCGAGGCTGAGAAGGCCACCTTCGAGGCTGGCGAGTGAATGTAACCTTCTGAGAGGTTTTTGCTTCGGGGGCCGCGGCGCGCTGCGCCGCGGCCCCCGCCCATTCGTCGTGCCACTGTCGTCCGCGCGCCCGCAAGCGCGTACCTTTTCCGGACCCCTCCGTCAGTTACCCGACATTTTTGCGAGCCTTGCCGGTTGGTCATATGATGAGGATCATCTCATTGCCATCAGCAGGCCGCGCCTGCGCTTGTTTCGCCTGGAGGTTTTCGTGGTCGACCTAAGTTTCGACTCAAGTAAGCACGATCAGACGCGTCAGGACGCGAGCAACGGAGCAGACTCTTTGCATACGGTTGCAAAGACCGCTGAAGCGTTTGCGAACGCTCAGGTCTCCGATGTGTGGGGCTCCGAAGAGGAGGGCGTAGAGGCAGCCCGTCAGGCTCTGGTGAGCGCATACGAAGCAGCCTGTCGTGGTTTTTCTTCAGAGGGCGATCAGCTCCGCGATTTCGGCAAAATGGTCGACGATGCCGAAGAGGCTTTCATGCGGGCAGAAGAGGAACTCGTACGCCTACTGAAGGGCACGGAGTCTGATTTGGCATCCGATCTGCTCATTCAAAAGCTTGCCGCTGGAGCGCTGGGCGCGCAAGTACTGAAAGCTTCTGGAACACTGCCTCACGCAACGTCGACGCCAGTGGGGGCAGCCGCTGCAAGTATGCAGGATGACAGCACGCCCTCTGCCGTCGGCGAACAGACCGGTATGTGATCGCAGGAAGTGACGTAGCAATGGTTCACAGCCCCAATTATGACCGCCTCATGCGTTTCGTAGAGGTCGCGAAGGCAAACCAATCTCTCTCAGATTTGGACGCTAAACATCGCACCGCAATGGAGGCTATCCGCGAGGCCGAGAAGCGCATTCAGCACTACCGCGAGTACCAGGGTTTCCAAGGGAAAACGGGCGACGCTATCCAACAGTGGCTTAATGAGGCCGAATTCCGCTTAAGTGAGTGGCGTTCCTCGTACCTCGCCGCCACGCTTGTCGAGGTTGAGATGCGCCGCGTCATGCAGCACGCGCGCGAGGAGGCTGAGTTACTTTCTCCCGTCCTCGTTGACTCCCGGCTGGATGCGCTTCGCAACGCGGCCGATGTGGCAATTCCAGTCTCGCAAGGGATGGGACCGATGGGCTTCGGCATCAATGTCTTAGCCTCAACCGGCGCAGCCGTCTACGACGCGGTTGCCGCACAAGCAAACGCCGAGCGCGAACAGAAATCCAAGCAGATTCTGCACAATCTCAACGACTCAATGCACCAATTGGCTGCGCATGCGCGCGACGTAGCGCAGCCAGGAAAGCACACGAAGAAGGGCGGCAAAGGTGGCAAGTCCCACAATCTTCGCGACCTCGACGATATTTCCGCTCCATGGGTCATCAAGGACGTCGAAAACGGAAACAAGTCGGCCTCCCCTGATCAGCCCGGCGTATACCCGGGCGACCGCGACAGCGACTACGGACGCGCAGACCAACGCGGAGCTAACTCCAGCGCCTACCCGAGCGGATTCGACGACCCAACCGCGCAGGATGCAGACGCCGAGAAGCTGCGCAAGCTTCAGTCCCAGCGCATACCCGATCGCTATGCCAGTGAGGGTGAGCTAGGCAGCCGGAGCAAGCCCATCACTGACCCCAAGGACCTGATGGGTGTTGACCTTCTGCATTCTCGCATCGGCGGCGAGCGCTACGCCAACGGCACCGTCGGCGGCTATACGCCGGCTCCCCCCACTGATCGCGACCACCCCCTGTGGCGCATTAATGGCGGTCCCTCCACTCGCTTCAACGCCTCCGGACGCACGAGTCTGGCGGGCGCGGGCGCCCTCGGCGCCGGCGTCCTCGGTGCGGGTGCTCTCGGCGCGGCTGCCCTTGGAGCACGCGGTGGGTCGGGCCTGGGCGTCGGCTCGCTCGGCGGGCTGGGTCGCGGCGGCGCGGGCGGGCTGCGCGGGGGCTCAGCTGCTGGCGGCGGTTTTGGTGCCAGCGGCTTGCCCGGTAGCACGAGCGCGTCGGGCGGGACGACCGGCCTGACGGGCACGAACGGCACGGGCGGCATGTCCGGCGCAGCAGGCAAGACGGGCGCCGGCAGCTCCGCTGGTGCTTCGGGCGCGGCCGGGCGGCCCGGCATGGGCGGCTTCATGGGTGCCGGCGCGGGTGCCGGTGGCGGCAAGGATGACAAGAAGGGGCGCCGGCGCAAGTACGAGGCCTTCAAGTTCGAGGACGACGAGGACGATGCGCTGCCCCCGGGCTACGTCAATCCGATGTCGCAGACCTACGGCTCGGACAAGGACTAAAGCCCGCCTCCCCGAAGGACGACGGATGGGATCCTCGCCAATGGTAACCACGAACTCCGCTTCCGGTCTCCGTCGACTGCTGTGCCTTGCGGGTGCGTGTGCGATGACCCTGGCCCTGGCGGCCGGGGCCATCGTCCTGCCCGCCGTGCCCGCTCACGCGGCCGATCCCATCACGGCGGCCGACCAGTCCTACTTCGCCTACTACCACCTCGATCAGGCCAGAGCCAAGGGCTACACCGGCAAGGGCGTCACCATCGCCCTCATCGACGGCGAGGTCGACACCACCGTACCCGAGCTGGCCGGCGCCACCATCATCGACAAGAGCCCGTGTACCGTCACCTCAAGTCCCTTCTCCAAGACACACGGGACAGCCATTGCCTCGCTCCTGGTCTCCAAAACGTACGGCGTCGCCCCCGACGCAACACTCCTGACCTACCGAACCAGTCTCGCTGACGATGGCGATGAGTCCGGAAACGAGTGCACCTTCCGCAACGGTAACCCGATCGAAGACCCCACCTCTCTCATCAATCGCGCCATCAGTGACGGGGCTCAGATCATCAGCATCTCCTCGTCCGACGAAAACTTCGACGACGCAACCAAGTGGGCGATCGCCCGAGCCGATGCCCTCGGCGTCATCGTCGTCTCCCCCATGGGTAATGACGCGAAAGATGAGACTAACAACGGCTATTCCAAGTGGTCCGGCGTCGTCGGTGTCGGCGCCATCGACACCACCGGCAAGGTAGCTGACTACTCCTCGTGGGGGCAGGGAACCACCACGGCAGCAGTGGGTGGCCCTATCATCGTCCGCAACTATGAAACAGGCAATAAAGCTGCCGCAGACGGCACATCGTACTCCACGCCCCTCATCGCAGGTTTCCTGGCCCTGGCCAAGCAGAAGTGGCCCAACGCCACCAACAACCAACTCCTCCAACTGCTCACCAAGACGGCGTTGAACAACGAGGGACGCTGGAACAAATACACGGGATACGGGGTTGCTGACCTGGGCGCCATGATGAACACCGATCCGTCCCAGTATCCTGACGAGAATCCGTTGATGGACCCCACCCAACATAAAGGACCCACCACGGATGAAATCCAGCAGTACATGAGCGGCCTCGTCAATCCCCGCGACATTGCATTTGACGATTCGTACACCTACCGCGGGACCGACGAAAGCGTCATCAGCAACACCGACGCCGGCGTGCCAATCCACCTGGGCACCAGCCCCCGCTTCCACGCCAAATGACGACTAACCCAACGAGACATCGGCGGCTGCGCCTCTCGGGTGCATGTGCGATGACCCTGGCCCTGGCGGCCGGGGCCATCGCCTGCCCGCCGCTCCCGCTCACGCCGCCGACCCGATCACGGCGGCCGACCAGTCCTACTTCGCCTACTACCATCTCGATCAAGCCAGGGCGAAGGGCTACACCGGCAAGGGCGTGACCATCGCCCTCATCGACGGCGAGGTGGACACCAGCGCACCCGAGCTGGCCGGCACCACTGTTATCGACAAAACACCGTGCACCGTCACCTCCAGCGCCTACTCGAAGAGCCACGGCACGGCCATGGCCTCACTCCTGGTCTCCAAAGAGTACGGAGTCGCACCCGACGCAACACTCCTGGCCTACCGAAACAGCTTCCCCAAAGATGGAGACAAGGCGGAGTCCGATTGCCAAGGCCACCACGGCAACAGTCTCTACGAGCCCGAGTGGCTGATCAATCAGGCGATCACCGACGGCGCACAAATCATCAGCATCTCCGCCTCAAATGAAGACACGAGTCCCGCGGTGAAGTGGGCGATCGCCCGCGCCAACGCCCTCGGTGTTATCGTCGTCAGTCCCGCAGGAAACGACAACGAGGAAGAGACCCTGCACACCTACGGGAAGTGGTCCGGGGTGGTGAGCGTCAGCGCCATCGACACCTCCGGCAAGCGCGCCGAATACTCCTCGTGGGGCAAAGGCGTAACCGTGGCGGCCGTGGGAGGCCCCATCGTCGCCCACAACTACGAGACCAACACCAACATCAGCACGAGAGGCACCTCCAACGCCACACCCCTGGTCGCCGGCTTCCTGGCCCTGGCCAAACAGAAGTGGCCCAACGCCACCAGCAACCAACTCCTCCAACTGCTCACGCACACAGCTCGCACTGACCAAAGCGGGTGGAACAAGTATATCGGATACGGCGGAGCAGACCCCGGAGCCATGGTCAACACCGATCCGTCCCAGTACCCCGACGAGAACCCAATCATGGACAAGGGCTACACCGACATGGGTCCCACCAACGAAGAGACCCAGCAGTACCTCGCCGGCCTCGTCGACCCCCGAGACGTCGCTGGAGACCCCACCTACACCTACCGAGGCCTCGACGAAAGCATCCTGAAAGACACGGACATCCCCACACCAATCCACCTGGGCACCAGCCCCCGCTACCACGCCAAATGACGACTAACCCAACGAGACACCGGCGGCTGCGGCTCGCGGGTGCGTGTGCGATGACCCTGGCCCTGGCGGCCGGGGCCATCGCCCTGCCCGCCGCTCCCGCACACGCCGCAGACCCCATCACGGCGGCCGACCAGTCCTACTTCGCCTACTACCACCTCGATCAGGCGCGGGCCAAGGGCTACACCGGCAAGGGCGTGACCATCGCCCTCATCGACGGCGAGGTCGACACCAGCGCACCCGAACTCGCAGGTGCCACCATCATCGACAAGAGCCCCTGCACCGTCCATTCGAGCACACAATCCAAGAGCCACGCGACAGCCCTCGCCTCGCTCCTGGTCTCCAGTGCGTACGGCGTCGCCCCCGACGCAACACTCCTGACCTACCGAACCAGGTTTGAGGATGAGGGTGAAGATGCCGCTGCCGGATGTGCGGTCCGCAACGGTAATGGCATCGAAGAAAACAACTCTCTCATCAATCGCGCCATCAGCGACGGGGCTCAGATCATCAGCATCTCCGCAACAAGTGATGACACGAGTGACGCGGTGAAGTGGGCGATCGCCCGCGCCAACGCCCTGGGCGTCATCGTGGTGAGCGGCGCAGGAAACGACAACGAGGAAGATACTATTGACACCTTCGGCAAGTGGTCCGGGGTGGTCAGTGTCAGCGCCATCGACACCTCCGGCAAGCGCGCCGAATACTCCTCGTGGGGCAAAGGCGTGACCGTCGCGGCCGTGGGAGGCCCCATGATTGCCCACAACTACGAGAACAACACCAACATCAGCACGAGAGGCACCTCCAACGCCACACCCCTAGTCGCCGGCTTCCTGGCCCTAGCCAAACAGAAGTGGCCCAACGCCACCAGCAACCAACTCCTCCAACTCCTCACCAAGACGGCGCTGAACAACGAAGGACAGTGGAATAAGTACACAGGGTATGGAGTCGCCGCCATCGGCCCAATGCTCAATACCGATCCGTCCCAGTACCCCGACGAGAACCCGATCATGAACAAGGGCAACGACCGCCTCGGCCCCACCAACGAGGAATCCCAGCAATACCTCGCCGGCCTCGTCGACCCCCGAGACATCGCCGGAGACCCCACCTACACCTACCGAGGCATCGACGAAAGCATCCTGAAAGACACGGATATCCCCACACCAATTCACCTGGGCACCAGCCCCCGCTACCACGCCAAGTAGGACAGAAAAAGACCCCGCGTCGCCGCCGTTTGGTGGTTCGACGCGGGGTCTTTCGTCTCTCAGGATCAGCTCTTCGACGAAGAGTTCATCAGAGCGACCACAATTGCCACGATGCCAGAGATCAGGATCAGGATGAGGCCGATCGGCAGAATGTAGAAGATCATCGCGACTGCGAGCCAGTACAGGCCGTCTCCGCCGTCACCGTGGTTGCCCGGAATGAGCTCAATGATCGCCCCGGCAATGAAGGGGGAGAGCGCGAGCAGCAAGCCGACCCCGAACAAAATGCCCGCCGCCTTGAACGACTTGCGACGCTTCACGGGGGCTACGGGACCATAGCCGGAGCCCGCATACCCGCCCTGCGGGTAGCCCTGCACGGCCGGTTGCCCCACCCAGTTCTGCTGCATGCCTGGCTGTGGCACACCCTGAGCAGGGACACCGCCCTGCTGCTGGTAGGGCGACTGCTGCACAGGCATCATGGGAGAGGCGTTCGGGTCGGGAACGTACGGATTCGGTGTTGTCATAGTCGCTTCTTCATCAGTTGATCGTCGCGACAATATCAGCAGGTTCGCTCGTCCGCACACCCTTACAGAGATGCCATCATTGGGCGTGCGCCAACAATCATCATCGATGCGTGGGACGACCCACAGCTTAACGGCCTAGTGGAAATACATTGCCGCCATCATAAGGGCGAGAAAAACGACGTACGGGCTCGCATTGAGGAGGATTCCCAGCCAGTTGAGCTTGCGCGTCTTCGGCTTGCCCACTGCCCCGACGATCCCAATAACGCCGCCAGCGAGGTTCACCGAGCCAAAGAATGGCAAGCCGAGGAGAGGGATAAAGCCGACGATGTCAGCACCGCTCGGGTCAGCATCGGACGGGATAGCTCGAATAGCCAGGTACGTACCCAATACCGTTAGACCGACGAGGACCCACCCGACAACACCCAGGGTGATCGACGCCCAGTTCACCTTCTGAACGACAGGTCCCTGGGGCACGGGGGCATAGCCCGGCGCGACCCCCTGATATGCAGGCTGCGCGGCCTGCGCGAGCACTCCGGGAACTGCGGGCTGCTCCGCAGGCTGCTGTGGATACGGCATACTCATTGACTTCCTCGGTCTCATTTTCGTTATTTACATGCAACGGTCATCCGAAGACCAGTGCGGCCCCGACAGTACAGGGAAACTAGGCATTCAGATCCAGACAAGGAGACCAATAGCGATCACCCAGGGAAGAATATTCAGGCCGATACCGAGCAGGCTCCACATCCGCTGTCGGCCCGAAACCGAGGGCCCCACCTTCTGGGAGCCACTAATCAGACCGATAAGATTAATGGGCAGAAGAACACCCATGTACACGGTGAACGGGATGATCCATACAAAGCCAGCGCCTTCGGGATGGTCACTGTGCACAGCACTGTCAACGATATAGGCGCAGTACAGGAGTGACGGAACCAGGACACCCAGTCCGATAATCGCACAAATGAAGGACAGCCTACTGATCTTTTCCGGGACCTGGCTCTGGGGTGCCAGCGAATATGGCACTCCCGCCTGGGGCACAACCTGCGGCGCCTGCCCCGCGGGCTGCACAGGCTGCGCGGGAACTGCGGGCTGCCCCGCAGGCTGCTGAGGATAAGGGGTGCTCATTAGGTTCCTCCTTTATTGCACCGACATACGGCAACGAGACTGTGAAGAACCCACACATCCCCCGTACCGAAAAGTCTTTCAAGAATTGAGACTAACGACAAGGCAACTCCCACGCAAAACGCGCTCACCCCACAAGCGCGCGCAGCGACGGCCTCCTCAGCCGAGCGCAGTCCCGATATTGCAACGAAAAGGCGACACCTCGACCATCGCCAGCAAAGCGCCGGGCAGGTTCAGATGAGAACCAGCAGGGGGAGGAAAAGAACGCACCAGCACAGGGGCACATTCAGGACTATTCCCCACGTGGCGAGTGCCCGCTCAGCCTCGCTGTCAGCGCGCCGACGCGCTCGTATTCCCATGATCAAGCCCGCAAGTTGGACGAGGCCCGCCGGGACGGACATGTAGAAGCAGACGGCCACGACAATCAACGCGGGCAAGAAGGGTCGCCCCGGCGTCGTAGCTAGTTCGTGGAGCATCGCGAACAGGCCGACAAGCAACGCTCCGGCCATAGCCAGCATGCCCGCGGCTCCCGCGCCCACCGATATCGCGCCCGCGCTGGCACGCCTGCCGCGGAATAGGGACACACACGCAGCCAGGACCGCAGCGCCGCACACAACGAGGAGGGGCACGAGCGCCCGCGGATCGGGGACCAAGCCAACGACGGGGGTGATACAGGCGCAGGCAAGAAAGAAGGCATTCGCACCCACTCCGAGCGCGCAGCGCGCGAGCTCCCTCCGATCCTCGGCGCGCGTTCGTCCCATCAGCCCGGCGACGACACCCACCAGATGAACGATCCCCGCCACACCGGCTACGGGCAGGAGGGAATGGATAAACTCGCTGTCGCTCATGACCGCAAACTCGCCGGGAATGACGAGGTTCGCGCTGGCACTCATCTCACCAACAACCGAAGCTGATCGGACGATAAAGCCACCGACCATGACCGCGAGTCCCGCGAATACGCAGAACAGAGAAAGCCCGTACATCCGTCGCGACATGCATTCACGAGGCCCACCTGCGGGAACGCTACAGTCGTTCATGGCATTCTCCTCTAGTGATCGCAGCGGCGGCCTGGTCAAGAACAAGCACACGCCATCATTGGGCGTGCGCCAACAATCTTCATCGACGCGTGCGACGACTCACAGCTCAGCGGTGAAAGAGCACCGCCAGCAAGAACGGGAGGACTGTGAAAATGACGTACGGGCTCACATTGAGGAGGATTCCCAACCAGTTGAGCTTGAGCGTCTTGGGCTTTCCGACGGCCCCCACGATTCCGAAAATACCACCGGCGAAGTTCACCGGACCGATGAGTATCAGGGCAAAGAGGGGAAAGAAACCGATCACTTCCTTGCCGCTCGGGTCAGGATCGGACGCAGAGGCTTGGATAGCGAGCACCATAACCAGTATCGTCAGACCGATGAGCACCCACCCGACAATACCCAGGATGATCGAAATGATGTGTCCCGGGTATTGTGGAGAGTGTCTTAGGCCGGATTGGAGGTTTGGGATGTCTGGTCAGCGTAAGTATTCGATGGAGTTGCGTGAGCGTGCGACGCGTATGGCGTTGGAGGCTCGTGCTGATCCTGGGCGGCGTAGGGGTGCTATTAAGCGTATTGGCGGCCAGTTGGGGATCAATCCTGAGGCGCTGCGTACGTGGGTGCGTGCCGTGGAGCAGGGCGGGCGCAATGAGCGTGGCGAGGTCAGTGATCAAGAGGCCCGTATCCGGGCGCTGGAAGCTGAAAACCGTGAGCTACGGCGGGCCAACGAAATTTTGAAGGCGGCGTCGGCTTTTTTCGGGGCGGAGCTCGACCGCCTCGGACGCTAGTCTACGATTTCATCGAGGCCAACCGGCATCGGTGGGGAGTCGAGCCGATCTGCACTGTCTTGTCCCAGTTAGGGGTGCGGGTTGCTCCCAGCGCCTATTACGCTGCCCGGGCGCGCCCCTTGTCGGCGCGCAGCGTGCGCGACGAGGCGCTCACAGACGTGATCAGACGCGTGTGGGAGGAGAACTACTGTGTGTTCGGGGTGCGCAAGATGCACGCCTTCCTCAACACTCACGAGTTGGGCGTGGGGCACGTGGCGCGATGCACGGTTGAGCGCTTGATGCGGCGTATGGGTATTCGTGGCGTGAGTCGGCGTCGGACCCGCCATGTCACGGCTTCAGCGCCGCGCCATGCATGCCCCTTGGACCTGGTCAATCGGCATTTCGGGGCCCATGATCTCAACGAGTTGTGGGTCGCAGACATTACCTACGTGCCAACCCAGGCTGGCTGGGTCTACGTCGCTTTCGTTACCGACGTGTGCTCGCGTAAAATCTTGGGCTGGAAAGTCGCGTCCTCGCTGCATACCGACGTGGCCCTGGACGCGTTGAACATGGCGATCTGCCAGCGACGCCGCGATGATATAGACACTCGTGGGCTCGTGCACCACTCCGATCGGGGCGTGCAATACCGCGACGTGCGCTACGGGCAAGCTCTCGCCCGTTGCCAGGCAGTAGCGTCGGTGGGTTCGACCGGCGATTCCTACGATAACGCTCTAGCTGAGGCCTTGAACTCCTTATACAAAGCTGAACTCATCTACAACACAGCACGTCCGGGCTACACAGGTCCATGGCGCGATCGGCGCGAGGTCGAACGCGAAACCGCCGCCTGGGTCCACTGGTACAACACAAGCCGCCCTCACCTCGCCCTGGGCGGAATCACACCACAACAAGCAGAAAACCAACACACAACAACACGAAAGGAAGCGGCCTAAACAAGTCTCCACAAAACCCGGGACTTGACAAAAGCCTATTCACCTTCTGAACCACAGGCCCCTGAGGCACGGGCGCATAGCCCGGCGCAAAACCCTGGGGTGCCGTCGAATACCCCTGCCCCGCGGGCTGCGCTCCCGCTCCCGCCTGGGGCACAACCTGCGGCACCTGTCCCGCAGGCCGCTGAGGATAAGGCGTACTCATCAGGTTCCTCCTTTATTGCACCGACATACGGCAACGAGACTGTGAAGAACCCACACATCCCCCGTACCGAAAAGTCTTTCAAGAATTGAGACTAACGGTAAGTTCCTACCCGCGCAACGGGCAGCTACGCCAGAAGCGCGCGCTCACGACCTACGACAAAAACGGTGCCACAGTCACGACAATTAACATAAGAACGAGAAAAACGAAAAAGATAATGTACGGGGTCGCATTGAGGATAATCCCCAGCCTGTTGAACTTCCATTTCACCAGCTTGTCCTTCGCCCTTGAAGAACCGACGATGACACCGATGAGGTTCAACGGACCGCAGAAGCCCAGCACAAATAGAGGATAGAAGCCGACAATATCCGCCCCACTCGCGGACACATCCGGCGAGTGCATCAATCTCCACGCGTCCAGCACCAACAGCGCGATGAACACCCATACACAAATTCCAAAGACGAGGGAGACACAGTTAACCCGCACTTTCACAGGCCCCTGAGGCACGGGCACATAGCCCGGCGCAAATCCCTGAGGTGCCGTCGAATACCCCTGCCCCGCGGGCTGCGCGGGCTGCACAGGCTGCGCGGGAACTACAGGCTGCCCCGCAGGCTGCTGAGGATAAGGGGTGCTCATCAGGTTCCTCCTGCGTCGCATCGACATTCGATGACAATCTGATTATCCGAGTGCGGATCACAGATACTGCCGCACAGACAAAGAGAATATGAGGAGCGCCCATACCCCCTTGTCAAAAATTCTTTCAAGAATTGAGACTAATGGTAAGTTCCTACCCGCGCAACGGGCAGCTACGCCAGAAGCGCGCGTAGCACCTGCGCAACCCCGGCCTCGTTGTTCGAGGGGGCGACGAAGCGAGCGGCCTCGACGACGTCCCGCGAGGCGTTGGCCATCGCGAAGGACAAGTCCCCCTCGCTCATCATGGACAGGTCGTTACCAGCATCGCCGAAGACGGCGGTCTGCTCACGCGTCACTCCAAGGAAGCGCTGCAGGTCGCGCACGGCGCTGCCCTTGTCGACGCCTCGGATCTGCAGGTCCGCCCAGTTCGCGCCGGAAATCGCGTACTGGTGAGTGTCGGCGAAGTTAGCCAGGGTGGCCTCCGCGAGCGCCTGGACCGGCCCAATGACGTAGACCGCGAGCTTGACGATGGCGTCATCGATCTCGCCGGCCTCGATCGCGTCGATGATGGCGATCTGATCGTCCACGCGCTTGGTGCGGTGATAGTAGGGCATGACGCCGTCGACGAAGCGGTCGTCGGTGCGCTCGACGTAGGCGAATTGCTTGCCGCACATGACCAGGCCGCCATCGATCCCGTCCGGACCCGAGGTGGCCTCGCGGACGAGGCGGACGGCCTCGCGCATAGTGGGGGCATCGAGGGGGCTGGAGGAGACCTCGACGCCGTCGCGCATGACGATTCCACCGTTTTCCCCGATGACGGTCATGCCGGGTCGCCCGGGGAACATGTCGATGAGGGTCCACACCTGGCGACCGGACGCGGGCGCGAAGGTGACGCCGCGCGCGTCCATCTGGTCGAGCAGCTCGTCCATGCCGGGCGGGAAGTTCTTGTCGTCGTCCAGGAGGGTGCCGTCCATGTCGACGGCGGCCAGGCGCAGGTCGGCGCCCGCGTAACGCGCGGGGTCAGTGGGGGTCGTCATGGGTCCATTGTGCCCGACGGGGGTGCCGGGTGCGCGCGACCTACGACGAGGCCGGGGCAACCTCACGGCGCCTCGCGCGGCACGCGCATGGTCACTCTGAGCGCTCCTGATCCCTCTCTTTGCCCTTTTCGAAGAAGCGCACGAGGAGGGCGCACAGGAACGCAAGCATGCCGAACGGAGCGATAAAGAGCAGCGCGGAGAGGAAGGCCAAGTTCATGGCGACTGCGGGCGGGTTACCGTCCGGATCAAAAAAGCTGGCAAGCCAGGCCAACGGCGGCAGGTACAGCATGCTTCCGGTGAGGACGAAGCCCAGAATGACGCAGATTCGCACCACACTCGAACCTGACGCCGTTTCTCGCGGATCAACTCGCCAGCATTGTCCGAAGCTCCATCGGCCGACATGACCCGCGCCTGCGCATCGGCGGCCTTTCTCTCACGGCTTTTCGTTGCCGTGACGTCGGCAGCCAGCGCCAGGAGGGCGACAAATGCTACGGGGGCAGCGATCAGTAGAAAGCCAACGAAGAACACGACACCTCCAGATGATGGAACCGACTCCGTATCGCCCGTCCGTTCCGTTCAGGAGAACGCAGAGGTCGGCTCAGAACCACCACCATAGCGCAACGGCCGCAGCCGGCAGCATCGCGGCCACGAGGGCACCGAGCCGCGACAAGCGCCGCGCACCCATGGACAGTGACGATCGGGGCGAGGCCGACAGGGAGAAGATCTCCTCGTCGAGCTCGGCTCGCACGCGCACGCTCGGGCGCACGACGGGCGGGTATGAGGGC
Source organism: uncultured Sanguibacter sp. (assembly GCA_916438365.1). Next base: position 146,158 of record CAKAEY010000007.1, read on the forward strand.
GGCGCGGGGCGCCGGCGTCGCGCGGCTGGCCTGGTGACCTGCGCTCCTCGCGCGGCCCCACCGACCCCCTCCGCGTGCGAGTACTGGGGAAGGCGCGCGGTACACGATGCGTCCATCGACGTGTGCGGTATAAATGGCGCAATCCTAGCACCCATGAGGCGCGCGTCACACGCGTTTAATTTCTTTAATTTCAAACAATTTGATCGGAGCCGCGAATCAACAAACGGCTTGCATCCCCTTGTGAAAATAAGCCACCATCACACCATGTGTTAGGCTGATCATGTTCGCTCAAAGCATCGAACGACCCTACTTCGAGGAGAGAACCATGAGTCTGGAAGATCTGGCAAAGAAGGCCGAAGAAGGCTTCGAGAAGGTCGTTGACGCGGCCAAGGAGAAGGCTGAAGAAGCCAAGGACAAGCTTGCTGAGCTCGCTGGCGACGCTAAGGACAAGGCAGAGGACGCCAAGGACAAGGTCGAAGAGGCCGCCGAGGATGCTAAGGACAAGGCGGAAGAGATCGCCGAGGACGCCAAGGACAAGGCAGAGGACGTCAAGGACGAACTCGAAAAGTGAGTGACCGGAAGGGGGGCGAACCAATAGGTTTGCCCCCCCTTCTCCATACACTCTCACCCCCGACGGTTTTGTATTCCCTCGTAGCTCGTTTGCATTCCCCCGCAGCTCGGACCCACGCGACTGGCGACGAGCGCTCTACTCCCGCCCCTCGCGCACGCCCGCCAGGATGCGGCGGCGCAGCGGGACGGTCGCCTCGGAGACAGGATCACGTTCAGGGAATCCAGACAGGCCGCAAGCACGAAAGAGCACACATCTGGTCAGCTTCCGATCACTCTGGAGGCTATAGAAAAGCATGGGATCAAATACCAGGACCATAAATAACCAATACACGAAACGCGAAATTACGCACAGCAGAGCGAAAAGCGTGAAAGCCAGACGGGAAACGCATACACTTGCCAGAAAGACATGACCTAGAGAGGGGGTCAGATGATGACGGATCAGAACAAGGTGTTCACGGTTGCAGAGCGAATCCTGGCCACCGATCCTTCTTGTGACACGATGAAGCTGCACAAGCTCCTGTACTACGTACAGGGGTGGTCGCAGGCTTGGACGGGTCTCCCCCTGTTCCAAGAGGCTCCTGAAGCATGGAAGTTCGGACCTGTCTACAAAAGCGTGTATGCAGCACAGAAAAGTGGTGCTCTGCACTCGAGCCCCACGAGCACAGCTTCTCTGACCAAGGCAGAAATCGCAGTGATCGATGCCGTCGTGAGCGCGTACAAGACGAGCCACCCGTGGACTCTTGCGGAACGAACCCACCAAGAGGAGCCATGGATCGAGGCACGTGCAGGACTCCCAAGTAGCGCTCCTTCATCTGAGCAGATGTCCCTGCAGACGATGATGCGGTACTTCTCCACTGCCTCCGGACCCGAGCGTCCCCAGGCCCTGGATTGTGATTTTCAGCCGGTTTCTCGCAGTTTCATGGACAGTGAGAATCAACGCTGGGCTGGCCTGTTGGCCCGTCTTGGATCGTGACCACCGATCCTAGCGACAAGCTGTTCGAGTTTGCGGTCTGCTACGCGCGCACCGAGTGTTCCGGTTCTTTGATCTCGGAACACAAGCTTCGGGAGCGCGTGTGGCAGACCCTTTCAAACCTTCGATGGGTCCTTGCTGCATCCAACCGTCGTCAGTCAGGCTGCTGGTCTCTTAGAGGGAATCGTCTTAGCTCACGCGTTTGACGACGGGAACAAAAGAACCGGCTGGATGACCCTCATTTACTTCCTTGCTTGCCATCGACAAACCCTCCGGGGCATATCCGATGCAGAGGGCGAAGAAGTGGTGGTTTCCGTCGTCACTCACAATCTTCCCCTCGCGGACTTCGCAGGCTGGATCGCCCAGCACCTCGTACCGCTCACCGAGTAGCCACAAGCAGTTCAAAACCGTCAATACTGACACGCGCAATCGTCCCGCAGCAAGCATCGGCTACTCGACACCAGCTCCATAAGTTGCCCCGGCCTCGTCGATAGGGGGCCGAGGCCGGGGCCGGGACATGCATCAACGCTGAAGAGAGCTACTCCCGTCCCTCGCGCACGCCCGCCAGGATGCGGCGGCGCAGCGGGACGGTCGCCTCGGAGGCGGCGACGATGAGGACCACGCCCGCAATCGCAGAGGCGAGCGCGACGAGGAAGCCCTTTACCGCACCCGCCGCGAGCATCGGCGACATGAACACCATGCCGAGCAGCATCGAGCCGACGATCATCACGGACGCGGGGATCGCGACCTCGAGGCGGCGGCTGCGGTCCATGAAGCCGCGCGGCGACCCCATGTAGGACAGGGCGCGCACCTGGTCGGCGGAGTCGAGGACGCGGATCGACTGGTTGACCGCGGTCGACACGGCGCCCAGTGCGAGGGTGATCGCGAAGGTGAGCAGCATGCCCCGGTTGATGTCGCCGATGACGATGCGCCCGACCTCGTCCGTAGAATCCCCACTCATCGAGATCGCGGAGGCGGCCGGATACATGACGCCCACGAGGAACCCGACGAGGGCCACCGCCCCGAAGGAGCGCCACACGGCGCGCGGATCGTCGGCCATGCGGCGCCCGGCCACCATCATCTGGGGGCTGCGCGAGGCCCGGGCCATGATGCGGCCCATGAGGCTGATCGACCAGACACCCACCAGGTTGACGATCAGGAAGATCGCGCCCATGAACCCCATGAAGACGGCCATGCCGATAGCAGTCCCCAGGTTCATCGCGAGGGTGCCGACGCTCAGCCAGAGGACGAGGAGAACCAGGCCGAGGACGGGGCCGACCGCGCTCACTCGGCCCGCCTGCGTTCGGCGCGCGACGCCCAGGGGCGTGATCGCGACTGTGCGCATGGCCAGCCACGAGGACAGGGCAGCGAGGAGGATCATGGCGAGTCCCTCGACGAGGAGGGCGACGATCCCCACCCACATTTCACCGACCCCCATCGGGCGGCCCTGGAAGGACAGGGCACCCCACGCGGGCAGTGTCACGGCGTACAGGATCGATCCGACGACGACGCCGACGGCCGCGAACACGCAGGTTTCGAGGATGCAGGCAAGCTTCGTCTTTCCCGGCGCGAGGCCGACGAGGCGCAGGACCGCGAGGTCGCGCTCACGCCTGCTCATGCCCAGGCGCGCGGCCGCGGCCCCCATCGAGATGATGGGAACGATCAGCAGGGTGGCCGCGAAGTACGCAAGCATCACGTAGAAGGACGCCATCCCGTCGAGGCTTGAGGGGTCGTCGGCCGTGGCCGACGTCGCGGCGACGGCTGCACGCGCCCCGAAGGCCATGACGCCGCCGGTGACCGCGAGCAGGAACGCGTGCGGCAGAGCGAAGGCAGCGACCGTGAGGGCACTCGTCGCCCGGTCACGCGACCGCAGGAGCGCCCCGGCGGCTGTGCGCACGGCGCTCATCGGGCCACCCCCCTGGCCCGCCGCGCCGGCCACCGTGGGGGTGCCCAGGGTCGTTCCCGACGAGGCCGGGGCCGGGCTGGACGCGCCACTGCCTCGGGCCTCGAGGGAGATGCGGCCGTCGCGCACGTGGATCGTGTGCGGCAGGCGCGCGGCGACGGCGGGGTCGTGGGTGACGAGGACGAGGGATGCGCCGGTGGAGGCGCAGGCGCTGGTCAGGAGGGACATGACCTCACCGCCGGTTGCCTGGTCGAGGGCGCCCGTGGGCTCATCCGCAAAAATCACCGAAGGATTGGTGGCGAGCGCGCGACCGATCGCGACGCGCTGGGCCTGGCCGCCCGAGAGCTGGCCGGGGCGGTAGGGGCCGGCGCCGTCGAGGCCGAGGTTCGTCAGGATCTCGCGTGCGCGAGCGATGGCCTGCGATTTGGGTGTGCCCGCCAGCATGAGGGGCATCGCGATGTTCTCCTGCGTGGGCAGCTCGGGCAGGAGCTGGCCGTCCTGGAACACGAAGCCGAAGCGACGCAGGCGCAGGTCGGAGAGCACCCGCTCCGACATGGACGTCATCTCTTCGCCGTCCAGGGTGATGGACCCTGAGCTGGGGCGCAGCACGCCCGCCAGGCAGTGCAGGAGCGTGGTCTTACCGGAGCCCGAGGGACCCATGATCGCCACCTGCGTGCCCTGCGGGAGGGTCAGGTCGACGCCTGCCAGGGCGTGGACGGGAGTATTCCCACGCATGTATGTCTTCGTCAGTGCTCGGGTCACCAGACCCGCCATGTCGTGTGTCATGTTTGAACGATAGGCCCGCAGCCCCGCGCGTTTCTATGAGGGACCGCCCTGGTCGCCCCCTGGCTCATCCCCGACATCGACGCCACAGTTGCTACGTTTGACGCATGAACCGCGCCCTAGATCCACTCGCCGCCCAGCTGCTGCTACGCGCCTACGCGCGGGCCACGAACATGCTCATCGCGGGGCGCTCCTTCGCGACGGACGACCCGACGCTCGCCGCCCTGCTGCGCGCGTTCGGCGCCCACGTGCGCCCGCTGTCGGACGCCGAGGGGACCCCGGCCTCGCCCCCGGTCGTCTTCTCGCTCGAGGAGGACGCGGCCCCGAGGCCCGGGGCGATCACGGTCCTGGCGCCCGGCGGCGTCTTCCGCGCCGTCGTCGCCCCCGACGGGCGCACCATCACGGGCCCCGGCGACGAGGAGCGCATCGAGTGGGCGCGCACCCACATGCCGGTCACCGAGGCGGCGGCACGCGCCCTGGCTCCCCTGGTGGCGGGCCGAAGCGTGGGGCTCTCCCTCGTCCTGGAACCGAAAACAGCCTCCCTGGCCCTCATGCTCTCCGAGGCCGGGGCGCGCGTGAGCGTCTTCGGCTGGGCGTCCGAGACCCGCGAGGACGTAGCGGCCCGCCTGCGCGACGCCGGCATCCCCGTGTTCGCGGACTCGGCAGCCTCCCGCGAGCGCGAGTGGGAGCTCGCGCGCGAGTTTTTGGCCCAGCGCAGCGAATTCCTCCCTGGATGACGGCTCCCACCTGATCCGCCTGGCGCACGAGACGGACACCTGCCCCGGCGTCCTGGACGCGCTGGTCGGCGCGGCGGAGGAGACCACCTCGGGGCTGCGCCCCCTGCGTTCTTTCGACCTGCGCATTCCGGTCCTGGCCTCGAACGACGCACGGTCCAAGACCCTGTTCGACAACGCCTACGGGACGGGTCAGTCGTGCTGGACGACGATCCTCGACCTGATCGACCCGCGCGGCGTGGGCGCGCCCGTGGCGGGGATGAGCGTCGTCGTCATCGGTTACGGCGACGTGGGCCGCGGATGCGCGCGCTTCGGCTCGGCGCTCGGTGCGGCCGTGACCGTCGTGGAGCTGGATCCCGTGCGCGCCCTGCAGGCGTCGATGGACGGGTTCGCCGTGACCTCGCTGGACGAGGCAGCGGCGAGCGCCGGCATGCTGATCTCCGCGACGGGCGAACGCTCGACGATCCCGCTGAGCGCTCTGGAGGCGGCACCCGAAGGCGCGATCGTCACGGTCGCCGGCGGCGTCGACGGGGAGGTATCCATCGACGAGGCAGTGGCCGCCTCCTGGGTCATGGCCGAGTCGGGCGATCCCCACGTGCAGACCCTGACCAGCCCCTCCGGCAAGACGCTGCGCGTCCTCGAGCGCGGGGAGGGCATCAACTACACGGCGGGCGAGGGAAACCCCATCGAGATCATGGACATGAGCTTCGGCGTGCAGCTGGCGTCCCTGCGCGAGCTCCTGACCCACGAAGGGGAGCTGGCCCCCGGCCTGCACGACCTGCCGCGCGAGGCCGACGACGCGGTGGCCGCGGCGGCGCTGGCCGCCCTGTCGTAGTCGCAGCTCACGTCCACCGGCGGGCGGGTGCGCCCGCCCCACTTCTACACTGTCAGTCAGCGTCCCCCACTGAAAGGTCCCCCATGAGCGACGTGGTCGTCTGGTCCGCCGGCATGGTCATCCCGATCACCGCCCCCTCGATCCTCGACGGCGCTGTCGCCGTGCGCGACGGGCGCATCGAGCACGTGGGAGCGCGCGACTGGGTCATCGAAACGCTCACGCAGCGAGGCCTTTCCTTCACCGAACACCACTTTGATGGCGTGCTGCTCCCCGGCCTCGTCAATGCGCACACGCACCTGCAGTACACGGGCATGGCGTCCGTGGGCGCGGGGCAGTACCGCGGTTTCGACGACTGGGCGCGCGCCTTCGACGAGGTGTACGACGCGGGCGGCCTGGACTGGGGAGGCGACGCGGCCGCGGGCGCGCGCCTGCTCCTGGAGAGCGGAACGACCGCCGCTGCCGACGTGGTGACGGACGCGGATGCGGCCTCGGCGCTGCACGACGCCGGACTGCACGGCGTCGCCTACTGGGAGGTCATGAGCTGGTCGAACGAGGAGTGGCGGGCCCGAGGCGAACGCGAGGTCTCCGCGTCCCTGGACGCGATGCCGACCCCTCCGGCCGTGGGCATCTCCCCGCACGCCCCCTACTCCCTCGACGCCGAGCCGCTGCTGGATCTGCCGGACATGGCCAGGCGACGCGGCATGCGCATCCACATTCACCTGGGCGAGTCCCACTCCGAGGCCGAATGGTCCGAGACGCGCACGACCGCACTGGCCGACCTGTGGAAGATCGGGCACTCCTCGTCGTTCACGGCGATGCGCTCGCGCGGGGGTGGCTTCTCCTCGACACAGTTCGTCGATCAGCTGGGCGTCCTCGGGCCCGACTGCCACGTCGCCCACGGCGTGTACATGCGCGCCGACGACCGCAGGCGACTGCGCGCCCGCCAGACGGCCGTGGCGCTGTGCCCGCGCTCGAATCGTGTGATCGGCCTGGACGCGCCGCCGGTCGGCGCCTACCTCACCGAGGGCAACATGATCGCGGTGGGCACGGACTCCCTGTCCTCCTCCCCCTCCCTCGACCTGCTCGAGGACGTCGCCTTCCTCTTCGACCTGGCGCGTTCTCAGGGCTACGAGGACCAGGACCTGGCGCGCCGCCTCCTGCAGGCCGCGACCCTGGGCGGTGCCACCGCGATGGGCCTGGCGACCGGCCCCGACCGCATCGGTCAGCTCCAGTCGGGTGCCGTCGCCGACATGTGCGTCGTCGACGTGCCCGTTACCTCGATCGTGGAGACGATCGACACCGTCGCCCGCCACGGCGCCGGTCGCGTCGTCGAAACCGTCGTGTCCGGGCGCGTGCGCTACTCGGCCTCGCGCTGACTCCTTCGTTTCCCTTTCGCTCAGCCTCCCTTTCCCTTCGTTTGGAGTGTCGCATGACCGACGTATCCCCACTGATTGACACCATGGGCCTCGCGCCCCACCCCGAGGGCGGCCACTACCGCCGCACGTGGACCGCGCCCGCCCGCGTGGACACGCCGCGCGGGAGCCGCCACAGCGCCTCCGCGATCATGTTCCTCCTCGAGTGCGACGAGGAGGCCCGCTGGCACCTCGTGCACTCCGACGAGCTGTGGATCTGGTCGGGGCCCGGTGCCCTCGAGGTACACCTGGGAGGCAGCGGGGATGCCCCCTCGGCCGACCCACGCATCGTCACGCTGGGTTCTCCGGACGGCGCGCAGGCCTCCGATCCGACCAACCCCGTGCAGGTCCTCGTGAGAGCCGGCACCTGGCAGCGCACCTTCGCCCGCGGCGACTACGCGCTGGCCACCTGCGTCGTCTCCCCCGAGTTCACCTTCGACGACTGGAAGCTCGCCGAGGGAGCCTAAAACCAATGGCACATTGTTCCGCGGCTCGGACGCACAGGGAGCGATCGCACCGCTGAGCACCTTGAACGCGCGGGCACCACGGTTCCGGCATAGGGTGAGACCATCCGCTCGAGCAATACGAGCGGCTCGTTCCAAGGAGGAAACATGGGTCTGGACGATCTGAAGAAGCAGGCTGAAGAGGGTCTCGAGAAGGCTAAGGAAACCTTCGGCGAGGAGAACGTCGAGAAGGCCGTCGAGGCCGCCAAGGACAAGGCGACCGAGGTCGTCTCCGATCTGAAGGACAAGTTCCAGAAGTGACCTGACGGGAGGGCCGGGCCGATGTGGCCTGGCCCTTTCGCATGCCCGCGCAGCACTGTGTCCCATCCCCCAACCCCACGAAATCCCAACAATTCCAGCGTTTCCCAGCCCAGGCCTCGTTCCATTGTTTCGTGCATCGAAACGACGCCAGCGCGTTTTTCGGCGCACCGATACTCTCAACGAGTCAGACCCGCCCTCACCGGCGGATTTCCTCGCGTCACCGGGAGGCCCCATGCGCCGCTCTGTCCGTTCCCTCGCTGCCGTTGCCGCCGTCGCGGCCCCTCGGCCTGGCCGCCTGCACGGGCGGCACGAGCTCATCTTCTTCCGCCGACGCCGACCAGACCTACGGCCCTGGCGCGCTGCCGACCGTGACGGAAGGCAAGCTCACCGTCGCCACCTCCGATCCCGCCTACTCGCCGTGGATCCTGGACAACGACCCGGCCTCGGGCGAAGGCTACGAGTCGGCCGTCATCTACGCCCTGGCCGAGGAACTCGGCTACACCGCCGACAACGTCCAGTGGGTGCGCGCCACCTTCGATTCGTCGATCACCCCCGGCGCGAAGGACTGGGACCTGAACATTCAGCAGTTCTCCATCACCGACGAGCGCAAGAACGCCGTCGACTTCACGTCCCCGTACTACACGACGACCTCGGCGATCATCACCAAGGCTGGCACCCCGGCCGCCGACGCGAAGTCCATCGCGGACCTCAAGGACGTGCTGATCGGCGTCCAGGCCGGCACCACCTCTCAGCAGTTCGCGTCCGAGAACCTCGAGCCCGGACTCACCCAGAAGCTGCAGATGTTCAACTCCTCCGACGACACGGTCCTGGCCCTGCAGACGGGCCGCGTGGACGCGATCGTCGTCGACCTGCCGACCGCGTTCTACATGGTCTCCGCGCAGATCGATGACGGCGTCATCATCGGCCAGTTCGACGACACGACGGGCGGCGAGGAGTACGGCATCGTCCTGCCCAAGGGCTCCAAGCTCACCCCCACGGTCTCCGCCGCGGTCGATCGCCTGGCCTCATCCGGCAAGCTCGCCGAGCTGCAGGAAAAGTGGCTGAACGAGGCGCAGAACGTGCCGACCCTCAAGTGAGGCCTCATTCATGAGTGACTACTCGAGTAACGCGGCGGCCACGCTCACCGTTTCGCCGGTGGAGCGTGGTCGGCGCGCTTATCGGCGCAAGCAGACGGTCCGCTCGATCCTCATCTCCCTGGCCTCCACGGTCGTGGTCGCGGGGATCCTCATCGCCGTGGTCGTCAACTCCGACGGGTGGGAGGCCACCCGCAACACCTTCTTCAACGGCAAGTACTTCGTCGAGGCCTTCCCCCAGGTCCTGTCCGGCCTGTGGCTCAACATCCGGATCCTGCTGATCGCGGTGCTCGGCGTCGCGGTGTTCGCGACCCTCCTGGCGGCTGCGCGCACCCTGGCCGGTCCCGTGTTCTTCCCGATCCGCTTCTTGGCGGCCGCGTACACGGACATTTCCGAGGCGTCCCCTTCCTGGTGGTCCTCTACCTGATCGGCTTCGGCATCCCCGCGCTCAACCCGACGACGCGCATCCCAACCGCGTTCCTGGGCACGGTCGCGCTGATCCTCACGTACTCCTCGTACGTCGCCGAGGTGCTGCGCGCGGGCCTGGACTCGGTGCACCCCTCCCAGCGTTACGCGGCCCGCTCGCTGGGCCTGTCCCACGGGCAGACGCTGCGCATGATCATCGTTCCGCAGGCGATCCGCAAGGTCACGCCCGCCCTCATGAATGACTTCATTTCCATGCAGAAGGACGTCGGCCTGATCTCGGTCCTGGGCGCGGTCGACGCGATCCGCTCGGCACAGATGGTCCAGGCCAAGACCTACAACATGACGTCCTACGTCGTCGCCGGCCTGCTGTTCATCGTCTTGTCGTTCCCCTTCATTCGCCTGTCGGACTGGTACACGGCCCGACTGCGTAAGCGCGAGCAGATGGGAGGTACCGTCTGATGTCGGTTCCCACGATGAACGAGGCCTCCCCCACCTCGGAGAACAACACCCCGGTCCTGCGCGCCGTCGGCGTCGTCAAGCGCTTCGGCGACAACGTCGTCCTGCGCGGCCTGGACCTGGACGTCGCAGCGCACGAGGTCGTGGTCCTCCTGGGCGCGTCGGGCTCGGGTAAGTCAACGCTGCTGCGCTGCGCGAACCTGCTGGAGCGGGTGGACGACGGCCAGATCTTCCTGGCCGGGGAGGACATCACGGACCCGCGTGCGAACGCGGACAAGATCCGCGCGCGCATCGGCGTCGTGTTCCAGCACTACAACCTGTTCCCGCACATGTCGGTGCTGGACAACGTGACGCTGGCGGCCCGCAAGGTGCACGGCTGGGAGAAGGACCGTGCGCACGAGCGCGGCATGGAGCTGTTGGACCGCATCGGCTTGAAGGACAAGGCGAAGGAGTACCCGGATCGCCTGTCGGGTGGCCAGCAGCAGCGCGTCGCCATCGCACGCGCGCTCGCCACGCACCCGGAGCTGCTCCTGCTGGACGAGATCACGGCGGCGCTGGACCCGGTGCTCGTGGGCGAGGTCCTCGACCTCGTGCGCGAGATCAAGGAGCAGGGCTCGACCATCCTCATGGCGACGCACGAGATCAGCTTCGCCCGCCAGGCGGCCGACCGCGTCGTGTTCCTGCGAAACGGCCAGATCGTCGAGCAGGGCCCGCCCGAGCAGGTCATCGACAACCCGCGCGAGCAGGCCACCAGGGACTTCCTGGCGCGCATCTTGCACTGAGACGTGTGAAACCAGAAGGGGTGGCCAACTCATCGTTGGCCACCCCCCCTTCTCATCCACTCACAACGTGATCCATTCCCGCAGGAATCCTCTCAGGGGAAAGAGCTAGCCCACTCGCACCGCAGATGCTAAGGTATCTACACGTACGGATAATGTCCGTACGAGCGAAAGAGGAATTGATATGAGCATTGCAAAGACACAGCGTCTGGAACTACGCCTCACCGAGGAACAGAACACTCTCATTCGCAGCGCCGCCACATACACATCTCGCAGCATCAGCGATTTCGTCCTCTCCGCAGCCACATTGGAGGCAGAGCGACGTCTCGCCGACCAGCGCTTCTTCATTCTGAACGAAGAGGAGCACGCCCGCTTCGAAGAAATCCTTGCGGCCTCGCCGACGGACGATCCCAAACTGCGCAAACTCTTTGATCGCCCCTCACCCTTCGGCACTCACATCAACCTGAGTGCACCGAACGCTTCCGACCACTGATGTACACAACAGTCCTGCAGGAGCCTCGCCCCCTTGAGCGGAGGGATGACCGGTCGCACTTCCAATCGGGCAACACTGAGATAGACGATTGGTTCCACCGCTTCGCGTGGCAGAACAACAGCGCCGGAAATGCTCGCGTTTTCGTCACAACGCAGGAACCAGAGACACTTGGTTTCTACGCCTATCGATGGGGGCAGTACAGCGCAGCAAACTCCCAGATGCCCTCAAACCTGGCCAACGCCCGGAGCCATGCCCAGTTCTCTTCCTCGCGCGACTCGCCGTCGATCAGCGCGCGCAGGGACGAGGCATAGGCGCAGCTCTCCTCAAAGATGCACTCTTGCGAGCCTACAAGCTCAGCAATGAGGTGGGATTCGCTGCCCTCCTGGTCCACTGCGCCAACGACCACGCACGCGACTTCTACCTCAACCAGTGCTCGCAGTTTGTATCATGCCCCGGAGCTGACAATCACCTGATGCTACCGCTGCGGGCACTGCGGGAATTTATTAACACTCTCTAACACCCAGCGGCCACAACACAAACGCACAGGGCCCAGGATCCGCAGATCCTGGGCCCGAAGCGTTGTCAGTATGGAATCAGTTGGCGCCCTCGGTGATGGTCACCTTGAAGTCGGTGGTGATGCCGTCCGGATCAGTCAGGCTCACGGTCACCGGGTCGTCTTCCTCGCCCAGCGCACGCAGCGGGTGCAGGGTGACGACGTTCTTCTCGGACTTGCCGACCTCGAGGGCGGTGGGGTCAGAGACCTCAATCTTCCACTTGGCGGCCTTGTCGGAGTCGGCCAGCTTGACCTTCAGGTCGCGCTTCTCGGGGATCTTGATGCCACTGTCGTCGATCTGAGCGATGGGACGCTCGACCGTCTTGACGTCCTTCGGGGTCACGTAGGAGTGAGCGGAATCGGTAGCGCAGCCGGTCAGGGCGGTGATGCCCAGGCCGAGCGCTAGCACTGCAGTAAGGATGGAACGCTTGTTCATAAACACAATACTAAGCATCCACCCTCATAGATACGCATCACAAGGCCCGTTTTGGGACGATGTCACAGCATCCCGCGTCACATGGACCAGACCAGCGCCCCCGACTCCACGTCCGCCCAGAACGAGGTGGCAAACTCCGCCCACTGGCGCGGGAACTGCAGCTGCGGGCTGTGTGTGCCCCCTCGGATGATGCTCTCGCGGGCCCCCAGGTCTGCGGCCTCCTCGGCGTACCACGAGGGCGGCCAGATCTCGTCCTGGTCCCCGTACAGCACGTGCACGGGCACGCCCGTGGCCGCGAGCGCCGGGGTGTCGGGGCGCAGCTGGGACAGGATGCGGGCGATGCCCACCAGGTTTTCCGAGGCCGTGTCCAGCGCGCGGATACGTTGGAATTCCGCCCATCCGACGCCGGGTTCGTCGAAGTTCATGTCCGGGAAGTAGGTGCGCAGCACCTGCTGGCGCGCACCGGGGCCCGTGGGCAGGGGGTCGAGGATGGGCAGGGTGTTCATCCAGTCGTAGACGGCCCGACCCGAGCAGAACAGGGTGACGGAGGCGAAGAGGTCGGGGCGCTTGACGACGGCCGCACGCGCGACGATGCCGCCGAAGGAGTGGCCCACGAGGTGGACGCGACCCGAGGTCCCGGCCCAGGCCTCGGCGACGGCGATGAGGTCACCGACAAAGTCGCTCATCCCGTACGCGCCGAGGCCGGCGGGCGCGGCGGACCCGCCCTGGCCTCGTTGCGAGTAGGCGAGGACGTCCCAGCCTGCGTCCCCGAGGAACGGCAGGACGGTCGAGTAGTCCTCCTTGGATCCCGTGTAGCCGGGGACGAGGAGCGCGCGGTTCTGCCCGGCTCCGCCCGGCGCGGAGGCCACCGAGATCGCGGGGGTTCCGTCGATGAGGGCGGAGGCGCTCGGGCCGGTCAGCAGGCCGCTCAGCTCACCGGCCGGGGAGGGCACGGCCACGGCAGTTACGCGCGAGTCCAGAGCGAAGGGACCGAAAGGCTCTATCTGTTTCACGCACCCAATCGTAGAATGAACGCATGACAAACGAGACGATTGCGAGCCAGCTCGCGCACCGCACGATCCGCGCCTACAAGGACCAGCCCCTCACCGAGACCGAGGTCACCACGCTCATGGACGTGGCGCGCCACACCGCAACCTCCTCGTTCCTGCAGTCCTGCACGGTCCTGCACATCACCGACCCGCAGGTGCGCGAGGCGATCGGCGCCGCGTCCGGCCAGCCCTACGTGGGCGGCACGAAGGGCGACCTGTTCATCTTCGTCGCCGACCTGTACCGCAACAGCCGTATCCGCGCCGAGCAGGGTGTCTCCTCGGAGGCCCTGGGTTCGATGAACCTGTTCCTCACCGCCGTCGAGGACGCGCTGCTGGCCGCGCAGAACGTGGTCGTGGCCGCCGAGTCGATGGGCCTGGGCACCGTCTACCTCGGCTCGATCCTCGCCGATCCGCGCCCCGTCGTGAAGGCGCTGGAGCTGCCGGAGCTGACCTTCCCGGTTCTCGGTCTGCTCGTGGGACACCCGGACCAGGAGCCCGGCCAGAAGCCGCGCATGCCCCTGTCGGTCGTCACCGCGAAGAACACATACCCGCGCGTGGAGTCCTACACGGAGACGCTGGCCGACTACGACCGCGAGGTCACCGAGTACTACGACCTGCGCTCGGGCTCGCGCCTCGAGTCCTTCACGCACCTGGTCGCCACCAACATCGGCGTGGGCGGCGCGCACGTCTCCCCCATCATGGAGGTCCTCAACGAGCAGGGCCTGTGCCTGCGTTGACTCTCCGTCATTGACGAGGCCGTGGCCTCCCCTCGTGGTCACTCGACCGCCCGGGGCGCCACGGCCTCGTCTCATGAGCGGCTGGCCTGGCGCTTACAATGAGCGCATGGCTGAGCTTGGTTTTTCCACCTACGTGTTTATCGAGCGCATCGCCGCGAACGCGGCCGCGCTGCACCCCTTCCCGGAGCACAACGTTGCGCTCGTGCGGGACGCGCTGGCGGACGCCGGCTTCGACATCACGCTGCTCGGCCCGGACGCACCCGAGATCGGCGAGGGCGTGTACTTCCAGCCCGAACCCTTCGGTGACGAGGTCATGGGCCTCCTCGCGGACGCCCTCACCCTGCGCGGTATCGGTGCCTACGCCTACGCGCTCGTGGATTCGTCGCTCGGAGGGGACCTGGCGGACATCGCGCTGTTCACCCGCGTGGGCGACGTGTTCCCCCGTCACGGCCGCCACATCCTCATGACGCGCATGTACATTCAGCGTACCCCCACGGGCGCGGGCAACAAGGCCGTGACCTGGGCGTTCGGCTCCCCCGCCGACCTGGAGGAGGCAAACCGCCTGCTATCGGAGAAGTTCGACACCGAGCCGGTCACGGATCCGCGCGGCATGGCCGCCATCGAGATCCGTCACCCCGAGTTCGCCGCTGGCACGGCCGAGCCGATGGTCCTCCTCGACGAGATCTTCCAAGTGCTGGGTGCCGCCGGCTTCGAGGGCATCACCATGTGCAACGACCCGGGCCAGCAGGCCCAGGGCTGACAAGCGCAGCAGGGGCCGCATATAATGGAGTCACCAGAACCGGCTCTTACCCCGCTGCGGGGATCCAGAGCCGGTCTTCTCTTTTGCAAAGGGCATGAGCAGTGAGACCATATTCAACCCCACTATGAGGCGCCTCACAACTATGCCAGATTGGCATAAGGTACCAATAAACAGTACAATATTGTTATCAACACCGGTTCCGCCGCAAGGTCCAGGGCCGGTTTTCTTCTATGCAAGGGCGCATAATCATGGAAAAGCCTTTTCGAACTATCGACGAACAGATCGATATATTACGATCACGCGGAATGATCATCGATGACATTGAGACAGCACGGAAAGCACTCGAGAAGATCAGCTACTACAGATTGTCTGGCTACTCTTACCCATTTCGCCAATATGATAAGGCAAGCCGAACACGCTCCGATCAGTTCCTCCCTAAGACAAACCTCGAACAGGTCTTAGCGCTCTACAGATTCGATGAGCGACTCCGCGCAACAACTTTTCAAGAACTCTCGCGGATCGAAGTAGGATTACGAGCGCTCATTGGCTACACGCTCGGCAAAGATCACCCCTATCTCCACCTTGCATCGCTTCGATTAGGACCCTCAGGTTTCGACAAGGAAAACAATCATGAAACCGATGAATACAGAAAATGGATCAAGGCCTACAACATAAACCTCAGTCGATCACAAGAGGATTTTATCAAACACTATAAAAAAGAATACGCAAGTAAACTACCCATATGGGTAGCGGTTCACATCCTTGAATGGGGACAGCTTGCCATGCTATTTAAAATGGCACCCATTCACTGCCAAGACAGCATCGCTGACTCTCTGCACTTAAGTGGCTCTTCATAATTGGGGGTGTAGTTGGGGTCTGAATCCGCCGGTTTCGAGGAGGCAGCGGGTGATGTAGTGGGTGAGGTTACGGAACCCGAGGGCGGAGCCGCGTAGGTGTTCGAGGCGTCCGTTGATGGCTTCGGTAGGGCCATTGGAGGTGTGGGGGTGGTCGAAGTAAGCCAGGATGTCCCCGGCTCGGCGTTTGAGTGTCCTGCCCAGCGTGATGAGCTCGGTCAGACCCCTCGGTACACGCGTGGAGGTCAGGGTGTTGATTTCGGCTTCCATCAGGGCCTTACCCGCGTCCGTGTCGGGCGCGCGGTAGGCGTCGATGATGTTCTGGTAGGCGCTCCAAGTGACCTCGAGCGCGACGTGCTCCTCACCGGAAAACAGGTTGAGTAGTTGGTGCTGCTGGCGTGGCGTGAGCAGGCATGAGCGGGTGTGTAACATCCTGCGGGCCTTGTACAGGGGGTCGGTGGCACGCCCGCGCCGGTGGTGGAGTTCTTGCTGAATGCGTCTGCGACACTCATCCAAGGCGTTGCCAGCCAGGTGCACGACGTGGAAGGGGTCCATGACCGCCCTCGCGCCGGGGAGTTCTTCAGTGGCTGCGCTTTTGAACCCGGTGAATCCATCCATCGCGACGATCTCGATGCGGCTTCGCCACGTGTCGGGGCGGGAGGCCAGCCAGGTTTTGAAGACCTGCTTGGAGCGACCCGGGACCATGTCCAAGAGTCGGGAGGGGCCGCTGCGTTCTCGGATGGGTGTCAAGTCCAAGATAACGGTGACGTATTTGTCTCCGTAGGGGTGTGGCGCCACACGTGTTCATCCACCCCGATGACACGCACGCCATCGAACCGAGTTGGATCATTGATCAGTAGACGCTGGCCTTCACCCAGGACAGCGGTGTTGGCGGTATTCCAGGACACACCGAGGGCCTGGGAGATACGCGCCACCGTCAAATGATGAACGACCAGCCCAGTGAGCGCCCAGCGCACCGCCGCACGCGAGAGCTTGGCGCGCGGATCGGCCGCTTGGCTCATATCTTGACGCCACACATGGGCGCACTCCTGGCACCGGTAGCGGCGCACGCTCACGTGCAAGATCGTGGGGCGCCACCCGTAAGGCTCGTGCGCCAAGCGCCTGATCACCGTGTCACGCGACTCGCCCTGGCATCCGCAGCGTCGACACCACCGGTCCTCACCAGCAATCCGGCAAGCCAACACTGCATGGTCTGGCCACATGCGCTGGCCCGTCACTTCCAGGCCCAGGTCATCCAGGCGCGTGAACGCGCTCAGGTCAGGGCGATCAAAGATAGTATTGGCCATGTCGAGGTCTTTCAGATGGACGGTGTAGCAATCTCCATCATCGGAAGACCTCGACCCCTACCCGGCCACGACACGCCCAACCCCGCCCACAACACCTACACCCTCAAATGCGAAGAGCCATTAAATCTTCCTTACTATATTCCATTGTTACCCTCCATAACTTCTGATTGTTGCCGTCTTGACGATTATGTATCTTTACATTACCTTCTGAAACATATGGCGCACCTTGTCCAGGCGGCTGTTTGGACGGCGGGGCTGGATGACCGGCTGACCGACAGCGGCCTGATATCCTTTCAGCTCTGTAAGGCATACGCTCCGCCCGTTGGTGTAAAAGGCCAGATCAGTACGGTATGCCTGTATACAGCGGGCGGGAATCTCGCCAGTAAAGACAACTTCATCCTTTTTTACCTGGGCCGTTTCGATGGTGGCACAGTATTTCGGTGCATCATGATAAGCCCTGGAAAGGTATTCCTGGGGCGCATAGAGGATGAAGGAGAGATAAGGTTCCAGCAGCTGCGTCCCCGATTCCTTCAATGCCTGTTCCAATACAATCGGGGCCAATGAGCGGAAGTCCGCCGGCGTGCTGACCGGACTGTAATAAAGCCCGTATTCAAAGCAAATCTTACAGTCCGTTACGTTCCAGCCGAACAAGCCCTGCTCCAGCCCGTAACGGATACCATCCCCTGACAGCGTTTTTGAAAAACTCTGGTTCAAGTATCCCAGCGAAACCCGGCTCTCGTATTGTACACCGGAGCCAAGCGAGAGTGGTGTAACAGACAGTCCTATGGATGCCCAAAACGGGTTGGGCGGCACCTCGATATGGATGGTGTGGCTGGCTGCTTTGAGCGGCCGCTCCATATAAATGACGGAGGGTTCCTTTACCACTGTTTCAAGCTTGTATTTTTCCGACAGCAAAGCGGAAACAACCTCCAACTGCACCCGGCCCAAAAAAGAAAGAATGATCTCATGGGTGATGGAATCCACTTCGCAACGCAAAAGCGGGTCAGTATCCGCAAGTTGCGTAAGAGCGTCCAGCAGCCGTTCTCTTTGCGCTGCCGTTTTCGGCGCAATCGTCGTCCGCAGCATGGGGAGGGGGTCCTCGCGCCACCTTTTACGAGGGAGCCGGGTTTGGTCCCCTAATACATCGTTTAACCTCACGCTGTCGCTGGGAAGGATAACAATTTCACCCTGATAAGCGGTGTCTGTCCGAACAATTTCCCCTTTGGATGGAATACGCATCTCTGTGATTTTTCAGCTTTTTCTCCCGGCCAGGGCCACCGTATCCCTGCAGGCGCAGCGTTCCGCTGTATAACCGTAGATAGACACGCCGCTGGCCGCAATCGGTGTACTCAACCTTGAAAACGCTGCCGCATAGGGCGGCGCCCCCTGTTCCCCAATCGGTTGGAACAGCCCCTGTCACCGCATCCATCAACGGTTGAATGCCAAGGCCATTTTTTGGCGCTGCCATGATAGACTGGGAACAGGGAGGCGTCTTGAACCCGCTGCTGTTCCTCCCGCGCAAGTTTTTTTCCCGGCTGATTGGTTCTCCTGCGATATACTTTTTCCAATAATTCATCGTTATTTTTCGATGACCGCATCCCATGCTTCTATGTCGGTATTTTTCCTCCAGGACTATTTCCGGGGACAGCGACACCGTCTGCTTGATGATAATATCGGCGGAGAGCTTATCCCGAACAGACTGAACCACGCTCTGCAAATCAACGCCAGCCTGGTCGATCTTGTTGATAAAGATAACGGTGGGAATGTTCATTTTCCGCAGGGCATGGAACAGAATACGGGTCTGGGCCTGCACGCCATCTTTAGCGGAGATCACCAAGATGGCCCCATCTAAAAACAGCCAAAGAGCGGTACACCTCCGCCAAAAAAAATCCATGTGGCCGGGCGTATCCACAATGTTAACTTTACATCTGTGCCACTGGAAGGAAGTGACTGCCGCTTGAATGGTAATCCCACGCTGCCGCTCCAAAAAAACATGGTGTCCGTCCTCGTTGTCCCTTTTTTTCGACGCTCCCCGGTTCTGAAATGGCTCCGCTGGCATATAGCAGGCTCTCCGTCAAGGTCGTCTTTCCAGCGTCTACATGGGCAAGAATTCCAATATTGATTATTTTTCATGTGATTGTCCTCCCTTTACAGCCCCAAAGGGCATAAAAAAATCCCCAGCAGTAAAATACTTTTTACCACTGGGGATTATAAGTTGCGGACATACACATATACAGCATACACCTGTTTGTGATTGCTGTTTTTTTGGGGATATGTCAAAATTGATAAGGCAAAAAGTATTCTTAAATTGGGTACAAAAAAAACTAAGCCCCTACAAAAGGAGCTATCATAATCCTTTGTTCCCACTATTTGATTATAGTTTTATTTAAGAATACCTTGCCGCATATTTTTTTACTCCTTTTCTGGATTAAATCATTGTATCACATCAGTTTTAGGAAAGCAAGTACCTAAAAGGGCTCTTCGCATTTGAGGGTGTAGGTGTTGTGGGCGGGGTTGGGCGTGTCGTGGCCGGGTAGGGGTCGAGGTCTTCCGATGATGGAGATTGCTACACCGTCCATCTGAAAGACCTCGACATGGCCAATACTATCTTTGGTCGCCCTGATCTGAGCGCGTTCACGCGCCTGGATGACCTGGGCCTGGAAGTGACGGGTCAGCGCATTGGGGCAGACCGTGCAGTGTTGGCTTGCTGTATTACTGGTGAGGGCCGGTGGTGTCGACGCTGCGGGTGCCAGGGCGTGGCTCGTGACACGGTGGTCAGGCGCTTGGCGCACGAGCCTTACGGGTGGCGCCCCACGATCTTGCACGTGAGCGTGCGCCGCTACCGGTGCCAGGAGTGCGCCCATGTGTGGCGTCAAGATATGAGCCAAGCGGCCGATCCGCGCGCCAAGCTCTCGCGTGCGGCGGTGCGCTGGGCGCTCACTGGGCTGGTCGTTCATCATTTGACGGTGGCGCGTATCTCCCAGGCCCTCGGTGTGTCCTGGAATACCGCCAACACCGCTGTCCTGGGTGAAGGCCAGCGTCTACTGATCAATGATCCAACTCGGTTCGATGGCGTGCGTGTCATCGGGGTGGATGAACACGTGTGGCGCCACACCCCCTACGGAGACAAATACGTCACCGTTATCTTGGACTTGACACCCATCCGAGAACGCAGCGGCCCCTCCCGACTCTTGGACATGGTCCCGGGTCGCTCCAAGCAGGTCTTCAAAACCTGGCTGGCCTCCCGCCCCGACACGTGGCGAAGCCGCATCGAGATCGTCGCGATGGATGGATTCACCGGGTTCAAAAAGCGCAGCCACTGAAGAACTCCCCGGCGCGAGGGCGGTCATGGACCCCTTCCACGTCGTGCACCTGGCTGGCAACGCCTTGGATGAGTGTCGCAGACGCATTCAGCAAGAACTCCACCACCGGCGCGGGCGTGCCACCGACCCCCTGTACAAGGCCCGCAGGATGTTACACACCCGCTCATGCCTGCTCACGCCACGCCAGCAGCACCAACTACTCAACCTGTTTTCCGGTGAGGAGCACGTCGCGCTCGAGGTCACTTGGAGCGCCTACCAGAACATCATCGACGCCTACCGCGCGCCCGACACGGACGCGGGTAAGGCCCTGATGGAAGCCGAAATCAACACCCTGACCTCCACGCGTGTACCGAGGGGTCTGACCGAGCTCATCACGCTGGGCAGGACACTCAAACGCCGAGCCGGGGACATCCTGGCTTACTTCGACCACCCCCACACCTCCAATAGCCCTACCGAAGCCATCAACGGACGCCTCGAACACCTACGCGGCTCCGCCCTCGGGTTCCGTAACCTCACCCACTACATCACCCGCTGCCTCCTCGAAACCGGCGGATTCAGACCCCAACTACACCCCCAATTATGAAGAGCCACTTAAGTCGGTCACAGGTCAATTCTTGGCTCGACATACTCAGAATTCTCCGCAATATCTGCGCACACCAGGGACGACTTTTTAATCGCACACTGCGACAAGTGAAGCTTCCAGAAGACGCTGAAATTCTCGGAATCAGAGAGTTGTCACCAAAGAAAAACAAGTGTTTCGACCAGCTCACGCTCGTCCAATACCTCACCCGCACGATGGGCCTGGGAGATGGAACCGCCCTTCCCTCAGTCCTCGCAACGTTCCCCGCTACCGACGTCGTCCCCCTGCGAGCGACGGGCACACCCGATAACTGGCAATCCCTCCCCCTGTGGGCGTACGAGCCGACAACCTGAGACGCCCACCACTGACATGAGGGCCGTCGCGCTCGCCATCATCGGCGAGCGCGGCGGCCCTTCGCTGAGGGTTCTAGCGGATCGCCTCCATGACGCGCACGCCGTCGAGCACGCTCACGTAGGGCAGGGGGTTCACGCCGGCCTCCAGGACGTACTCGGTGAGCTGGTCGCGCACGGCGGCGCGCAGCTCCTCCGGGTCCCACGGCTTGCCGATGTAATAGTCCAGGCCCGCCTGGTTGACCGCGCGGATCGTGTCGGACTGGTCCGCCTGCCCGGTGACCAGCACCGTGCGGGTCGCACTGAAACGCTCATCCTTCATGAGCTCCACGAGGAAGTCCACGCCCGACTTTCCGGGCAGGCGGTGGTCGGACAGGACGAGGGCCAGCTCGTCCCCGTCTTCGACGATCTCGTCGATGACGGCCCACGCGTCGTCAACATCCTCGGCGACTTCGAGCCGGATCTTGTCCCAGAACTGTTCAAGATCGCGCTCGAGAGCGTCGCGCACGTCTGCTTCGTCCTCAAGGGACAGGATTGTCAGGGTCATGATTCCTCCTCGTGTGATTGGGCGGGCAACGAGATCCGCATGGTCGTGGATCCCGGGTGAGAGTCGATCGTGAGTGTGCCCCCATGATCGGCAATGATGCTTCGGACGATGGACATGCCCATGCCCAGGCCGAATCGGACGCGCCCCGCCTTGGTGGTGAAGTGGGGCTCCATAATCTTGTCGACAATTCCCGGGTCGATGCCCGGACCGTTGTCGTGGATGGTGACGCTCACGCCCTCGGGCGTGGGACGCACGGTGATGCGGATGAGGGCCTCGGCCTCGCCGCGGGCGGGCAGCTCGGGTACGCCGCCCGAGGCCTCGGCGGCCGCGACCAGGTCGGCGGTCTCGTCCTCGATGGCCTCGGCCGCATTGATGATGAGGTTCGTCCACACCTGCTGCAGCTTCGCCGGGTGCGCGCGCACGGGCGGCACGTCCTCATAGTCGCAGTCGATGCGGATGCCGCGCACCCTGTGGGCGGTCAGCCGCAACACGTCGTCGATGCCCTCGCGCACGTCCACGGGCTTGAGGTCCTCGGCGTCCGGGCGCGCATAGCCCTTCAGGGACTGGGTCAGCTCGATGACGCGGTCACCCGCGGCGAGCACCGAGCGCAGGGACCCACCCAGGCGCGCCCCCGCCTCGTACGCGTCGATGCCACCCGGGATCTGCGCGAGAGAGCGCGCACCGTCCGCCCCCTGGATCCCGGCGCGCACGAGGCGACGCGCGAGCGTGCGGTCGCCGACGACGGGCAGGAGCTCCTTCATGAGGGCGCGCTCGACCGACGTGGAGCGCGGGGGCGCGGTGAGGGCTCGGGCCATCGCCTCCCTCGACGAGGCCGTGGCCGGTGCCGCGAGCGCCGCATCCACGTCCTCGTGCAGGTGCTTGGCGGCGCGCACGAGGGCGGTCACCGGGTTGTTGAGCTCGTGGGCGATGCCGGCGCTCAGCTCGCCGAGCATCGCGAAGCGCGCTCGTTCGACCAGCTCGGCGCGGGTGGCGCGCAGGTCCTCGAGGGTGGCGGCCAGGGCCTGCTTCTGGGCCTCGAGGTCCTCGGCGAGCATCGCGTTCTCGAGATGGAGGTCCTCGGCGCGCATGAGGCGACGCGTCAGCGAGCGGATCGCGAGCGCCGTCAGCGTCGCGCCGATCGACGGGTCCTCGGAGATGACGATCTGGAGCTGCTCGGTCGTCAGGCGCACGAGCGTCGCCTCGGTCGCCGTCTCGCCCGTGAAGAACGCATCCTCCGCGCGCGCCAGCGACACGAGGCCGATGAGCGGACCCGACGAGGCCAGGTGCGCCAGGACCTCGCCCTGCACGGAATCCCTGTGCAGCGACACTTGGCCATCCAACACCAGGTAGACGGCACCCACCGGCTCGCCCTGGGTCACCAGCTGCGTCCCCTCGGGGACAATCAGCCGAGGCCTCTGGCCGAGCACGCGCTCGACGCCGGCGAGGAGCTCCATGACGACCTCGCGCTCGTCGCGGTCCAGGCCCTCCAGGAGCGGACCCTGCACGGCGAAAGGCGGCGGATCAGCGATGAGCGAGCGGATCTGCCTATCCGAATAGCCGCATCCGCGCAGGTAGCGCACCATCGTCGAATACGCCTGCCCCGCCAGCAGGGGAACCGTCCACGGGGACTTGAGGACCGAGGCGAGCGCGCACGACTGCATGCACCGGGCCAGGTCGCGATGCTCGGACTTATCCGTCACCACCACCCACTGCATGCGCTGCAGCGCCGGGAAGGTCCTCGCACGGTCGATGAGCGCGTCAATGTCGTCGACCTCGGAGGTCACCAGGCCCATCAGCACGTGGTCGCCCGGCTTCAGGCTGGCCTCGTAGCCAGCCAGGTCCTCGATCCCGCCGATCCGGTCCAGGCACAGACCCGGGAAAGCATGCGCCAAGTCCCTCGTGACGGGCGCGGCAATCGAGCGGGAGTCGTCGCCCACGACCAGCATGTGAATTGGGTAGCCGGCTCTGTGACCGCCGCTGCGCACGTCCGTTCGGGCCAGTACCGAGGCGTCCTCCGCCGCCGGCCCCCGCGTCCACCCGTGGGCCAGCCCCGGCCGGGGGCGCGCCGCCCCCGAACCGACCATGGCCTCGTCCCCGGACACGTCACATCACCCCGATGAATCCCCAGGTCAGCGGCGCGATGAACGCTAGGAGGATGATGCCGACGACGCCCACCACGATGCCGACGATCGCCATCTCGCGGGTCGGGGTCGTGCCCGTCGAGTACGCAATCGCGTTCGGCGGGGTCGAAATCGGCAGGCACATGCCGAGCGAGCAACCCAGCGCGATGACGATGGCGATCTCCGCGGCGCTCGTCGAGACCGTCGTCGCCAGGCCCATGCCCATGGGGATCAGCAGGTTTGCGGACGCGGAGTGCGAAATGACGTTCGAGGTCACCCAACCCACGAGGGCCAGAACGAAGATCAGGAGGACGCCGGGGATCGAGGCCCACTGGATCGAGCCGAGCATCCACTTGTCGAGGCCCGTAGCGGCCACGCCCGAGCCCAGCGCGATACCGCCCGCGACCAGCCACAGGACAGGCCAGTCCAGGGCACGCAGGTCATCCCCGCTCATCACCTTCGTCATCAGAAGGACCACGACCGGCAGGAAGCCCACGACGTTGGCGGAAATGTGGTGCAGCGACTCGGTCATCCACAGGAGGATCGTTAGACCCGCCACCGAGTAGAAGATTATCGCGCTGCGCGACTTCTCGAAGCGCGCCGACGTGTCGATGTTGAACTTGGCGTCGGCGGGGATGTAGCGCCACGCGATGAACGCCCAGGACAGGGCCAGGAGCACAAGCATGAGCGGGACGGCCGCGAGCATCCACTGCAGGAAGGTCACTGTGACGCCCGCGTTCTCCAGGGCGCCGAGCGCGATCGCGTTCGGGGGTGTGCCGACCGGCGTGCCCATGCCGCCGACGTTCGCGGCGACCGGGATCGAGAGGGCAATGCCGGTGCGCGCCTTACCCTCGGGCAGGGCCATGATGACGGGCATCATGACGGCAAACATCGTCGCCGTGGTCGCCGTGTTCGACATGAACATACTCATGATCGCGGTGATGAGCATGACGCCCATGACGGTCAGGCGCGGCTTACCCATGAAGGGCTTGAGGAGGACGGCCGACAGGGCGCGATCCAGCTTGTACTTGGCGGCGCCGTCGGCCACCATGAAGCCGCCCAGGAACAGGATGATGACCGGGTTGGCCAGGGCACCGAAGAACTTCGTGTAGGCCGGGGCACCCTCACCCACGCTCAGCAGCGCGTGATCCGAAATGAACAGGACCTCCAGGAAAATAACGAGGACGGCCGTGCCCGCCAGGGGCACCGCCTCCGTCACCCACAGCAGAATCGCCGCCAGGAAGATGCCGAACATGCGCGTACCGGCCACATCCAGGCCGGGTAGCTGCACAAACAGGCAGGTCACGATACACGCCAGCGCCGCTACGGCGCCAAATACCTTGACCGGGCTAATTGATTTCTTCTTCTTCGAGAAATCTGCCGGCCGGGTGGACATATTCTGAGCGGAGCGCGGATTGATTGACACCGCACCCCTGGAGCGTCGAGCCATTATGAGAAGACCTCATCGTCTTGCATGGATAGTGTCCGACTAGTGTATGCCAGCACACACCAAAAGGGAAACCGGGGTGGGGCTTTCCGAATCCCCACCCCGGCTTGACGCCGCCACCGTCAACAGGTCTGCGTCCCGTCAGGCTCATACACTCAGTCACGCTTGTGACAGCTCAACACCGCGACAATCATGCAGCTATGTTCCCGCCGCCGCCCCGGGCGGCGCCGTCATCCGCGCACGGGCCCCACTCGCGGTGCCGTGACCCCCTACTCGGCCACGGCCTCGTCGATGTCGTAGCCGGTCGGAAGGACACCCGGACGTGCCGGCTCCCACCCGAGCGCGGGGGCAACATAGTCGGCGAAGTTGCGGATGATCGACCAGTTTTCCTCGAATCCGAGCTGGTTGGGGATCGTCAGGAGGAGGGTGTCGGCTTCCGCGAGTGCGCGGTCCTGGCTCAGCTGCTTGATGAGCGTCGAGGGCAGTGTGTCCGTCCGCGATCAGGTCTAGGGCTGCGGCCTCCTCGGCGAGGTAGAGGGGGTTCTCGTAGCGCATGTCTGAGTTGTGGCGTTGGACGGAACACCTATTGCTTGCGGGCACGCGCAGCCCGCAGTCCGTTGGCGATGACGACGACTTCGGCGACCTCGTGCACGAGGACGACCGCTGCCAGGCCGAGCACGCCGGTGATCGCCAGCGGCAGCAGCACAGTGATGATCGCCAAGGACAGAACGATGTTCTGGTTGATGATCCTGCCGCCGCGGCGGGCGTGGCGCAGAGCCTGCGGGATGAGGCCGAGGTCGTGGCCGGTGAAGGCGACGTCGGCGGACTCGATCGCGGCGTCGGAGCCGGTCGCGCCCATCGCGATGCCCACGGTCGCCCCGGCCAGGGCGGGCGCGTCGTTGATGCCATCGCCGATCATCGCGGTCGGCGACGTCTCCGAGAGCCCGGCGACGATACGAGCCTTGTCCTCGGGACGCAGCTCGGCGTACACGTCGCCGATCCCGGCCAGCTTCGCCAGCGCAGCAGCGGTGCGGGAGTTGTCGCCAGTGAGCATGCTCACCTCGATGCCCTGGTCGCGCAGGGTCCGCACAACCTCGGGGACCTCGGGGCGCAGCTCGTCGCGGACGCCGATCGCCCCGGCCAGGAAGCCGTCGACGGTGACGAGCACGCAGGTCTGCCCCTCGGCCTCCAGGTCCTCGACCCGGGCCTTGAGCGGACCGGCGTCGATCCAGCGCGGACTGCCCACCGCCACCTGCGGCCGTCGACCAGGCCACCGATGCCGTGCCCGGCCTCCTCGGCCACGTCCTGCGCGGCGGGGGGTTCCCCGGCCCGCGGCGGCGATGGCGGCGGCGAGTGGGTGCGTCGAGTGCTGCTCCACGGCGGCAGCCCAAGCAAGCACCTGCGCATCGTCGAACCCATGGGCGGCGACGATGGCGGTTACCTCGGGCCGGTTGCGGGTCAGAGTGCCGGTCTTGTCCACGGCCAGGTGCCGGATGCCACCGAGGCGCTCGAAGGCGGCCCCGCTCTTGATGACGACGCCGAACTTGGTCGCCGCGCCGATCGCGGAGACCACGGTGACGGGCACCGCGATCGCCAGCGCGCAGGGGCTGGCCGCGACGAGGACGACCAGGGCGCGGGTGATCCAGGTCTCCGGGTCACCGAGCAGGGAGCCGAGCACGCCGACGAGGACGGCGAGGACCATCACACCGGGCACCAGCGGGCGGGCGATCCGGTCAGCGATCCGGGCTCGGTCGCCCTTCTCGGCCTGGGCCTGCTCTACCAGCTCCACGATCGTGGTCAGTGAGTTGTCGGTGCCCGCGGCGGTCGCCTCGACCTCCAGCACGCCGGCGCTGTTGATCGCGCCCGCCGACACCGCTTCTCCGGGCGCGACCTCGACCGGGATCGATTCACCCGTGATCGCCGAAGTGTCCAGGCTCGACCGGCCCGAGCGGACCAGCCCATCGGTCGCGACCCGATCGCCAGGGCGGACCAGCAGCACGTCGCCGACGGCGATCTCCCTGGCCGGGACCGAGGCAGAGGTCCCGTCGCGCAGCACGGTCGCGGTCTCCGGCACGAGTTTCAGCAGCGCACGCAGCCCGCCGCGGGCGCGGTCCATCGCCTTGTCCTCCAGGGCCTCGGCGATCGAGAAGAGGAACGCCAGCGCGGCCGCCTCCTCGACGTAGCCGAGGATCACCGCGCCCACGGCGCTGATTGTCATCAGCAGCGCGATCCCGAGCTTGCGCTTCACAACGAGATTCCGGATCGCACCGGGCACGAACGTGTACGCGCCCAGCAGCAGGCCCGCCCAGAACGCGACCAGCGCCGCGATGTGCAGCCCCGACCACTCCAGCGCCAGGCCGGTGCCGAACGCGACGCCGGAGAGGATCGGCACGACCAGGCCGGGATCACGCCACCACGGGCGCTCTGCCTCCTCTGCCTCGTCCGCGGGACTGGTCGTCGGCTCGTCGCAGCCGCAGGCGGCGCTCACGAGGCGTCCCCCGAACTGCTCGCGGCGCAGCAGCCCGGCACCGAGCAGGCCGGGTCGATGCACGGCGCGCTCTCTCGTCCACGGCGAGGGTCACATCGACCAGTGCCGTCAGCGCCGCGGCCAGGTGCGGGTCGGCGATCTCATAGCGAGTCTGGCGGCCCTCGGGCTCGGCGACCACGATCCCGCAGTCGCGCAGGCAGGTCAGGTGGTTGGACACGTTCGAGCGGGTCAGCCCCAGCTCGCGCGAGAGCACCGCAGGGTGGCTCGGGCTGTCGAGCAGGGACATCAGGATGCGGGAGCGCGTCGGGTCGGCCATGGCCCGGCCGAGCCGATTCATGACGTCAAGACGCGAAGCAATGGTCAGCATGCACTGAACTATACAGCAGCCGCTGACTAATGTCCAGTTGTCGCGGCTGCCGCACGCGCTGCGCGCACTTGCCCTCGCGAGGCATGATCACCTCTTGCGCCAGTGGGGCCACTTCGGCATCCCGCGGCCCTTCCAGGTCTCCACGAGACCCGCAACCCAGCGGACGGACACGAAGAGCCTGTAGCCGGCCCCGGCGAGGCCAGCGCCGACCACGAGCCACCGGCCGATGCCGAGCCACACGCTCCCATCCACGTCCAGCGCCCACTGAACACCCGTGATGAGCCCGGCGATGCCCATCCAGAGACCGGCGACGACCACGGCCACCGGCAGGAGAACGAGGCACATCGCGGCGGCGGACCAGAGCTGTCGCACCTCCAGCTTCGCCGTAGCGGCGATGATCCGCTCCGCCCGCCTCGTCGTCTCCTCGTCCATGACCTTCACGAACCCCGCGAGCTTCTTCTGCTGCTTCAGCCTGTCGAGCGCTGCGCTCATGTTCCTTCTCCTTCTGCTGCTGGTGGTAGTCAAAGAACGCCTGCGCGCCCTCCGGGGTGAAGTCCGCCGAGAGGGCGCTCGCGCGCTTTGCGGCGCTCGGCTCGGCCAGGCCGTCACCAAACGGGGGATATGGCGTCATTAGAGGTACGACACGCCGGCGACACGCTGTCAACCAGCTTCTAATGCTGCAAAACCCCCACCGCAGCCAGCCTCGTGCGCCACGTCGCCTACAAGACCTGGACGCAGGGCCGATTGGCGCGAAAAAACTCGCCCAGCACGGCCCCTTCAGCAGCATTTCCGCGAAAAAACTCGCCCAGCATAGCCCCTCCACTGGCACTTCCGCGAAAAAGTTCTCCCAGCAAGCGTAAAAACGCCGATTTTGGGGTGTTTCGAGCGTGCAGGGCGAACTTTTTCGCGCTCACGTCCACCATCAGACCACGCAGGGCGAACTTTTTCGCGCACGAGGCGCAACAACATGGCGACTTTGAAACCGACAACACCACTGCACGTCCCTGAACAGCAACCATTGAAACCACCATCACCTCTGCACCCGAAAACTGCACCAAAACAGCCCATTTCTCACCCGCAAAGGCGATGGCGGTT
This sequence comes from uncultured Sanguibacter sp., assembly GCA_916438365.1. The sequence continues at coordinate 175,390 of CAKAEY010000007.1, forward strand.
TCAGTCGAGGCTCGGCCGGCATCCGCAAAGGCGATGGCGGTTTCAGACCGGGCCACCTGGCCGACAGGGCCAGGCGGCGCCACCCATGGGTGGCGGCGGGGCTTGGCCGGGCGACCAGTGGGCGGCCGACGTTACAAACGTCGTCAATCTGAGCCCAAAAACCACCATTTTCAGCGAAAAAGCCCTCGGATTGACGACGTTTGTAACAACGGATCAGAAATCCACACGAAAAACGCCTTGGATTGACGACGTTTGTAACAACACGCACCAGAGCACCCCAAAAACTCAACACGCGAGACCCCCGTGACGCCCACAGGGAGTAGAGGGACCAGGCTGCGGTGCTCGTGGGCGGCGGCGGGGCCCGATCGGCACACATTCGCATGCAATTCCCCCACGCACACTTCATGCTTTGAAATGTAATCGTTGAAATTCCAGGCTTTTCACTAAGTGACGAACTGCAGGTGTCAGGGAATTGCATGCGAAACTGAGGATAGGGAACACGTCGAGGCACGGGACCCGGCCTGGCTTCGAAGCAACGCACCCAGTAACACATCAGCGACCAGGCGCCGCCGGTGTGAAGGGCGCCGGAGGGATCTGCCGCGGTGCCGGTGGGCGGCGGCGGGGCCTGGCCGGGCTTCGAGGCGACGCGCCGAGCGAAGCTCGCAGCGCGGACGGCTCGCGGGCGGGCCGCCGCCCACCGGCACACACGGACTATAGGTCACGAACGTGGTGCTTAAGTTCCGGGTTTAGGTTGGGATTGCGGGCGAAAGTCGCTGTTATTTAGGTTCGGGCGGTTAATCGCGCAGCTTCCTTGACTTTCTGGGGTGATCGTGTAGTGGGTGAGAACACGATCGAATCGTGCTCGGCGTTGCCCGGTGTGCGCTGTGCCGATGAAGAAGAATGGACACACCGCGGCGGGCGCTCAACGGTGGAAATGCACCTCGTGCGCCCTGTCAACCACATGTCCATCAGGGCGTGCGCGCCGACACGAACAAGCCGATGAGCTGGCAGACTTCATCGCGTGGGCGACGTCTCGGCACACCCAAGACGAACAGGAAGGCTCAGCGCGCGCTTTCCGGCGTCGTACCTGTTGGTGCTGGCAGGTGCCGGTACCTCACCCGCCCGTCACCGGGCAGGTCCACGATCAGATCTTCATTGACGGCATACACCTGTCGGGCGGATGGGTGCTGCTGATCGCCCGAGACCGCGAGCATGTGCTGGAGTGGCAGTGGGCGGCCAACGAATCCGCGCAGGCCTACACGGCCCTACTTGAACGCCTCGCTCCTGCCGATGTGGTCACCACCGACGGTGCTGCAGGCGCCTTGGCGGCTATCGCGCACCTATGGCCCTCCACGCGCGTGCAACGCTGCCTGGTCCACGTTCATCGTGACATCATCCGCGACCTAACCATGCATCCCAGAACCGAACCCGCACGGGCGTTGCTGGCCTTGTCACGACGCTTGACGAGCATCACCAGCGTCGACCAAGCCAGCGCGTGGTTGACGATGCTCCACGACTTTGGGCACACCTTCCGAGAATGGATGTCACAGCGCACCTTCGCCGCTCAAGACCCTGCATGGGCGTCAAAAACCGGTAAAACCTGGTGGTACACGCATGAACGCACGCGCCGCGCCTACCGACGCTTGGCACGACTGGCACGCCAAGGAGTGCTGTTCACCTACCTGACCAACCCCGACGGCACACCAACCGACCCGCCGGCCTGCGCCACCACCAACCACGTCGAATCCATCAACGCTGTCGTGCGTGAACTCCTCCACGCTCACCGCGGTGCCAGTGCCTACCACCAAGCCATCATCGCCGAATGGGCTCTCCTCCTGCGCACCCCACAACCCCCGACCCCCACCGAAGTCCTGACCCAATGGGAACACGACGGGCGCCCCACACCCCGCCGGATCCCCACACCAAAACACCCCAACCACACCGATCAGAAACGCCACGGAATCCCGGAAGGAACCCCCACCCCAGAAGAAGGACTCTGGCCACGCAAAGGCTGGGCCGGACGCGCCCACTAGACCCACGACACGCCGTCTAAAGCACCACGTTTGCGCCTATAGCCCGCACACACAGCGGCCGGACCCTCCGGCGCCCGGAACACCAGCGGGGCCACGGCCACAACCAGGAAAACAAAAACCGCAGATCCTCAAAGGATCTGCGGTTTCATCGTGCGCGAGGGGGGAGTTGAACCCCCACTCCATCACTGGAACACGGACCTGAACCGTGCGCGTCTGCCTATTCCGCCACTCGCGCGTACCCAGAAAGAATAGGGGCATCACACCCCCCGCGTCAAATCAGCGCCGTATGACCCAGGGCACAAGAATCCGCGCAACCTGGATAAAACCCCGCTATCACAACGAAAGGTGTGACCGGCACACTACGACATCAACCTGCACGCAACGATGCCAGCGACACCCAACAGGCTCGCAGCGATCACAGCGGCATCTACCCACCCGAGCCGAACACGCGCCCCACGATTGACACTATCCCGAGCCTCGATGGCTCCGCGCATGGACATGGCGCGCCCGGTTTCGGCCGCGCCGCGCGAGGTCGCGGACAGGATCGCAGTAATGACGTCGACGCTCAGGCGCGCATACCCGCGCAGTGACAGCGTGGCCATGTCCTGGCCGAGACGCAGCTTGGCAGTATCGAGCACCGCCTGCGCCTGGTCTCGCAGCATCGGCAGGCCTCGCAAGGCGGAGGCCATGACGAGCGACCACTGATCGACCGGCGCACCCACGAGCCGCAGGGGCCACAGGAAGAAGCGCAGAGCAGCCGCGAGCGAGGCGGTCGGTGTCACCCACGCGATAAGCCCCGATCCCCACAGGACGACGAGCGCCAGGGTGGAGACTCGCAGGAACAGCTCGAGCCCGTCCCCCAGCCAGGCGCCGATGCAGCCGCCGACGAAGCCCGAGACGAACCACATGGGCGGACGCGGCGCGACACCAAGGGGGAGGCGGACGACCAGCGAGGCAACAAGAAGGAGGCCACCCACGATCGTGAGCGTCGACCAGCGCGGCGAGAGAATCACGCACGTGGTGAGCACCGTCCAGCAGGCGATAAGCGTGCCGGGCCAGGCTCGCGACAGCGGCGTCGTCCAGGGCAGGGGCCGAGGCAGGGTGAAGCCCGGGCTTCGCCGCGGCTTCGGGCGCGTGGGACCTTCGCCGAGGCCGGGAGGAGTCCTCGAGAATCGGCCCTCGCTGGCGCCGCCGCCGGGGCCGGTCGCTCCGCAGGCGGAGTGGGGTTCGATCATGAGAGCACCCCCTCGGCGAGGTGGCCGTGTGTGTCGCACAGGGAGTCCATGCCTTCGAGGTCGTGGGAGATGACGAGGATGGACAGGCCTGCGCGGCGCCGCTCGTCCAGGACCGAGATGAGCAGGTCGCGCGAGGCCACGTCGAGGCCCGCCATGGGTTCATCGAGGATGAGGACGCTCGGGTGGGAGGCGAGCAGGCCGGCGAGGGCGACGCGGCGCATCTGCCCGCCGGAGAGGTCGTCGATGCCGCGCGTCGCCAGGGCCGGGTCGAGGCCGACGAGTTCCATGGCCTCGGCGACGATGCGGTCGCCTTCCTCGCGGCTGATGGCACCCTTGCGGTGCGCGGATCCGGTGCCAATCCGCGGCCCGTGTCCGGCGGCGGCAAGGATGTCGGAGCGCACGGAGGGGCGCTGGAGCTGAAGGCGCGCGAATTGCATGGAGAGGGCGACGTCGCCGACGCAGCGCTCCATGGGGCACCCGCCGAGGGTGACCCGCCCCCACGTGGGGACAAGCAGGCCGGTGAGGACGCGCGAGAGCGTCGTCTTACCCGATCCATTGTCCCCGGTGATGAGCATGGCCTGGCCGGGGTCAAGGATCAGGCTGACGTCGCGCAGGACGGGCTTCTCCCAGGGGGTGCCGAGGTCGTAGGTGTGGGCGACGCGGTCGGCCCATAGGTGAGCCGCCTTGATGAGGGCGGGCGCGCCCGCCACGGAAGACGCAGACAGACCCGGCGCGCCGGGGCCAGGGGATGCGAGAGGATCCCCGGCCTCGTCGATGAGGGGAGCACCCTCCCCCGCGCGTCGGTCGGAGACGATGCGGCCGCCGTCAATCGTGACGACGCGGTCGGCGCGCGCGCTTTCGGCGGGGTCGTGGGTGATGTGGACGACGGCGATGCCGCGCGCGGGCAGGGAGGCGAGGAGATCGAGCATGTCGGCGCGGCCGGCCCGGTCGATCATGGCGGTGGATTCGTCGGAGATGAGCAGGCGCGGGGAGCGAGCAAGCGCGCCCGCGAGCGCGAGGCGTTGGAGCTGCCCACCGGACAGGGAGCGAGGGTCGGCATCCGCGAGGCCGGCGAGGCCGACGCGCTCAAGCAGCTCCTCGAGGTCGAGATCGACGATTTGCTGCGGGGTCATGCCCCAGGTGACATCTTCGGCGACGCTCTGTCCGAGAACGAGGAGTTCGGACCGCTGCCCCACGAGCGCAGTGCCGCCGACAGCCCCGAGGATGCCGCCGCCCTGGCGCGTCCCAGAGCCGGGTTCGGCGCCCGCGAGGAGGAGGGCGAGGGTGGACTTTCCCGAGCCGTTGTGCCCGACGACGACGGTGAATTCGGGGCGCTCGAAGCTCAGGGTGACGCCACGCAGCGCGGGGTGGTCGGCGCCCGGGTAGGTGAAGTCGACGTCGGTGAGGGTGAGGGGCAGGGGGGGACGAGGCCTCGGCGCCATCACGCGAGTCCGCGGAGTGGGCGTTCGCGTCCAGGAGTGGATCCCAGCCCGCATCCAGGGAGATGCGGCTGAGGATTGCCCCGAGGAGCCACCGGGCCGCGAGGACCAGGAAGGCAACGCCGATGAAGCGGGTGATGGGGATCCAGATCCACCACCAGTCGACGAACCATTGGCCGAGCTGATGTCCCGCGTCGACGAAGCCTCCGGAGTGGGGGATGTAGCCGACCAGCTTGAGGAAGCCGTCGAGGGCCTTGCGGATACTTTCGAGGCCGAGGGTGCGCAGGTCGGACAGGATCCAGAACGCGATACCGGTGCCGACGCCCCAGACGACGCCGAGGCCGGCTGCGACGCCACCGACGGGCAGCCAGGAGGCGCGTTTCTTGTGGAGGAATCCGATGATGAGGCCGACGAGGGCGGCTTGGAAGGAGCGGCCGGCCGTGGCGACGCCGCCGACGGCGATGGCGAGGAGGATCGTCGAGGCGAAGGCCGCGACCGCGGCTCGTGGCCGAAGTTTGAGGGCGACCATCGCGAGGGGGACTGCGGTGGCGACCTGGAAGAAGAGCTGGAAGACGGGGGTGACCGCGGCGATGAGGCCGAAGGTGACGGCCAGACCCGAGAGCGCGCCAGCGGTCGCCACCTCGACGGGGGTGAGGCGGCGGGCATCGCGCGCGGATGAGCTCATGCGTCTAGTCTCCCAGGCCCCGCCCACATCTGCGACCGCCGGGCCGTGATCGCAGCACAGCAGGATCGACAACAAGCGACCACGACACGCCCCAACACCTACTCCCGGTTGATTTCTCCGAAGGGGATGTGGACGCTCGGGGTTGAGAGCGACGCGCCTTCCACGTGGCGGCGCTGGTCGTCGAAGAAGATGTGCGGCTGCAGCACCTCCAGCACGGGCCCCTTCGGGAGGCCGCCCAGGAAGAAAGCATCGTTGACGCTCAGGCCCCACTGGCGGATCGAATTGATCGCACGCTCGTGAGCGGGGGGCGCTACGCGCCGTCACGACGGCGACGCGGACCCGACGCCGGTACCCCTGCGGATCATCCACGCTTTTCGAGTCCTCAAGACCCTGAATCCTGTTGATCTTCTCCAGAAAATCGGCCATCGGACCACGGTCGAGAGGCACCTCGGCCAGGGCGCTCTCATTCTCCTGATACTCCTCCAGGCCCCCGCTCTGGAACACGCGCTCGGCCGAATCGTCGGCCAGCACGCCGTCGAAGTCGAAGGCGATGCGCAGATCCGCCTCCCCATCATCCGCCGCGGCGCACCCCACGACGTGGCCCGCCGCGAAACCCAGGCTGATCGCCTCGCGCACGTCGGCCTCGTTCGCAGAGAGGAAGAGGGACATGCGCAGCGGCTTCATGAAGCGGTACGGGGCGCAGCCCTGCATGAAGATCGCGCGCGTGATGTCCAAACCGTGACGCTCAACGGAACGCATCACCCGCATCCCGGTCTCCGGGTCGTTGCGCGAGAGGATCACTACCTCGACCAGGCGCTCCCGATCCGACAGGTCGTTCAGGTCGAGAAGCCGACGAATGAAGGGAAACGCGACGCCCGGTTCGAGCACGTCATCGAGATGTTCGCGCTGATACTCCCGATACCGTTCCTCCCCCCTGCTCACGGAACACCGCGTCAGACTCTTCCAGGTCAAACAGGGCACTGGACGCGACCCCAATGACGAGGGCGCGCTCCAGATCAAGCTGGGCAACCATGGCCGCTCCTTCCACTCACGCCAGGCCTCTCACCCGACGCTGCCAGACTACGGGCACGCATGCTCATCTGCGTCCTCTCCCCCGCAAGACGATCGACGAGGCCGTGGCCGCCTCTCGCGCACCGACAGCACTCGCGAGAAACCAAGGAAAAAACACCGTGTCATAATGCCACACTCACCCTTGTGAGGAGCACCTAATTTTGTGTAGCATCTCCCTCGTAATCCCTTAAACACGAGAGGACCCAATGAAAACCCGCCTCGCCACCCTGACCGCGATCCTGGCCACCGCCACCCTGGCCCTCACCGCCTGCGCGGGCGGCTCCGGCTCCACCTCCGCCCAGTCGGAGGCCACCACCCAGGAGGCCACGGCCTCGTCGACGCGCACGATCACCGACCACGGAGGCAACGAGGTCGTCCTGCCCTCCACGATCACCCGCGTCGCCATCGACCAGATCCCCATCGAATCCACCTACCTGGCCTACTTCGACGGCAAGGCCCCCTACCTGGTGGGCATGAGCGCTGCCCGCGTCAAGGCCATGAGCCAGACGATCGCCGCCGAGATGGCGCCCGAAATGATGCAGGTGGACACCAGCTACTACGACAAGGGCGAGCTCAACGCCGAGGCCCTGCTGAACCTGAACGTCGACGTCGTCTTCTACAACGCCTTCAATAAGGAACACGGCGAAATGTTCCGCAAGGCCGGCATCCCGGCCGTCGGCTTCACGACAATGGGCAACCCCTCGGAGACCTACGCGCAGTGGATGGAGCTCCTCGAGGACGTCTTTAACCAGGACGGCCACATGGCCGACAAGATCGCGCTCGGCAAGGACCTGGTCGCCGACGCTCGCGCGCGCACCGCGAAGGTCCCCGAGGACCAGAAGGTCTCGACGATGGTGCTCATGGGCGCGGCCGACGGTCAGCTCGCGGTCGCGGGCGGCAAGGACGGCTGGTTCACCAACGAGTGGGCCGACTCGCTCAACTACACGAATGTCACGCGCGACACCGACACCTCGCACACGCCCGTCACCTTCGAGCAGGTCCTCACGTGGGATCCCCAGGTCCTCCTCGTCACCGGCAAGGGAATGTCGAACATGACGGCGAACACCGTCCTGACGAACTCGGTCGAGGGCGTGGACCTGTCCACCCTCAGCTCCGTGAAGTCCGGTCGCGTCTACTCCACCGGCCTGGGCATGTGGAACTGGTTCACCCCCCCAACCCGGATTCCCCGATCGTGGCGAACTGGATCGGCGCCTCCCTGTACCCGGAGCAGTTCTCCGACGTTGACCTCGTAGCCATGACGAAGGACTACTACCAGAAGATGTACAACTTCACGCTCACGGACGAGCAGGCCCGGCGCATCGTCAACCCGGACGCCGCGTCCTGATACCTGTCCCCGGCCTCGTCTCCCCTATCGACGAGGCCGGGGTCCCTTATGCGCTTGACTCCCGGCGTGCGTCGGGGAGAGGACATCATGAAGTCTGTGCTGACCAGGAACGGGCGGCTGCGCGTGTGGGTGGTCCCCACGCTGGTCGCCCTTATCGTCGTGTGTGCGGTGGCAGCCATGCTGATCGGCCGTTTTTCCGTGTCCCTGGAGGACGTGGTCGCAGCGCTGCGCGCGAGGTTCTGGGGAGGAGCAGCGGTGCCCCCGCGGGTCAACTCCGTCGTGTTTGACCTGCGGGCGCCGCGCATCATCGTGGCCATCCTGATCGGCGGGGGGCTGTCGGTTGCCGGCGCCTCGTTCCAGTCGCTCTTCTCCAACCCCCTGGCCACGCCGGACACCCTGGGGGTCGCGGCGGGCACGTGTGTCGGCGCGGTCATCGCCCTGCTGCTGGACTGGAACCTGATCGGCGTGCAGGCCGCGGCGCTCGTCGCGGGCCTGGGGACGATGGCTTTCACGACGGCGATTTCGCGCACGCGCACGGGTTCTTTCAACGTCATCACGCTCGTGCTCGGCGGCGTCATTGTCTCCGCCCTGGCGAACGCGGTCCTCTCGCTCCTCAAGCTCACCGCCGACCCCACGAGCCAGCTCCCCGAGATCACCTACTGGCTGATGGGCTCGCTCGCCGCGGTCACCTACCACCAGATCGCGCTGGGCGCCCCGTTCATCATTGCGGGCGTCGTCGTCATCGTGGCGCTGCGCTGGCAGCTCAACATCCTCTCCCTCTCAGAGGACGAGGCCCGCTCAGCCGGCGTCAACGTCTCCCTCATGCGCGCGATCCTCATCGTTGCCTCGACGGTCATCACGGCCTCGGTTATTTCGATGTGCGGCCAGGTCGGCTGGGTCGGCCTGCTCGTGCCGCACTGCGCTCGCATGCTGTGCGGGCAGAACAACCGCGCGGTTATCCCCGTGTCGCTGCTGCTCGGGTCGGCGCTCATGATCGTCATTGATACGCTCGCGCGCTCCCTGTCGGCCTCGGAGATCCCCATTTCGATCCTGACGGCCATCATCGGCGCGCCCTTCTTTATCGTGCTGCTGCGCCGGACGGGAGGAGCGCGATGATCAGCGTCGAAAACGCGACCTTCACGTACCCGGGCGCGCCCTCCCCGATCCTGACGAACGTGTCCTTCGAGGTGCCCGAGCGCTCGCTGCTGGCGATCCTGGGTCCCAACGGCGCCGGCAAGACGACGCTGCTGCGCACCATGATCGGCCTGCAGAAGTGGGACAGCGGCCGCACCCTCATCGACGGCACCCCCATTTCATCAATGTCGACCCGGGCGCTGGGCCGCGTCCTGTCCTACGTGCCACAGGCCCGCAACGCATCGAACGTGGCGCTCACCGGCCTCGAGATGGTGATGGTCGGGCGAGCGCCGCACATGCGCACCCTCGCACAGCCGGGAGCCCGCGAGGAGCGCATGGCCCGCGACGTCCTCGACGAGGTCGGCGCCTCCCACCTGGCCGAGATGCCCTGCGCGACCATGTCGGGCGGCCAGTTCCAGATGATCCTCATCGCCCGTGCGCTCGTCGCCGACCCGCGCGTCCTCGTGCTCGACGAGCCGGAAACCGGCCTCGACTTCCGCAACCAGCTCATCGTCCTGGGACTCCTCGAGCGCCTCGTGAAGGACCGAGGCCTCGCGGTCATCATGAACACGCACTACCCGGCGCACGCCCTGCGCGTCGCGGACCAGGTCGCGCTCTTCTCCTCCACGCACGAGGCCGTGGTCGGCCCGGCATCCTCCGTCATGAACGCGGACACCCTCGCGGCCGTCTTCGGGGTCGACGTGGCGATCGGGAGCGTTGCCTTCGAGGGAGAGGACGTGCAGGCGATCGTTCCGGTTCGTCTAAGTGGGGACAAGTAGCGACATCACGCCGAAAACTTCTTCGTCGCGATTGTGCAGGTCAGCCACATTTCGCCGCGAGTGCGGTACCGTATAAGTGTGATTCCACACGCCCAGTCCGGGGGCATCGATGCCGGACAGGGGCGACGGGACCATGTCGGCTCCGCAGACGGGGCCGAACGGTGCCCCAGCGTTGGGGCGAACACGAAGGAGGGCCCATGGCTACCGGGACCATCAAGTGGTTCAACGACGCCAAAGGCTTCGGATTCATCACTCCTGATGACGAATCCGGCGACGTCTTCGTGCACTATTCAAACATCATCGGCCAATCTGGGCGCCGCACTCTTCTAGAGGGCGAGAAGGTCGAATATGAGGCGATTGAAGGACCAAAGGGCCTCCAAGCCATGAATGTGGCACGAGCCGAGTGACACTGTGTGCCCGGGTGGAGTCCCCACTCGGGCACACTTGCACAAACAGGCACGTTCTCCACTGATCTTCACGCATGTCTTTTTCGTTGATAAAATAGTGCTTTAACAGTGTTTTACGATGTTTGTGCCATGCCTTACAAGGGCTTGCGCGGTATAGACCGCGCGGTGGAATCCGCGTAGAATTGGGGCTGCACCAAGGGGGGCGACCACGAGTCACCTCCCTTTTTTGATACCGCTGCCCACCCGGGCGGCACGGACCAACAGGTCCACACACACGCTGGCGTGCGGGGCGCGCTTCGTGCTTCCGCGCGAAGACACTCACAAGGAGAACCCCATGAACCAGATCGTCAAGGCTGAAACCGCCCCCACCATGTCCCAGGCCACCACCTCGGCTTCCGTTCTCATCGCCCTGATCGTTGTCCTCGCGGGCCTCGGCGTGTTCGCCGCCCTGCAGGTCGCCTCGGTCGCGTCGGTCGTCTTCGCGGTCGTCATCGCCCTGACCGCCCTGATCGTCTCCCCCGCGATCCTCTCGATCGCACGCACTCGCGCCTGAGCTGATGCGGGGCGCGTGAGCATCGCGCGCCCCACCCCCGCCAGCGTGACACCGCAGAGGTGTCACGCTTTTTCGTTGTCTTCTTGGCTTCTGGGGTAAAAAGACAAAACGTGTTGGTTTTGTGGCGACTTTTTGGCTTATTGGTGCGGGAAAATCAACATTGAAGTTGGTTGTTTCATCGTGGGGAAAAGCCCCCAAATGCCCGATGCGCGAGCCCATCACCGCGCACGTGGGCCCGACACCTCGCACGTAGGCCCGATGATCTGTGTGTGGGCCCGATACCTCGCACGTTAACCCGATGACATGCGTGTGGGCAGCGCCGCCCACACGCACATCTAGCGGTTTACGTGCGTATCAAGGGGTTTGCGCGCATGCTCAGGAATTTACGTGCGAGCGCACAACTCGTGCTGCTTCACCACAACCCCGGCCAGGAGCTCCGACGCGTGCGCAGCAGAAAGGCCAGGAGCTCACCGCTGTATACATGAGTACCCAGCTAGTTCCTGTCGATGCGAGCGTGAGCAGTTCACGCTGCCGGGAGCGCCCAAAACACAGACCACTTCACCTGAAACAGTCCTTTTTCACCGTTTTTCCGCGAGGTGGTCTGCGTTTTGGGTGCCACGCCCGTCAGACAGCCTGCGGGGCGGGGGGAATTGCACTACATGAGGGTGCGACACGCCGGCGACACGCCGGCAGAGGGCCTCGTGTAGTGCAAAACCCCCACATCGGCGCCGGCGTCGGGCACCACGGCGTTCAACAGTGAGGCTCAGACACCAAAGGAACAGCGGCCCAGCGCGACACCAACACACAGTGGTCGAGCCCAACAGTGAGGCTCAGACACCTAGGGCTACGGCAGGACCGAAGGTAACGTCCTGAGCACAGCGCGGACGCCGAACGGATCAACAGGAGGCACCACGGTCTCATGTCCAGCTGGGCAGCACAGCAACACGCATCTTCCCTTCACCCGAGATTTGCATATTGTGCTCTCCCCCACTAAAGTCCATCTGTTAAGCACGACATCAAGGAGGATGCCATGAGCGTTTTTCAGATGAACACAGAGCAGCTACGGTCTGCAGCGGACACGGTACACCAGCTCTCTGACAACATGTCCGAGTTCAAACTCAAGAAGGCAAGCCCTTTCGCCGTCGACACTGGCGACGCTGCCGTCGGCACCGCACTTGTCTATTTCACCGGCATGTACAACGCACACAAAAACGCGGCGCAACGTTGGCTCGATAAGACCGCAGGCGCGCTGCGCGACACGGCGCAGGCGACCGAGGATATGGACGACGAGATCGCCGAAACCTTCAAGTCGATCTTCTCGAAGCTGTAGAAACGAGGCCGCCATGCATTCACCACTCTCATATTTATTTCCTCAGCTTCCTGGCGATCTCGGATCTATCTGGTCGTGCCAAAACGAAATGCGCAACCGGTCACATGACATTAAATCGCTCCACGACGACATCTCCGCATTGACCATCACCCTCACAGACTGGCAAGGGGCGGCCAAAGTCGCTTTCATCGACAGCAAGAACAATGAACTACCCGAGCTCATCCGCTGGCGCGATGGAACCCTCCAGGCAGCAGATGCACTGAAGAATTACTACTTCAAGCTCGAAGAAGCGAAGCAGAAGGTCGATGCCATCCGCGGGCAGGCAGATGACCTATGGAATGAGTTTTGGGCACTCCCCCGCCTTGATCGCATCGCTCGCCGGGAAGAATACGAGGCGAAATTAAGGGAGCTGAAGGCTAGTTACGACGACACAACGGCTACTCTCTCAGACGAGACCCTCAATACCGCTGCCTCTTTGAGAGAAGCCCTCTACTTCACTCCAGAGGACCAGATTGATACCGACGGAGACGGGGATACTGATACGGACCTCGGCGAGACACGGAATCTGACGCAAAAAGAACTCGAGGATATTCATCAGCGCCTACAGGATCCATCACAGTCTCTTTTCGACCTTAATCAGGGCCGCATCGGCGATTGCCATCTTCTGTCCACCCTAAACGCCTATAACCAGACACAAAAGGGCCGAGAATACCTCGCAAGCCTGGTCACTCCGCACTACAACGCGCAAGGAAAGATCGACGGGTACTTCGTAGACTTCCCCGGATACGAAAGAAACGAACAACGCGTGTTCGTCCAGGATGTCATGGCGTATGGCGACACAGCCGGGAAATCGCCCAAGGCGGATCTCGCTTCGATCTTCGAGAAGGCTTTCATCCAGTCCCACCCAGGGGGAACGAAAGGCAGATTCACCCACGGAGGAGCATCGGCGAGCTTATCCACAATCACTATGCAGAACATCTCCGGCACTCCGGGAAACATCATCCCAAACGTTGGCCTCAATCATGGAGACTCAGATATAGGACCATTGATGCAATTAAGTGGGGATATCCCATTGTCGCCGAATCCAGCCCATTCGCCGGAGACGCGCAGGCCACTGTCGGCAACAGGCGGGAGAATATTACGATCGCTTCCAGCCACGTCTACACGGTGGCTGCAGCGGACGAGAACGGCGTCACCCTCATCAACCCTTGGGGGCACAACGATCTCAGCGGTAGGAATGTCACCACTCCGGAAGCGGCCTTCACGATCAGCTGGGAGGAGTTCTACGCCAATTATGGCGATATCACTATCGGGACAATCCCATGAGCATCAGAGCCGCACGCATTCGCGCCATCGTCGTGGCCGTCCTCGTCCTAGCCTTCGCCATCCCCTGGACCTACGCACACATCGCCTACGCCTGGCCGTGGAAAGAAAGAGCCGAGGGCGACGCCTGCCAAGGTCGTTACTACGTCACCCAATACGACAAGCAACGATCCATTTTCCTGGGTGTTCTCTCCGATGGACGAAAGGTTCGAATGAGCAGCAGGGGGGAAGTCTCCATGGGGCGCGACACCGCCTCTTTCAGTATCGCCGCTGCCAGCGACAACGAACCCTACGACCTACTCGGCCACGCAGACGGACTCCATCGGGGCGACAGCGCCACCATCGAGGGGGTCGGCACTTTCACCTTGAAGGAAGCGCACTCCGACATCGTCTGGTTCACCCCCAACCCAGGAAAAGCACTGTTCTGCTTTGACCCAGACCCCACATTCACGTTGAACGACTTCGCACAACAAGGCCACTGACGACACCGACCATCACCACAGAAGCACACCCATGAGCACCACACCTGCACGCGCACGCATTCGAGCCATCGTCGTGGCTGTCCTCGTCCTGGCGTTCGTCATCCCCTGGACCTACGCACACATCGCCTACTCCTGGGACTGGAAAGAAAAAACCAAGGGCGATGCCTGCACTGGCCGATACTACCTCGCCCAATACGACAAGCAACGGTCCATGAAACTGGGAACACTCTCCGATGGACGCCTCGTTTTCGTTGGCATAACAGGAAAAGTCTCCATGGGGCGCCAACTCGGCTCCTTCGGTGTGTCTGCACTCACCGGTTATGACCACTACGACCTACTCGGGGGTGCCACTGAGCTTCACCGAGGCGACAGCATCACCGTCGAGGGGGTCGGCACCTTCACCCTGAAGGAAGCCCACTCCGACATCGTCTGGTTCACCCCCAACCCAGGAAAAGCACTGTTCTGCTGGGGTTGTGCGCAAGTTGTTGACGGTTTGTTTATGCGGCTTTTGTCCAGGCCGCTTGGTGTAGTTCGTATTCGATGGGGGATTTGCCGCCGAGGCTGGTGTGGATGCGGCGGCGGTTGTAGAAGTCTTCGATCCAGGTGGCGACCCCGGTGTAGACCTGGTCGCGGGTGGTGAAGGTACGCCGGTAGTAGTACTCGGTTTTGAGGGTGGCCCAAAAGGATTCGGCCATGGCGTTATCCCAGCACACTCCAGCCTGCCCCATCGACACGGTTCCTTTCACGGCGCGCATGTAGGCTGCCAGTTTCTGGGAGGTGAACTGTGTTCCCCGATCAGCGTGGAGCACGACCCCTGCGGGGAAGGTGCCGCGGGTGGTGGCGGCCATGTCGAGCGCGGTGATGACCAGGTCGGTGCTTTGCTGCTCGCCCATGGCGTATCCGAGCACTCGACGCGAGTGCGCATCGCGCACGGCGCACAGGTAGACCCAGCCTTGGGCGCACCGCAGGTAGGTGAAATCCGTGATCCACACCCGATCCAGGGCGCCTTGGTCCCACTGGCGGGCGCAGTGGTCCTCATGGGCCACAGGACCGCGCCGGCCGCGCTTGGCCGGGCGCGGGTGCGTGTTCAGGCCCGACAGGCCTTGGCGGCGCATCGACGCGGCGACCGCCCGCACACCCACATCCACGCCCGCGCGCGTCAGAGCATGGCGGATGCGAGGAGCCCCATAGGTGCCGCCCGACACCTCGTGTTCCCAGGCCACCGCCTCATCCAAACGCCGCCGCACCAGCGCGCGCTTGCCCCGCTGGGGTGCACGGTTTTTTTCCACGCGTAATAGCCCGCGCGCGTCACCCCCAAGACCTTGGCCATCAAGGTGATTGAGTAGGAAGCCTTCTGCGCGTCCATCAGTTCAAAGCGCTGGTGTTTTGGTGCCGAGACGCGAAGAAGGCGCTGGCTTTTCCCAAAAACTCGTTCTCCTTCTCCAGCTGGCGCACCCGCCGACGCAGAGCAGTGATCTCAGCTTCCATCTCGCGTGGATCAGGACGACCCTGCGCGGCGGCCTGGCGCCTCTCGCGCTCGATTTTGACCCACCGGCCCACCACCGATTCACCCAGCCCTAAATCCCGGGCCACAGACGCGATCGAAGACCCTGTATCCAACACCAGAGACGCAACATCACGACGATACTCCGGCGTAAAACGACGACGAGTTCCCATAACAGGCACCTCACTCTCCGCAGGCACACACACCCGCTTAACGAAGTGTCAACAACACAAGCCTAACCCCATGCTTTGACCCAGATCCCTCATTCACCGTCCGTGAAGAGCCCTAACACACCCACTGACGACAGCACCCACCATAGAAACACACCCATGAGCACCACACCTGCACGCACACGCAGACCCGCACGCGTCCGCGCCGTCGTCGTGGCCGTCCTCGTCCTAGCGTTCGTCATCCCCTGGACCTACGCACACATCGCCTACGCCTGGCCCTGGAAACGATTCCAAACAGGCACCCTCATTTCCTGCGACGACCAATACTTGGTAGGAGGTTATCCCAACAAGCCACCAGAACTGTTAGGGCATTTATCGGACGGAGCACCGGTCGATTTCATTGCTGGAGGTGAAATCAACATGGGAGTAGAAACTGGTGACTTCGGCCTGGCTGCACAAAGGGGGAATGAAATCGACAACTTCGCCCATTCCCCACAACTCCACCTAGGAGAATCTACAACCATCGAGGGGGTCGGCACCTTCACCCTCACACGCGTCTACTCCGGCATCGTCTGGTTCACCCCCAATCCCGGCGGAGCGACATTCTGCTTTACACCAGACCCCTCATTCACCGTCCGTGAAGAGCCCTAACACACCCGCTGACGACATCAACCACCACGGAGAAGCACCCGTCGCCCGTACACCGAGGGAAGAGATGAGGGTGGGGACCCACCAGGATCCCCACCCCTCAGCCGTTCACGGCACAGGCACCGCGGAGCGATCGACTACTCCGGCTGAGCCTGCGCGGCAGCCTGCGCGGCCGCCGGAGCTGCGGCGGCGATAGCCTCCAGCTCCGCCTCGCCGTGGGCGCCGGACACGAACCACACCTCGTACACCGAGGGCGGCAGGGCCACGCCCGAGGACAGGAACGAATGGAAGAAGGGGGCGTAGCGCCACGACTCTTGTGCGCGCGCCTGGTCGTAGTCGTACACGCCCGAGGAGGCCGCGGCCTCGCCGAACATGACGGAGAACAGGGATCCCGTGCGCTGGACACGGTGGGCGACGCCCGCAGCGCTGAGCGCGTCCGACACGATCGTGCTGATCGCCTGGGCCGAGGCGTTCACGCGGTCGTACACGCCCTGATCAGCGAGTTCGAGGGTGCGCAGGCCGGCCACCGTGGCCAGGGGGTTGCCCGAGAGCGTGCCCGCCTGGTAGACGGGTCCCAGGGGGGCCAGCAGGTCCATGACGTCCGCGCGTCCGGCGACGGCCGCCAGGGGCATGCCGCCGCCCACGACCTTGCCGAAAGTCACCAGGTCGGGCACCCAGTCGGCACCCTCCACGCAGGACGCGTCAACGAAGCCTGCGCCGTAGCGGCCCGAGGGCGCGCCGTCCACCCACCCGGCCACGGCCTCGAGGCCCCACCAGCCGGCAGGGTCGACGCGGAAGCCGGTGAGGACCTCGTCGAGGATCATGAGCGCGCCGTGCGCGGTGCACAGGCGGCGGATCTCGCGGTTCCACCCGGGGCGGGGCGGGACCGTGCCCATGTTGGCGGGGCGCCCTCGAAGATGACGGCGGCGATACCGTCACCCACCTGCTCGAAGCACGCGCGCAGGGCGTCGACATCGTTGTAGGGCAGGACGATCGTCTGGGCGGTGATGGCCTCGGGCACGCCGGCCGACCCGGGCAGGCCACCGGTGGCGACGCCCGACCCGGCGGCGGCGAGCAGGCCGTCGGAATGGCCGTGGTAATTGCCGGCGAATTTCACGATCAGGTCGCGCCCGGTGGCGCCGCGCGCCAGGCGGATCGCCGTCATCGTCGCTTCGGTGCCCGTCGACACGAAGCGGACGCGCTGCGCGAAGGGCACTCGCTCGCGCACGGCGCTGGCCAGCGCCGTCTCAGTTTCGGTGGGTGCGCCGAAGGACAGGCCGCGCGAGGCGGCCTCCTGGACGGCGGCGACCACCTCGGGGTGCGCGTGGCCGAGCAATGCAGGGCCCCACGACCCGACCAGGTCCACGTAGGAGCGCCCCTCCACGTCGGTGACGCGCGCGCCGCTCGCACTCGCGATGAAGCGCGGGGTGCCGCCGACGCCGCCGAAGGCGCGCACGGGCGAGTCGACTCCGCCGGGGATCACAGATTTTGCTTGGGAGAATGCGGTTTCGTTAGTGGTCATTTCTACCTTCATCAGAAGTAGGAGGGATAACGGTACGAGGATGCGCGCTCAGCGGGCGCGGCGGGCGACCTCGAGGGCCCAGTAGGTGAGGACGGAGTCGGCTCCCGCCCGGAAGATACCGGTGAGGGACTCGTCGATGACGCGTGTGCGGTCGATCCACCCGTTGGCGGCGGCGGCCTCGACCATCGCGTACTCGCCAGACACCTGGTACGCGGCGACCGGAATATCGGAGGCGGCGGCCACGTCGGCCAGCACGTCCAGGTAGGGGCCGGCGGGCTTGACCATGAGCATGTCGGCACCCTCGGCCGCGTCGAGCAGAGCCTCGAAAAGGCCCTCGCGTCGGTTCGCGGGGTCCTGCTGGTAGGTGCGTCGGTCGCCCTTAAGAGTGGATCCGACGGCCTCGCGGAAGGGCCCGAAGTAGGCGGACGCGTACTTCGCGGAGTAGGCGAGGATGGCGACGTCCGCGTATCCCGCCTGGTCGAGGGCGGCGCGGATCGCGGCGACCTGGCCGTCCATCATGCCCGAGGGCGAGACCATGTGTGCGCCCGCGCGGGCCTGAGAAATCGCCATCGCCTGGTAGAGCGGCAGGGTCGCGTCGTTATCGACGCCGCCCTCGGAGTCAAGGAGGCCGCAGTGCCCGTGGTCGGTGAACTCGTCCAGGCAGGTGTCCGCGCACACGACGAGGGCGTCACCGACCTCGGCGCGCACGGCGGCGAGGCCACGGTTGAGGATCCCGTCCTCCGCCCACGCCTGGGAGCCGATCGCGTCGCGGTGGGCGGGCACGCCGAACAGGTCGATGGCGCCCACGCCGGCGTCGGCGGCCTCGGCGGCGACCCGGCGCAGCGAGTCGATCGTGTGCTGATACTGGCCCGGCATGGCCGCGATTTCTCGGGGTCCGTCGATGTCGTCGCGCACGAAGACGGGCCAGATGAGCTTGGCGGGGTCAACGTGGGTTTCGCGCACGAGGGCGCGCATCGCGGGGGTCGAACGCAGGCGGCGCGGGCGGATCGTCGGGATCGGGGAGGAGTCCACCCCGGCCTCGGCGAGGTAGGAGGTAACGGATTCGGGGACGGTAGTCATGAGTCTCTTTCTTCGGGTGCGTCGGAGTGGGCGGGGCGGTCGAGGGGCGTCGATGAGGGCGCGGACGATGGCATCGGGCGTTGGGGACGAGGAGCGGGCCGCGACCGCGATCCCCTGCCGCCCGGCGGCGAGCGCGGTGGGTGCGCCGATGGTCACGACCCGGGTTGTGGGGGGCGGCAGGCCGAGGAGCGGGGGAGGGCGCGCGCCTGGGAGGATGCGGTGAGCACCGCGCCGTCGTAGTACCCGGTGCGGAAATTCCCCGCGATATCGGCGTCAATATCGCCGGCACCAGCGGGGAGAGTGGTGTAGGCATCGACGGCCTCGACGCTCCAGCCGAGAGCGCGTAGTCCTTCTGGCAGGGTATCGGGCGCGGCCGCCGACCGGGGAATGAGGACCGAGCGCTCGCCGGAGGACGGGGCGGGGAAGCACTTCAGCAGGGCGGCGGCCGATCCGGCACCGGTCAGATCGGCGCTCACGCCCACGTGGTCACTGATCCACCGGGCGGTGGCCTCGCCGACGGCGGCGATGCGCGTGCCGCGCGAGCGCGCACGTGGAAGGCTGGAAACGACGGCCCGCGCGGCCCTCCAGGAGGACAAGACGACCCACGCGTACGCGCCGTCGGCCAGCCGGTCGCGCGCCGCGTCGAGCTGCGCGGAGTCCAGCGGCGTCGACACGGTGAGGGCGAGAGTATCCACCTGCGCCCCGGCGAGGCGCAAAGCGCGCGCGATGCCGTCATCGGGCTTGGCTCGGGTCAGGAGGATCCGCCGCCCGTTCAGGGGTGCGCTCACGTGGGGTGCGCTCACGTGGGGTTCGTTCACGAGGAGCGCCTCGGCGTTTTCGTCGCCCCCAGGTCGGTGACCTCGGCGGCGCCACGCGCAAGCAGCTGACGCGCCACGTCCTCGCCGAGGCGGGCGGCCTCGCCGCGACCAACCGAGTCCGTGAGCTCGAGCGCTCCACGCGCCTCGACCCGCTCGCGCCCGTCGACGCTCATCACGCGCGCGTCAAGCAGGAGGGCCGAGGAGGCCTCGTCCACGCGGGCGCACGCACCCACCGGCGCCGCGCACCCCGCACCGAGGGCGGAGAGGACGGCGCGCTCGGCGCTGGCCGCGAGCGCGGTCGGCCGATGGTTGAGGGCACCCAGGAGGGCGCGCAGGAGGGGGGTCCTCCTCGTCGCGCGTTTCGATGGCGAGGGCACCCTGCGAGGGGGCGGGCATCATGATGGTCGGGTCGAGCACGTCGGTGGCGTGGGCGTCGAGGCCGATGCGTCGCAGCCCGGCGAGGGCGAGGACGACCGCGTCGAGGCGCTCGCCCGTGCCGAGGGCCGATGGAGCGGTGCCCGCGTCAGCGCCCAGGTCGATGCCGCGCACGCGCGAAAGCCTCGTGGGGACGTTGCCGCGCAGGTCGCATACGCGCAGGTCGGGGCGCGCGGCGAGCACCTGGGCGGCGCGCCTGGGTGAGCCCGTGCCGACGAGCGCGCCCGCGGGCAGTGACGACAGCGTCGCCCCGTCGGCCGCGCACAGGGCGTCGCGGGGGTCTTCGCGCTGGGGAACAGCCGCGATGCGCAGCCCCGGCGTGGGGGCGGTGGGCAGGTCCTTGAAGGAGTGGACGGCCAGGTCGCACTCTCCCTCAAGGAGGGCGAGCCGCAGCTGCGCGGCAAACACGCCGACGCCGCCGAGCGCAGCCAGAGGCGCCGCGGACACGTCGCCGTGCGTGCGCACGACCTCGAGCTCGACGCGCACGTCCTCGCCGAGGCGAGTCCCAGCCTCCTCGATCGCCCGCGCGACGGCGGTGGATTGGGCGAGCGCCAGCCGCGATCCCCTGGTTCCCAGAACGAATGCGCGCGTGGTCATAGCAGTCCTTTCGCGCCCGCTCGGGCGTGTGTGACGACGGAGGCGATGCCCGTTCCGGCGACCCAGGCACCCGTGAGTGCCACGCCCCCCAGGGAACGCACCTGTTCCTCGAGCGCTCTCACGCGGGCGCGATACTCGGGGGGCAGGGGTGGGAGCGTGCCGTTCCAGCGGGCGAGCAGGTGGTCGGTGACGGCATCGGAGGCGATGGTGACGCCGGTGAGCGTGCGGATGTCACGCAGGGCCCCCTCGACGGTGACGGCGGGTTCGGCCTCGCCGAGGCGCCCGTATGACAGGCGCAGCAGGTGCGTGTGGGGCGGGAGTTGGTCGGCGAGCCAGGGCCACTTGACGGTGAGGTGCGACAGCGCCTTGGCTGCCACCGGCCGCTCGTCGGCGGGCGCGGGCGCGACCAGGAGGCCCTGGGAGACGGGTGCGTCGTCCAGCTCGGGGGCGTGGACGGCCAGGGTGAGGCGCGCGATGGGCGCGCCCTCGGGAACGCTCACATCGGGCATGAGGCCGGGGATGCGCGCCTGCGTCAACAGGCGCAGGGCGGCGCTGGCGCTGCAGGCGAGGACGAGGCGCTCCGTCGTGACCCTCACGCCCGGCCCGCTCGGCACGGGTTCGGCTCCGGGGGTCGGCCCGGGCTTGGTGGGTCCGCACTCGAGGGTCCAGCCCGTGGCCGATCGAGCCATCGCGAATGCTCCCGTGCGGGTCAGGACGGTTCCCCCGGCCTCTTCGATGGCGGCTCGCAGCGCGTCGACCAGGACAAACATTCCGCCCTCGACGCAGGCTTCGGGGGTACGGCGCGATCCGGCGGCGGCCAGGCGCGCCGCGACCGCAGCGGCCAGGGACCCGTGACGGGTTGTCTCGGCGCGCAGGCCGGGGGCGACCGTATCCGTCGCCAGCATCGCGGGGTCGGCGGTGTAGATGCCCGCGATGATCGGCCGCACCGAGCGCTCCAGCACAGCCTCCCCCATGCGCGCGGTCACGAAACCGGCCAGAGTCTCCCCGGCCTCGTCCATGCCGACGTCGCCACCCATCGAGCGATCCTTCAGGGCGCGTCGCACGCCGGCCTCGCCAAGCACGTGAGTGCAGTCGGGCGCGTCCGGGTGGGCCGGGATTCCCAGGAACGAGTCGCGCAGGAAGGGGCGCAGCTCCCAGCCGCCGCGCGCAGAGGGTGCGTAGAGCCGGGCACCCGATCCGGCGGGCTCAACCGAGGTCAGCCCCAGGGCCTCGACGATCGACGAGGTGTCGGTGCCTCGCACGACGTATGTCTCCGCGCCCAGGTCCACGTTTGCCCCGCCAACCTTGCCGCGGGCGATGAGGGCCTCCCAGGTAACCACGGGCCTCGACGAGGAGGGCGCGTGCCCGCGCGGGCCAGCTCCCAGGCGGCGACGAGGCCGGCGATGCCTCCGCCGACGACGACCGCGCCGGGGTGGGTGGGGGTGGCCGAGCGGGGGCTCATCGGGAGCCTCCCAGCTCGCGGACCAGCTCGACGATGCGCGTCAGGACGTCGGGGTCGGTCGTGGGCGGCACGCCGTGCCCGAGGTTAAAGACGTGGCCGGGGGCGGAGCGCCCCGCATCGAGGATATCTCGAACAGCGTGTTCGATAACGGGCCACGGAGCCTGCAACAGCGCGGGGTCCAAATTCCCCTGCACGGCCTTTCCGGGCACCTGGGCGACGGCCCACGCCAGGTCCGTCTTCCAGTCGACGCCCACGCAGTCGGCCCCGACCTCGGCCATGTCGGCCAGGATCGGAGCACTGCCCGTGCCGAAGTGGATGAGCGGGGCACGCTCGCCGGTCACCGGGCTGACGGCACCCGCGACGCGCCGCGCGACCATGCGCGAGTACGGCGCGACGGACTCGCGATAGGTGCGAGGCGAGAGGGACCCCACCCACGAGTCGAAGAGCTGCGCGGCGCTCGCCCCCGCCTCGACCTGCGCGGTAATAAAGTCGGCGCTCACGCGCGCGCACCAGCTCATGAGGGCGTCCCATGCGCCCGGGTCGGACGCCGCGAGCGCGCGCGCAGCCATGTGGTCGCGGGAGGGGCGTCCCTCGACCATGTACGCGGCCAGGGTGAAGGGGGCGCCGCCGAATCCAATGAGGGGTGTCGACCCTAGCTCGCGGACCGCCGCGGCGACGCCGTCGCGCACACACTGGACACCCTCGCCGCAGTCGCGCGTACGCCCGGTCGAATCGGTCCAGGAGCCCTCGCCATAGCGATGGCTCGCCAGTTCGTCGATGCTCTCGCGCGTGCGATAGGGATGATCGAGGACCGGGCCGACACCCGGCTCAATCTCGACGCCCACCCCGGCCAGGCGCAGGGGGACCATGATGTCCGAAAAGAAGATGCCCGCGTCCACGCCGTGGCGTCGCACGGGCTGCAGCGTCGCCTCGGCGGCCACGTCGGGGCGCAGGCAGGCCTCAAGCATGGGCAGGCCGACGTCGGCGCGCAGCTGGCGGTACTCCGGCAGGGAGCGCCCGGCCTGACGCATGAACCACACGGGCGTGGGCCCGCGTCGCCCGGTCAGGGCGGCGATCAGCGGGGGCGTCGTCATGTGTCTCCCTTAATTTAATGATGTTTTCGTGCGTTAATTCGCGCATTTCCGTCGCTTTCCAGTCTAGTTCAAGACAATTTCTCACACGTCGCAATTGGGCGAATTTACGCGTCTTTATGCCCATTTATCCGCGGGATGGAGCCATTTATTTCGCACATATTCCGAAATGACACGGAGTCACCAACATTAATGGGTTTGCAGCGCTGCTCGCGCCACCCACGTGCCCTTAAATGGACGCGTTGTGACTATTCATGTGCTCTCCGCGGACCACCGCTACGCCCCCCTCGATGACATCGCCCGACTCTCCGGCGCGGCCGACCTGGGCCCCACCCTCATGCGCTCGCTGCCGCACGCGCGCGGAGTCATGGTCCTGCGCACCTGCAATCGGGTCACTATCTACGTCGACGCCCCGGCCTCGGCCGACCCTCGCGCGTTCAAGGACGCGGTGGAGCGCGAGCTCGCCACCGCCGCCCGCACCCCGCGCGAGGACGTGCACCTGCGTCACCTGTGGGGTCGCGACGGCCTCGTCGATCTGTTTTCGACGGCAGCGGGACTGGAGTCCATGGTCATCGGCGAGCGTGAAATCGCCGGGCAGATGCGCCGCGCCGCGCGCACGGCCTGGGAGGACGGGACCCTCAGCTGCGACCTGGGGCGCGCCGCCGAGCGAGCATCGGCGACCTCCCGCCGCGTCGCGACCGAGACCGGACTGGCCGGGGCGGGACGATCCGTCGTCGCCGTCGGCCTCGACATGGCTGCGGCTCACCTGGGACCGTGGGCGGACGCGAGCGTGCTCATCGTCGGCACAGGCGCCTACGCGGGCGCAAGCGTCAGCGCCCTGCAGGCGCTCGGCGCATCGGAGGTGTCCGTCTACTCGACGTCCGGGCGCGCCCGTGAATTCGCCCGGGGACGAGGCATCGGCTGGGTCAGCGCCGCCGATCTTCCTGCCGCCCTGGAGCGCGCCGACCTCGTCATGACATGCCGCGGGCTGGGAAGCCCTGTCCTGACGCGAGACATGGCCGCGCAGGCCGGTCCCACCGTAGTCCTAGACCTCGCGCTCATGCGCGACACCGAAAGCTCTGTCGCCTCACTGTCGAACGTGACGCTCATCGACCTGCCGACCATCCAGGCTTCGGTCCCGGCAGCCGACGCTGACGCGCTCACGCGCGCCCGAGCCATCATCGACGAGGAGGTCTCCTCTTTTGAGCGCGGCCTCGGCGCGCGATCCATGGACCCGGTCGTGCGGCACCTGCGCTCACGCGTGTTCCGCATCGTGGAGGAGGAGATCGATCGCCTCGGTGCCGGTCCCCTCTCGACCGAGGATGCTGCCCGAGCGCTGCGCCACCTGGCCGCGCGCCTCATCCACAACCCGACCGTCATGGCGCGCCGAGCCGGCGAGGAAAGCCAGCAGGAACGCTACCTGGAGGCCCTCGGCGTGGTCCTCGGCATCGACGAAACGACCCTGATATCGGGGGTCGACGTGGCCGCTCACGCTTTCTCGCCCGATAGTCACGGGCTCCACCCTCACACTGTCACACCGAAAGTTGCCAATTTATTTCAAAAGTGAAATACTGCGACGTTCACTCCCAACGGTGAAAGGTATCAACGATGTCCACCCCGAACTACGGTGACCAACCCGGCCCGGGCGGTCACTTCCAGGGTCAGGTGCCCCAGCAGGGTGCCTACAACCCCCAGTTCCAGGGCCAGGTCCCCGCGCCCGGCCCCAACGGTCAGTTCCAGGGCCAGGTCCCCGCACCCGGC
The DNA here is from genome assembly GCA_916438365.1 of uncultured Sanguibacter sp. The sequence continues at coordinate 200,294 of CAKAEY010000007.1, forward strand.
CCCAACGGTCAGTTCCAGGGCCAGGTCCCTGCGCCCGGCGAGAAGAAGAGCCGCGGAAAGATGGCGGCCATCATCTCCGTCATCGTCGTTGCCATCCTGGTCGTCGTCGGTGGCGGCGCCTTCGCGCTCAGCCGCTTGGTTGGAGGCGGCTACAAGAGCCCCGATGCCCTGGCACAGAGCATTGATTCCGCTTTCGCGAAGAACTCTCTCGTGTCGTTGGCGGGCGCCGCGTCGCCCGAGGAGCTCAACGCTGCGACGACCTGGCAAAAGGACTACAAGCACAACGGCGGCACCGATTGGTCCAAGCTGATGGACCTGAAGGCCCTCAAGGACTACATCGACCAGATCGACATCAAGAAGTCCGAGATGGAGTACACGGTCGACACCAAGTCCGATCAGGTGGCACTCATCACCATCACGAAGTGGGAGGGTGACGTCGAGATCAAGCCGGAACTCGCCGACAAGATCCGCGAGCACTACAAGGAGGCCAAGGGCTCGGACCTGACGGCCAACGAGTCGCAGGCCTTCGACAAGATGAAGCAGGATATCCAGAACAAGCCGGTCTCCTCCGGTAACGTCCTGGAGAATTTCCCGAACAACAAGCTCACGCTCGTCTCCGTGAAGGAAGACGGCAAGTGGTACCTGTCCGGCTACATGACGGTCGCCGAGCAGTTCCTGGGAACCGGTTCGGCTCAGCCGAACTACTCCGCGAACTTCACCGACGTCAAGGGCGCTTCCTCTCCCGAGGAGGCGGTGTCGGGCATGGTCTCTAGGTTCTAGTGGTGGTTGCAACGGTTCTTGGTGAAGGAGTTCGTTGTGGCTGGTGTTGGTCGTGTTTTTCAGGGGGTTGAGTACCCCTCCCGTCGGGAGGCGTGTCAGGCTCGGCATCGGGAGTATGTGCGGGCTTTGGCTGATGGTTTGAACTTCACGCAGGCAGCGCATGCTGTCGGGGTTTCAAAGCGGACGGGTAAGGTCTGGCGTAATGGCCGGACTCGCTCAAGTGGACGGTGTGAGCGAGCCAGTATCGCCCCGCAGGCTCATTGGTACCGTCTGTACATGAAGTGCCAACCTCATCGGGTCAGTAAACGGTTCTTGTCGCTCAAGGAACGCATGCTCATCTTCGGATGGCGCGTCGAGGGGCTCTCTATTCGTGACATTGCCCGACAGTTAGGGCGTTCGCCCTCGACCGTGAGCCGGGAACTCAGACGCAATGGGATTACCTCCACGTGCTACAACCCCTACATTGCTCACATGCGGGCAGGCAAGCGTCTCAAACGTCCAAAGGCGCGCAAATGCGCCGATCCTCGCTTGTGGGCCATCATCTGGGACAAGCTTGAGCTCAGATGGAGTCCGGAACAGATTTGCGCGTACTTGCGTATGCGTTTCCCGCATAATCAGAGCATGAACCCGTGCGTGGAGACGATCTACCAGTCCATCTTCATCCAAGCCAAAGGCACACTCCGCAAAGAGATCGCTTCCCTCATGCGCCAAGGGCGCACCCGCAGGCGCCCAGCCGCATACGCTCGCCAGGTACGACCACGATTCAAGGACCCCATGGTGATGATCAGCGAACGGCCCGCCAGTGTGGAGGACCGGGCGCTGCCTGGACACTGGGAAGGCGACTTAATCATCGGAGCCAAAGGACAATCCGCGGTCGGCACGCTCGTGGAACGCTCCACCCGGTACACGATGCTGCTCTACTTACCCAACGGACACACGGCCGTTGAAGTTCAAGACGCCATCATCGACAAGCTCGCAGACGTGCCCCATTCCTTGCGCCTGTCGCTAACCTGGGACCAGGGAAGCGAGCTGGCCCAACACCGCAAGATCGCCTCCGAGCTGGGCCTTGACGTGTACTTCTGTGACCCACACTCCCCCCTGGCAGCGCGGCACCAACGAGAACACAAACGGGCTGTTGCGCCAATACATGCCCAAAGGAACCGATCTGTCACTCCTGACCGAAGCAGACCTGGACGCCATCGCCGACCAACTCAACGACCGTCCACGCAAAACGCTAAACTGGGATACACCCAAGCAGCGACTGGAGCTGCTGCTCAGGGCATAACACGTGTTGCAACCATCCCTAGAATCTGCCGTCGACGCCCTGCGTAACGGAGCGAGCATCGGCAGCGAGGACGTCTACCGCTACCTCGACCTGCCCGAGCGCCGCGTCGCGGCGGTCTACGGCGGCGGATCGTCCTCGTCCGGGTACTCCGCGTCCGGCATGGGCGGCAGCGGCGTGCAGGTGACGTGGGGCCTGAGCTCCACGAAGGTCTCGGGCGGCGCGATCGTCAACCTCGGCACGACGTCCATCACCATGGGCCAGTACAAGGTCGAGTTCAACGGCGGTTCGCTGACGGTCTCCTACCCGGACATCGACACGCGTACATTCAGGACGACCACCAAGACGATGACCACCAACTACACGGAAGGCCTCGTCAACCCCGAGCGCCTCGGAGTGTTCACCGTGGAGGACGCCAGCGGCTGGCACGTGTCGTTCGTGCGCACCATCGGTAACCTCAACCTGCTGGCCGCCAGCGACGACGCGGTCAACCAGGCCATCGACGGCCTGTGGTCTGCTACCGGCTCCTACGGCGTCGACGTGTCCAAGGACGAGGTACGTGACCTCGCACTGAACAACAAGCCCGTCGGCGCGCTGCTGGTCATCGGCTGGAACTTCGCGAAGAACGCGCAGTGACGCAGCCGTAGCCAGGGGGTGGGAATCCGCAACGGGTTCCCGCCCCCTTCGCGTATCTGCCCGGGAGCGCGCCGCGTGGCCGACACCACCCGGGGCCCGGGCGTGCGCCGGCGCCCGTCTCATCGGCCTCACTCGTCGCGGCGAAGCTGCCAGGTTGGTCCTTACACTGGAGGAATGAGCACCCAGAAGAACGATCCACGCGCACTCGCCCTCGGCGTTTCCTGCTACGTGATCTGGGGGTTCTTCCCCCCTGTACTTCTCGCTGCTCTCCCCTGCCGGCGCCGTCGAGGTGATCGTCCACCGCGCGGTGTGGGGCCTGTTCTTCTGCCTGGTCGCGCTCGCCCTGACGGGTTCGCTGGGGAAGATCCGCGCACTGATCGCCGACCGGGGAGCCCTGTGGCGCCTGGCGGTCGCGGGCGGGCTCGTCGTCGTTAACTGGTCGGTGTACGTGTACGCGGTCCTCGCCGGCCACACGACCGACGCGGCGGTCGGCTACTTCATCAACCCCCTCGTGACGGTCGCGCTGGGCCTCATCGTGCTGCGCGAGCGCGTCACGCCGATCCAGAAGGTCGCCCTGGCCCTCGGCGTGCTCGCCGTCGTCATCCTCGTGATCGGCCAGCGCTCGGTCCCCATCGTCTCCCTCACGCTCGCCCTCACGTTCGGCCTGTATTCCCTCGTCAAGAAGGACGTGGCCGCGCGCGTCGACCCTCTCGCGGGCATGGCGATCGAGACGGCCGCCGTCTCGCCCATCCTGCTCGGCTACTACGCGTACCTGGCGGCCACGTCCTCCACGTCTTTCCACGCCATCGCATCTTCCGACGGCTCCGGGTTTTCGTGGCCCGTTCACCTCGCACTCCTGGTGGGCGCGGGCGCGTTGACGATGATCCCGCTCATCATGTTCGCCTCGGCCGCGCGCGGCCTGACCCTGGGAACGATGGGCTTCCTGCAGTACCTGGGGCCCACCCTGCAGCTGCTCGTCGCCGTGTTCATCTTCCACGAGACCGTTCCGACGTTCCGCTGGATCGCGATGGGCGTCGTGTGGGTGGCGTTGGCGTGCCTGAGCGCCGACTGGCTGGTCGGCTCCATTCGTGCCAAGCGCCTGGCCCGGGCAGGTCACCAAGCCTGATTCTGCCGGGCACGCCGGGCGGCGGGGCCGCGGCCATGGCGGGCCCGGAGCCTGTCAATTTTTCTGTGTATGGGGGTTAGAGGTAGGGGGTGATTCGGTCGGGGTAGGCGGTGGTGAGTTGGGCGAGGGCTTGTTTCCAGTTGGTGGTGGTGCGTCCTTGGATGAGGCGTGTGGGGGCTGTTCGTTTGTTGGGGGGGTTTGCTGCGTCTGTGAGGCGCTGGGCGGCTCGTTTGTCTTCGATGTTGCAGATTCCCAGCCACAGGAGTTTGATGGCGGCTTCTTCGCTGGGGAAATGCCCGCGGTTCTTGGTGATTTTACGCAGCTGGTAGTTCAACGATTCGATAGCGTTGGTGGTGTACACGACGCGGCGTAACATGGGCGGGAACGCCAGGAACGGCGTGAAACGCTGCCACGCACGCTGCCAGGTCAGGGCCGTTTGGGGGTAGCGTGCTCCCAGGTCGCTGGCCGCAAACTCTTCCAGCGCCCCGCGGGCGGTTTCCTCGTTGGGCGCGCTGTACACGGCCTTGAGAGCGGCTGCGACGCTCTTGCGGTCCTTGTAGGCCACGAAACGCATGGACGCGCGGATTAAGTGAACGACGCAGGTTTGGACCATGGACTGGGGCCAGGTCGCTTCGATGGCTTCGGGCAGGCCAGCAAGTCCGTCGCAGCACACGATCAGGACATCGCGCACGCCCCGGTTGGCCAGCTCGGCGCATACGTGGGCCCAAAAAGCCGCTCCTTCATCGGCTTGGACCCAGATGCCCAGCACATGCTTGATGCCCTCCATGTCCACTCCCACCGCCAGGTGAGCGGCCCGGTTCTCCACCGTGTGATCGCGTCGGATTTTAATGCGGATCGCGTCCAGGTAGATCACCGGGTAGAACGCTTCTAAGGGGCGGTGCTGCCACTCTAAGACAGCCTCGCACACCGCGTCAGTGATCGTGGAAATCGCCCCGGCACTGACCTCCACGCCGATGGTGGAAGCCAGGTGATGGCGGATATCGCGTACCGTCATCCCCCCGGCATACAAGCTGATAATCATCGCATCCAAGCCATCGAGGCGCCGTTGTCCTTTGCGTACCAGGCGTGGGGTGAAGGAGCCTGCCCGATCCCGGGGAACCTCGATCTCGAAGGCTCCCACCTCCGATATCACGGTCTTCTTCGTCGTGCCCCTCCTCGTGTTCGAGCGCGCCCGGGTGCTGGTCTGGCCCTTCTCATACCCCAAGTGCTCGGACAGCTCGGCGGCCAGGCCGCGCTCCAAGGCCTCCTTAAGCAACGCGGGCAACAAGCCCTGACTGCCCGTCATCTCGACCTCGCCAGCATCAAGACGCTCAAACAACGCATCCAACGCCCCCGAGCGACGCAGCTCCTCCACAGTCTCACGCCCACTAGCGCCAGACACAACAACATCATCATCATTCATCATGCATCAATCCTTTCAAACAAAGACGGATACACAGACAATTGAACACGCCCTGGGCCCGGGTACAAAACTCTCCCGGCACGGGGCACATCTGGCATCATGCGCGACAAAGTTCGCCCAGCACGGGGCCTTCACCGTTGTTTCCGCGAAAAAGTTCGCCCGGCACCGCCCCTACTACGGTGTTTTCGCGAAAAAACTCGCCCAGCGCAGCCCCTACTACGGTGTTTTCGCGAAAAAACTCGCCCAGCACGCCACAAACCGCCGATTTTGGGCCGTTTTGAACTCGCAGGGCGAACTTTTTCGCGCTCACACCCACCAACAGACCAAGCAGGGAGAACTTTGTACCGCACGCGGGGCCGGTGACGGTACAAAACTCTCCCAGCACACCCGAAACCGCCCTTTTTGACCTGTTTTCCCCGAGCAGGGAGAACTTTGTACCGCTCCCACCAACAACAAGCCACGCAGGGAGAAGAAAGTCACGCGCCAACACCCCGCCTCACCCCAACAACACACACCTCCCCCAATTCCGCATGCAATTCGATTGCATGAAATTTCAACAACACCCAGAAACGTTGCAATTCCAACGATCACAATTCAAATCCTGAAATAGCCGCAGGGGAATTGCATGCGAAATTGATAGTGAGCTCAGCAATGAGGAGCAATGGCCCGGAGGTGAAGTGGACCAGACCGCCGTGCCGATGAGCAGCAACAGGAACGCCCTAGCAAAAGTCGCACGTAATTCGATTACATGAAACTTCAACAACACTCAGAAACGTTGCAATTCCAACGATCACAATTCAAATCTTGAAGCATTCGCACGGGAATTACGTGCGAAATTGATGAATCTGGTGTGGAGGGGGCCGGTGGGTCCGGAGGGCACGGGCAGGCTTCGAGGCGCGGGGCCTGGCTGCGGTGCCCGTGGGCGGCGGCAGGGCCTGGCCGGGACCACACAGCACCGGAGGCGCCGCCGGTGTGGAGGGCGCCGGAGGGTCCGGGGGGCCAGGGCGGGCCTCGAGATCGACCACTCCGAGCGAAGCTCGCGTGTGGCGATCTCGCGGGCGGCCGGGCCCGACGGCACCCGAAACACCTGCGGCACCACACGCAACAACATGCAGCGCCAACGGCGAGCGGGCAGCCAGGACACGCGGCGGCCAGGTAAAACGGCCTTACTCGCCGCCGCCGGGCTCCGGGCGTCCGGTGTAGTTGACGAAGCGCGTCATGTCGCCCTGGAAGAGAGCGGTGACGGTCTTGGTCGCGCCCGCGCGGTGCTTGGCGACGATGATGTCGGCTTCGCCGGGGCGGTCTTCCTTGTCGTAGTAGTCGGGGCGGTGCAGCAGGATGATGATGTCGGCGTCCTGCTCGAGTGAGCCGGACTCGCGCAGGTCGCTCATCATGGGCTTGCGGTCGGTGCGCCCTTCCGAGTTACGGTTCAGCTGCGCGACGGCGATGACCGGGATGTCGAGGTCCTTGGCCAGGAGCTTGAGGTTTCGCGACATCGCGGAGACTTCCTGCTGACGCGACTCGACCTGGCGGCCGCTCGTCATGAGCTGGAGGTAGTCGATAACGACGAGGCCCAGGTTTTCCTGCTGCTTGAGGCGACGGCACTTGGAGCGGATCTCGGAGATGGTGATGTTCGCGGAGTCGTCGACGTACAGGGGTGCCTCGCTCATGCGCGAGGTGGTTTCGGAGACCTTTCCATTCGTTGCTGTCCATCTTGCCGGCCTGCATCTTGTACAAGCGCACGCCGGACTCGGCGGAAAGCATACGCATCGCAATTTCCTGCGAGCTCATTTCCAGGGAGAAGATCAGCGACGTGATGCCGTGCCTAATAGACGCCGAGCGGCAAAAGTCCAGGGCGAGCGTGGACTTACCCATGGCGGGTCGGGCGGCGACGATGATCATCTGGCCGCCGTGCAGGCCCTGGGTGAGCTCGTCGAGGTCGGTGAAGCCGGTGGGCACGCCGTTGAGCTTGCCCTGGTTCTTCTCGATGTCCTCGAGCGCGTTGAGAACGTCCGTGCTCATCGTGTCCATGGACACGTAGTCGGTAGTTTCACGCCCGTCGGAGACGGCGTAGACCTCGGCCTGGGCCTGGTCGACGATCTCGTCGACGTCGCCGCCGGCGTCCGCGTAGCCGAGCTGGACGACGCGCGTGCCCGCGGTGACGAGGCGGCGCATGATGGCGCGCTCGCGCACAATGCGCGCGTAGTAGGCGGCGTTCGCGGCGGTGGGCACGGAGGCGATGAGGGTGTGCAGGTAGGCGGCGCCGCCCACCTTCGACAGGACGCCCGCGCGCTTGAGTTCGCCGGCGACGGTGATCGCGTCGGCGGGTTCGGCGCGGCCGATGAGCTCAATGATGGTATCGAAGATCGTCTCGTGGCTGGGAAGGTAGAAGTCCTGCCCGCGCAGCATCTCAGAGACGACGTTGGCGGCGTCGGTCGTCAGCATCATCGATCCGAGGACGCTCATCTCCGCGTCGATGTCCTGCGGCGGGACGCGGTCGAACTGGTCGTCGGACATCGTGATCCTCTCGGGTGCGCGGGCGTTTAGGGACGAGGCCGGGCGGGGCTGAGTGCCGCGAGCGCGGCCCGGGGCCCTGTGGATAGATGGCCTTCAGGCGAAGACTAACGCGTTATAGGCGATTGCGCGACCGACGTTGTGCACGGGCATGTGCACATATTGTGGATAACCTGTGCACAACGCCGACGACGCCTGTGCACAACGCGAAATGACCGATCTGTCAGGGCAGATATACTCATCACAGTCACATCCGTGTCATTCATTGGGCCGTCTAGAATTTCCCAATGCACGGCTTTCCACAGGCCTGTGCACACATTGTGGAAAAGAATCGGAGTGTCATGACGAGCACACAGGGACCCGGCGACCCAACCTCGCCCGCCAAGCGTGAGGGGGCCCCGGCCTCGTCGACCCCGACGATCACCACGCGGATGATCCTGGCGCTCGCGCTGCCTTCCCTGGGCGCGCTCATCGCGGAGCCTCTGTTCACCGTCATCGACTCCACGATGGTCGGCCATCTGGGCACCCCGCAGCTGGCGGGCCTGGGCATCGCGTCGACCGTGCTGAACACGGCGGTCGGGCTCTTCATCTTCCTCGCCTATTCGACGACCTCCCTGGCGGGGCGCCACCTGGGGGCCGGGCGGCGCGACCTTGCGATTCGCTCGGGGGTCGAGGCCATGTGGCTGGCGGGAGGCCTCGGTGCCCTCGCCGCGATTCTCCTGGCCGTCTTCGCCCACCCCCTGCTCGCCTGGCTGGGAGCCGACGCGGCGACGATGCCGCATGCCCTGGCCTACCTGCGCGCCTCGGCACCCGGCCTCGTCGGCATGTTCGTCGTCCTGGCGGCGACCGGTACCTGCGCGGGTTGCAGGACACGCGCACTCCGCTGGTCGCGGCGTCCGTGGGCGCGGCCTTCAACGCGGTGGCCAACTGGGTGCTCATGTATCCCCTCGGCCTGGGGGTGGCGGGTTCCGGCCTGGGCACCGCGATCACGCAAACCCTCATGGCGGCCTTCCTCGGGTGGATGATCGTGCGCGCCGCCCGCCGCGAGGGCGTGAGCCTGCGCCCCTCCACGTCTGGCCTGTTCGGCGCGGCACTCGAGGGGGCACCCCTGCTCGTGCGCACTCTCGCTCTGCGCGTCGCGCTGCTTGCGACCCTGAGCGCGGTCACCGCGATCTCGACCCAGGCCCTGGCCGCCCACCAGATCGTGTGGACCCTGTGGACGTTCGCCGCCTACGTGCTCGACGCACTCGCAATCGCCGCCCAGGCGCTCGCCGGATTCACGACCGGCACCGGCGAGCGCGGCGCCATGCGCCCCCTCCTGCGCACCCTGTCGCGCTGGGGCATCGGCTTCGGTGTCGCCGTCGGCGTCGTCCTGGCGATCACCGCGCCCTGGATCACGCGCATCTTCACGACCGACCAGACCGTCATCGACTACGCGACCGTCGCCATCATCGTCGGCGCCCTCTTCCAGCCGGTCGCCGGCTACGTCTTCCTCCTCGACGGCGTCCTTATCGGCGCGGGCCGAGGCCGCTACCTGGCGATCGCCGGCATCGTTAACCTGGTCGTCTACGCGCCCCTCCTGTGGGTCATCGCCCACTCCGCCTCGCTCACGGCGCGCCCCTCGCTGGCTCTCGCGACGGTCTGGCTCGCCTACTCGGCCGTCTACACCGGCATGCGGGCCCTCACCAACGGGCTCGGCGCCCGCTCTCTGTAGCCGATCGACGAGGCCGGGGCAGGCCTCGCCCCCACCCCCGGTTTCGCGCTGGGGTCAGGTTCCCGCAGAGGCGTGCCCGAGCCTCGTCCCGAGGAGCCCAATCGTGACCGGAAACGCCCTAGCGAAGACGCTGCCACCCGTGTAGAGTGGGTAGCTGGACTATCCGCACCCGCGGCCGGTCCAACAGGCCCTCACGGGCCATACGCAACGCCCTCCTGTCACGGACCGTCCGTGACCGTAAAGACCATAGGAGGTGGGAACCAACGTGCGTAACTACGAACTGATGGTGATCCTCGATCCTTCGATCGACGAGCGCACCGTCGCCCCCATGATGGAGAAGTACCTGGCACCCGTGGCTGCCAACGGCGGATCCGTCGAGAACGTTGACGTCTGGGGCAAGCGCCGCCTTGCTTACGACATCCTCAAGCGTTCTGAGGCATCTACGTCGTCATCGACATGACCACGACCCCCGAGGTCGCTCTCGAGATCAACCGCCGCATGGGCATCGACGAGACCATTCTCCGTACGAAGCTCCTGCGCCCCGACGCTCACTGAGCCGACACCACACCCTCTAAGCCCGAGGAGCCGACATGGCCGGAGATACCGTCATCACTGTCATCGGTAACCTGACCGCTGACCCCGAACTGCGTTGGACGCAGTCCGGCGCCGCGGTCGCCGATTTCACGGTGGCCTCCACCCCCCGAACCTACGACCGTAACGCCGGTGAGTGGCGTGACGGCGACACCCTCTTCATGCGCTGCTCCGTGTGGCGCGAGACCGCTGAGAACGTCGCCGAGTCGCTGCGTAAGGGCATGCGCGTCATCGTTCAGGGTCGCCTCACCCAGCGCTCGTACGACACCCAGCAGGGTGAACGTCGCACGGTCGTTGAGCTGCAGGTCGACGAGGTCGGCCCCTCCCTGCGCCGCGCACGCGCGCAGGTCACCCGCACCGCCCCCTCCGGTGGCGGCGGCTACCAGTCCGACAACCGCGGCCAGCAGGGCGCGCCCCAGCAGGGCGGCGGTTACGGCGGCGGCCAGGGTGGATATGGCCAGGGTGGCGCCAACTACGGCGCACCGACCGGCGGCTCCCCCGAGGACCCGTGGCGCAGCGCCCCCGCTGGCGGTGCCACCTCCTTCGGCGACGAGCCCCCGTTCTAAAGTCGCGCGCCCCGGCACCTACGCCGGAATGCGCCACGTCGAAGACAACACGCTTGGGGCGGCACAGTCCGCCCGGATTCACTAGGAGACCATCATGGCGAAGCCCCAACTTCGCAACAAGCCCATCAAGAAGAAGGCCAACCCGCTGAAGTCGGCCAAGATCGAAAAGATCGACTACAAGGACACCGCTCTGCTGCGTAAGTTCATCTCGGACCGCGGCAAGATCCGCGCCCGCCGCGTGACCGGTGTTTCCACCCAGGAGCAGCGCAAGATCGCTCGCGCCGTCAAGAACGCGCGTGAGATGGCTCTGCTGCCCTACTCCACGACCGGCCGCTGATAAGGGAAGGACACAGCTGATATGGCTACCACGAAACTGATCCTCACCCACGACGTCCCCAACCTCGGCCACGCCGGCGAGGTCGTCGAGGTCAAGGCTGGCTACGCCCGCAACTACCTGGTCCCCCGCGGCTTCGCCGCCAAGTGGACCGCCGGCGCGCAGAAGCAGATCGACCAGATCGCCGCTGCTCGTCGCCGCCACGAGATCGCCACGATCGACGACGCTCGCGCCGTGCGCGACGCCCTCCAGGGTGCCGTTGTCGAGATCTCCGGCAAGGTTGGCAACTCCGGCCGCCTGTTCGGCGCCGTTTCCGCTGCTGCGATCGCTGACGCGGTCAAGGAGCAGCTGGGCCAGACCATCGATCGTCGTCGCGTCATCATCGCCTCGCCCATCAAGGCCGTTGGCGACTACACGGTGACCGTCGGCCTGCACCCCGAGGTGTCCGCGAACCTCAAGGTCCGCGTTTCCGCCGCGAAGTGAAGGCTTCACGCATCGGTTGAATGCTGAAGGGTTGGCCCCCGCTCATGCGAGCGGGGGCCAACCCCTTTGCTATGCCCGCGATTGCTGTCGGCCGTGCGCAGCGAGCCGTTGCGGGCCCCGGCCCCATCAAGCGCGCGGGAACAGAGAATATACGGCCAGAGCTTATGCACTCACATGCGGATAGGTTGTGCGCACGCGGATAGGTTATTCACTTGCGGATAGGTTATTAAGCTATCCGGATGTTCATAACCTATCCGCATCGTCGTTTCCTATCCGCATACGCGTTCCCCGCTGTGAACGCACCGCGGGCCCCGAGGATTTTCCTCTCGGCGGCGTCGAGGAACGCACCGGAGCGCTGTGAACGCACCGGAGCGCTGTGAACGCACCGCGGGCCCCGAGGATGCTCCTCGGGGCCCGCAGGCTCGGCGCTAGGACGCGCGGCTAGTTTCTTCGGCCGCCATTGTTGCCGCCGTTATTGTTGCCGCCATTGTTGTTCCCGCCGTTGCCGTTGTTGGAACCGTTGCCGTTATTGTTCCCGCCGTTGCCGTTGTTGGAACCGTTGCCATTGTTGCCGTTATTCCCGTTGCCACCGTTCTCCGAATTCTCGGTGGGTTCGGTGGAGGGCGTCTCGGTGGGGGTAGGCGTCTCGGTGGGCTCGGCGCCGGACTGCGGGGCCTCGCTCGTCGCGCTCGGCGCGGGCGTCGGCGCGTTGTTGTGGACCTTGCGGTTGGACTCAACCTTCCAGGGGAAGTCGTCGCCCGGCAGGTTCGCGGTCGCCGGCTTCATGTAGTCGATCCACACGTCGACCGGCCAGTCGCCGCCGTGGAACTGATCGAGCCCGCCCACGTCATCCAGGGGCACCGAGTTACCGGCGTCGTCGGACTGGTACATCGACACGGCGGTCACCATGCCGGGCACGAAGCCCACGAACTGGGCGGAGAGCTGGTCCGAGGAGGTACCGGTCTTTCCGGCCGTCGTCAGTCGCGCGATCGATGCATCCACGTTGGCGGCGGTGCCCTCGCCCTTCGTGACGGCCTCGAGGGCCGGCATGATCGAGGAGACTTCCTCAACCTCGAAGACGCGCTTAGGAGCCACGTCGCCGCTGTAGAGCAGCTTGCCGTTCGAGTCCTCGACCTTCTTGACGATGTGGGCGGTGACGCGCTCGCCACCGTTCGCGATCGTCGAGTAGGCGGTCGTCAGGTCGATGTTGTGCGGCGAGGAGGGGCCCAGGACGTTGAGGAGCTCATCGTTCAGGCCGACCGTATCCTCGGGGATACCCGCGTCGATGGCGGCCTTGAGCGTATTCTCCGGCTCGACATCGTCGTTGAGGCCCACAAACACCGTGTTCATCGAGTAGGCGGTCGCCTTCACGAGGGTGACGTTACCGAAGGAGTAGCCGCCGTCGTTGTAGACGGGGGTGCCCATGCCTCGGAAATACTGCGGGGACTTGCCCGAGTAGGTGTCGTAGACCGTGCCACCCAGGCGCGCGTTCGCCAGCAGGGCGAAAGGCTTGAAGGACGAGCCGGCCATCGCGATGTCCTGCGTGACGGCGTTCTGCTGACGCTTCTCGTAATCTGCGCCCGCGTACTCGGCGAGGATCTCGCCCGTGGCCGGGTCCATGGAGGACAGGGCCACGTGCTGGTGCGTCGGATCCCAGCCCTCGACCTCGTTCATGCCCTCGGCGGCCGCGACGGCCTGCTCCTGGTGCTCCTTGACGATCGTGGAGGTGATGCGCAGACCACCCTGGCTGATCTTGTCCTCGTCGAACTGGCCGGAGGCGATCAGCTCCTGCTTGACTTGAGCCATTAGGTAGCCGTTCGTGCCCGTCATCGACGCGCTATTGAGCGTGTCAGGGTCGATCGTCTCAGGGAACACCGCAGCGTCCCTCTCGGCCTGCGTGAGCCAGCCGTCCTCAACCATGAGGTTCAGGTCGCGCTCCCAGCGCTCCTTCGCCTTATCGGGGTTGACGGCGGGGTCCCACGCGGAGGGCGCGGGGATGACGGCCGCGAGGAGCGCCGACTCGGACAGCGTCAGCTCGTGGGCACCGTGGCCGAAGTACGCCTGGGCGGCCGCGTCGATGCCGTACGCGCCACGACCGAAGTAGATCGTGTTCATGTAGGCACCGATGACCTCGTCCTTGGACTTCTCACGGTTGATCTTGATGGCCAGGACGGCTTCCTTGAGCTTGCCCGTGTAGGACGTCGTCTCGCCGATGTAGTAGCGCTCCACGTACTGCTGGGTCAGCGTCGAGCCACCCTGGCGGGCGCCGCCGCGCAGGTTGTTGATGAGGGCGCGGAAGATGCCCTTCAGGTCGACGCCGTTGTTCGTGTAGAACGTACGGTCCTCGGAGGCCACGATCGTCTTCGGCACGTAGTCGGGCAGCGTCGACGTGTCAATGATCTGACGATTGATCTCACCCAGGGTGCCCATCTCGGTCGTGCCGTCGGCGTAGTAGACCGTGGTCTTCTGCGCGAGCGCCAGGTCGTCCGGCGCGGGCACAGCAAGCGTGTTGTAGAGATACAGGAACACGGCCATGCCGGCAATGAACACGCCCAGGAAGACGGTCAGAATCGAGAAGCCGATGCGCTTAGCCCACCGGTGCTTCTTCTTCGCCGGACCCTTCTTATCGACCGACGAGGCCTTGGCAGCCTTCCGGGATGTGTGCGATCCGGAGCCGGCGCGCGCCGCGCGTCGCGAGGGCAGCGAGTCCCGCCCTGACGTGCGTGAGCCGCCAGGCTCGATGATGTCGTTCCAGTCAGACTGTCCGTTGTTAGTAGCCACGTATTTGCCCTTTCAGCGGATTGGTGTACCCCTAGATTAACCGGGTTTCCTGAAAGAACCCAAAGTATGGGCTGCAACACAAAGGGGGTGGGTGCCGCGCACCCACCCCCTTTGTGCGGCTTCCGCCTCAGTCTCAGATCAGGACCACTGTTCCTCCGGGCGACCATCGACAGCCCACAGAGTGTGGAAGACACCCTCCTTGTCTACCCGGTGGTAGGTGTGCGAACCAAAGAAGTCACGCTGACCCTGGATGAGGGCGGCCGGCAGGCGCGTCGCACGAATCTGGTCGAAGTAGGCCAGGGACGAGGCGAACACGGGGATCGGAACGCCGGCGAGGGCCGCCTGGGACACGACGCGACGCAGCGCGGGCGTGCACTCCTGGAAGCGGGTCGCGAAGGGCTCGGCGGCCAGCAGCAGCGGCAGGTCGGGGTCGGCCTCGTAGGCACGGGTGATGTCATCCAGGAAGGCCGCGCGGATGATGCAGCCCGCGCGCCAGATGCGAGCCAGGGCGCCCTTGTCGATGCCCCACTCGTATTCCTTCGCGCCGGCCTCGATCTCGTCGAAGCCTGCGAGTAGGCGACGATCTTGGAGGCGAAGAGCGCCTGGCGCACGTCCTCGATGAACGCAGCCCGGGCCTCGTCCGATTCGATGACGAGCGCGGAGGCGTTGCCCGCGAGCGTCTGCCCGGCTGCGCGCTGGGCCGGCTCGGAGGATGCGCCGCGCGCGAAGGTCGCCTCGCCGATAGCGGTGACGGGCACGGCCAGGTCGAGGGCGGTCTGCACCGTCCACTTACCGGTGCCCTTCTGGGAGGCGGCGTCCACGATGAGATCGACGAGCGGACGACCGGTTTCGGCGTCCACCTGGCGCAGGACCTCGACGGTGATCTCCATGAGGTAGGAGTTGAGCTCGCCCTCGTTCCAGGCGGCGAAAATGTCGGCGATCTCGGCCGGGCTGGCACCCAGGCCCTCACGCAGGAGGGTGTAGGCCTCGGCGATGACCTGCATGTCGGCGTACTCGATGCCGTTGTGCACCATCTTCACGAAGTGGCCGGCGCCGTTCGCGCCGATGTACGTGCAGCAGGGCACGCCGTCGTAGGTGCCGGCGATGGCCTCGAACATGGGGCCGAGGCGGTCGTACGAGGCCGGGGTGCCACCGGGCATGATGGAGGGACCCCACAGGGCACCCTCCTCGCCGCCGGAAACGCCCGCGCCCACGAAGTGCAGGCCGCGCTCGGCGGCCCACTTCTCGCGACGGATCGTGTCGGTGAACAGGGAGTTGCCGCAGTCGACGATGATGTCGCCCTCGTCCATCAGGTCGGCGAGCTGGCCCATGACGGCGTCCGTCGAGGGGCCGGCCTGGACCATCATGATGGCGACGCGGGGCGCGCGCAGGGACGCGACGAAGTCCTCCAGCGTGGACGCGGGAACGAAGGTCGCTTCGTCGCCGTGCTCCGCCATGAGCTTCTCGGTACGAGCCGGGGTCCTGTTGAAGACGGCGGTCGCGTAGCCGTTGCGGGCCAGGTTGCGGGCGAGGTTTGCACCCATGACTCCCAGGCCGTACACGCCGATGTCGGCCGACGCCTTCTCGGGGGTGAACGTGCTCATGCGATAACTCTCCTAACAAAAAGTTGAATTATTCCCAGAGTACGGCGGCATGACTGGGATCGCACCGTGCGCGGGCGTGACGATTGTCGCCCCGCGCCCCGTCTCACTGTCCCTGAGCTTCGCGGGCGGCCTTCGCGGCGGCCTTGCGGGCCTTCTTTTCCGCGACCTTGGCCTCCCAGTGGGCCTGCTGGGCCTGGTACTCCTGCGCGAGGGCGCGCACGTCGTCCGACGCCCACCAGTCGAGAAGCGCCTGACGGGCGGCCTCCTCGCCCAGCGGCCCGCGCTCCATGCGCAGTTCGAGCAGGTAGTCGCGAGCGATCTTCACGGCGCGCGAGGGGCGCAGGCCCAGGATCTCCATGATCTGGTCGCCGTCGAGGTCGGGGCGGATCGCGTCGAGTTCCTCCTGCTCGCGCAGGGCTGCGATGCGCGCCTCGAGGTCGTCGTAGGCGGCGGACAGGTAGTTGGCCTTGCGGCGGTTGCGGGTCGTGCAGTCCGCGCGCGTCAGGCGGTGGAGGCGCTCGAGGAGGTCACCCGCGTCGGCCACGTAGCGGCGCACCGCCGAGTCGGACCAGGCGGCCTCGCCGTAGCCGTGGAAGCGCAGGTGCAGGGCAACGAGGGTGGAGACGGCCTCCGTCGTCGCCTTGTCGAAGTGCAGGGCCTTCATGCGCTTGCGCGTCATCTTCGCGCCCACAATCTCGTGGTGGTGGAAGGACACGGTGCCGTTCGGCTCGAAGCGGCGGGTCGCCGGCTTGCCGACGTCGTGCATGAGGGCGGCGAAGCGCAGGATGAAGTCGGGGGCGGGAACCGGACCATCCGGGCCGGTCTCCAGGTCCATCGCCTGCTCGACGACGGTGAGGGTGTGCTCGTAGACGTCCTTGTGGCGCTTGTGCTCGTCCACAGTGGAGACGAGGGCCGCGACCTCGGGCAGGACGATGTCGGCGACGCCCGTGTGCACCATCAGCTCGATGCCGCGGCGCGGGTAGGGCGAAATGATGAGGCGCTCGAGCTCGGCGCGGATCCGCTCGGCGGAGACGATCTCCAGGCGCGAGGCCATGGTCTCCATCGCGTTCATGACGTCCATGTCGACGTCGAGGCCCAGCTGCGCGGAGAAACGCGCGGCGCGCATGATGCGCAGCGGGTCGTCGTCGAAGGACTGCTCGGCGGACACCGGGGTGCGCAGGTTGCCGTCCGCGAGGTCGGCCAGGCCGCCGCACGGGTCGACGAGGGCCATCTGCGGCAGGCGCATCGCCATCGCGTTGACCGTGAAGTCACGGCGCGTCAGGTCACCTTCGAGCGTGTCGCCGAAGGTCACCTCGGGCTTGCGCGAGCCGATCTCGTACTCGTCGGTGCGGTAGGTCGTCACCTCGACGACCAGGTCGCCGCGGCGCCCACCGATCGTTCCGAACTCCTTGCCGATGTCCCAGGTCGCATGACCCCACGTCGCCAGGAGCTCCTCGGTGCGCTCGGGGCGCGCGGAGGTCGTCATATCGAAGTCGTGCGGAGTCACTCCCAGGAACGCGTCGCGCACGGGTCCGCCGACGAGCGCGAGCTCCTCCCCTGCCTCGTGAAAAATCGTGCCGAGTTCCATAATCGCGGGCGGGAGCGCCGCAAAGGTCCTCGTGGCGTTCGCCATGAGGGCAGGAATGTCCGTCGTTCCGGCGTTTTGCGCGGTCACGGGGCCGTTATTCGGGGAAGTTGACTGGGTACTCATCGCCCTTAAGCATGCCAGGAAAGCGCCCTGGCCGACTACCGGGGGCCGCGTACCGGCTAAAGTGGAGTCATGCCTGCACGTCCAGTTGACCGCCGAGGCGGGGTGCCCCGACCCCCGCGTCGGTCCGCTTCTGTGCGCGCTGGCCGCTCTCACCTGCCGATTTCCGCGGAAACCAGCGCGGGCGGCATCGTCGTCGACGTGCGTGACGGAATTCCCCTATGCGGCGTTGATCGCGCGACGCAATCGAGCGGGCCGCATCGAGTGGTGCCTGCCCAAGGGCCACCTCGAGGGTTCCGAGACCCCCCAGCAGGCCGCGCTGCGCGAGGTCGCCGAGGAAACCGGCATCCACGGGCGCATCATCCGCCACCTCGCGTCGATCGACTACTGGTTCTCCGGCAACGACCGCCGCGTTCACAAGGTCGTCCACCACTACCTGATGGCATATGAGTCCGGCACGATCTCCGTCGACGGGGATCCGGATCACGAGGCCGAGGAGGCCGCGTGGGTGCCGCTGCGCGACGTGTCGCGCCAGCTGGCATACCCCAACGAGCGCCGCATCGTGCGCATCGCCCTTGACCTGCTGTATCGGGACGGCCGTGACTAGGCGCGCGCTCACGGCTGGCGTCCTGTGCGCGGCGATGGTTCTCCCCTTCGGCCTCGGTCTGAACGAGGCCGGGGCCGCCCCGCTGCCCACCGTAACCTCGCAGTCGGACGAGTCGCGTCCCGCCGTCATGGGTACGGTCTCAGAGGATTCTGGGCTTTCCGTTTCCATTAACTCGCTGTCGCCTCGAATCATCACGGATGAAAACGAACTCGTTATCTCCGGAACGGTCCATAATGATTCCCCGACGACGCTCGCGAACATCTCCCTCAAGGTGTTCGTCGCCAACGAGACGCCAATCTCTGTCCCCGCGCTGACGAACGCCCTCTCCGATGACGAGCCGGACGCCACCCACGCGGCCTCCTCCTCGCTCACGGACGTCGCCCGAGGAGCCACGACTTCCTTCGAGATCCGTGTTCCCACGTCCTCGCTGCCTCTCGCCGACGCCGACGAGTGGGGCCCGCGCGTCACGACCGTGACTGCGACCTCCGGCGAATACTCGGGCAAGGATCGATCGATCATCATGTGGGATTCGGGCGCGCAAGTCTCCGCCTCGCGCGTGAGCACCGTGATCCCCTGGACCTCGACGAGCGCCACCCAGGACCAGGGCGAACGCTCGGCGGTCCTCAGCCTCGCCTCCGCAAGCGGCGTCACCCTGGCCATCGACCCGCTACTGATCCCTCGCGGCCCGCAGCCCACGGCCACGCCCAGCCCCTCCGCATCCCCCTCGGCGTCCCCCTCGTCCGACGCGGGCCAATCCGGAGCTGACCCCGTCCAGTCCGGACAGTCCGACGCGCAATCGGACCAGTCCGGCGCCCCCACGGCCTCGCCGAGTGCGTCCCCCACCCCGACGCCCGCCCCCACGGCCACGGACCCCTCGCAGCGCGCGCGTGACCTCCAGTCAGAAGCGTTCGTCGCGGCGCTCCTGTCGAACGCGACCGAGATCATCGCCCCTGCCCGAGGGAGACGCCGACCTCGGTGCCCTGTCGCTGTCGGGCAACTCCGGTTTCTGGGACCGCGCCTCTCGCTCGATGGCCGACTTCCCCGATACGCTGCGCAAGGCCGGGTGGGTCGCACCCGCCAACTCTGCAGGCCACCCCCAGCCCGTCGGCCTCGGCCACCCCTCCCCTTCCGGGACGTCCTCCCCTCCGGGACCCCCGATGCCACACCCACGCCGAGCGCATCCGTGAGCGCGCCCGGCCAGTCCGCCACGACGACCTCCTCGCCCGACTCCGGGCCCTCGATCCTGCGTAACGTCGCCTGGCCTGCGGACACGACCTTCGGTACGTCGTTCCCTATCCGGTTTCTCCTCCTCCAACCAGATCACGATCGCCCCGCTCGGTGCCCTGACCCCTGCCGAGGACGTTCCCTTCACCTCCTACGCGCGCGTCAACGTTGACCCCGCCACCGGGGAGACCTCGACGGACGGGACGGGCGCGCGCACCCTCGCCCAGCAGAGCGACATCGCCGCGATCCTGTCGTGGAACGCGTCCGGCGGCGACGAACTCGACGCCGAACAGGCCCTCACCGCCATCACCGCCATCATCACCCGAGAGCGCCCCGCCTCCTCGCGCACCATTTTCGCTGCGGCCCAGCGCGGAACCGTCATCAACGAGCGGCTCACCAACCGCACGAAGGCGCTATTCTCGCCGCGCTGGGTGAGCGCCATATCCTTCAGCGAGATAGCCGCCAGCGAGCCCACCGACGTCGACCGCCAGACCGTCGGGGCCGGCGTCCTCGAGGCCGACACAGAGACGGCTATCTCGGCCATGTCCTCGTCCCTGACCAGGCTCACCCCGCTCGCCAACGCGACCGACGATCCCAACGCCGTGTACGAATCGGTCACGCCCCAGATTCTGCCCGCCCTATCCGCCCAGCTGACACCCTCCGAGCAGCTCGGCGCGGCCACTGCGATGACCTCCCAGATCACGGGCATGCTCTCCTCCGTGACCGTCGAGCCGTCCTCGGCCGTCAACCTCATTAATAAGTCCGCGAACTTCCCCGTCCTCGTGCGCAATAACCTGCCCTGGCCGGTGCGCGTCGACGTGACCCTCGTGCCCGACGACCCGCGTCTGCGCGCCACCCCGGCCCAATCCCAGACGCTCGCCGCGCAGGGCGCGACGACGGTCGAGGTGCCCGTGGGCGCGATCGGCAGTGGCGACATCGAGGTCACCTACAGGTCACCACGCCCGACGGCGTTATCCTCGACGACTCCCAGACCGTGACCGTGCGTATGCGCGCCGGGTGGGAGGACGCGATCACGGCCGTCATCGCCTCGCTCTTCGGCCTGCTCTTCCTGGCCGGCATCACGCGTTCGCTGCGCAAGAGGGCCGCTCGCAAGGCGCAGGCCGCATCCGGCGACGCCGAGGCACCCTCCGGTGACGCCGACACGACAGACACCACCACTGAATCCGAGACAGCAACGACGAAGGAGACCCCATGAGCTCGAACACGCCTCGCCGATCGATCCTGAGGGCATCGGCGCTCATGGCGTCGGGCACCATGGTGTCGCGCATCCTCGGTTTCATCCGTAACGCGATGCTGATCGCCGCCGTCGGCGCGACCGCCGGCGGTGTCGGCGCCGCCTTCCAGACCGCGAACACGCTGCCCAACACGGTCTTCAACCTGCTGGCCTCGGGCATCTTCGACGCCGTCCTGGTCCCGCAGATCGTCGGTGCCATCAAGCGCCGCCACGACGGCGACACCTACGTCAACCGCCTGCTGACCCTCGCGGGAACGCTCCTTTTCCTCGTTACCTTCGCGACGATGGTGCTGGCACCCGTCCTGGTGATGATCACGGCTGCCGGCTACACCGAGGACATTCGCAACCTCGCGATCCTTTTCGCCCTCCTGTGCCTGCCGCAGCTCTTCTTCTACGGCCTGTATAACCTGCTCGGCGAGCTCCTCAACGCGCGCGAGATCTTCGGGCCCTACATGTGGGCGCCCGTCGTCAACAACGTCGTAGGCATCGCGGGCCTCGGCGCTTTCCTCGCCATCTGGGGCGGCGCACCGGACGGCGGCATCCCCGCGGGCGACCTGACGGGCGCACAGTTCTGGGTCCTCGCCGGATCCGCAACCCTCGGCGTCATCTGCCAGGCCCTGTGCCTGCTGTGGCCGATGCGTCGGACGGGAGTCTCCTTCAAGCCGGACTTCCACTTCCGAGGAACCTCTTTCGGATCGATGCCACGCGTGGCCGGATGGACGTTCGCGACCCTGGGCGTGTCCCAGGTCGGCGTCCTGTCCACGAACAACCTGGCCGCGATGGCCGACGGTTTCATCGGCCAGGGCGGTGCTCAGGGCGGCGTCGTCGGCATCCTCGCCTACTCGACGGCGTTCATGATCTTCATGGTTCCCCAGTCGCTCATCACGGTGTCTTTGACGACCGCGATCTTCACCCGCATGGCCGGTGCCGTCGCTGACGGCGACGACCGCGCGGTGGCCGACAACTACCACCTGGGCGTGCGCACCATCACGTCGCTGACCCTCGTCGCCGCGGCCATGCTCATGGCCGGTTCCGTCCCCATGATGGAGATCGCGATGGCGGCCAAGGGCGGGGATCCCGAGGCCGTGACCGGCTACGCCCTCGTCCTCGCCTCGCTGATGCCCGGCGTGGCCTCGACCGGCATGGTCCTCATGAGCCAGCGCGTCTTCTTCGCCTACGAGGACGTCAAGCCCGTCTTCCTCATGGGCATCGGCCCCACCATCATCCAGGTGATCGTCGGCTGGTCGATGTACGCCCTGACCGGTGCCCGCTGGTGGGTCGTTGCTGCCGCGCTCGGCGAAACCGCGTGCCGCCTGACCCAGGGCATCATCGCGGTCGTGTGGGTATCGCGCGAGAACCGCTACGTTGACCGCGCGGGCCTGCTGCGCTCCTACGCGTCCTACCTGGCCGCGGCGATCGTTGCGGGCCTCGTGGGCTTCGGCCTCCTGTGGCTCATGGGCATTCACACCGGGATTTCGTCGACGCTGGGCCGCATGGCCCTGGCCGGCGTGAAGCTCTCGCTCGTGTCCGCGCTGACCGGCCTCGTGTACCTCCTGGTCCTGCGCTTCGCCGCCCCGGGCGAATCGTCCGTCATGATGCGCCCGCTGCTCACCCGCCTGCACGTGCCCAGTGCTGTGGTGAACATCCTGGCAGCGTCCTCCACGCCGACCCCCGCACCAGCTGAGATAATGACGGGACACACACCCGACGAGACGGAGGAACCGATGGCTCCCACGCCCGAACGCACCGGCGACGACGAAGTGCTGCCGTCGTTTGACGAGGTGCTCTCCGCCTCGCCGATCCCCGCGCCTCCCGCGCCTCCCGCGGCCCCCGCGCCTCCCGCGGCCCCCGCAGCTGCTGCGGCCCCCGCGGCCGATGCGGTCGAGGAGCTCGCCGACATACCGCCGGCCCCCGCGCCCGCCGAGGTCCCGGCCCTCGGCCCCGCGACGCAGGCACCCGTCGAGAACCCGCTGGTCGCCGAGGCTGTGGCCGCACCCATCGTTGATGACATCGCCGAGGCCACGGAAGCCGCACAGGCGCAGGCGATCCCCGAGTCTCTCGCCGAGTACGGCATCGAGCCCGTCACGGATGAGGCGGACGCCGCCCAGGTTGAGGCCCCCGCATTCCCCCTCGCTCCCCCGCCGCCGGCACCCGCCGCCAGCGGATACGAGCGCGACGATGAGGTCAATCCCGAGGACTACCCCCATCCCGCTCCCCTGACGGACGGCCCCTCGACGCATCAGATCCCGCGCGTGCAGGCACCCGAGGCGGTGCCCGCTCCCCCGGTTGAGGATGCCACCGAGGTCATGGACTCCGTCCCCCCGATGCCCGTCGCTCCCGCGCAGGACGCCCCGGCCTCGTCGAACAAGGATGGCTCCTCCAAGCGCTCCGGCACGCTCATCGACCCGACGAAGCCCGCACTGATCTTCGGCGTTGTCGTGGTGATCTTCGGCGCAATCTGGGGTCCGTGGATGGCCACCCGACCGGTCACCGACCTGGATCTGGCCCAATCTCTGCGTGCCGGCATCTCCCAGCAGCAGTCCGACGAGGAACCCAGCCCCGCGCTCACCACGACGCCCCCGCCGGCGGCGACCACGACCCCCGTGATCTCCTCCGTGCAGGTCCTGTCGTGGAACAACGACGACGGCGACCACCCGGACCGTGCGATCAACATGATCGACTCGAACCCGTCGACGTCCTGGTCCTCGCGTTGGTTCGACAACAACCAGTTCCGCGACGAGACGTCCGTGACGATCGTCGTCAAGCTCCAGCAGAAGGCCACCGTGTCCTCGGTGACGCTCAACATGGACCCGGCGACGTCCGGCGGCGAGGTCGTCGTGCGTAACGTCACGGACCCGGCGAACCCGCGCGGCGGAACAGAGCTGGCCATGTCGGCGTTGTCTCCGACGACGACGATTCAGCTGCCCACGGCCGTCGAAACCGACTCAATCGCGCTGCAGTTCCGCTCCATGCCCAAGGGCCAGGACGGACGCAACTGGGCGTGGATCTCCGAACTTACAGTTCAGTAACCCTGAAGGAGGGTACGCATGTCTTTCGTGACGATTCCGGGCCTGGTGACGGCCGAATCCACCGATACCACCGCGCAGACCGCCGAGGTGCAGGTCCCGTCGGCCGAGGTGCCCGAGGGCGCCACCATCCACGACGTCGTCATCGTCGGCTCCGGTCCCGCCGGCTACACGGCTGCGGTCTACACGGCCCGCGCCGGCCTCGCCCCCATCGTGCTGGCCGGCCAGCTGGCCGCGGGTGGCGCGCTCATGAACACGACCGAGGTCGAGAACTTCCCCGGTTTCCCCGAGGGCATTCAGGGTCCCGAGCTCATGGACAACATGCGCGAGCAGGCCGAGAAGTTCGGCGCGGACGTTCGCTACGAGGACGTCGTCGCCGTCAACCTCGAGGGAGACGTGAAGGCCGTGGCAACCGAGGACGAGGTCTTCTACGCGCGCGCCGTCATCCTGGCCACCGGCTCGGAGTACCGTCACATGAACGTGCCCGGCGAGGACAAGTTCTCCGGCCGCGGCGTCTCTACTGCGCGACCTGCGACGGCTTCTTCTTCAAAGGATCGTCGCCTCGCCGTCATCGGCGGCGGCGACTCCGCGATGGAGGAGGCTACCTTCCTCACGAACTTCGCGTCCGAGGTCGTCGTCGTGCACCGCCGCGACGCCCTGCGCGCCTCGCGCGTCATGGCCGAGCGCGCCCTCAACAACCCGAAGATCTCCTTCGAATGGAACGCGACCGTCGCCGAGGTCCTGGGCGACGAGGCCGTGACCGGCCTGCGCCTGGCCTCCACGGTGGATGGTTCCACGCGTGAGATCGCCGTGGACGGCGTGTTCGTCGCGATCGGCCACCTGCCCCGCACGGGCTTCCTGCGCGGCCAGGTCGCCCTCGACGAGGCCGGCTACATCACGGTCGACGAGCCGTCGACGCGCACGTCCGTCGCGGGTGTGTTCGCGTGCGGCGACGCCGTAGACCACACGTACCGCCAGGCCATCACGGCGGCCGGCTCCGGCTGCCGCGCGGCCCTGGACGCGGAGCGCTGGCTGGCCTCCCTGGGCGACCAGGCGTGACCTCCTCCCCGCTGCCCCCGGCGCTGCGAGCGCTGGCGCGCCCCGGCCTCGTACCTGCCCGTGCGGGTCGGGGGCGATGCTCGCGCAGTGCTGCGGGCGCTATCTGGACGGCGAGGCGGCTCCGACCGCGGAGGCGCTGATGCGGTCGCGCTACACGGCGTTCGCGCTGCGCGACGAGGACTACCTGTTCCGCACGTGGCACCCGCGCACGCGCCCCGCTCCCCCGTACTGGGTGGAGGGGACGCAGTGGACGGGTCTGCAGATTCTCGGGGCCGAGGCCGGGGGTCCTTCCGACGAGGAGGGCACCGTGACGTTCGT
This sequence comes from uncultured Sanguibacter sp., assembly GCA_916438365.1. The sequence goes on from CAKAEY010000007.1 coordinate 225,325, forward strand.
GGCCTCGTGGCGGGACACGGAAACCGGCGAAACCGGGCAGATGCGCGAGCGTTCGCGCTTTTCGCGCCGGGCCGGGCGCTGGATGTACGAGTACGGCGCCAACGACTGACACTACGGTAGGATTTCACTATGATTGCTCGTCGTCTCCTGTCTCCCCCCGTGATCATCGGGGTCCTCCTCGTCGCGGCTGTCGCCATCGCGGGCGGATTCATTACGAGTCCCCTGTCGATCGACACCACGGTGTGGTCTGACTTCATCGCGTCGCGCAGCCCGGCGATGAACTCGTTCATGACGGGCGCGTCGTGGCTCTTCGACCCCAAGCGCGCGGTCGTGGTGGCGCTGGTCGTGGCGGGTGCCGTGTGGTGGTTCGTCAAGAAGGTCATGCACGCCCTGTACATCCTGTGTTCCGTGGCGTTTTCGGGGATCAATGGCTACATCATTAAGCACATCGATTCGCGTCCGCGCCCGGAAGAGGCCTACCGCCTGATCACCGAAGACGGCTATTCGTTCCCGTCCGGTCATGCAACGGCCGTCACCGCTCTGATCGTGTCGCTGGTCCTGGTCCTGACGATGACCCGCGTTGGTCGCCGTCTCCGTTACCTGCTGTGGGCCGCCGCGCTGACGTTCATCGTGTTTATTTGCGTGACGCGCCTGTACCTGGGCGTCCACTGGGTGACTGACGTGATTGGCGGTTTCGGCGTGGGGCTGGGCTCGTCGATGATCCTGGCACCGTTCATGATCGGGCCGAACGCCTTGAAGTCGTTCAGGTAGTTGTCGGAGCTTATTTGTTGCGGGGAGCGCCCGGGGCCACTGCCCCGGGCGCTTCTGCATGCGTTGCGTGCGTTGTGTGCGTTGTGTGCGTTGCGTGCGTTGTGTGCGTTGTGTGCGTTGCGTGCGTTGTGTGCGTTGTGTGCGCTGCGCGGACTCCCGCCCGCGTGCGCCTCCTCCCCTCCCCTCCCCCAAATCTCGCACGGCAGATTCTAGGGATGGTTGCAACACGTGTTATGCCCTGAGCAGCAGCTCCAGTCGCTGCTTGGGTGTATCCCAGTTTAGCGTTTTTGCGTGGACGGTCGTTGAGTTGGTCGGCGATGGCGTCCAGGTCTGCTTCGGTCAGGAGTGACAGATCGGTTCCTTTGGGCATGTATTGGCGCAACAGCCCGTTTGTGTTCTCGTTGGTGCCGCGCTGCCAGGGGAGTGTGGGTCACAGAAGTACACGTCAAGGCCCAGCTCGGAGGCGATCTTGCGGTGTTGAGCCAGCTCGCTTCCCTGGTCCCAGGTTAGCGACAGGCGCAAGGAATGGGGCACGTCTGCGAGCTTGTCGATGATGGCGTCTTGAACTTCAACGGCCGTGTGTCCGTTGGGTAAGTAGAGCAGCATCGTGTACCGGGTGGAGCGTTCCACGAGCGTGCCGACCGCGGATTGTCCTTTGGCTCCGATGATTAAGTCGCCTTCCCAGTGTCCAGGCAGCGCCCGGTCCTCCACACTGGCGGGCCGTTCGCTGATCATCACCATGGGGTCCTTGAATCGTGGTCGTACCTGGCGAGCGTATGCGGCTGGGCGCCTGCGGGTGCGCCCTTGGCGCATGAGGGAAGCGATCTCTTTGCGGAGTGTGCCTTTGGCTTGGATGAAGATGGACTGGTAGATCGTCTCCACGCACGGGTTCATGCTCTGATTATGCGGGAAACGCATACGCAAGTACGCGCAAATCTGTTCCGGACTCCATCTGAGCTCAAGCTTGTCCCAGATGATGGCCCACAAGCGAGGATCGGCGCATTTGCGCGCCTTTGGACGTTTGAGACGCTTGCCTGCCCGCATGTGAGCAATGTAGGGGGTTGTAGCACGTGGAGGTAATCCCATTGCGTCTGAGTTCCCGGCTCACGGTCGAGGGCGAACGCCCTAACTGTCGGGCAATGTCACGAATAGAGAGCCCCTCGACGCGCCATCCGAAGATGAGCATGCGTTCCTTGAGCGACAAGAACCGTTTACTGACCCGATGAGGTTGGCACTTCATGTACAGACGGTACCAATGAGCCTGCGGGGCGATACTGGCTCGCTCACACCGTCCACTTGAGCGAGTCCGGCCATTACGCCAGACCTTACCCGTCCGCTTTGAAACCCCGACAGCATGCGCTGCCTGCGTGAAGTTCAAACCATCAGCCAAAGCCCGCACATACTCCCGATGCCGAGCCTGACACGCCTCCCGACGGGAGGGGTACTCAACCCCCTGAAAAACACGACCAACACCAGCCACAACGAACTCCTTCACCAAGAACCGTTGCAACCACCACTAGAACCTAGACACATAATTTCCCTCGGTCAGTATTGGACTACGCTCACAAACGTTGGAATTGCAAGGGGTCAATTTCAAAATTGGAAAGAGTCGCAGGGGAATTACGTGCGACATTGTTGGGGAACCATGAAAGTCTCGGACACAAGCGGCCAGGACTACTCAGAACAACTCTCCCACAACAGACGGTCTGAAAAACTCAGCCCCCTCCAACAGTCTGACAACCACCCTTCCAGGCTGAAGGGCGCCGAAGGGCCCGGAGGCACCCAACACAAGCGGATATCCGGATAGGAAACGAACATCCGGATAGGAAACGAACATCCGGATAGCTTACTAACCTATCCACATGCGCATAACCTATCCGGATGCACACAACCTATCCACGTAGTACCCGGACACAGGGCACAATAGCGGCAAGCCGGAGGACGCGGGGTCCACCCGTACGCCAAAGGGGCGGGTACCGAAGTACCCGCCCCTTGTCGGCTCACTCAGCCACTGCCTCGTCGAGGCTTAAGGCCGGATGACCGTCAGTCCTGGCGACGGCGACGCATCCACAGGAACATGCCGCCCACGACGGCCGCTCCCAGGCCCGCTCCGCCGATCAGGCCGTCGAAGCCGGTGCGGGCGAGGCCCCGCTTCGGCTTGGTGGCCGGGACGTCGGGCGCGACGTAACCGAAGTTCACGCCGGTGACCTTCTGGTTGTGGAAGCCGATCGTGATCTCACCGGACATGGAGTCGGCGATGCCGTCCGGGTCCTCGGTCTGGTCGAGGCCGGCGAGGTCGCCGTCCGTGTGAATCTTGACGCGGTAGGTGCCGGCGGGCAGCTTCTCGAAGGAAGTAGTTGCCGTCCTTGTCGGTCGTCGTGGTGGCCACGACGTTGCCGTCCTTGTCGAGCAGGTCGACGGTCACGCCGGAGAAGGTCTCTTCACCGTCGGTGTAGGAGCCGGACTTGTCGGAGTCGCGGTAGACGCGACCGGCGATCGAGTAGTCCGGCACGTAGCCGAAGTTGACCTTCTCCTGCAGGGAGTGCTCCGGGCCCATCGTGTACACCGCGGAGGTGTCGTCGACGGTGGCGTCGGGGTCCTCGGTCTGGTCGTAGTCCTTGATGGACGAGGAGCGCACGACCTTGACGGTGTACTTGCCGTCGGGCAGGTGCTGGAAGGCGTAGTTGCCGTCCGCGTCGGTGTCGAGGGTCTGGAGGACCTTGCCGTCCTCGTCGAGGAGCTGGACGCTCACGCGCTCGAGGCCGGGCTCGTCACCGTTGATCGTCTTGTCGCGGTTGTCGTCGCGGTAGACGGTGCCCTTGATGGTGTTGTTCGGAACGTAGCCGAAGTCGACGTCGCCCTTGGTGGGGTTCTTCTCGTCGAGGGTGATCGGCTCGGACGCGTTGTCCAGCTTGTTGTCGGGGTCGCCGGTCTGGTCGGTGTCGGTGAGGACACCGTCCTTGACGACCTTGACGGAGTAGGTGCCGTCGGGCAGGTGCTCGAAGGAGTACTTGCCGTCCTTGTCGGTCGTCGCGGTGGCGATGACCTTGCCGTCCTTGTCGAGGAGCTGGACGCTCACGCCGGAGTAGCGTCCTTCGGTGTCGCCCTTCTTTCCGTCGCGGTCACCGTCGCGGTAGATGGTGCCGTTGATGGAGTTGTTGGCGATGTAGCCGAAGTTGACGTCCGTTTCGGTGCGGTGGTCGTTACTCAGTGAGATGACGCCGGAGGTGGAGTCCTTGGTGGAGTCCGGGTCCTCGGTCTGGTCGAGGCCGGTGAGGGCATCGTCCTTGACGACCTTGACGGTGTAGTCGCCGGCGGGCAGCTTGGAGAAGGAGTAGGCGCCGTTCGCGTCCGTCGTGGTGGTCGCAACGACCTTGCCGTCCTTGTCGCGTAGCTTGACGGTCTGGTTGGCGTAGCCCTTCTCGGTTGCGCCGTGCGTCTCGTTGCGGTCACCGTCGCGGTAGACGAGGCCGTGGATCGAGTAGTCGGGCACGTAACCGAAGTCGATGTTGTCCTTGGAGGGGGTTGTCCTCGCCCAGGGTCACCGGTTCGGAGGCGTTGTCCTTGTTCGCGTCCGGGTCCTCGGTCTGCTCGGTATCGGCGAGCTCGCCGTCCTTGACGACCTTGACGGAGTAGGTGCCGTCGGGCAGCTTGGAGAAGGAGTACTTGCCGTTGGCGTCGGTCGTCGTGGTGGCGATGACGTTTCCGGAGGCGTCGCGGAGCTGGACGGTCACGCCGGAGTATCCGGGCTCGGTGCCGTCCTGGTCGCCGTTGCGCGAGTCATCGCGGTAGACGGTGCCCGACAGGGAGTTGTTGTTCACGTAGCCGAAGTTGACGTCCGTCTTGGACGGGTTGTCGTTTTTCAGCGTGATGGGCTCGGAGGCGTTGTCCTTCGTGGCGTCCGGGTCGCCGGTCTGCTCGAGGGAGGCGATGGGGCCATTCTGAACGACCTTGACGGAGTAGGTGCCCGCGGGGAGCTTGTCGAAGGAGTAGCTACCCCTCTCGTCGGTCGTGGTGGTGGCGACGACGTTGCCGTCGGCGTCCACCAGGTTGACCGTCACGCCCTCGTAGAGCTTCTCGTCCGTGTCCAGCGCGCCGGAGCGGTTGCCGTCGCGGTAGATGGTGCCCTTGATGAAGTAGTCGGGCACGTAGCCGAAGTTGACGTTCTTCTTCGTGGGGTTGTCCTCGTTCAGGACGATGGGCTCGGAGGCGCTGTCCTTGGTGGCGTCCGGGTCCTCGGTCTGCTCGAGGTCGGTGAGGGCACCGTCCTTGACGACCTTGACGGAGTAGGTGCCGTCGGGCAGGTTGTCGAAGGAGTAGTTGCCGTTGGCGTCGGTCTTGGTGGTCGCGATGACCGTTCCATCCTTGTCGAGGAGCTGGACCGTCTGCTCGGGGTAGCCGGCCTCGCCCCCGTTGTGGGAGTTGGAGCGGTTGTCGTCACGGTAGATCGTGCCGGAGATCGAGTTGTTCGAGATGTACCCGAAGTTGACGTTCTCCTTGATCGGGTCGTTCAGCTCGAGGGTGATGTCGCCGGAGGTGTTGTCCTTAGTGCCGTCCGGGTCCTCGGTCTGGATGAGGTCAGCGATGGGACCTTCCTTGTGGACGCGGACCTTGTAGGTGCCTTCCTCGAGGTTGGTGAAGGCGTAGGTGCCGTGAGCGTCGGTGGTCGTGGTGGCCACGACGTGACCGGCGTTGTCCAGGAGGTCGACGGTCACGCCCTCGTAGAGCTTCTCGCCGTCCTCGAGGGTCTCGGAGCGGTCGGCGTCACGGTAGACGGTGCCCTTGATCGTGTAGTTCGTGGCGTAACCGAAGTTCACGTTCTTCACGGAGGGGTTGTCGTGATTGACCTGGACGACGCCGGAGGTGTTGTTCTTGGTGCCGTCCGGGTCCTCGGTCTGCTCGAGCTTCTTGAGGAGGTCGGAGGGCTCCACCTTGACGGTGTACTTGCCGGCGGGCAGCTTGGAGAAGGAGTACGTGCCGTCTGCCTTCGTCGTGGTCGTCGCGACGACAGAGCCGTCCTCGCCGAGCAGGTTCACGGTGATGCCGTCGAAGCCGGGCTCGGAGTTGTTGAGGGTCTCGGAGCGGTCCTTGTCGTAGTAGACGGTGCCGGAGACGGTGTAGTCCTCGGCGTATCCGAAGTTGACGTTGGTGACGTCCGGGTCGGTGCGCGTGAAGGTGATGGCCTGCGAGCGCGAGTCCGTCTTACCGGAGGGATCCTCGGTCTGCTCCTTGTCAGCCAGCGGGCCGGTCTTGTCGACCTGGACGGTGTAGGTTCCGTCGTTCAGGCCGGTGAAGGAGTAGTTGCCGTCCGCATCGGTCGTGGTGGTACCCACGACGTTGCCGTCCTTGTCGAGCAGCTTCACGGTGACGCCGGACAGTCGATGTCGCCCGTGTTCTTCGTCTTGTCGCGGTTCTGGTCGAGGTAGACGTTGCCGGAGATCGCGTGCTTCTTGATGTAGCCGAAGTTGACGTTCTCTCGGACCGGGTTGTCGGCGTTTAGAGTGATCGCACCGGAGGCGTTGTCCTTGGTGCCGTCCGGGTCCTCGGTCTGGTCGAGGCCTGCGATCTCGCCGGCCTTGGTGACCTTGACCGTGTAGGTTCCGGCGTCGAGGCCGGTGAAGGAGTAGTTGCCGTCCGCGTCTGTCTTGGTGGTCGCGACGACACTGCCGTCGACGCCGAGCAGCTCGACGGTGATGTCCTTGAAGGGGTCCTCACCGTTGTCGAACGAGGAGGAGTCGTTCGCGTCGTAGTACACCTTTCCAGAAAGGCGGTGCTTGACGGTGATAGACGCCGAGGAGGAGTTGTTGCCGGGAACGAGGTCGTACTCGGGCGGGTTCACGAAGGCAGCCGTGTTGGTCAGGGTCTTGCCGTCGGTGTCGGCGTTCAGCGTGACGGTCACGAAGAGCGAGGCGTATTCGCCGGCGAGCATGTCGCCGATCGCCCACGTGGTGCCGTCGAAGGTGCCGGCCTCGTCGGTGCCCTTGCATTCCTGCGGCAGGCCGGTCGTGTAGCCGGAGGCGCACTTGTGCGTTTCGGCGGACACGAAGGTGGTGCCGGCGGGGAAGGCTTCCTTGACCTTGAGGTCGGGGGCCTTGCCCTGGCCGATGTTGCCGGCGTCGATTCGGTAGGTGACCTGGTCGCCGGGCTTCAGGTTGGATGCGTCGGAGACGACGGTCTTGTTGAGGGCGACGTCGAGCGCGAGGGCAATGGCGACCTTGATCGGCTCGGCGGGCAGGATGGCGCGGTTGTTCGAGGCCTGGGTGGCCGCGATGGCGACGGACTCGTAGGCGATGCCGGTCGCGTTATCGGGGGCCTTAATGGGCGCGATGATCGGGATCGACGCGCCGGCCTTGATCGGGGTGGCCTTGCCGTTGATGTAGATGCGGTAGGACTTCACGTCCGCCCACGAGGACGGGGTGGTGGTCCAGTTGTTGTCGCATCCGGCGGGGCCGGCTGCCATGGCGTCGCCCTGGTTCATGACTTCGCCGCGGCAGGGGTTGTAGGAGGTGGAGTACTCGATGGTGACCTGCGAGGGGTCGATGCCCGAGCCTGCGCCGACCTGGAGGGGGCCGGTGAGGATGGGTGCCCACTCGGAGCCACGAGGATCAGAACCCTGGATGGCGGTGTCGTTCACGTGGGGCAGGATGCCGTACACGGTCATGTCGGACAGGTCCGCGTTACCGGAGTTGGTGGGGGTGATGCGGTACTGGCCGTCTTCACCCTGGCGGATCATGGACACGCCGTCGGTGTACTTCTTGTAGGTCGAGCCTTCCACGGAGCCGAGGCTTTCGAGGACGACGTCAGCACCAGCCTGCTCGGAGACCGTGAAGGTCGAGGAGACGGGGCAGACCTGGTCGGCCGTGTTGCCGTCACCATTGACATCGTAGGTGTCGTCGGTGGAGCCGTAGAAGCAGATCGTGGTCTTCTTGGAGGTCAGCGCGTACTCGGGTTCGGCCGCGGAGATGTAGGCCTCGTTCTTGTGCGTGCCGGCGCTCATCGAGGGGCCGACCTTGCCGCGCAGCTGGATGGTGGTGCCACCCTTGGTCTGGTAGCCGGGCCAGGTGACCTGGACGAGCTGGCGGGTGCAGCCGGTTGCGTCGGTGACGTCGCGGACGCTCACCGACATGTCCTTGCCCTTGGGGCCGCCGTAGACGGAGCCCTCGACGAAGGTCATGCCGCAGGGCAGCAGGTCGGAGATGACGGGCTGGGAGTCAACGACGGTCGAGGTGTTGTTCGCGGTGACGCTGAAGGTGACCTCGGAGCCGGGGGACGCCAGGTTACCCTTGATGGTGGACTTGGCGTTGTAGTACTTGGGCAGCGCGGTGCCCAGGGTGAGGATGTCGCAGTAGTCGTCGGCGGGGATCTGGATGGATCGGGAGCCGTCGAGGGACTTCATGGACCAGTCGGAGACACAGTTCTGGACGCGCACGTACTGGTCGGACTTGCCGGCCTTCCATGCGGCGGAGTTGGTGTCAGCCTGGACGTAGGTGGTGCCGTCCTCGGTCGTGGGGGTACCGGCGCCGACGGGGCCGGCGACGTTGAGGATGGAGGACTCACCGGCGGGGATCGTCTGCTTGTAGTGGAAGACGGTCAGGTACTCGTCGGCGGCGAAGGAGGAGAAGTCGAATGCCTTACCGCGGTAGACGGTCTGAGTACCGGTGTTGCCCTTGTTGGTCCAGTAGGTGATCTCGATGGGCGTCGTCGTCTGGGTGTCCATCGTCTTGACGCGCATGAGGGGCTTGTCGCAGTCCTTGGAGCCGTCGGTCGGGGACACGAGGCCACAGGTCATGTAGTCGGTGTACTCCATGACGACCGGGACGTTGGAGTTGTTGGAGTAGCTGTACAGCCAGTTGCCCTGCTTGCCGCGCTCGAACTGGCTCATGGCACGCTTGTTGAAGCCGCCGCCGTAGCGGATCTCGCTGTCGAAGCGGTGCGTGAAGGAGGCGTCGGCGGTGACAACGTTGGTCTCGTTGTGCATCTCCTTGCCGGTGAGCTTCGCGGTGTTGGTGACGGTGTCCTCCGTGCAGGTGTCGTCGTAGTGGACGGTGACGGACAGGACGATGTTCATGAACGCGGGGTTAACGTCGCCGACGTTCCAGGTGACGGTGTGGGTCGCGGCGTCGTAGGGAGCTCTCCACGGTGGCCGCGGTGTTCGTGATGGTGTTGCCCGAGGCTGAGGAGGACACGTACTTCGCGCACGTGGGCAGCGGGTCGGTGATGACGACGTCGGTCATGTTGGACTTGCCGTTGAGGCCGTCCACGTTGGTGTCGTACTTCGGCGTGATCTGGTAGGTCACGTCGACGTTCTTGGGGGTTGCGACCGGGCCGGTCTTGCTCAGGAGGGGCGTCGGCTCGGACTTGATCGTCACGGTCGCCTGGGAGGTTTCCTTGCTCTCGCCCGAGCTGAAGGTCGCGACCGGGGTAACGGTGGAGCCGCCGGGGGTCACGCCGCGCGGGGCGGTGAAGGTCACAACAGTCTGGAACGAGGAGCCAGCGGCGACGGTTCCGAGGTTGTAGGTGACGAGGCCGTCAGCGCCCGCGGTCGGAGCCTTGATCGTGGGGGTGACGACCTTCTTGCCGGCGGTCGCCGTGGCGTTGACACCCTCGGGGGCCGAGTCGAGGTTCGAGTTGCCCGCGGGGGTCACGGTGTGGGGCAGCGTGATCGTGACGACCGAGTCAAGGCAGTCCTCCGTAGTGGAGGCGCAGGCGAACTCGACGACGTAGCGCTGCTCGACACCGGAGAGGTACGAGGTCTCGTCGGGTGTGATAGCAAGTTTGAGCGTCGGGGCCGCCGCAAATGTGGGCAGCGTCGTGACGCCGAGCATAACGAGGGCGGTCGTGACCAGCATGGCAAGCAGCTGGATTGGCTTGGATGCCTTCGACCACGTGCGGTTGATGTGCACAGACTTCTCCTGAATGCGCGAAAACAGTATAATTCAAGCCAATTCTACGGGTTTCGCAGCAAGTGTGAAGAGGAAGCTATCGCGCGAAAGACGCTCGTAAACTTATGTTTCCTAGGTCAGTTTTCAGATTTTTGACCGCATTCGTGAAACAACCGTCCACACGGTTTATACACAACTGTTGATAAGGCTGTGGATAAAAAATGACGTCATTCCACGTGAGGGCTATAAGTCCCAAGTACGCCGGCTCCGCATGCACAGATGGTGCCCACATGACCAAATGGTCGGACAACTAACGCGGGAAGCGACCAATCTCCCCAACCACGGGAAGCTCACCGAAAAGTATTTTGAAGGTCACATGCAAAAAAACCCGCAACCATCAGGTTGCGGGTGACACGTGGAGCTAACGGGACTCGAACCCGTAACCCCCTGCTTGCAAAGCAGGTGCGCTACCAATTGCGCCATAGCCCCGTTGGAGGAACTCAGTCCTCCACGGTGTCCGTGACGGACGTCCACAGGTCAGCGTTATCGGAGAGATCGACGAGAATTTGTCGGACGGCGATGCCGACGGCCACGACGGATCCGACAGCCACGCAACAGGTGACCCATTTCTTCATGATCATCCTCCGCTTTCGCTCGCCTGCGGATGGTGGGCTAGGTGGGCTCGAACCACCGACCTCAGTCTTATCAGGACTGCGCTCTAACCTACTGAGCTATAGGCCCAACCGGCACCCTTTCGGGCACTCGGATATAGTACACAGCACAGGGCCATCCGGCAAAATCGAGCGTTGGTGACGTCCAACACGACCGCGATCGTCCGGCTTTCGATGAAGAGGAGAATGCCTCGTGACCACCGTCGTCGAGCACGTTCGAGACTCGCGCACACCGCTACGAGCGAACCTCTCCCCCGCCGACGCCCTCGCCCTCTCCTGCCTGGTCTACGTGGATTTTCACGCGCTGCCAGGGCCTCGTTCACCGCGCGGTTGCCTACTCCGAGAGGCCGCCCAGGCCTCGTCGATCCCATCTCTGTATCGCTATTCATTAGCGTCCCACGCCGATTGTCCCCTCCTCGAGGCAGCCGGCGCGAGCGCGCGCTTCGGGGGCATGCGCGTGCGCGACGCGGTCACGCGGCTGACGGTGAGCCCGCTCGCTCAGTTCGGTGCCGTCACCCTGATCGACGAGGCCGGGGCGACCTACGTGGTGTTCCGCGGGACGGATGCAAGCGCGGTCGGGTGGGCGGAGGATGCCCGCTTCGGTCTTGATTTTCCGATGGATTCGCAACGGTGGGCAGCCAACTATCTGGCGTATGCGGCTTCGCGGGCCGATGGGCCAATCACCGTGGTCGGTCACTCAAAGGGCGCGAACCTGGCACTGTATGCGGCGGCGGCCACCACTCCCCCGGCGCTCGAGCGGGTCTATGCTTTTGATCCCGTGGGTTTCCCAGCGTCGGTTGTTGAGGGTGGTTTTTTCTTGAGCATCGACGGGCTCATGCGCATCTACGTGACGGCGGGATCCTGGGTGAGCCCACTGCTCCCCCTGCCCGCGCCGGCCACCGTCGTCGCGTCATCTTGGCCGGGGCCGCTCAGCCACAATCCGTATGCGTGGCGCGCGGAAGGGCCTGTACTTGCTCCCGATCATCGTCCGCCGTCGCGGTCGGGCCGGTTTCTGCGCGCAGTTCTCAGCGCTCTGTTGCGGGCACGCCCGACGCGGATTGGCACCAAGTAGCGACACCGGCTCCGCTGGTGGACAACTGCGCCCTTTGATGCGCACGTTAACCCTTGAGGTGGTGGCCTGGGCAGGCTGCCCACCGTGCCACCAATAGGGTTTAGCTGCGCATCGACGGGTTAACACTGCCAGTCGAAGGGTCCAGCCGCCAGGACCTCTGCAAGTACGCACACCACCCCGGCCACCACTCGGGGGGAATTGCACTACATGAGGCTCCGACACGCCGGCGACACGCAGCCAGAGGGCTTCGTGTCGTGCAAAACCCCCACCATTTCCTGCATGTAGGGCGCCACATCACGTGTGATACGTGGCTACCGTGCCGGTATGCGCGAAAAAACTCGCCCAGCACGCTCCGTTCCGCGACTGTTCCGCGAAAAAGTTCGCCCAGCACAGTTCGTTCCGCGACTGTTCCGCGAAATAGTTCGCCCAGCGCGCCATAAAACGCCGAATTTGGGCCATTTTGAGCACGCAGGGCGAACTTTTTCGCGCTCACGCCCACCATCGGACTGTCAAGTCCCGGGTTTTGTGGAGACTTGTTTAGGCCGCTTCCTTTCGTGTTGTTGTGTGTTGGTTTTCTGCTTGTTGTGGTGTGATTCCGCCCAGGGCGAGGTGAGGGCGGCTTGTGTTGTACCAGTGGACCCAGGCGGCGGTTTCGCGTTCGACCTCGCGCCGATCGCGCCATGGACCTGTGTAGCCCGGACGTGCTGTGTTGTAGATGAGTTCAGCTTTGTATAAGGAGTTCAAGGCCTCAGCTAGAGCGTTATCGTAGGAATCGCCGGTCGAACCCACCGACGCTACTGCCTGGCAACGGGCGAGAGCTTGCCCGTAGCGCACGTCGCGGTATTGCACGCCCCGATCGGAGTGGTGCACGAGCCCACGAGTGTCTATATCATCGCGGCGTCGCTGGCAGATCGCCATGTTCAACGCGTCCAGGGCCACGTCGGTATGCAGCGAGGACGCGACTTTCCAGCCCAAGATTTTACGCGAGCACACGTCGGTAACGAAAGCGACGTAGACCCAGCCAGCCTGGGTTGGCACGTAGGTAATGTCTGCGACCCACAACTCGTTGAGATCATGGGCCCCGAAATGCCGATTGACCAGGTCCAAGGGGCATGCATGGCGCGGCGCTGAAGCCGTGACATGGCGGGTCCGACGCCGACTCACGCCACGAATACCCATACGCCGCATCAAGCGCTCAACCGTGCATCGCGCCACGTGCCCCACGCCCAACTCGTGAGTGTTGAGGAAGGCGTGCATCTTGCGCACCCCGAACACACAGTAGTTCTCCTCCCACACGCGTCTGATCACGTCTGTGAGCGCCTCGTCGCGCACGCTGCGCGCCGACAAGGGGCGCGCCCGGGCAGCGTAATAGGCGCTGGGAGCAACCCGCACCCCTAACTGGGACAAGACAGTGCAGATCGGCTCGACTCCCCACCGATGCCGGTTGGCCTCGATGAAATCGTAGACTAGCGTCCGAGGCGGTCGAGCTCCGCCCCGAAAAAAGCCGACGCCGCCTTCAAAATTTCGTTGGCCCGCCGTAGCTCACGGTTTTCAGCTTCCAGCGCCCGGATACGGGCCTCTTGATCACTGACCTCGCCACGCTCATTGCGCCCGCCCTGCTCCACGGCACGCACCCACGTACGCAGCGCCTCAGGATTGATCCCCAACTGGCCGCCAATACGCTTAATAGCACCCCTACGCCGCCCAGGATCAGCACGAGCCTCCAACGCCATACGCGTCGCACGCTCACGCAACTCCATCGAATACTTACGCTGACCAGACATCCCAAACCTCCAATCCGGCCTAAGACACTCTCCACAATACCCGGGACACATCAGACCGAGCAGGGCGAACTTTTTCGCGCACAGGCAGCTGTGACGTGACGACGTTGAAACCACTGACACCTCTGCAACCACTGATGCAGACCAACGTGAAACCACCATCACCTCTGCAACCGAAAAACGCACCCAAAACGCCCATTTCTCACCCGCAAAGGAGATGGCGGTTTCAGTTGGGGCTGAGCCTTCGCGAGCAAAGGCGACGCCGGTTTCAGACCCACGCGCGCACGAGCGAGCAAAGGCGACACCGGTTTCACGCAAGAGATTTCCAATGCCCACAAGCCATGGCACGTCCTAATCAACACACATTCGCATGCAATTCCACCACAGACACTTCACGCGTCAGCATGCAATCGTTGAAATTCCAGGCATTTCATAGAGCCGCGGAATGCAGGCGTCAGGGAATTGCATGCGAAATTGCCAAGCGATAGCCGAAAGCACCGCCGGTGTGGAGGGCGCCGGAGGGTCCGGAGGGCACGGGCGGGCCTCCAGATGCGGGGCCTGGCTGCGGCGATCGCGGGCGGCCGGGCCAGGGGGCCACTCACAGCTACAAGCCTCGCCCGATTGGAGGCCGCCGCGTGGCCTGCGGGGCCTGGCCGGGCTTCGAGACGACGCGCCGAGCGAAGCTCGCGGCGCGGACGGCGAGCGGGCGGGCAGGCCACGCGGCGGCCGGAGATCAGGCGAGGCCACAGGCACCGCAAGAACCCCTGCACGGCATAGCAAAAGGGCCGGCATCAGCCGACCCCTTGCGCGAGTGCCCTCACTCATCCATGAGGGACACCTTGACGCCACCCACCAGCGAGGCGACGACGTTGTAGAGCATGGCTCCCAGCGTCGACAGGGCGGTGAGCAGCACGACGTTGATGACCGCGACGATGGTCGCGTAGGAGATGACGCGCGGCAGGCGAGCGTAGTCGAGGAGGTCCGCGTAGCGGCCGGCACCCATGGTCTTGAGGAATTCCTCAAGCTGGCTGAAGACGTGCATGGCGTCGACCATGAGCCACAGGACGATCGTGGCGACGACCATCGCGATGCCCAGGGCGACCGACAGGAGGAAGGAAACCTTCATGACGGTCCACGCGTCGATGCGCGCGATAGCCAGATCAACTCGGCGGGGAGCGTCGCTGCGGGTGCTCGAGACGTGGTCGCTCATGGGTTTCCTTCCAGGTCGCACTTCCTACCTGCCAGGCTACCGCATCGCCTGGCACCGGCGCTGGTTCCGCGCCGCTTTGGCAGATTGATCACGGGACGAGGCGGGGGCCTCGTCCCGTAATCATCCGTCAGTTGTCTGCGTCCGCGGTGTCGTCGCCACCTGCGGGGGCCGAGGCCTCGTCCGCGGGGGTGTCGGTCCCCTCCGCGGCATCCACGGCCTCGGTGTTCTCGGATTCGTCGATCTCGTCGTCGCCCGAGTCGGAGTTGCGGGTGATCGCGATGATGCGGTCGCCGTCGTCCGGGCGGGCGAAGATGACGCCCATGGTGTTGCGGGCGGTGGGTCGCACGTCGGAGGCGTTGACTTGGACGAGCTTGCCGGACTCGGTGATGACCATGACGTCCTCATCGGGTCGCACGACGAGGGCGCCGACGAGGCCGCCGCGTTCGTCGACGAGCTTGCCGACGCGCACGCCGAGGGTGCCGCGCGACTTGGTCGGGTATTCGTCGACGGGGGTGCGCTTGGCGTAGCCGGACTCGGTGACGATCAGTAGGTCGGTGTCTTCGCGCGGGACTTCCATGCTGAGGAGCTCGTCGTCGCCGCGGAACTTCATGCCGCGCACGCCGGACGTGGAGCGGCCCATGGAGCGCAGCTGTTCGTCGGTGGCGGTGAAGCGCACGGCCTGGCCGTCGCGGGAGACGAGGATGAGGTCCTCGTCGGCCATGATGGTCTGTGCGGAGACGAGCTCGTCGGGCTTGCCGTCTTCGTCCTCGCGCAGGTTGATGGCGATGATGCCGCCGGAGCGGGGCGAGTTGTATAGGCTCAGCGGGGTCTTCTTGACGAGGCCGCGCTTGGTGGCTAGGACCAGGAAGTCCGCGTCCTCGTAGGTGCGGATGGCGAGGACCTGTGCGATGTGCTCGTCGGGCTGGAAGGCCAGCAGGTTGGCGACGTGCTGGCCCTTGGCGTCGCGGCCGCCCTCGGGGATCTCGTAGGCCTTGGCGCGGTAGACGCGGCCGAGGTTGGTGAAGAAGAGCAGCCAGTTGTGCGTGGTCGTGACAAAGAAGTGTTCGACCACGTCGTCGCCGCGCAGTTGGGTGCCGCGCACGCCCTTGCCGCCGCGCTTCTGCGAGCGGTAGTTGTCCGTACGGGTGCGCTTGGCGAAGCCGTCGCGGGTGATGGTGACGACGACGTCTTCTTCGGGAATGAGGTCTTCCATCGACATTTCCCCGTCGAAGGGGAGGATGCGGGTGCGGCGCTCGTCGCCGAACTTGTCGACGATTTCGGACAGTTCGGTGGAGATGATGGCGCGCTGACGTTCGGGCTTGGCGAGGATGTCGTTGAGGTCGTCGACGCGGGCCTTGAGTTCGGCGTGCTCGTCCATGATCTTCTGGCGCTCGAGGGCGGCCAGGCGGCGCAGCTGGAGGGCCAGGATGGCGTCGGCCTGGATGGCGTCCACGTCGAGCAGCTCGATGAGGCCGGCGCGGGCTTCGTCGACTGTGGGGGAGCGGCGGATGAGGGCGATGACCTCGTCGAGGGCGTCGAGGGCCTTCAGGTAGCCTTCGAGGATGTGCAGGCGCTCGAGGGCCTTGCGCAGGCGGAACTTCGTGCGGCGCACGATGACGTCGATCTGGTGGTTGATCCAGTGGCGGATGAAGCCGTCGATCGACAGGGTGCGGGGCACGCCGTCGACGAGCGCGAGCATGTTGGCGGAGAAGTTCTCCTGCAGGCTGGTGCGCTTGTAGAGGTTGTTGAGGACGACCTTGGCGACGGCGTCGCGCTTGAGGACGATGACGAGGCGCTGGCCGGTGCGGCCGGAGGTCTCGTCGCGGATGTCGGCGATGCCGCCGATCGCTCCGTCGCGCACGAGCTGGGCGATCTTGTCGGCCAGGTTGTCGGGGTTGACCTGGTAGGGCAGTTCGGTGACGACGAGGCACTGGCGGCCCTGGATTTCCTCAACGCCCACAACGGCGCGCTGCGTGATGGAGCCGCGGCCGGTGCGGTACGCGTCTTCGATGCCCTTGCGGCCCAGGATGGTGGCGCCGGTGGGGAAGTCGGGCCCGGGGATCAGCTTGATGAGCGCTTCGAGGAGCTCTTCGCGGGACGCATTGGGGTGCTCGAGGGCCCATTCGACGCCGCGCGCGAGTTCGCGCAGGTTGTGCGGCGGGATGCGGGTGGCCATGCCGACGGCGATGCCTTCGGAGCCGTTGGCGAGCAGGTTCGGGAAGCGTGCGGGCAGGATGGTGGGTTCCTGGTTGCGGCCGTCGTAGTTGTCCTGGAAATCGACGCATTCTTCGTCGATGTCGCGGACCATTTCCATGGCCAGGGGCGCCATCTTGCACTCGGTGTAACGGGGTGCGGCGGGGCCCAGGTTGCCGGGGGTGCCGAAGTTACCCTGGCCGGCGACGAGGGGGTAGCGCAGCGACCAGGGCTGCACGAGGCGCGCGAGGGCGTCGTAGATGGCGGCGTCGCCGTGGGGGTGGTAGTTACCCATGACCTCGCCGACGACGCGGGAGGACTTGGAGAACGAGGAGGTGGGGCGGTATCCGCCGTCGTACATGGCGTACAGGACGCGACGGTGGACGGGCTTGAGGCCGTCGCGCACGTCGGGCAGGGCGCGTCCGACGATGACGCTCATGGCGTAGTCGAGGTAGGAGCGCTGCATTTCCTTTTGCAGGTCGACCTGGCGGATGCGCTCGGTGTCTGAGATGTGCCGCGCGTCGGTAGTGGGCTCGTCGCTCACAAGTGTTCCTTACGTTGTTTCTGCTCGATCAGGCCCGCCTGGTTCGAGGCCGGGGATGGGCTGGTCGCGGTGTTGTCAGATGTCGAGGAAGCGCACGTCGGTGGCGTTGCGCTGGATGAACGTGCGGCGTCGGTCGACGTCGTCGCCCATGAGGATCGTGAAGGTCTCGTCGGCGTCTGCGGCCTCGTCGAGGGTGACCTGCTTGAGGATTCGGCGTTCCGGATCCATGGTGGTCTCCCACAGTTCGTGGTCGTTCATTTCGCCCAGGCCCTTGTAGCGCTGGATGCCGCCTTCCTTGGGGAGGCGGCGGTTCGCGGCGGTGCCGGCGGCGAGCAGTTCGTCGCGTTCCTTGTCGGAGTAGGCGAATTCGTGCTCTGCGTTGGTCCACTTGATGCGGTACAGCGGGGGCATGGCGATGAAGGTGTGGCCGCCCTCGATGAGGGGTCGCATGTAGCGGAAGAGGAGGGTCAGCAGCAGCGTGGCGATGTGCTGGCCGTCGACGTCGGCGTCCGCCATGATGACGATCTTGCCGTAGCGCAGCTTCGAGATGTCGAAGTCTTCGCCGATGCCGGTGCCGAAGGCGGTGATGAGTGAGCGGATGGTGTCCGAGGACAGGGCCCGGTCCAGGCGCGCCTTTTCGACGTTGAGGATCTTGCCGCGGATCGGCAGGATGGCCTGACGTTCGGGGTCGCGGCCGCCGACGGCGGAGCCGCCTGCGGAGTCGCCCTCGACGATGAAGATTTCGCACTCGGACGGCGTGCGCGAGGAGCAGTCGCGCAGCTTGCCGGGCATGGAGGCCGATTCGAGGACGCCCTTGCGCCTCGTGGCCTCGCGGGCCTTGCGGGCGGCGACGCGGGCGGCCTGGGCGGCCTGGCCCTTGTTGATGATGGCCTTGGCGTCGGCGGGGTGGGCGTCGAACCAGTCGGTGAGCTTGGAGTAGACCTGCTGGGCGACGAAGGTGCGGGCTTCGGTGTTGCCGAGCTTGGTCTTCGTCTGGCCTTCGAACTGGGGCTCGGTGAGCTTGATCGAGATGACGGCGGTGAGGCCTTCGCGGACGTCGTCACCGGTGAGGTTGTCGTCCTTGTCGCGGATGATGCCCTTGTCGCGGCCGTAGCGGTTGACGAGGGAGGTGAGCGCGGTGCGGAAGCCCTCCTCGTGCATGCCGCCTTCGGTCGTGTTGATGGTGTTGGCGAAGGTGTGGACGGACGAGGAGTAGGCGGTGGTCCACTGCATGGCGATTTCCACGCTCATGGTGCCTTCGTCGTTTCGGCTTCGAAGTCGATGATCTCGTTGTTGATCGTGTCGGACTTCTTGGCGGAGTCGAGGTATTCGACGTAGTCGCGCAGGCCGTGCTCGTAGCAGTAGGAGACGGTGCGGTGGCCCTTGGTCTTCTTGTCCGAGGCCTCCTCGCCGCCGGCGATCTCGTCGCCTTCGTCGGTGGCGAACTCGCGTTCGTCGGTCAGGGTGATGCGCAGGCCCTTGTTGAGGAAGGCCATCTGCTGGAAGCGCTGACGCAGGGTCTCGAAGTCGAATTCGACGGTTTCGAAGATCTCCGGGTCCGGGTAGAAGACCTGCGTGGTGCCGGTTTCGTCGGTCTTTTCGCCGCGCTCGAGGGGGGTGATGGGGGTGCCGCCGTTTGCGAACGACATGCGCCACACGTAGCCCTGGCGGCGGATCTCGGTGTTCACGCGGGTGGACAGGGCGTTGACGACGGAGATGCCGACGCCGTGCAGGCCGCCGGAGACGGCGTAGCCGCCGCCGCCGAACTTGCCGCCGGCGTGGAGGATCGTCATGACGACCTCGACGGTGGGCTTGTGTTCGGTGGGGTGCTCGTCGACGGGGATGCCTCGACCGTTGTCGACGACCTTGATGCCGCCGTCTTTCTGGATCGTGACCTCGATGTGGTCGGCGTAGCCTGCCAGGGCCTCGTCGACGGAGTTGTCGACGACCTCGTACACCAGGTGGTGCAGGCCGCGTTCGCCGGTGGATCCGATGTACATGCCCGGGCGCTTGCGGACGGCTTCCAGGCCCTCGAGGACGGTGATGTCCGATGCGCCGTAGGACTGCTCGCCTTCGGCGGTCTTCTCGTTGTCAGCCACGTGGCTCCCCTCGCAGTGCGCGAAAATAGATGTTTAACCTTGTAGATTCTACCAAAAGTGGCGCTTGTTCCCGGGATTGACAGGCTCGGAGGGTTACTTTACAAACTGCGTGATTGCAACGAAAAATCGACTGTGACCAGTCGCATGCCGATTGTGGTTGTGGCTGGGACGCACGGGGCCGCCCTCCCGGCTGGGAGGGCGGCCCCGTGATTGGTGCGCGAAGCGCCCACAGACGCGCGTGTGGCGGCTTGGAGAGACACCTGTGATGACTCTCTGAAGAGTCATCGACCGTGCTGCGTCAGACGCCTGATCAGTGGATTACTTCGGCTGCCAGGTCCACTTTTGGTAATCCTGACCCTGTGCCTGAAGCACCGTCCAGTTCGGGTCACGGAACTCGATAGGGTCCCTCTTGTTTGGGATCACCCAGTAGACAACGTACTGAACAGACTGGCCGGCTGGAACGTCCGCGACACCGGGCACGTACTCGAAGTCATCGGGCTTCTGGGTCATGAAGAAGTTGGGCGATCCAAGCTGTTCACCATTCTGGTACGCACGCGGGTACATGCCGCCGAATTCCGGGGCATTGCCCTTGTTAGTGACCTTGAAGGTCACCTTGATCGTCTGCTCGTTGTTGTCGGCCTTGGGGCCGTAGGAGATGTCGGTGATCTCGTAGAGATTGGTGGCGCCGTACGGGGTCATGCTGAGCATGCCGTTGGCTCCCGTTGCGTTTCCCTGCGTGGGCGCGGCGGACGGGTTGGTGTTGTTCGTCGCCTGAGGGTTTCCGGGCGCAGGGTTTGCCGGGTCTGTGCTGCCACCCCCCGGGTTCGCAGGGGCGGAGGCGACGGGTGCCGGGGCGGAGTTGTTCGAGGAATCGTCGGAATCCGATCCCGACATCGCCCAGATGACGACGCCGACGATGATCGCGATGACGACGACGCCAGCGATGATGCCGATGATGAGCGGCGTCTTGGACTTGCCGCCCTGCTGGGGTGCGCCCTGAGGGAATCCACCCTGCCCGCCGTAGCCGGCCTGCGGGTTCCACTGGCCGTAGGCCTGCTGGGGTGCGCCCTGAGGGAATCCACCCTGGTACTGGCCGGGCGCGTATCCGCCCTGCTGGCCGTATCCCTGCTGGTATCCGCCCTGGGCGACGCCGGGGTATCCGCCCTGCTGGCCAAAGCCCTGGGCGTTTCCTTCGTTCCTGGCGAATGGATTGCTCATGATGTCTCCTTAACAAGCCCTCACGCGCGAGCTAACGGAATAGCGTATCAGAAACCGCGCGGTCAGAAACATTATTCGAACGACCGCGTGCGCACAGCTGTCACCCGTAGTCGGCGCGCGGGCCTCAGCCACGCACCACGTAGGGGCCTTTGCGCCACGAGGGGGCGACGGGTCCTCGGATGATGACCTTCTCGACGACGCCGGCGATGCCTGTGACGATGATCGGGAGCTTGGAGCCCTTCTTTTCTTCGGGCTGGCCGTAGCACTAAGCCGTGCCGGGGAAGGCTCCCTGGTCATTTCCCTTGTTCCAGGAATCCTGGCCCTCGGGAGCGTATGGGTTACTCATGGAGACTCCTCACAGAAATCGCACAGCGGTGCGGAATGATACGAGGAAGCGTAGCAAAGTCTGACCGAATGGGGAATAGTTCTTGCGCTGTTGTTGTGCTCGGTGGCCCGACCGTTGCGGCGACGATCAGGACGGCTGAACAATAATGTGGGGGTATTCCAAGGGGTTCTCGTCCCCTGGGACGTCGGTTTGAAAAACGACGGACTCGCCCACGTAGATGTACTTGAACCCGACGACGAGTGTTCGCGTCTCACCCGGCTCAATCTTATCGTCGTTCATCTCAACGACCACATCCGGATATTGATCGTGATCGAGCTTGGCGAAGTCAAGATCGACGCCATGTTGTTCCAGAAAAGGAACATAGTTCATGATGAACTCGGATTCGTTGGTGTTGTTGGTCATGCTTAGGGTCACCAGGAGGGTCGCCGCCCCATCCTGATCGGTTGGACCCTGCACGACCGACGTGCTCTCGATATGAAACTCACCGCCCAACACATCAGCCGAATAGTGATCACTGGTGATCGTCTGCTGTTCAGTCGGCCTGGCCGTCGCCGTGGGATTGAACGCAGTCGGATTCGCAGTCGTCGATCCCGGCTCAACACCACGCGAACGAACCACAACGAACGCCACGCCAACAACCAAAGCAGCAACAACCAACCCCACCACACAACCAACAATCACACCAGCAGAGGACCGACGCCCACCAGAACCAGGCCCACCAGAACCCGGAACCGGAACCCACTGACCACCAGGGGCACCCACACCCCGCGGATCACCAGAACCACTCTGACCACCAGGACGACCATAGGGATAACTCATTACAACTCCTTATGTCCAGAACGAATAATTAACTGAAACCAATCAGTATGGCTGCCAAACCCAGAGGGTATCGTTCTCTTTACCGTCTTCTTGACCCACGCCCCATGGGTCGTCACTCGTATCCTCCTCGGTAATATGCGCCCATGTGCGGAAGGTGACGGGCTCGCCGACATAGAGGTATTTGTATGCTCCCATGACCGTCAGCGTCTCGCCGGGCTGAATCTCGTCCGGGCTGTTGTCATCGTAGCCCTCGGGTTCCTCACCACGCTTAAACCAGGCTTTGGGAAACTTCGATCCCTTTTGCTCGAGACGAGGAAGACACATACCAACAACTTGCGTCTTTGAGGTGTTATTGGTGAGCGTGTAGGTCACGAGGATAGTGTCGGAACCATCCCTGTCTGCGGGGCCCTGCACGATCGACGTGCTCTCGACGTGGAACTTGCCACCAAGAAAATCAGCGGAATACTGCTCGCCATTTCCTGTTGCCCGGGGCGTCGGCGCTCCCGTCGTCGTGGGATTGAACGCAGTCGGATTCGCAGTCGGATTCGCAGTCGTCGATCCCGGCTCAACACCACGCGAACGAACCACAACGAACGCCACGCCAACAACCAACGCAGCAACAACCAACCCCACCACACAACCAACAATCACACCAGCAGAGGACCGACGCCCACCAGAACCAGGCCCACCAGAACCCGGAACCGGAACCCACTGACCACCAGAGGCACCCACACCCCGCGGATCACCAGAACCACTCTGACCACCAGGACGACCATAGGGATAACTCATCACAACTCCTGACACACCACAACCACCCCAATCAGGACGGCTGCACAACAATCTCGGGAAAGTCGTAGCGATTGTCCTCAGGCTCGAGAGCGGTCACGAAAGTAACCGGCTCCCCCACGTAGATATACTTATATGCTGCTACGACAGTGACGGTTTCCCCGGGCTCAACCACTGTATCATCCTGATATACAAGGACCCTCATGTTCTGATCGGGATCGAATGTCGCCACTCCAAGGACGACTCCTTTCTGCACGACATTTGGAACATGGTGCAGAGCATATTCTGGTTTGTTGGTGTTGTTTGTCATGGTGAGCGTCACCAGGAGGGTCGCAGCCCCATCCTGATCGGTTGGACCCTGCACGACCGACGTGCTCTCGATATGAAACTCACCGCCCAACACATCAGCCCAATAGTGGTCACTGGTGATAGTAGGACGAGACGTCGGCCTGGCCGTCGCCGTCGTATTCGATCCCGGCTCAGAGCCGCCGGATCTCAGGGCAACGAAAGCCACGCCACCAACCAACGCAGCAACAACCAACGCAGCAACAACCAACCCCACCACACAACCAACAATCACACCAGCAGAGGACCGACGCCCACCGGGGCGACCATAGGGATAACTCATCACAACTCCTGACACACCACAACCACCCCAATCAGGACGGCTGCACAAGAATTTGCGGGAAATCTATGGCGTGTTCAGGCAGCCATAGTTGTGTAACAAATACGACGGGTTCGCCCACGTAGATGTATTTGAACCCGACGACGAGTGTTCGCGTCTCACCCGGCTCAATCTTATCGTCGTTCATCTCAACGACCACATCCGGATATTGATCGTGATCGAGCTTGGCGAAGTTAAGTTCGATGCCATGTTGTTTCAGATAAGGAAAGTGGTCCACGATGAATTCAGCGTCATCGGTGTTGTTGGTCATCGTCAAGGTGACCAACACGGTGTCCGCGCCGTCTTGGTCGACGGGGCCTCGTGTCACCGACGTGCTCTCAATATGGAACTTTCCATTCATGACGTCCGCGGAATATTGGTCTGCTGTCACCGTTTTTATCGGCGTCGGGTCGCTTGATGGCGACGCGCTGTGGGGTCGTATGAACGCTATCCCTCCGATGGCGACGAGGAGGATGCAGAGCGGAATAACGAGGGCGACCAGGATCACGGACCGTATGCCGCTGGACGCACCGGTGGCCTGCTGAGGAACGCCGGAGCCCGCGGGGCTCTGAGAGGATGCGGGCTGTCCCTCGTTGTGGGGGCCGGCACCGGGCATTGACGTCCCCACGGGGACCGCCTGTCGGGCGTCCCAAGGGTGCCCACCCGCGTTGTTATATGAATAGCTCACGATGTTTCCTCAATCCTCCCGAGGCTTGCCGCCTCAGTACGGGTGCCAAACCCACTCTTCATCATCGGCTGTCTCGTCTGATTGTTGATCCTGAGGCGCGTTCGGATCCTCTTCCATGGTGTCCCGCCGCTGGAAGGTGACGGTCTCTCCCGGGTAGGCGTACCGGTACGCAAACGTGACAGTCATCGCCTCGCCTGACGCGATTTCATAGTTCCATTTGTTGAGTCCCTCGGGTTCCTGACCCGGTTCAAACTCCGCTTCTGGCAGCTCCGTCCCCTTTTGTATCAATTTGGGAAGAGCGAGCCGGACGCGCTGCGTTTTTGCGGTGTTGTTGACGAGCGTGTACGTCACGAGGAGGGTATCCGCTCCCTCCTTGTCGATGGGCCCCTGTTCGATTCTCGTCGTTTTGACGGTGAACGCCCCGTCGAGGTACTGCGTCGAATACTGTTCTCCGTTGCCGGTCGCGCGTGCGGTCGGCGTGGGAGAGTTCGATCCGCCCAGCCCAATTCCTCCCTCGTGGAACACGACGAAGGACCCGATTCCGAGGAGAGCCACGACCAGCACACCGATGATGCTTCCGACGATGAGGCGAGATGAACGAGGCCTGGGTGCCTCATTCTGGGTGCGCGCGACGCGCCCGCGCTCGCCGCCAGAAACCTGGCCGCCGCCCGGCCGCGACTGACCCGAGCCTCGCCCTAAATTCTCTTGGTTCGAAGGACCGGAAGGACCGTAGGGGTTCGTCATCATCACTCCTCATCGCGTCCCTGCACACGGGCAGGACACACGCCACAGACTAACAAAATCTGACCTGTGAAGCGATGGGCGACAGCGTCTCGAAACACGCCTGAATCCGGTTATCCGTAGTCGGCGCGCGGGCCACGCCCCCGCACCACGTAGGGGCCTTTCTTCCACGACGGGGCGACAGGCCCCAAGATGATGACCTGCTCGACGACGCCCGAGCCGACCTCCTCGGCGATGCGCCGCTCAATGGTGGGCAGCAGGAGTTGGAGCTGTTTCGCCCAGGCGGTTGAGTCGGCGCGCACGACGAGCTTGTGTCCCTCGAAGGTCTCGATGCGCGTGTGGTCGGCGTTGCTGGGGCCCACGATGTCCCGCCATTTCGCCATGACGGACCCCATTTTGGTGGGCGTGTCCCATTCGCGCGTCTTGATGGTGCGCGCCAGGATCGCGCCCAGCGAGTTGGCCTGCGATACCGCGGACGCATGGCGGCCATGCCGGGGGAGCGGCTCCACGAGGCGCCGGTTCCTTTCAGGGCCTGGCGCAGGGCCGCGAGGTCGCCCTCTGGGTCTTCCTCCGTGGACGAGGCCGGGGCGCTCACTCCATTCACGCGCCCGTAGGCGGCGGCTCGGGCGGCTGCGCGCGCGGCGACGCTCTCCTCGTCGGTAAGGCGTCCGAAGCCGTCGGTCTCGATGGCGGCGTATTCGCTGGATCCGTCGAGGCTGCGCCTGGGGCGCGTCTCGTCGAGGCCCCACGAGGGCAGGGTGGACCTCGTGTAACCGTGCGTGCGGGCGACGCTCTGGGCTCGTTCGAGGGCACGGACGACGAACTCGTCGGCGTCGGCTTCTTCGCCGGGAGCAGCCAGGCCGCTCAGCTCGTCGTCGGCCATCTCCTCGCGCTCACTCATGGTCGGCTCCGTCGATGACGGTGCCGCGCTCGGGGTCGAGTCGCACGTGCAGGGGATGGTGGTCGAGGGAGGGCGGCAGGTCGCCGGCGACCGCGCAGGTGACGATGATCTGTTCGGCCTTCGAGGCCAGGGCCGCGAGGCCTTCACGGCGCGAGGAGTCGAGCTCGGCGAAGACGTCGTCGAGGATGAGGATCGGGGTGTCACCGTCGTCGCTGAGCAGCTCGAAGGCACCGAGGCGCAGGGCCAGGGCGACCGACCATGATTCGCCGTGCGAGGCGTAGCCCTTGACGGGCATCGTACCGAGGCTGAGGGTCAGGTCGTCGCGGTGTGCGCCGACGAGGTTGACACCGCGCTCGGTTTCCTTGTCTCGTACCGACGCGAGGGCGGCGAGCATGCGCTCGGTCTGGGCCTCCACGTCGGTGAGGTCCGCGCTGGCCGGGTTGCCCGGGTCGGTGCCGATGACACGGTCAACCGAGGCGTCGAAGGCGAGGCGCAGGTGGCGCGGCGAGTCGGCGACGTCGTCGTAGGAGCGCGCGGCCGGCTCTTCCAGGCGCGAGGCGATGGAGGCGCGCGTGGCCGTGATGCGCGCCGACAGGGCGGCGAACTGCTGGTCCCAGATCTCGAGGGTCGACAGGTCGGGGGACTGGCCGCGGCGGAGCGAAGCCTGGGCGGCCTTCATGAGCGCCGCTCGCTGGCGTGCGACCCGATCGAAGTCGGAGCGCACGGAGGCATGGATGGGGGAGAGCTGCGTGGCCAGGTCGTCCAGGAAAGAGCGGCGCACCGATGGGTCGCCGCGCACGAGGGACAGATCCTCGGGGGCGAACACCACCGTGCGCACGATGCCCAGAATCTCGCGGGGCCTCACCTGCGCGCGGTTGATGCGCGCCCGGTTTGCTTTGCCGCGCACGATCTCCAGCTCGACGACCTGCTCGCGACCCGAGGCCACGACCCGCGCGCGGATGACGGCGCCACCCGGGGCGGCCTCGGCCTCGTCGATGGGGATGCGCACGAGCGCGCCCTCCGCGCCGACCCTGTGCGACGAAACGTGGACAGGTAGGCGAGCGCCTCAACGAGGTTGGTCTTTCCCTGACCGTTCGCGCCCACGAGGACCGTGGGGCCCTCGGGCAGCTCGACGACCCCGTGCTTCCAGGAGCGGAAGTCGTCGAGGGCCAGGTGGGAGACGCGCACGTCAGATGCCGAAGCGGATGGGCATCAGCAGGTAGCGGAACTGCGTGACCTCGCCCTCGTCGGCCTTCTTCTGGCCGGTGATGACGGCCGGCTTCGTGGGGTGGGTGAAGCCGAAGCGCACGTAGTCGGTGTCCAGGACCTGCAGGCCGTCGATGAGGAACTGCGGGTTAAACGCGGTAGAAATGTCGTCGCCGTGCAGGGTCGCCTCGATGGCTTCGGAGGCCTGGGCGTTGTCGCCCTGGCCGGCCTCGAGGACCAGCTGGCCCTCGGTGAAGGCCAGGCGCACGGAGGTCTTGCGCTCTGCGACCAGCGACATACGCTTAACGGCCTCGAGCAGCGCGTGGCGATCGACGACGGCCTGGACCGGCGTCGTGTCGGGGAAGAGGCGACGCACGGCGGGGTAGTCGCCGTCCATGAGCGTCGAGGTGGTGCGGCGGCCCTGGGCGGTGAAGCCGATAAGGGACGAGGCACCGGGCTGGGACTCGCCGGACAGGCCGACCTCGACCTTGGCGCCCGAGGTCATCGACTTGGCGACGTCCTGGAGGATGCGGGCCTTGACCAGGGCAACCTCTTCGATGGAGGTGTCGGTGGGCTCCCAATCCAGCTCGCGCATCGCGAGGCGGTAGCGGTCGGTGGCCAGCAGCGTGATCGCCGGGCCGTTGATCTCGATGCGCACGCCGGTCAGCAGGGGCAGCGTGTCGTCGCGTGACGCGGCGATGGACACCTGGGAGACGGCCTGGGAAAGCGTCGAGGAATCAATCGCGCCGATGCCCGTCGGCTGCGCGGGCAGCAGGGGGTACTCGTCGAGGGGCATGACCGCGAGCGTGAAGTGCGAGGAGCCACAGACCAGGTTCACCTTCTGGCCATCGAGCTCGACGGAGACGGGCTTAGAGGGCAGCGACTTGGAGATGTCGGCCAGCAGACGACCCGACACCAGGACCTCGCCGGCCCTCGTCGACGGTCGCGGGGATGTGCGAGTTCGCGGAGACCTCGTAGTCGAAGGAAGACAGGGTGAGCTCGTCGCCTTCAGCCTTGATGCGCACGCCGGCCAGGATCGGCGATGCCGGACGCACGGGGAGCGCGCGGGCGGTCCACGACACGGCTTCGGCCAGAACATCGCGGGCGACGGTGAACTTCATAGCTGCCTCCAAAACACAAAACGGATCGGACACTACTTTACCCACAAGTGTGCCCACGTGGGGCAGGAAATCTGCCTCGCGCGCGCCATCGCGCAGCGTCGGCGGCGCCGTTGTTGTACGGAGGCCTGTGAAAAAATTTTGTCATTTGACTTTCCCTCCATCATAAGGGCTGTGAGTTCTGTGGATAACTCCCTTATGCGGCGGAATTTCAGTCAAATCTCTGTGATGTCATTCTGGGACGAGGCTGTGGATTCGTCACGTCCTCCTGTGCACGAAGCAAATGACAGCTTTTTGAGATCCACAGGCGAGGCCCTTTTCTCCACAGCGTGAGCGTATTCGTCCACCAGCTGTGCACAACTCCTGTGAATCTCGCGCGGGCACCGACTTTCGTCAGCGCCCGCGCAATTTTCACGACTCCCTGGCCTTCTGCTTAATTCTATTTGTAAGCTCCGACACATGGTTGAAGGTCTCGCGCTTCTCTTTCATGAGCTTCGAGATCTTCTTGTTCGCGTGCATGACCGTCGTATGGTCGCGTCCGAAGGCCTGTCCGATCTTGGGCAGCGACAGGTCAGTGAGTTCGCGGCACAGATACATGGCGATCTGGCGTGCCTCGACCACGTTGTGGCTGCGCTCCGACGAACCCATCTGCTCGATCGTCACGCCGAAGTAAACGGCGCACTGGCTCATGATGAGGCTGACGGTGATCTCGTTGTCGTCCGGGTTGGACACGAAGTCCTTGAGCATCATCTGCGCGAGGTTCAAGTCGATGCGCTCCTGGTACAGCGACGCCCACGCGCCGATGCGCACGAGAGCCCCCTCCAGCTCACGGATGTTGGAGGAGATGCGCGAGGCCACGTACTCAAACACCTCAGGGGTGACCTCGAGGCCCTCGGCGTCCGCCTTCTTATGCAGGATCGCGATGCGGGTCTCCAGGTCCGGCGGCTGAACGTCCACGAGCAGGCCCGAGGAGAAGCGCGACCGCATGCGGTCCTCGAAGCCCTTGAGCTGAGCCGGGGGCAGGTCCGAGGTCAGGACGATCTGCTTGTTGGCGCTGTGCAGCGCATTAAAGGTATGGAAGAAGCCTTCGACCGTCTGTTCCTTGTCGCCGATGAACTGGATGTCGTCGATGAGGAGGATGTCGAGCTCGCGGTAGCGGCGGTGGAAGGCCTCGACCTGGGAGTTATCCGTCTTATTGAGGCGAATCGCGTTGATGAACTCGTTCGTGAATTCTTCGGAGTTGACGTAGCGGACCTTCAGGTGGGGCATCATCGACAGCGCGTTGTGGCCGATGGCCTGGAGCAGGTGAGTCTTGCCCAGTCCGGAATCGCCGTAGATAAACAGGGGATTGAAGGCGGTACCCGGGGTTTCCGAAGCGGCCAGCGCGGCGGCGTGTGCGAAACGGTTCGACGGGCCGATGACGAAGGTGTCGAAGGTGAACTTCGGGTTGAGGTGGGTTGGGCCGGAGTCGGTGGGCGCGGTGACGAGTGCGGGGAGTGGTGCTCCTCGTCCATATCAATCGACGAGGCTGGGGCGGGTGCGGGTGCGGGTGCGGCGGGGGTCTGCTCCTCCTCTTCCTCTTCGTCCGTGAGGACCTCGAGCGTGGGATCGACGGTGATGGCGATGCGGACGGTGCGGCCCAGGTGCACGGACAGGGCGGTTGTCAGCTTCGACTGCGCCTTGTCTTCGATCCACTGCTTGGTGAAATCGTTGGGGACGGCGAGCAGAATCGTGCCTTCGATGTCGCCGAGGGGGCGAGCGGAGCGCAGCATCGACGTGGCGACGGGCCCCAGCTCGTCGGTGGGGACTGCGTCCAGGGCCGCAGCCCACGCGCGTGTGAGGGAATCCGACTCCACGGCAACCTCCGGTCACAAATATTGGTGAGTTCGGTCACGACTTCTCGGTGATGTGCGTGACGCTCGTACATTGTCGCAGTGTAGCCCGCGCACATGTTATGCACAGACTGGGGATGAAGCTGTGGAGAACTATCACAGAATCACAGCTCTGTAGTTACAACTTTGGGTCGCAGCAGCGTGCGGAAAGCAAAAATACCCACAGCCTGTGGATAACTCCCGTCATCCACCCTCTGTGGACGGATGAGATCCACAGTGATTTGCACAGCTGTGGATACTGTGTGTGACGCGGTGGGTAACGCCGCCGCGTTGACGTGTTGCTCTAATCCGCTTAGTCTTGGTCTTTGTTTGCGCCCATTTCGGGCGTGCGTCCCCGCTATCGCGCCCCCGTGTGTCGATAGCCCAACCGATACCGAGTGGGAAACCACTCCCCGCCGAGGAGAATTGCCGTGACCACCAAGCGGACCTTCCAGCCCAACAACCGTCGTCGTTCCAAGACGCACGGCTTCCGTCTGCGCATGTCGACCCGCGCCGGCCGCGCCATTCTGGCTGCCCGCCGCCGCAAGGGCCGCGCCAAGCTGTCCGCCTGAGACACCCCGGTGCTGCCGCGCGCGCACCGCATGGTTGACCCAGCGGACTTTACCGCCTCGATCCGACAGGGAACGCGAGCAGGGGATCCGCTGGTCGTCGTCCACGTCCGAGCCGACGAGGAACGCAACAGTCGCCTCGTCGGTTTCGTCGTACCCAAGCGGGAAATCAAGCGCGCCAACGGACGCAATCGCGTCAAGCGGCAGCTGCGCCACCTCATGCGCGAAAGGATTGCCGACCTCCCCGAAGGAGCACGGGTCGTCGTGCGGGCCTCACACAAGGCCCTCGGCGTTCCCTCCAAGGAACTCGGCGAACACCTCGACCGCGTGATGGCGCGAGCGTGGCGTAAGTGGGACGCACGATGAGCGTCGCGGGCCGTGCCCTCGGTGCGCTCGTGTCCGCCCCCATCGTCGCCTACCAGCGCTACATCTCCCCGGCCCTCGGCCCCCGGTGTCGATACGCCCCCAGCTGCTCCACCTACGCGCTCCAAGCGGTCCGTGTCCACGGGCCCATCAAAGGGATCATCCTCGCCTCCTGGCGGCTCCTGCGATGTAACCCCTGGAGCCACGGCGGAGTAGACCACGTACCAGAGCGTGGACGCTGGAAGCCCGACCCCTGGATCCCACCCGAAGATTGGGCTGGGCACGACAACTGGGAACGTCCCGCCCCCATGGGACTGGACCCGGAACACGACTTGACCGAGTAACCTGCCACGGCCTCGGGAATATAAGGAACAACGACACAGCGGCGCACCCGCGCCACGGCGAAAGCGAAAACTATGCTCGACGCAATCCTCCACCCCTTCGCGTGGGCGATCTCCTACGTGTGGGTCTGGATCCACGACCTCCTTGTGCTGCTCGGAATGTCCTCCGGCTCCGGCATGGCGTGGGTCCTGTCCATCGTGCTGCTCACCATCCTGGTGCGCATCGCCATCATCCCGCTGTTCCTCAAGCAGATCCGCTCCTCGCGCGCCATGCAGGCCATCCAGCCCGAAATGCGCAAGATCCAGGAGAAGTACAAGGGTAAGAAGGACCAGGTCAGCCGTCAGAAGATGATGGAAGAGACCCAGGCCCTGCAGCGCAAGCACAAGGTCTCGCCCTTCGCCTCCTGCCTGCCGATGCTCGTGCAGATGCCCGTCCTCTTCGGCATGTACCGAGCCATCATCGCGGTTTCTTCGATCTCCGCCGGCACATACACCTACCGCGGCGAGGCCACCGACCACCTCGGCCCTCTGACCGCCTCCGTCTCCGAGGAGATCGTCAACTCCACCGTCTTCGGCGTCCCACTCTCCCACACGCTGCGCGAGTCTTTCGGCCAGCCCAGCGTCGTCGCCGTCTTCGTTGCCGCGATCGTCTCATGGTCGGCCTGCAGTTCTTCTCCATGCGCCTGTCCTTCTCGCGCAACATGCCCGACATGGGCGACAACCCGATGGCCCAGTCGCAGCGCACGATGATGTACATCATGCCGGCGATGTTCATCGTCTCCGGCGCGTTCTTCCAGATGGGCGTCGTCATCTACACCGTGACAGCCTCCTTCTGGGCGCTCGCCCAGTCCTTCTGGACCATCAAGGTCATGCCGACCCCCGGCTCCCCGGCCTACGCCGACCTGCTGTCCTCGCGCGAGTCCGCCTACCAGGAATGGGCCAAGCCCTACTTCCAGAACTACGACCGTGAGCGCGCCGCCCTCGGCAACAGCGCCACCGACCCGCGCGTCGACGAACTCAACGAGCGCACTCTCACCGAGGTTCGCTCCAAGGCCAAGAAGCAGCACGTCGCCTCCGACTTCCCGGCCTCCATGACCACCGGCGAGATCGTCACCGTCTACCGCAACCTGGCCACCCAGAAGTGGACGACCCTGCCCGACGAGCAGTGGATGCACGGCCTCACCCTGGCCGTCGAAAAGCGCATCGCCAAGCAGGAAGCCTCAGCCCAGCGCGCCGAACTCCAGAAGCAGGTCCGCGACCGCCGCGCCCTCGAGCGCGAGTCCGCCAAGGCCTCGTCGAAGACTGCGTCCGAGGCCAGCGAGTCGACGTCCGGCCACGGTTCGCTCAGCGCCGAGGAGATCGAGCGTCGCCGCATCGCGCGCCGCAAGGCCCGCCGGCGCGGCAACAAGCGCTGACCACCATAGATTCACGGTTCCAGGCCCCCAGCCGGTAACCTGGACACCAGCAAGACCCCATTCCCCACTACGGAGGACACGTCATGAGTGACGACAACGCAGACAAGCTGAGCCGCCTCGAAGAAGAAGGCGAAATCGCCGCCGACTACCTGGAAGAGCTGCTTGACATCGCCGACCTCGACGGTGACATCGAGATCGACGTCGAAAACGGCCGCGCCTCGGTCGAGATCGTCGCCGACGACCCCGACGCCCCTCGACCGCCTCGTGGGTGACGACGGCGAGGTCCTGGACGCCCTCCAGGAGCTGACCCGTCTGGCCGTCCAGACCGAGACCGGCGAGCGCTCGCGCCTCATGCTCGACATCGCCGGCTTCCGCGCCGAGCGCAAGGAAGAGCTGCAGGACATCACGCGCGAGGCCATCGCCCGCGTGCGTGCCTCCGGCGAGGCCGTCAAGCTCGACGCCATGAATCCTTTTGAGCGCAAGGTGTGCCACGACGTGGTCGCCGAGGAGGGCCTGACCTCCGAGTCCGAGGGTGCCGAGCCCCACCGCCGCGTGGTCATCCTCCCCGAGGAATCTGACGGTGAGTGAGAACCCGAACGGGACGGGAAGGGGGTCGCCAGGTTGGCGACCCCTTCGTCCCAGAAGAGCCCACGCAGGCCGTTCGCGACTTTTTTGGCCCGGCCTTCGCCGAGGTTGCCGAATACGCGCGCATGCTCGAGGAGGAAGGCGAGATTCGCGGCCTCCTGGGCCCACGCGACATGGAGCGCATCTGGTCGCGCCACATCGTCAACTCCGCCGCCGTCCTGGACTTCATGCCCCGCAAGGATGGCCGTCAGGTCCTCGATGTGGGCTCCGGTTCCGGCCTGCCCGGCATCGTGATCGCCGCCTGCCGGCCCGAGCTTGACGTGCACCTGGCCGAGCCCATGGCGCGCCGCGTCGAGTGGCTCATGGACGTCGTGGAGGACCTGGGCCTCGATAACGTCACCATCCACCAGGCGCGCGCCGAGGAGCTGCGCGGCAAGGGCAAGGCGGACGTGGTCACCGCCCGCGCCGTGGCTAACATGAGCAAGCTCGTGCGCATGACGTCGAAGCTCATTGCCCCCGGCGGCTCGCTTGTGGCCCTCAAGGGTCGTCGCGCTCCCATCGAGGTTGACGAGGCCGAGGCGGAGTTGCGTCGTCATCACCTGCGCGCTGAGATCCATGAGGTGCCCTCCATCATGGAGGACGAGTCCACGTACGTGGTCGTCTGCACGCGCATCAAGTAACGCGTTCCCAGTGGGGGAGAGGAGCGTCGTGGCGGTTGCTGCGACGCTCCTCTCATATGGTGATTAGGGTCACATAGGTGTGGTGTTGCGTCAGATCGATTGTCTCGATCGAGGGTTTGTCGTCTCTTTCGTTTCGCTGGGAGAATCGATCTCACAGAACGAAATTTTCGGCGTCGCGTGGCGGCACGTGGAGATTGTGTGCGCCTGGATGCATCCCGGGCCTTTCGTGCTGGAAGTGTGTGCGTCTGCCCGTAAACTAGGGGCAGTATCTAGGAAGGTGTCACGTGAGTACCAACAACACCCCTTTGTCGAATCAGATCGAGCGGAACATGGCCGATCTGGCCATGCTCGAGCGTGCAACGTTCCCGCGCCCCGAGCACACGCGCATCATCGCCGTCGCGAACCAGAAGGGGGGCGTCGGTAAGACGACGTCCGCCGTCAATCTCGCGGCCGGCCTCGCGACGGGCGGCTTGTCTGTCCTGGTTGTTGATGCAGACGCTCAGGGTAATGCGTCGAGCGCGCTCGGCGTCCCGCACCCCGCCGGTACTCCATCTACTATGACGTCATTATCGGCGGCGCGAGCGTTGCCGACGTCGTGCAGCCGTGCCCCGATATCGACGGCATCATGGTCTGTCCGGCCACGATCGACCTGTCCGGTGCCGAGATCGAGCTCGTTGACGTCGAACGGCGGGAGTACCGCCTGCGCGATGCTCTGCGTGAGTATGTTTCGGAGCATGCCGAGATCGACATCGTTCTCATCGACTGCCCGCCCTCCCTTGGGCTCGTCACGCTCAACGTCATGGTCGCCGCCGACGAGGTCATGATCCCGATTCAGGCCGAATACTACGCCCTGGAGGGCCTCAGTCAGTTGTGGAATACCGTCGAACGTATTGGCGTGGATCTCAACCCCGGCCTGCGTGTCTCGGGCATGCTGCTCACCATGGCGGACAAGCGTACGAGGCTTTCCGAGGAGGTCGAGGGCGAGGTTCGCTCGCACTTCCCGGACCATACGTTTGAGACCGTTATTCCGCGTTCCGTGCGCATTTCTGAGGCTCCGAGCTATGGTCAGACCGTCGTCACCTACGATCCCCGTAACGTTGGTGCAATCGCGTATCGGAAGGCCGCACTTGAGCTGTGTCAGCGTGTCGCAGCCACCGAGGAGTGATTGTTTCACGTGAAACATTCGGAGTTTTCCTTGTGTTTCCGCTGATGGGAACGTATTAGTCACCATGCGTGGGCATTGGTGCAACAAAGTGATCAAAGACGCTTACCAGCTGAGCGCATGCCATTGTTTCACGTGAAACAATGAACCGACGCAATTGAAGGAGTAATGCAATGGCGGATGCAGCACCGAAGTCTGAGGGCCGTAAGGGCGCTCGCAAGCACACAGGCCTCGGCCGTGGTCTTGGCGCTCTCATTCCTCAGGCTAGTGAGCATGCGCCGCACAACGCACCCTCCGCGCCCTCCCGTCCCCTGGACGTGTTCTTCCCCGAAGGTAGCTCCGCGGGCAAGCGTGGGGGTTCCGCAAAGGACCTTTTGCAGCCTAAGCGCGCCACTGCCTCGTCGAAGAAGAAGCGCCCGTCGATGCCGTCCGTCGAGGCGGATGGGGGACGACGCGCAACCGGCTCTCGTAGCGCCCTCGGCGGTGGAATCAATGGCTCAGATCCCCGGAAGGCGAACCCGCGCGTGCCCGCTGGTGCTGGAGCAGTAGCCGCTGATGACGTTCGTGGTCACGACAATGTTTCACGTGAAACATCCGTCGATCACGAGCTTCTCCCGGTCCCGGGTGCATCCTTTGCTGAAATTGCGATCGATCAGATCGTTCCCAATACGAAGCAGCCTCGCGAGGTCTTCGACGAGGATGATCTGAAGGAACTGTCGGCCTCCATCAAGGAAGTCGGCGTTCTCCAGCCCGTTGTCGTTCGTAGTATTCCTGCGAAGGGTCGGTCCGAGAAACTCCAGGAGTTCCTCGCCGAGAAGCCCGAGGCACGCTATGAGCTGATCATGGGTGAACGCCGCCTGCAGGGCCTCCGAGCTCGCGGGCGAAACCACGATTCCGGCAATCATTCGAGAGACCGATGACGGGGATCTGCTCCGTGACGCTCTCTTGGAGAACCTCCACCGGGCCCAGCTCAACCCGTTGGAAGAAGCGAGCGCATATCAGCAGCTCATGGCCGATTTCGGTGCGACTCAGGAAGAGCTCGCAAAGCGAATCGCCCGCTCCCGCCCGCAGATTGCCAATACCCTGCGCCTGCTCAAGCTTCCCCCGTCCGTTCAGAAGAAGGTGGCTGCACAGGTCATCACCGCGGGCCACGCTCGCGCCCTGCTGTCCTTGTCGACTGCGGAGGAAATGGAACGGCTGGCTGAGCGCATTGTCGCCGAGGGTCTCTCAGTGCGCACCACTGAGGAGATCGTCCGTCTCGGCAAGGCGAAGGCCACGCCACGCCCGCGCGCACGCCAGCAGCGTCCTTTGTCGCCGCTGGGAGAGAGCGTCGTATCGGCGCTTTCCGACGCGTACGATACGCGCGTGACGATCACCGAGGGGCGCAAGAAGGGTCGTATCGTCATCGAGTTCGCGGGATCCGACGATCTCCAGCGAATCGCAGACCTTATCCTCCACTGATCTAACTTCATAGTTCTTTTCGCAGATCACGCGCAGTATGTTCCATACGCGACATTTTCTGAGCTAATCTTCGGATGAATTCACGCTTAAACTACCTCTAAAGGGTCCGCCGTCGGGCCCTCGCAGTACCAGAAGGAGCGAAAGGCATGAACGCCCAAAGTAGTTCGCGCACCGTGCTTTTCGATGTCGGTGGCGTCCTCGTCGATGCCCACCCGGACCCACACGCCATCGCCG
Source organism: uncultured Sanguibacter sp. (assembly GCA_916438365.1). The sequence continues at coordinate 261,716 of CAKAEY010000007.1, forward strand.
AGTCATTCGGAGACGGCTCTCGTGGCCTCACGACGCTCGTCGATCAGGCGATGTGGGCCCATCGCGGCGAGTATGACGCTGGAATGTCTGATCGTGAATTTTGGGACCGCATTGCCGGGGATTGTGGGCAGCCTGAACCTTCCAGTGCTTTGTTGAAAGAACTTGTTGCACTTGATGCGTCACGCATGGCAACGGCAAACGAGGAGACGCTTCAGCTCGTGCGTCGGCTCCGACGCCAGGCAGTGCGCGTCGGGATCTTGTCCAACGCGCCGTATCCCATCGCGAAGGCAATTCGCCGTTCTGAATGGGGAAGCCTCTTCGATTTCTTCGCCTTCTCGTGCGACTATGGCATCTGTAAGCCGTCACGCGGTATCTACCGAGACGTCCTCGTGCGTCTCGATGTACCGCACGAGGAGGTCGTCTTCATCGATGACCGCCGCGAGAACGTTCGCGCGGCCGAGCTCCTGGGCGTGAAGGGTATCGTCTGGAAGGGCATCGAAGACGCCGAAACGCGTTTGAAAGAGCTCGGAGTTCTTTTCTGAGAGGCTCTGTGTCGGCGAAACTATTTTCCGCTCGGATTTACGAAAACGACACAGGGGCGTACAGAGCACGAAATTTCGCTTCGATCTGATGTCTCTGGTACGTCGCGCGGATGCCCGATCGTGTCTGACCGTCGTCTGTCGAAGCCCTGGCGAACCACGGCCAGTGTTTCACGTGAAACGATGACGGTATGAGTCTTGTTCCATCTTCGTCATTGGCATGGTGCTACTAGTGTTTTCGATCGACTACTACCCGTGCTACGCTGGCACCCGTAGGGGTCAGAAGGCAGTCCACCCTATGTGCTCTGCACCGGACAGCCGCGGCGCCCTACAGTGAGGACATTAGGCAGCCCCATCGGGCAGCCGGGATGTCCTCACTTTATATTGCGCGAATTCACCGACCGCGGGCACCAGGACTGGTCGATGGTATCGCCTGTCCATAGTCGTATTGTGTGACAGACTCGCGATTGTTTCACGTGAAACATGCGGGCCCGGGAGGATCGTCCTCCCGGACCCACAGTGCGTTGGATGAGCGATTACTCGTCGGTTGCCTCGGCGTCCTCGTCAATGATGACACCGGTGCCTTCGTCGTCGATGACGGACTCGACGCTATGCACGTCGCGGCCACCGGCCACGAAATCGACGATGTCGGCGCACAGCTGCGCGAAAGAGGAGTCCTCGACGGCGTCTGCCGCCTGGGGGGAGGAGCGACGTGTCGGTCATGCCGGGTGCGACGTTCGCGTCGATAAACCAGCAGGTACCCTCGTCGTCAACCACGAAGTCCATGCGGGACAGGTCGCGCAGACCCAGCGTCGTGTGGGCCTCGACGGCCGCGGCCTGCAGGTCAGCGAGCAGCTCGTCGGAGAGGCGTGCGGGCACAAAGTACTCGGTCCCGTCGGTGGTGTAGCGAGCGTCGTAGTCGTAGCGGCCACGATCCGTAGACACCTCGACCGGCGGAAGAGCCACGGGGCCATCCCACAGATCGACGACGGAAACGGCCACATCGCGGCCGTCGATGCGCTGCTCGACCATCAGGCGCTGCCCGTAAGCGAAAGCGTCCACCATCGCGCGGCGCAGTGCCTTGGCGTCCTGAGCGGTCGAAATACCGAGTGCGGAGCCACCGTCCGTCGGCTTAATGACGACGGGGAAGGACACCGAACCCTCAAGAGCAGACAGTACGTGGGAGGCTCCCAGCTGGCGGAAAATCGCCTGTGGGAGCGTTACCCAGCCGGGCGTTGCGAGGCCCGCAGAGCCCAGCAGGGCCTTCGCAGTGGGCTTGTTTGAGGCAAGCATCGCCTGCACCGACGACGAGCCCACGAAGGGGATTCCCACCGACTCCAGGAACGACTGCAGGGAGCCGTCCTCGCCGATCGAGCCGTGCACCAGCGGCCACACGACATCGGGCGAGAAGGACTCAATAGCCTTCGCGAGAGACGCGTCAACGTCGGAAATACGCACCTCGTAGCCGAACTGTGTCAAGATATTCGCGACGCGACGGCCCGAACGAACCGAGACGTCACGCTCGTGCGTCAGACCGCCAGCGATGATCAGAACTTTGGTAGCCATGGGGGTGTCTCCTCACTTAACGGTTATCGGCCGGACCCGGCCCCGGCCTCGTTGCCCGAAGCCGTACCGAACATGTCGACGATTTCCTTCTCCGCGTTGACGACAGTCGAGAGGCGGCGCACGCCCTCGCGGATGTCCTCGGGAGTGGGGTAGCAGAAGGACAGGCGCAGGTGGTTCGAGCCCGATCCGTCGTAGTAGAACGCCGTACCCGACACGTACGCGACCTGGGCGCGCACGGCGCGAGGCAGCATGGCCTTCGCGTCGAGGCCCTCGGGCAGCGTCACCCACGTGTAGAAGCCGCCGTCCGGCACGGTCCACGAGCACGAGGGCATGTACTCCTCGAGCGAGGTCAGCATCGCGTGGCAGCGCTCCGCGTACATCGAGCGGAAGGACTTGACCTGGCCATACCAGTCGTAGTTGCTCAGGTAGTCGGCGATCGCCATCTGGCCCACCATCGACGGGCACAGGATCGCCGACTCGAGGGCCAAAACCAGCTTCGCGCGGATCGCGTGCGGGGCGTACGCCCAGCCGATGCGGAAGCCGGGGGCGAACATCTTTGAGAAGGAACCCAGGTAGACGACGCCTTCGGGGCTGTACGAGGCGATGGCCGGCAGGGGATCGTTGTGGAAGCCGAGCAGGCCGTAGGGGTTGTCCTCGACGATCAGGACGTGCTCGCGCAGGCAGATCTCGGCGATGATCGGGCGGCGCTCGGCGGACAGAGTCACGCCGGCGGGGTTGTGGTAGTTCGGGATGATGTAGATGAACTTGATCGTGCGGCCGGAGGCGCGCACGTCGCGGATCGTCTCCTCCAGGGCCTCGGGAATGATGCCGTGCTCGTCCATCGGCACGTGCACGATGTCCGCCTGGCGCGCGCGGAACACGCCCAGTGCTCCCACATACGAGGGGGCCTCGGCGAGGACGACGTCGCCCGGGTTCACGAACAGCTCCGTGACGAGGTCGAGGGCCTGCTGGCTGCCCGTCGTCACCACGACGTCGTCCGGGTCGGCGCCGACGATACCGTCGTAGCTCATCACCTCGGTGATGCGCGCACGCAGCACCTCCCAGCCCTGGCCGCTGCCGTACTGCATGGCCTGCGCGCCATGATTGCGGACGAGCTTCTCCGCTGAAGCCGCGAGCTTATCGAGGGGCAGGTCCTTGAGGTTCGGCATGCCGCCAGCGAGGGAGACGACCTCGGGGCGCGACACGACCGAGAACAGAGCTCGAATCTCGGACGCGCGCAGGTTGTGTGCGCGGTCCGCGTAGACGTCGTACCAGGGGTCGAGGCGGTTTCCCTGCGCGGGCGTGCGCCCGGACGAGGCCGGGGTGCCGCCGTTGGTCGAAGGCTGAGTCAAGGCATGCCATCCTTTGCATGAAGTTGCGTAGAACCGTATAGGTCAAGTGTGCCACTATCCAGGCCATACGGGGTGACGAGGCCGGTGGTTGGGCAGATGTTTCACGTGAAACATTGGTTGTAGTGTCGCTGGTGTTCCGGGCACCGGAGGGCCCGGCCGCCCGCGAGGCTAGGCGACCTCACTTCGTTCGGTGCCGCGCCTCGAAGCCCGCCCGTGCCCTCCGGACCCTCCGGCGCCCTCCACACCGGTGGCACCTGGTGTGCTGATGTGCGGCCCGGCCAGGCCCCGCAACCGCCCGCGGGCACCGCAGCCTGGCCCTGCCGCCACCCACGGCACCACCGCCAGTAATTCAAAACGCGCAGCTTGCTTCTGAATCTCCTGTGATCCGCGGATATGTAGAGCGTTATACATTTTCCACCCAAAAGAGTAGACATTTTCCACCCGTATCGGTGTCACGCCCACGGGCACCGCGGCCAGACCCAGGGCGCTGGCGGGCCTCGCCGTGCCCTCCGGACCCTCCGGCGCCCTCCACACCGGTGGCACCTGGTGTGCTGGCGTGTGGCCGGCCGTACCCCGCCGCCACCTATCGGCACCGAGTCCGGGTCCAGCCTCGAGGTATTCAATCAGAGCCCCTATCCGTCGATAGGGATCAGCATTCCGTATGGTGATCGCAACTGTGTTATCCCTTCAAGCCACAGACAAAACAGCGACATATGCGGCGCAAAGTGTTAAAATTTAGGTAGCGAAGCCAGCCGTTGACCCTCCGCTGATATGGAGACGCCGATGACTGGCTTTAACTTTACTTAGGAGCGGCAGCGTGGCCATTTTTTTCCGAACGTACTGCAATCCTTGTGGACGGTGGTTTCTATCGTCTACAGGCCAAGAAACTCTTCGGCAAAAAGGATCCTGAAGAGCGCGCAGATGAGCTCTTTTCCTATTGCATGCGTCATCTGAACAAAGGAAGTAAGGAAGAAGCTAGCCTCTACCGAATCTTCTACTACGGTTGCCCGCCATCAACGAAGGTTGTCTACAACCCTGTTACGCAGCGTGCGATCAATCTTGAGCAGAGCGATCAGTATCGTTGGATGACATCTTTTATTGAAAGGCTGGTGACGAAACGGAAAGTTGCTCTGCGCAGAGGCGAAGAACTAGCAACTGCAGGGGAATATGTCTTACGTCCGGGTGTGCTGAAAGATCTGTGTGCAGGCAAGCGATCGATTGAAAGTCTGACTGATCGCGACGTACGGCTCAACATCACCCAGAAAGGTGTTGACATGCGAATTGGCCTCGACATTGCGTCTCTTGTTGAACGCGATCTAGTCACCCAGATCATTCTCATCTCTGGTGACTCTGACTTCGTGCCAGCAGCAAAGTATGCGCGTAGACGCGGCGTTGACTTCGTGCTAGACCCAATGTGGCATCCCGTATCGGCGAGTCTAAATGAGCATGTTGATGGGATCAAGTCTTGCGTCAAGCGACCACCTCTTAACGAAGAAGACCCGCTGTTTAATGGAGTGTCACTCTCCACGTAGGAGTTCTAATGGGTGCGTACAGCCGAGTTCCAATCACATGGAGAGGGATCCGTGCGGTACGTGCTATCGGATGTCTTCGTTATTCACACCCAGGTCGCATCGCCGATGTCGTGAAGAGGCCTGTTGTGCTGCGGAACGGGGGAGGGGTTCCGCGCGGACGCGACGGTATACAAAAAGTCCGCAGCCCCTGCGGGTCTGCGGACTTGCGTGGAACTCCGGTGGTGCCGGAACTCGCTCAGTGGCGGTCGGCCTTCACCAGGTGCTTGGCGTCGGTGAGCTCGTTGAGCTGATCGATGTGGGCCTGGGCAACCATGACGTCGATGGTCGAGAACATGAGTGAACTCCTTGTGGGATCGTATTGTGTATTGATTCCCTGCTTGACGAGGCCGAGGATCACCCGGTCTGTAACGAGGAGTGTGCCAACGCGGGTAGCATCGGCGCGACCCTGCGTTTCAAACAAGAAAAGCGCCAGACCAGCTTGGCAGCTTTGTCAGGCGCTTGATGGTTATAGCCTATCCCTCCCAAAGTGATGAATCAACCGTGCGGCCAGTAATTTAGATCGCACCAAAAACCAAGCGATTGCAAAGCAAAATGGCTCCGTGCATACCACCTGCACAAACGTGCGCAGGCCATCACAATTTATCTGTTGCGTCTGCTGTGTTCGCCGAAAGATCGCAAAGTTTCAGAGGTTTCGATGTCGGTTCATTCGATTTCGCGAGTCGTAGGTGCGAGAGTGTGGTCCGGGCTATGCGTCGAAGCGTTGGGCTCGGCGCACCGAAGATCACCACCAATTTCGCACGTAATTCGGTGGTCAGACAAATGAGTGATGGTGAGAAAACCGCAGAATTCCAACGATGTGAATTCAAAGTTTGAAAGAGTGGGAGGGGAATTACGTGCGAAATTTAGGGGGGTATTGCCCGGGAGGGGGATGGGCCGCGATCAGGGGTTTCGGGCGCCAGAACTTTGCGCGGCGTGGGCCATGGGCATAGAATGATAACGATTCTCATTCATATTCACGTGCGAAGCACCTAGAGGACCCCCTCATGAACCCCACGAAGTATCGGAACCCGGGCCGCGCAGCTGCCCGGGCTTTCGCCGCCATGGCCCTCGCGGCCACCTTCCTCGTGCCCGGAGCGGCACACGCCGCCGACGAGGCCACCGCCGACACCGCGGACGCGGTAGCAACAGAGGAAGCCACCGAGGCCACCGCCTCGACCGACGAGGCCACGGCCTCGTCCGCGGACCCGAGCACCTGCGCCGTCATGCGCACCGCCCCCGCCGGCACCACGTCCACCCTGGACCGCGGCCACGCCGATATCTTTGACCTGAGCTCCGACGCGTCCGGCGCGCTCACCCTGCGCATCAAGGAAGACGCGACGGGCTCCGGCGTCATGCGCGAGCCCGAGCAGACGCTCCTCGCCGTCAACAAGTCCACGCTCACCCAGATCCCCGACTCCGTCAGCCAGTCGACCGGAGCTCCCGCCGCCGCGTACCTGCTCGGCCAGTCCGGCGACAACCAGGCCACCGTGCTGTGGCCCGGATGGGACACCCTGGGCGTCGCCGCCGGCGGATATGACGCCGCGCGCTTCCACATCTCCTACACGGGTCCCGCCGACGGCCGCATCTACGCCTTCACCTCCAGCCTCACCGAGGGCACGAAGGCGGTCACCAATGACGGCAGCTTCGATCTGGCGCCGGGCGGCGACGACATCGACCAGCCCTACGCCGCCCACAAGCACGTCAACTGGCTCTTCACGCGCGCAGGCCGCTACACGCTGACCGTCCAGGCCAGCGCGTGGACCCCCGGCAACACCGGCGCCGCCAACGCCCAGTCCGCGGCCCGCACCTACACGATCGACGTCGCCGACGAGGCCTCGTGCCTCGCCGAGTCCGCAGCGGCCCCCTCGACCGACCAGGCGCAACCCGCCCCCGGCGTGGGCCCCGGCTCCGTGAGCTCCACGAACAACCAGGCCGCGCAGGACCAGGGCGAGGGCGGCGCCACGGGAACGCCCAGCGCCCCGGCCCCCTCGGCCGGCACGACGGGAACGACCGGCACCACCGGCACGACGACCGGCGCGAACCCCGCCCCGTCCTCGGGCGCGCACACCACATCCGGCACGACCGGGGGTGAGCGCTGCGTCGCCACCCGCATCACCCGCGAGGCCACCGAGGCCGAAGCCGCCACCCTGGCCTCGAACAGCGCGCCCGCGAACACCGCGCGCACGACCCTGACCGTGAGCGTTGGCGAGGGCGCCTCCGGCAACGCCACAGACGGCCACTTCGACCTGGGCCCCGCCATCGAAAACGGCACCCTCGTCGCCCGCGTCAAGGACGACCGCAGCCAGCCCGCCCAGTGGGTCGACCCCTCGTCCCTGACCTTCGCCCTCGGTGACGCCGCGCGCATCACCGCGCCCGCCGACCTCGGCTTCGTCGCCACCCCCGGCTCCAGCGTCTGGCTGATCCCCTCCACCCAGATCGCGGGTGTGCCGTGGCTGGGCCTGAACTCCCAGCGCGAAGAGATCGTCACTGGCACCACCGGCCCCGTCCAGTTCACCCTCGACGCCGTCGAAGGCCCCGGACGCGTCGCCGTCTTCAACGCGGGCGCGCTCGGCTCCGGCGTCGGCGAGCACGTCTTCGACGGCCCGGGCACCGGATACACGCTCGGCGCCAACACGCACGCCCACCAGAACTGGGTGTTCACCGCCCCCGGCACCTACACGCTGACCATCACCATGCGCGTCACCCCGAATGGCGCGGCGCTCGCGGGCAGCGGCTTCGGCTCGGGCGGCGACCTCACCGCCACGGGCGCGACCGGCCCCAACGGGCGACCCATGGTCTCTCAGGTCGTCGGCCGCACCGCGTCCGGCAAGGACTGCGACCTCTCCCTGGCCACCACCGGCGCCGACACCATCCCCCTGACCGTCGTCTCCCTCACGTGGGCGCTCACGGGCGCGGCCTGCGTGTGGGTGGGCGCGATCGGACGCCGCCGCAACCTGCGCGCAACGCTGTGACCCCTCATTCACGAGGCCGACTCTCCTTCATCCCCCGCCTCCCCTTCCGTGGGTGGCGGGGGAGTGGGTGTGCGCTCGCAGCCTCGACGTTAGCGCTCACGGCGACCCTGGCAGGGTGCGCGCCCGCACCCGACCCAGCATCCGACGGTGAACTGCGCGTCGTCGCCACGACCGGCATCCTCGCCGACCTCGTGCGTAACGTCGCCGGAGACCGCGTCCACGTCACGCAGATGGTGCCGAACGGCGCGGACCCGCACTCGTGGGAGCCCTCCCTGCGCACCGTGCGCGACGTGGCCTACGCGGACGTCGCCTTCTCCAACTACCTTATGCTCGAGGAGCACGCCCTCATCCGCGCCCTCGACTCCAACCTGCCCGCCGGCTCGCGCTCCGTCTCCGTCGCCGAGGAGGCCGCCAAAAACGGCGCGACCATCCTCCCCCTCGTCGAAGACCGCGCCCTCGACACCCCGTGGCTCGGCATGCGCGTGTGGGGCGACGGCGCCGACATGGGGGCCACCCGCGCCTCGCAGATCGACCTGACGACCACCAGCGTCGACGGGCCCGGCCAGGCCGCCGCCTACCTCACCACGTCGTTCGGGCAGCCCGAAATCGCCTTCGCGACCTCGGACGGCTTCAACGCCGCAGGCGGATACGACACCGACACCGCGCAGCTGCCCGCCGACGCACACCAGCACATGAGCTGGGCGTTCACCGCCCCCGGCGTCTACCGCGTCCACTTCCGTGCCAACCTGCGCACCACGCCCGGCGCTACGCCGGTGGGCGTCGGGGAAGGCACCGCCGTCTTCGCCGTCGGCACCCCGCCCGAGGAAGTCGCCGCCTCCGAAGGCCGCCGCGTCCTGTCCGCCGGCCACGCCGACATCACCGTCAACCTCACCACCAAGCGCGTCGAACTCGCCTCCGACGCGGGCGCGCTGGGTGGGGACGAGGCCTCGGCCCCCTGCGTGGGCGCATCTAGCGCCGCGGCGGCCGTCGCCTCGACCATGGAGTGCACCGACCTCGACCAGGTCGTCATCGAAGTGCCCACCCGCGCGCTCACGACCATCCCCGGGGAGGCCTCGTTCCGCTTCATCGGCGAGCCCGGCGCGAACGTGTACATGCTCCCGCAGGCCGTCCTCGGCAAGCACGTCCACGGCGACATCGACCCCCACCTGTGGCACGACGTCCACAACGCCCAGGCGTACGTGCGCGTCATCCGAGACTCGCTGATCTCCGTCGACCCCGACGGCGAGGCCACCTACCGGGCCAACGCGGCCGCTTACCTGACGCGCCTCGACGAGCTCGACGCCACCGTCGCCTCGACCATCGCGTCCATCCCCGAGGAGCGCCGCAAGCTCGTCACCACCAACGACGCGTACGCGTACCTGGCGAACGCCTACGGGCTCACCGTCGCCGGCTTCGTCGCGCCCAACCCCAGCGTCGAACCCTCCATCGCCGACCGGATCAAACTCCAGGCCACCCTGTCCGACTCCTCGATCCCCGCGGTGTTCCTCGAACCCAACCTGGCGCGCACCCGCTCCACCCTGCGCACCGCCGCCACCGACGCGGGCGTGGACATCTGCCCCCTGTACGGCGACACCCTCGACGACCAAGCACCCACCTACATCGACATGATGGAACACAACGCCCGCTCACTGGCACGTTGCCTGGGCGGCAAGGAGATGCCATGAAATCCTTCTCTGCCCTGTCTGCTGCCGGCCGCGGTGCCGCCTGCCAGGACGACCGCCGGCTCTGCGCCCGCCAGGACGACCGCCGGCTCTACGCCCCGGGGGCGGCGGCCCGCCCGCGAGATCGCCACACGCGAGCTTCGCTCGGAGTGGTCGATCTCGAAGCCCGGCCAGGCCCCGCCGCCGCCCCCTGGGGCTAGCCGGAGGCCGTCATCCGTGCGTGTGTCGTCCCGTGAGCGGGCATCACAGCTCGAAGCCCGGCCAGGCCCCGCCGCCGCCCCCGGGGCCAGCCGGAGGCCCTAAATCCGCACGTGTGAGTGGCGATTTCTCGCCCGCTTTCTTGCCGTCCCGTGGGCGGCGGCTCGCCCGCGAGATCGCCACACGCGAGCTTCGCTCGGAGTGCTCGATCTCGAAGCCCGGCCAGGCCTTGCCGCCGCCCACGGGACCGAGTGGGCGGGCATCACTGCTCGAAGCCCGGCCAGGCCCCGCCGCAGGGGGGAATTGCAGCATTAGAAGCATCCGTGCGGCGTGTCGTCGGCGTGTCGCTGCTCTAATGGTGCAAATCCCCCGCCTCGGCCTGTCTCTGAGCGCTCTGCTCGTGTCGGCCTTCCTCGTCATCGCGGGTGCCCCCTCTTCTGTTGCTGACCCGAGTCCCGACCCCGACCTCGCGCAGAGCGTCGCCGCTCACGAGGAGTGGTCGAATGAGGCCAGCGAGATCAGCGTCGGGCACGTCGACCTCGGCCCACGACTGATCGACGGGCAGTGGAGGGCCGGCCTGCGCCACGACGCCGAGAGCGGCGCCGTGTGGCGTGACCCCAACCAGACTGTCCTGCGGGTGAGCGACGCGGCCATCATGACCGCGCCCGACTCGGCTGACTACCCCTTCCTGGCCGACGTGGCGGGCAAGCCCGTGTACGTCGTTCCCCAGACGCAGAACCCGGGCGTTGTGTGGCTCGGCTGGAACACGCAGGACCCCGCCGTCACGGCCACCATCGACCGCGGCCTCACCATGCGCGTCGGCCCCGTGAGCGGTCCCGGCCGCGCGTGGCTGTTCCTCCAGTCCGGCACCTTCGGCAAGCCCCTCCTGCTCGCCGACTCCGGCGCGGCGCCCGGTGACGTGTGGATCGACTCGGGCACGCACGTGCACGCCAACTGGGCGTTCTCCGCGCCCGGCACCTACACGGCGACCGTGACCTTCCTGGGCACGACCACCGCCGGCGAGGCCGTCTCCGCCTCCACGACCCTGCGCTTCGCCGTCGGTGACGCCGCGTCCGCGTCCGAGGCCCTGGCCATGGCCGCGCCCGCAGCTGCTCCCGCCGATGGCGCTTCCGCTCCTTCCTCTGCTTCTTCCTCTGGTGCTGCGTCCGCTGGTTCCGGGGCCGCTGACCCCGCCGGTTCGTCCTCTGCTTCGGGCGCCGCGTCGGGTGGGCTGCCCGACTGGGCCTTCCTCGCGATCATCGCCGTCGCCGCGGCGTCGCTCCTCGTGATCGGCACCCTCGTCGTCGCGCGCTCGCGCCGCAGCCGCGCCGAACAGGCCGCCGCCATCGCCGAGGCCGACTCCATCCTCGCGCCCCTACCCACCGCCCGCGGTGAGGGCTCGGGCGAACGTGGCCCCGGCCTCGTCGATCGGGGAGGGGAGCAGTGAGCCAGCTGCGCGTCACCGGACTGGGCGCGCGCCTCGGCGGGCGCAGCGTCCTCGAGGGCGTCGACCTGGAGGTAGAGGCCGGGGAGCTCGTCGGCCTCATCGGACCCAACGGCGCCGGGAAGACCACGCTGATCCGCTCGATCCTGGGGCTCATCCCCTCCAGCGGGCGCGTCGAGACCGACGGCGCGATCGGGTACGTGCCGCAGCGCCACGAGTTCGCGTGGGACTTCCCGATCAGCGTGCGCGACGCCGTCCTGCAGGCCGTCACCGTGCGGCGCGGGCTGCTGGGGCGCGCGCGGACCCCGCACTTCCGCGCGGTCGAGGAGGCCCTGTCTCTCGTGGGCATGCGCGACCTCGCCAAGCGTCCCATCGGCGAGCTGTCGGGCGGGCAGCGCCAGCGCGTCCTCGTCGCCCGGGCCCTCGCGATCCGGCCTGCCGTGCTGCTCCTCGACGAGCCTTTCACCGGTCTCGACATGCCGACGCAGGAGATGCTCATGGACCTGTTCCGCGCGCTCGCGGACGGGGGGACGAGCCCTCCTTATGACCACGCACGACCTCATCGGCGCGCGCGCCGGCTGCGACCGCCTCTACCTGCTGCGGCGCACGATCGTCGCCTCCGGGCGTCCCGACGAGCTCGCCGACGCCGACCCGTGGATCCGCGCCTTCGACGTGCGACCCGACAACCCGATCCTCGACGCCCTAGGAGTGCGCGCATGAGCACCGTGATCCACGCGGGGAGCCGCGTCCTCGCCCCGGCGGCGGACTTCCTGAGCCCCTACGACTTCTTCCGCGACCTGACGAATCCCGCGCTGGCGTTCCTGCCGCGCGCGCTGCTGATCGCGGTCGTCGCCGCGCTCGTGTGCGGTAGCGTCGGCGTGCACGTCGTCCTGCGCGGCATGGCGTTCATCGGCGACGCCGTCGCGCACTCCGTGTTCCCCGGCCTGGCGATCGCCTTCGTGTGCGGCGGGTCCCTGGTGTTTGGCGGGGCGCTCGCGGGCGTCGTGACCGCCGTGCTGGTGGCCTTGTTGGCGCAGAACCGCAGGCTTAAGGAGGACTCCGTCATCGGCGTGCTCTTCGTCGGCGCCTTTGCCCTGGGCGTCGCGATCATCGCGCGGGCGCCCGGGTACGCGGGGAGCCTGCAGGACTTCCTCTTCGGCTCGATCACGGGTATCCCGGCGTCGGACGTGCCCGTGGTGCTGTGTGGTGCCTTGTTTGTGCTGCTCATGCTGTTCCTGGCGCACCGGCCCATCGTCGCCGTGACCCTGGACCGCGAGAGCGCCCGGGCGGCGGGCGTGCACGTGCTGCTGGCTGACTTGTCTCTGTATGTCGCCGTGGCCCTGGCCGTGGTGATCTCTGTGCAGACGATCGGCAACGTCCTCGTGCTCGCTTTGTTGGTGACCCCCGCGGCCACCGCGCGGCTCCTGTGCGACCGCCTGGGGACGATGATGATCCTTGCTCCGCTTATTGGGGCCTCCGGTGGCCTGGTGGGCCTGTACCTGTCGTGGGCGCTGGACGTGCCCACGGGCGCCACGATCGTCCTGGTGCTCACCGCGTGCTTCGTACTCGCCTGGGTCTTCGCGCCGAGGCACGGGGTCCTCGCGCGGACGTTGCGGGAGCGGCGGGGGTGAGCCTGGCGGGCCTGTGAGCGGGCCTGCGAGCGGGCGTCGTCGAGGACCCGGCCCCGGCCTCGTGAACCCGGAACACGCTTGTTAATGTGAACGACTGGTCATATGCTTAGCGAGGTAGCACAGTGTTCCGTGGCCCACGCTATTGTGGGCTGGTTGATTAGGAGGTAGCGCGTGGTTGACGTCGGCTTCGATTCCGATAAGCACGCCCAGACGCGTGACGATATGAAACGGGGGGGAGTCCCTGGGGGACTCATCGGAGGCGCTAGGGCGGCTCATTGACGCGCAAGACCCCTCGTATTGGTCCGACGAGGGCGGGTTCCAGGCCATGCGCACGGCGATCGTTTCGCTGATGAAGAGCGAGGATCGTCTCATTGGCAAGCAGAAGCAGCGCTTCACAAAGTTCGACGACGATGTTGAACAGGCAGCCGAGGCCTTCGAGGCCGCAGAGACCGCGAATGCTGACCAACTCGCTCAAATCCTGGATGACCTCGATCGAGGGGTAACCAGTGGGAGTGGTGGATCGACGACGTCGCCTGCGATTCCGACGCCGGTTGGAAATACCGCCCCGGCAGCGAATTCGGGTACCGACGCCTCGTCAAACGAACCCGTCCAAAACGCACCGTCGGCCATCTGAAAGAGGAGTACGAATCATGGTTGAGAGTCCGATGTACGAGCGCCTCATGAAGTTGGTTGCTGCAATCGAGAAAGCCTCCGCGCTGGACGCCTTGGACGACCAACACAACGCAGTCGTGTGCGGCCTGAACGAGGCCAACAACTCGACGTACCACATGCGCACAAACCAGGGCTTCACCGGAGAGACCGGAGAACAGGTCGACGCGTGGACTGATAACGCGATGAAGCAGGTGCAGGCCATTAAAGAGGGGCACAACACCGCGATGGAGTACTACGTGGAGGCTCGCCGCGCCATGAAGCACGTGCGCGAGGAAGCCATGCAGCTCTCGCCCACCCTGATTGACTCGAAGCTTCAGGCGCTGGCAGACGCCGCGCATGTCGTTATTCCGGTGACGAAATACATGGGCTAGCGGGCCTGCCCATCAACGCGGTTGCCGCGACGGGTGAAGCGTACGTCCAAGGGCTCATCACCCAGGCGAACAACCAGCGCGAAGCTTCCGCAACAGACATCCTGCAGCGTGCCAACGACACGATGCAGAGCTTGGCAGATGGGACGAATGCGCAGCGTGTGGCAATGGAGAACGGGAAAGCAGGAAATGCAGGTATTCGTGGTCCTAAAGGTCCTTCGAACGCAACTGTTCGCCGCGATATTGAGCGTGGATACCTGAACACCTCCGCTCACGAGGGAGGTGTGTACCCGGGCAACCGCGACACGGACTACGGGCGATCTGATCTGCGAGGCTCTGGTTCCGGGCTCTATCCGGCGGGGTACGACGAAGGCGGGCCGGTCAACGATCGCGTCATGTCGTCGCCGCGCATCCCGAATCGTTTCGTGACCGAGGGCGAGGAGGGGTCGCGTCTGAACCCGATTTCCGACCCGCAGGACCTCATGGGCGTCGATCTGCTGCACACGCGAGTGAACGGGGACTGGCATCGCAACGGCGTCATTGGTGGCTACACGCCGGCGCCTCCGGTCGACCGTTACCACCCGCTGTGGAACGTCAACGGTGGCCCGGGCAACGAATCAGCGCTCGCTGCTCGCCTCAGCGGTGCTGGCGTGCTAGGCGCGGGAGCGCTGGGCATGCGCGGCGCCGCCCGCATGGCAGGAGGCCTCGGCTCGTCGGCGGGTGCTCTTGGACGCGGTGCAGCGGGTGCCCTCGGACGAGGAGGAATGGCAGGCAACATGAGTGGCATGTCCGCGCTGCGCGCGGGATCCTACTCCGGTCCGGGCTACGGGACCTACAAGGCGCCCTCTGGTACCACAGGTCTATCTGGTATCGTCGGAGCTGATGGCTCCCGCGGGGCGGGTGCCGGTGTTGGTGCCGCTGGCTCCGGGAAAGCCGGAACTCAGGGAGCTTCTGGATTCATGGGCGGCGGTGCTGGTGCGGGCGCCGGCCGTGGCAAGGGTGATGAGAAGGCGAAGCGTCGCAAGTACACGCCTTTCCGCGTGGAGGACGACGATGAGCTGCCGGAAGGGTACGTGAATCCGATGTCGCAGACATACGGGACCGATAAGGACATTGCGCCCGCTCCGCGGCGGGATGACGGATGGGACCCGCGCCAATGGTGAGGGCTAAGAGGAACCGTCGAACCCGCGTGAGGATCAGTGTCGCCGTGGCTGCGGTGGGCGCGCTCGCGGCGGGCATCGTGTCGATTCCCGCGGCCCCAGCGCACGCAGCCGACACGATCACCGCCGCCGATCAGGCGTACTTTTCGTACTACGGCCTGGATCGTGCTCGCGCGAAGGGCTACACGGGCGAGGGCGTCACCATCGCGATGATCGATGGAAAGGTGAATACCTCCGTCCCTGAGCTTGCTGGTGCAAACATCACGGTGAAAACACCGTGCACGATTAACTCGTCACCCGCTCTAGAAACGCACGGCACGGGGGTTGCGTCCATCCTCGTGTCTGCGGACTATGGTGTGGCACCGAAGGTCTCTCTTCTTGCGTATCAGGGGACATTCGGTGCTGATGGTGATCAGGGTAGTAGCGATTGTGATGACCCAAGTGGCGTCACCAAGGATAGTCAGCCATGGCTCTTGAATCAGGCGATGAATGATGGGGCCCAGATCATCAACGTCTCGGCTTCGACGCCGAATGAGTATAAGGAACTCAAGTGGGTTACCGCTCGAGCAATCGCGCAACAGGTCATTTGGTTAACGCTGCTGGTAATAGTTCACGTGATGATGACGCTACGTCGTTGTCTGCGTGGTCCGGTGTGGTTGGCGTGACAGCGATCAGTGTCGATGGGACTCGGCAGGATTACTCCTCGTGGGGTCAGGGTGTTGTAACCACGTCGATCGGCGGTCCTGTGCTCTTCCGTAACATCGAAACCGGCGCTAACGACACTATCTCAGGCACGTCGGTCGCCTCGCCGATCGTCACGGGCGTTCTGGCGTTGGCGAAGCAGCGGTGGCCGCAGGCGACGAGCAATCAGCTGCTGCAGTTGTTGGTGAAGACGGGCTTGAATCCTGATCATGGGTGGAACAAGTACACGGGGTTCGGTGGCATCGATCCGGGTGCGATTTTGAATACGGATCCGTCGCAGTTCCCTGACGAGAACCCGTTGGCACAGAAGCAGGGTGGGTCGAGTCCGACGCCGGAGGAGGTCCAGCAGTACGCGGATGGCGTCGTGGATCCGACGGATATCGTGAACGATAGTTCGTACACGTATCGCGGCTTCGACGAGTCGAAGCTGAAGGATGGCCTGAACGTCTACCCGACGCACTTGGGCACGAGCCCGCGCTACCACCGCAAGTAGTTGTGGTGCCGCGCTCGAGGCCGCTTGGTGGCTGTCCCCGCGATTGTTTCACGTGAAACATCTGTGCTGAGGCCCCGGCCCACCATCTGAACTGCCTCCCGTTTCTTGGACATCGAAATTGAAGTCCAGGGAATGGGAGGCTTTTCGTGTCTGTGGATCTGGGGTTGAGGCATGATCGTTTGCTTCGGGAGCAGGCGGTGGAGATGTTTGAGAGGGGGTTTGGCTATGGTTTAACTGCCAGGAGGCTTGGTGTGTCTGCCGAGACTGTGAGAGAGTGGCAGAAGATGTACCGCGTGATCGGGAGGGGCGGGCTTCTTGCCATGGGAGTAAATCGGGCCAGATACGACTATGAGACCAAGGTCGCCGCAGCGAGGGCCGTGGTTGATGGTGGGATGAGTAAGCCTGAGGCGATGGTGCGTTTCGGTATTGCGAGCGCGACACCGCTGAAGAATTGGTGCAGGCTGTACCGGCAGGGCGGCGCGCAGGCGTTGAAGCCCAAGCCTAAGGGCAGGCCGAAGGGGTCGGTGCGGGCGGTGCCTCCAACGCGTGAGGAGGAACTCGCCGAGCGCGTGCGCAAGCTTGAGGCGCAGGTGGCGTACCTAAAAATCGATTGCCCTGAAGGCGCAGAGGCGCTCCCAAACCGGGACAAAGCCCTAGTGGTCGCGCAGCTTTCAGGGCAGGGACACGCGGTGCGTGATCTCCTTGAGGTGGCTGGCCTTGCCCGGTCGAGCTACTACTACGCGCTGGCTCACCCCCAGCAGCCAACCAGAGTGCAGCTACGTCCCAAGGTCGCCCAGATCTTTTCACGAACCCCCCAACGGGTGCGGTCACAGGCAGGTAGCCATGTGCCTGCGCGCTGAGGAAGGGGAGCGCATCGCCGATAAGACGGTCTTGAAGATGATGCGTGAGATGGGGCTGCGCTGCGGCATACGCCGCGAGAGGGCCTACCACAGGTACAACTCCTACAAGGGGGACGTGGGGCAAAGCTTCAAGAACATCATCGGTCGCGACTTCACAGCGACCGGTCCCTGGCAGAAATTGGGTACCGATGTCACCGAGTTCAAGCTCTCCTTCGGTAAGGCCTACCTCGCTCCGGTCTACGACTTTGCCAGCAAAGAGATTGTCGCCTACTCCATCTCGATGTGCCCCAACCTCGCCCAGCAACAAGAGATGCTCCAAATACTCATGGACGCCAAACCCGAGGGAGCCAAGCCGATCTTGCACTCAGACATGGGATGGCAATACCAGCACGAAACCTACATCAGCACCCTCGCCGAGAACGGTTTCATCCAGAGCATGTCACGCAAAGGCAACTGCATCGACAACGGCGCCACTGAGCAGGTCTTCGGGCACCTCAAGGACGAATTTTTCGCGGCCAAGACTGGCAGACCTTCGAAAGCTTCAAAGCCGACCTCGCCGCCTACATCACGCACTGGAACACAGTAAGACGCCAAGTAAAGCTCAAGGGCCTGACCCCGGCAGAATACCGGGATCAGGCCCTACAGGAAGCCACATAACGGCTACCATTAAACGCGTCCAAGTTTCGGGGCGCAGTTCAATCGTGGGCTGGGACCTCAGTGTGTTTAGTGGCCTTGTTTTTCTTCTGAGGTGTCGGTGTTGTTGTGCTGTGATGCGACTTCGGTTTCAGCGCTGAGATCTGCGAGGTTCTCGTATTGCACCGCTAACCTCGCCTATGAATCTATGTGGAGTCATTCGAGGGTTCTATGAGATAGAAATAGCCTTCTATGACATAGAAGTGCGGTCCTATGAGATAGATGAGTGATTCTATGAGATAGAATTAAGTCCATGATCAACGATCTCTATGACCTGCTGGGTGCTCTGGCCGTTCTTGAGCTGCGTGGTGGTGATACTACTTCGATTGAGGCGAAGACCTTTTCGGAGTACTCGCCGGAGCAGCTGGGTCCGACGCTGAGTGCGTTTGCGAACAAGCCGGGTGGAGGCACGATTCTACTGGGCGTCTCGGAAGCGGGATGGGATTAGCGTCGTCGGCGTCGATGACGTCGATGATCTGTTGAAGAGGACGGCTAATCAGGCACGAAATGGCTTCAGACCGCCGATTAGAGTAGATGTGCGTGCCATCGATCTGGATGGAAAAACAATCGGGGTCGTCAACGTTGAGGGCGCTGACGTCAACGAAAAGCCTGTGCGTTGGTTGAAAGATAAGAAAGCGTATCTGCGCCAGTACGACGGGGACTATCAGATGTCGCCATCGGAGGAGCAGATGCTTGTCCTGCGCCATCACCGCCCGAACGCTGACGCGCAGGCTGTGCCTGGTAGTTCCCTTCGGGACCTTGACCCGAACTTGGTCACCCGATACCTCTCTTCTGTTCGCGAGACGACCCCACGCCTCGTCAATGACAGTGACGAGGCAGTCCTCTTCTTTACCGGCGTCGTTGCGGACCGCGAGAGTGAAGAGTTATCGGTCGCCGGTCTCTATGCGCTGGGTGAGTATCCGCAGCGGCTTCTTCCTCATCTGACGCTCACCGCAGCGGTCGAGGGGAGTGGAGATGTGAGAGCGGTGAATCGCCGTGATTTCACGGGGTCGTTGCCCGTCATACTGGACGATGTCTTGGAGTGGGTGAGGGGGAACGTGGAGTCTCGTCAGCTCGTCACTCGTGACGGGGATGGGTTGACGGACTATGCGGTGCCTCTGCTGGCGGCGCGTGAGGTAGTAGCGAATGCGCTGGTTCACCGTGATCTGTCCGAGGCCTCGCGGGGAAAGGGGATCGACTTGAGAATTACCCGTGACGGATTCCGCCTGACGAATCCAGGTGGCTTGTGGGGGATTACGGTTGATCGGCTCGGTTTCGGCGATCATCCTGCGGTGAATGAGCGGCTCTATCAGATATGCCGCAACGTCGAAGGGCGTAGCGGGCGTGTGATTGAGGCAATGGGTACCGGGATCAGGGAGGTTCGCCGATCGTTGCGTGAGGCTGGGATGGCGGAGCCGCGTTTCTACGATAACGGGGTGTCGTTTACGGTACGTTTCCCGAACTCGGCGCTCATCCCTGACGGTGACCTGGCGTGGATTGGCAGTCTCGGACTAGAACAGGTGGCAAGTCTGAATCTGCGCCAGAAGGAGGCGTTGGTTGACATGCGTCGCGGCCGGACGTGGAGTAATCGGGAGTATAGGGAGCGCTTTGGTGTGACCGCTGAAGAAGCACGAGCAGATCTGCGGGACCTTGTGTCACGAGGCCTGGTCACATCCTCAGGTGAGCGCCGTTGGGTGCGTTACGAGCTTGTTCAGGGGAACTGAGAGCTTCTTATTGCTGTCCTGGCAGTAATTGCACGTGAAATATTGACGCTGAGGCCCCAGCCCTCGATGGTGGGCTGGGGCCTCAGCGCATAGGTTCTGTCGAACGTGAGTGTTGAAGATGTCAGATTGATGTTGTGTGATTCGTTGACCGCAGCTGGTGAACCATCGCTGCGGATGTCTGCTTCTCAAGGTTGGTGGACTGTTCTGGTTTATTCTCTCTGGCTCCAGACTCGTTTTACTACCCACGTATCTCCTTCATATGCGAGTAGCATGATTCCTTCATAGTGGAGGGGACTTTCTGTTTTATCGTTGGATAGTCCGATTGTGGAATACTGGGGATTATCAGCGGTATTGTCTTTTCGAACTGCATGCCCAGTCACTGTAGAATAATCGAACTGAATGCACGTGCCACTTGTGCCGTCATACCTGTCAGTGCATTCCCAGACTTGCTTTGTCATGAGGTACTTCATCGAAAGTGGCTGGGTTACGATGCGATCTGCATGCAAGGTGTGCACGTCGGTATCAAAGGCTGAGCAGGATTCTCCCTCGTCGCAAATCTTCATGTAATCCTCGGTATCGCCCATGTTGATCGCGTATGCCTCTAATTCGAGGTAATACTGAGCGGTGGCCTGGGCACCGATCTGACCTTCCCTGTGGAGGTGTGGCGGGGGAGTGGGCTTCGGGACGTCAACGGGTGTTGGTTCTGCGGATTGAGGGGCGTCTCCCGATTGGGGGCCAGATTGTTCGGTGCTGTCAGACTGGGGCGACTGTGCTCCGGACTGAAGCTCGGCGTTCGCGTGGGCTCGCGCGTTGAACGCGTGGAACCCCAGGAATGACGCAGCGACGATAACAATGGCGGCGATGGCAGCGCCGATCCACTTGCCGATTGTGGAGAGTTTCGTGATCATGGTGCATCACTCGCTTAGTGGCCTTGTTTTTCTTCTGCGGTGTCGGTGTTGTTGACGATGAGCTGACCGAGCGGGAACGGCCCGGTTGTTTCGGTGGTGGTGACCAGGCCGTTGATGGTCTGTGTTTCTCCGGTGAAGGGGTTGGTGGCCGTGCCCGCCCAGGTCGTGGTGAGCGTGATGGTGCGCGTAGCGGAGGGGTATGGGCCGTCCAGGAAAGACTTCCACCCGTTGGGAGCCTTGTAGTAGTGGCGGATGAGCCTGGGGTCCTTGTTGGGGTCCATACCTTTCGAAGGCCATTCCTTGGTAGGCGGTGATGGTGTTCGGGGTGCCGTCGCCCCAGTCCCATTCGTATTTGGTGGCCTTCAGCGTGATGGTGATGTCGTGTCCCAATAGGTTGATGACGTGAGTCTGGGTCGGGTTGGTGACTGAGACGAGCGTAGGAATGTACTTGTTCGTGTACGAGACATGTGGGGGCTGCTTGTAGATCCCTGCGCCATCCGCGTGAATTGTGGCAGCAGCGTGACGCAGAATCTTCTGGGTTGAAGGAGGATCTGATGGCGTTTCTACGGACGGCGGAGGATCGTCGCATCTCCAGTAGGTAGGGAACATCAGATGACCCGAATCGTAGGAAACTGGGTGTTCACAATGGTAGCCAAGCGCAAAGTCCAAAGCGCTGTTCGTGGTTGTTGGTTCAGTTGCTCGAGGTGAGCCCGTGTCATCTTCTGATGGTTGAGAGGGGTTTCCTACTGTGCCAGGACTATCTTCGTTCTCATCCTCCCACATATCAGTGTTGACATCCCTATCGATTCCGTTGGCGTCAAAACCTGAACTTGGTGCGAGGGCTATCGCGGGTAGGCAATTTAAAATTAGTAAAGAAGATGAAGTGGCGGTGATTGCAAGGAAAATGCGTAATTTATTCGTCATCATGATCGGTGGCACTTCCTTGTACCTCTGTCCAGCGGTTATCTTTCCATGTCATGAATAAGGTAATTGTTGAACTATGCTCAGAATCGTCAACAATAATGCTCTGCCCCTTGCACCTTGTTCCATTATTTGCGCTGACACGAAAACGAACTCCGACGGTATTTGGTGGAATCGTTCCATCTTGCGATGAAACTGCTTCAAGACGAAGCACCTCCTGTACTGTTACTGAGTTTCCAAATGACCAGCCATTTGTATACATTTCTTGAGTATTGGCAATGTGGTTCTTTGCAAAGTTCGATGACGGGTCAGACATATCGGCTAGTGGCTGAGTGTCGCCAGTATTCCAAGAATAGATCAGGAGCGCGAGGTAGTGTTCTGCGGCTGCTTCTGCTCCTCGTTCTGTGTTTTCTTTGGCTTCCTCGGGTAGTTCGGGCTTCGTGTATGTGTCTTGCTGCGAACTCGGCTGGGCGCACGAGGACTCCGTCGGGGCCGATTGCGTAGCCGCCTGACATCGGAGGTTCGCTCGATGTTGACGGCATGGGCGCGGGGTGCACGGTGGGTGTTGCCGCGGTGCTGGGGCGATCGTTCCACGAGCCGATGCTCGCGCCCAGCGTGTAGGCACCAACAGCTGCCACAGCCACCAGCACGGTGAGGCTGATACCGATTGCCCACGGGCGTAGTGCTGCGCGCCTGGATGCTAGGGAGCGGTTCTTACGGCGCGACGGCGGGGTGAGGAAGTCTTGCTCGTCTTCCTCGGTGACGGGTCGCTCGGATAGGGGTGGGACCTTCATGGTGTGTGTGCCTCCACGGTGAGGTGTCCTCCGACGCGCCCCCACCGTCGGAGACGCGCCCTGATAGCAGGTAAGACTA
This sequence comes from uncultured Sanguibacter sp., assembly GCA_916438365.1. The sequence goes on from CAKAEY010000007.1 coordinate 284,045, forward strand.
CGCCTTGAACTGGCAAGAAATACTCAGAATGCGAAGTAACCATTATGCACATTCACCCAATTTCTGGTGATGAGCGGCATAGATGTGCGTTCGCTGCGAGCGCCTCGCGTCTGACCTTGCCAAACATTGATCCGCCCTCCCGACACCCGCGCAACCAACAGGTAAAACTGTGGGCCACTATCTGGACACTGATGCCGATAGGGCGCACAATGGCGCGAATGTCCAGCGCGCAAGTCAAGCGTCCGAACGGGGGAGGCGCGCGTGCGCGGAAGGCCCCCGGGGTGGGGTCGCCCGTGGGCCGCCTAATGTTTCACGTGAAACGCTCTGACAGGAGAAGCCTTGATTCATGGCAATCTGTGCGCAGCGGCTGCGTCGCGCACTTGTGAGGCATGTGCCGTGTATACCTGTCCCCATGAGGAAGCGCAGTAACCGAGCGGACGTGAAGATGAAGGCCGACCTCCAACGCTGGCTCATTGAATCCGGAGAAGCTGAAGAACTCGTGGCCTTCCTACGCGAGGAGCGGGCGCGTCATCCGGCGCCCCCGCCACGAGTGGCCGTAACCACGAGCCTTGACGTTGATATTTGACGCCATGATGGCTCGCGCGTCCAGTGAGGGCATCACGTCACGGTCGGGAGCCCTCCGCGCCGCGGTGCGCGAGTGGGTGCGTGATGTCGAGTGCCAGCCCGAGTCGCACGAGGATTGACGAGGCCGTGGCTGGTCCCCGGGTCACGGACGACGAGTGGGGTGCTGGGCGTGCCACAAAGAGAGGAATCCCACCATGATGTACACATATGACTATGACGAAGCGTGACGATACAAGCATGGCGGAACAGAACGCCGAAATCCGGCGGTGGGCGGAGGCGAACGGCCTGACGGTCGGGCGAGGCTGGGGCAGCAGCCGGACGCGGTGGAGCGAGTCGCTCCTCGAGTGCCGGTCGTCGAGGTCACGGTGCGCATCGACGAGGACGTGTACGAGGCGGCGATGCTACGTGCGACCTACGACGGATACGACAACGCGTCCGAGGTGGTCGAAGCGGCGCTGCGAGAGTGGGCGCGGGGGTACTAGGCTCCCAAAAATTACTTGATGGCGGAATCCGTGAACGGCTGTGAATGCGAATCCGTATCGCTGCCTGGTGCATGCTCCTGTGGGGCTCTGCTTGCGTTCTGTGGTGACTGCATGGCTGGAAGTCCGCTCATCATCAAGGACCTCGACCTCTATCCGCAACACCCGACGAACACCCGGTCACTCACACTCAACTCGGAAGAGCCGGGATAGGCTTGATTCCCAAACGGACTACGTTGTACGTTGTAGTCAACCGTTCAGCCCGCCGCTCCCTTGGAGTGGACGGGCTGGATCTCTATCTGGAAGGTCAGATGATATGGAAGCCATCGATGAGTTGATTAGTGCTGCGCAGACCTTCTACGAGGATGCGCGCGCGAATGAGAATGGGCGCTCCCGCTCGTGGGAGCATTGCTATCGCGTGTTTCGAGATGCGCGGACCGACCCCTCCCCGGACTGCGACTATTTGAGCCTGCACCTCGCCTTCTACCTGGCGAGCTGGGGGATGTACAGGGGCTCGTCCTTCCTCCTTCAGAAGGACTACAAGGTGCTTGTGCCCATCGTCGAAAAGATCCTCAAGCCCGAATACGACTGCCTGTTTGGGCTTGCGTGCACGGATCTGCGAAACAATGACGTTCGGGCACAGCTCAAGAAGCTCTACGACGACATCGCCGTGCATTTCGAGCCGATCCGCAATGAGGTTGCCGGGCGTGAGGTCACGAGCCCAGTGTCCCCGGTTCTCATCACGAAGATCCTGATGGGAACGCTCGGATGCGTGCCCGCGTACGACAGATTCTTTCAGGATGGCGTTGCGACATACAAGGTGACGACGCAGGAATACAGCCGGAATTCCCTCCTCAAGCTCGTGGACTTCTACGAGGAGTACAACGACCGCTTGGAGGAAGCGCGGCGCGAAATGCGGGTCGGCGACCTCATCTATCCGCAGATGAAGCTGCTCGACATGGGGTTCTGGCAGGTCGGTTACGACGAGGCGACCAAGGAGTTTGCGTAGCCGCGAAAGTAGTATGCATCTATTACAACAGCTGACCTCACGGCGCTTTCGCGTCGGGCCAATGTTCATTGGCTTGCGTCACTGTGTGGTTATGAGCATGGTGCATGTCAGTTGAGTTGGTTGCGCTCATTTTGTCGTTATGTCCCCGCGCGGCTATCCGCGCGGGGACAACCGTGTGCGATGATAGTGAGGTTCCTGGCGGGGAAACCGCCGCGTTTATTGAGGTAGACCGTGAGAGGTGGCGTCGTGTCGGATCACAGACTGGCCTCGACTATCACGGTGGGCGGTGCGACGAACGCGGGAACGTTTGAGGCGGCTGAGCTGATGGCCGCCGGCATGAGCGCGCGCGAGGCGAGTGACGTCTTGTTCGAGCAGAACCTGGTAGTCGCGGGCTCGGAGTCGACGCGGCGACGCTTGGCGAGTGCGACGACGAAGCATCTGTCGTTCCTGGAGGATGATGCCCTCCGATTCGTCGCCAGTCGCGAGTACGGATGGGAGCTTGTCATGTGGCTGGCTCTCGTGACCGAGTCCTACGTGTTTGCGGCGTGCGCGCGCGAGGTTGCCTGGCCACGCCTGGTCGTCGATGAGGCTCCGCTAACGTCGTCGGATATCGACGACTTCGTGGAGCGCCAGCGCAGGGTGGACCCCGCGATGTCGACGCTGACGGTGAAGAGTGGGCAGAAAGTGCGCTCGGTGTTTCTGCGCTGCATGCGCGATGTGGGTTTCATCGACGAGGCCGGGGCTGCTCTGCCGGTCGTGGTCCCCGTGGGGGTTGCCCGATTGGTGAACACGGCTCCGCAGCCGTGGGGTTGGCCGATGCGGGAGTCGTTCCCGGTCGCGCAGTTCCAGTTCGATGTCCTCGACTGACAGTTATTTGGGAAATTGTGACGCAGGAGCCATGATTGGGCTCGAATTGTGGGTGGCCTGCGGTACGGTATGAGAAGCCCGGTGAGGGGCGCTGCGCGAGAGGAAGGTACGGTCGGTGTCGAAACGTGGAGCGTATCTGGATTCGCTCAGGGAGACCTTTGATTGCGCCTTCCGGGTGCTCACGTCAGAGCGCTTTATGAAGATGGAGGGCCTGGGCAACGAGGTCCCTTTCTTCGTCCTGCGCTATAAGCCGGAGTGGGAGCCGACTGTCGATGAGGAGCTCTCGCGGCTGCGCCGCCGCCTGCGCGAGGAGCGCTACCGTCTGGCCGATATCGACGTGTTTGCGCTCGCGGTTGACATCTGGAAGGGATCTCCTTTTTTCGATCAGATGCTGGCGATGGAAAAGACGTTACCTCCGGAGACTTTCCGGGATGCGCTGAGCAAGGTAATTGACGTCGAGGGTTTGTTCGCGCCCGCTATTAAGGAGGCCGTGGACGAGGCCGGGGGAGAGGAGCGCGTTGATGCCGTCCTGCTCTCCGGGGTGCACCATCTGTTCCCGCTCGTGCGCACGCATTTGCTGTTGAACTGCCTCCAGCCCCTGCTCGGGCGCGTGCCGCTGGTCGTGACTTTCCCGGGGTCGTACCACCAGTCGCCGTCCACTCATTCAGCGCTCGTCCTCTTCGATCAAATATCCCAGGACAACTACTACCGCGCTTTTGATTTGGTGGACTTCTCACTTACTCTAGAACCGTCTGTGAACTGAAAGACAAAGGTGTGACGCATGGACATGAAGGGTCTGTACGCGAAGGATATTTTCCGGTCGATCGACGGTGTCATCAAGGCTGACGACGTCTCCAAAGTTGCTTCCGAGGTCGACGAATACGTCATGACCAGCGAGATCCGCAGCGGTCTGTCGCGCATCGTCGATGCGTGGAACCAGGTCGATGCTCCGTCGAACGGCGTGTGGATCGCGGGTTTCTTCGGTTCGGGTAAGTCGCACCTGCTAAAGATGCTGTCCTACCTGCTCGGTGAGCAGGCGGGCAACCAGCCGGTGACCCGCGAAGATGTCGAACGCGCCTTCGAGCAGAAGGTTGCAGGCGACGAGACGCTTATCGCGGACCTGAAGAGGAGCCTGCATACGCCCACGCGCGCTGTGCTCTTCAATATCGACGCCAAGGATGATAAGTCGACGCGTGAGCGCGGATCGGCAATGATCGAGGTCTTCTACAAGGTCTACTTTGAGGCGCGCGGCCTGTACTCGAAGGATCTGGGAGTCGGAGCGCTCGAGCGCGACCTGGAGGATCGGGGAGAGCTGGCGCGTTTCCGCGAGGCCTACCAGGAGGAAGCTGGGCACACCTGGGAGGTCGGTCGCGTCAACACCGTATTCTCGGAGGCGCTCGTCTCGAAGGCACTGGCCCGCCTGGGACACCAGGTGGATCAGCCCTTCCGCAGCTATCGGGAGCAGCTCAATCTGTCGGCCGAGGCCTTCGCGCAGGACGTGGCCTCGTGGCTGGATCGTCAGGGTCCTCACCAGCGCATCGCCTTCTTCGTCGACGAGGTCGGCCAGTTCATCGGCGACGACTCGCAGCTGATGCTGAACCTTCAGACCATCACCGAGCAGCTGGCGACGCATTGCCCCGGTCGCGCCTGGGTCTTTGTGACCTCGCAGGAGGAACTGAGTGGTATTACGGCGCAGATGAACGAGCGCCGCAGCACTGACTTCTCGAAGATTCAGGGGCGCTTCGCGATCAAGGTGAGCCTGTCGACGGAGGAGGTCACAGACGTGATCGCTCGCCGACTGCTGACGAAGAGCGAGCAAGGGACGGAAGAGCTGGACACGCTGTGGCAGCGCCTCGGCGCGGGCTTCCCGTCGATGTTCCGTTTCCCGGAGGGGACGAAGAAGTACGACAACTACCTGACGAGGGATAGCTTCGTCGCCAAGTACCCGTTCGTGGACTACCAGTTCGAGATGTTCACGCAGGCGATGCGAGGCCTGTCGGATAATGACCTGTTCACGGGCCGTCACTCGTCGGTTGGCGCGCGTTCGCTGCTGGGCGTGTGTCAGCAAATTGCACAGGAGTTGACGGATGACAAGCTGGGCACGGTTGCGTCGTTTGATCGCTTCTACGACGGCATCGCGGCGATGCTGAAGTCCGACGTGAAGGACAACATCGGGCGCGCCGCACAGGATTCGCGCACGAGTGACTCCTTCACGATGAGCGTGCTGAAGGTTCTCCTGCTTGTTCGCTACGTGGACTCCTTCCAGGCGTATTCGCGCAATATTGCTGTCCTGCTGCGCCGTTCCCTGGATCAGGACGCGACGGATCTGGAGGAGCGCGTTGGGCGTGCGCTTCACACCCTGGCGGATCAGGTGTACGTGCAGCGTCAGGCGGACGGAACCTACGCGTACATGACGAACGAAGAAAAAGAAGTTCGCCGCGAGATCAGCCAGATCATCGTGGAGCCGCGGGATGTTACGGATCTGCTGCGCGCGGACATCCGTAGGCACGCCGGCACCTCGGTGGCGAGCTTCGTCTATCCCGGAACGAACCGTCGCATGGGCGTGTCCCTGTTCGTCGATGGGCGTCGAGAACAGGCCGAGCCGCTGGTGATCTCGGTGTTTACGCCGCAGTCCTCTCTAGACGAGGAGGGTATCCGCCACGAGAGTGTTGTTCGTCGTGACACCCTTTCGTTGGGGCTCGATGTCAGCTCCGAGATCCTCGAGGACGTGCGAGTCTTCTGCCAGACGGAGGAGTATGTGAAGCGCCAGGCGGGCGCGGCCTCAGGTTTACGTAAGCGCATCATCCTGACGCACAAGGAAGACAACGAGCAGCGCCGTCGAGTGATTGGTGAGGCAGTGAAAGACGCGCTCATGCGCGCGTCACTGTTCGTCGATGGGCAGGAAGTGAAGACGGGGACGGCTGATGAGCCAAAGGACGTGATTGAACTAGGTTTGACTCGCCCTGGCCCAGCAGGTCTACCCCCGTATCGAGGACGCAAAGCCGTTGGCGACCGTCAAGGACGGGCAGATCGCATCCTTCCTGCGCGATCAGGAGGACGCGACGCTGGACGTCGACCCGGGCGTGGATATCGCGCAGCGTCTGGCGAGTGAGTGCGCCCAGTGGGTGGAGCAGGCACGCGTGCTCAACGGCCAAAACGTGTTCGTGAAAAACGCGATCGAGTATTACGGTCAGGCCCCCTTTGGCTGGGATAAGAACGCAGTCCTGGCCATTGTGGCGACGGCCCTTCGCCTGGAACTGCTCGAGGCTCTCGAGAACGACAGGCCTCTCGCTCGTACGGAGCTGGAGGGGGCTTTGCGCGATGTGAACCGCCAGGGGCGGGTGCTGCTGCAGAAAAAGAAGCACCTGGATCGCGCCGCGCTCGCGGATTTCCAGCGTTTTGTCGGCCAGTTTGTCCCGGGGGAGTCCCCGCAGGATGGCCCTTCGCGCGTTCGCGCGGTTGAGGTCAAGGCGGCCGAGTGGGCGAGCCTGCTCAAGGGATATAAGTCCGACAGGTACAACTTCGACGACGAGGTCGCCGAGGCCCTCGACCTGCTGACGCCGCTCACGACCACGCAGCACACCGAAGAGGAGATGCTCGCCCCACAGATCCGCGGCGGATTCGACGAGCTAATGGAGATCGTCGACGACTTCCTCATGCCCTACCGAGAATTCGTGGAGGGGCACGAGCAGGAGCTTCGCGACGCGTTGGCGGAGGCAGACAGCCTGTCGTTCTTCGAGCTCACGGAGGACGGCAAGCAGGCGATCGATGAGCTTCGGAAGCTCGCGGAGGACCGCAGGCTGTACGTGCGTACGCAGGAGATCGCTCCGCTGGTTCGGCGTATCGACGCGGCGCGGAGCGCGCTGGTGCAGGCGCAGCGCGACAAGGTGCTGCGACGCATCGACGAGGCAGTGGCGGGTATTCGCGGATCCGCCGAGTTTAAGGCCGCGTCGGAGAGGACTCGGCAGAGGGTTGATGCTGCGATGGAGCAGCTCTGCGACGCGGTAAATCGGGTGTCGAAGCCCGGTCATGCGGAGGAAATCGGCCGTCAGCTCGATCAGTGTGTGGACGAGCTCTACCGCGACTTGATCGAGTCGGCGACGCCTGCGGAGCGCCCGGACGCAGACGAGGTGGCGGAGCCGGCCAAGAGGCCGACGATCGTACGTGTGGCTGATCTGCTGCCGAAGACGAACGGCCTCCTGTCGACGCCGGACCAGGTCAACGAATACGTCGAACGTATCCGCGAGCAGATGCTCGCGGCTGTGAACGACGGCAAGCAGCTGCGCCACTGAAGGAGTAGGTCATGAACACCGCAGCGTTGGAGTCCCTGGCGTCCGCCTCGCGCGAGCGCCTCATCGAGATGTCCGTGGCGGCGATCGAGCGCAAGATGGCCGATCCGCTTCTGAACGATGCCGACCGTGCGCGCCTGACCCAGGCTGTCGACAAGCACGCCGTGGCCGGTGGTAACAGGGTGCTGGGTGCTGCGAAGGTGGTCGCCTACTCGTGGTTCAACCGCCTGACGGCCCTGCGCTACATGGATGCGATGGGGATCTCGGGCGACTTCGGAGTCGTCTCACCGGCGGAGGGGTCGGGGACGGGTGTGCCCGAGTGCGTGCAGCGCGCTCGCGGGGGCGACTTCGACCGACGCATCGGAGAGGAGACGCGAGCGCGGGCAGCGCAGTTACTCTTCGATAATCGGGATCTGGATGCATATGTCTTGCTGCTCCGTGAGTACTTCGCCTCGTGGCACCAGGTTATGCCGGGCATGTTCCCGGAGGCGGATGACTGGACGAACCTGGTTCCACCCGCGGACCTCCTGTCGGCGGGGGAGTCCGTGCGCGCCGACATCGTGGCGGCGATCGGTCCCGATGAGTCTGGGCGCATGGACGTTGAGGTCATCGGCTGGCTCTACCAGTTCTACATCGCCGCTCGCAAGCAGGAGATCAACGAGTCGAAAGACAAGATCGACAAGGACACCTTGGCTCCCGTCACGCAGCTCTTTACCCCGCACTGGGTGGTGCGCTACCTGGTGGAGAATACGCTCGGGATGCAGTGGCTGCGCGCCCACCCGGACTCGGCGCTCCGGGAGAAGTTCGAGTACCTGGTGACCCTGCCGAAGGACAGGAGGATGAGGGCCTGGCGATCGCCAACCCCGAGGACTTCCGCGTCATCGACCCTGCCTGCGGCTCCGGGCACATGCTCACTTATGCTTTCGATGTCCTGTGGGAGATGTACGCTGAGGCCGGATACCCGACCAGGCAGATCGCTCGCCTGATCCTGGAGAAGAACCTGTATGGTGCGGACGTGGATGGGCGCGCGGCGCAGCTCGCGTCCTTCGCCTGACGATGAAGGCCGTCGAGCGCGATCCAGGAGTCTTGGGGCGCATCGAGCGTCAGAGCCAGCGGGGTGGTGAGACCTTGTGGCGGGGACCCAGGATCGTTCATGTCGAGTCCGTGAAACTCGATGAGCTGAGCCCCGCAGAGATCGCGGATGCCTCCGGCGACGGAGTGTCCCTCGGTGTCTCCCAGGTGATCGAGCAGCTGTGCCATGCCGACACCTACGGGTCGCTGATCCGCGTGCCCGAGGGTACGTCTGCCCTGTTCCGTGAGATCGCGCGCCGCATCGAAGCAGGGGAGAGGCCGCAGGTGCTGGGCGGCGCGGACAGTGAGGAGTGGCTGCGCGGCGCCGACATGTGCGAGATCCTTGAGGACGGCCGCTACACGACCCTGATCGCCAACCCGCCGTACTTGGTTAAAGATAAGTTTGGAAACGAACTTAAGCGCTTTGTGAATCAGCATTACAAGCGCAGTTCGAAGGATCTGTGTACAACATTTATTGAACGTGCTGTATCGCTTGTTGGCCTTGATGGTGCAATCGGTATGATCACGATGCATGCGTGGATGTTTCTAGGTTCGTACTCCGATCTGCGACCATGGATGCTCTCTACCGTGAGCATTGACACAATGGCTCACCTTGGTAAGCGGGCTTTTGACTCAATTGCTGGAGAGGTCGTTCAGACGACCGCATTCACGCTAACTAATGGTCCCAGTGACACCAGGCAAGAAGGTGTCTATCTACGTCTCGTGGATGGGAAGACTGAGGGTGAGAAGGCGAAGACGCTCTGTGAAATTGCATCGCAGAAGGGCCATGATCTCCGTTTTGAGGTATCGGCTGCTTCTTTCTCATTAATTCCAGGGAAGCCTATTGTCTACTGGGCGAGTCAACAGATACTAGCAGCCTTTAAAAATGGCGTTCCGCTTGGCGAGGTAACAAATCCTCGATCGGGTTTGTGCACGGGAAATAACCCGCTGTTTGTCCGCGAGTGGTTTGAAGTTTCGGAAAATAATTCGTACTTGAAGGCGAGTGATCGATCTGATGCTTTTGCTTCTAAAGCAAAGTGGTTCCCTTACAATAAGGGAGGTGAATTTAGGCGCTGGTGGGGTAATCAAAATCTTGTCGTAAATTGGCTTGGTGATGGTGCTGACTATTACCGTTATATAGAGTCGCATCCTGGATGTGGTACTCGTGTTCAGGGAACAGATTGCTACTTCCGCCCGTGTGTTTCGTGGTCGAACGTTTCTAGCGGTGAACCCTCATTCCGTCTGTATGAGGCTTCAAGTGTATTTAGCCATGTCGGGCAAGCTGTGTTTCCGGTGGATTCTGAACGGCTTAAGGTTCTGAGCTATGCCAACTCGAGAGTAGTAGCCACCGTCCTCGAGGCCATCGCTCCTGGGACGCACTTTGAGGTTGGTCAGGTGAAGAACCTCCCCTGGATCGAACCCGAGTCCTTCGATTCGGTGGGTGTCGAGCGGCTGATCGAGATCTTCCGCGCCGACTGGGATGCCCGTGAGACCTCGTGGGATTTCGCCCGGCCGCCCTACCTGCGCGGTGGACACTCGCTGCTCCAGGACGCCTTCGACGACTGGTACCGCTGCAGCTGCGAGACCGCGGAGGAAGCGCAGCGCCTGGAGACGGAGAACAACCGCTACTGGGCCGACGTCTACGGCCTTACGGACGAAGTCGACATTGATGTCCCGCTCTCGCGTGTCTCCCTCACCTACAACCCGCGGTTTGCCTTCGCTCCCACGAAGGGAGCGCCCGAGCGCAGTGAGGACGAATGCCGCTGGCTGCACTACCAGCGCAGCGCCCGTGAACTCATCTCCTGGGCCATCGGCGTCACGATGGGCCGCTACAGCGTCGACGTGCCCGGCCTCGTCCTGGCCGACCAGGCGTCGTCCCTCGACGACTTCCGCGCCCGCGTCGCCGAGCCGCGCCTGCAGCCCGACGATGACGGCATCATTCCCGTCACCGGCGGCGCCTTCGACGACGACGCCTCGCGCCGCGTCAAGGCCGTGCTGCGAGTTGTCTTCGGCGCCGCCGACCTCGGCGACAACATCGAGTTCCTCACCCGCTGCCTGGCCGTCAAGCCCGGCAGCTCGACCGCGGAGTTCGTCCCGCCGATGATCCCGGCCGACCCTGAGCGGGCCCTTGAGGACTACATGGCGAAGTCCTTCGCCGCCGACCACCAGAAGGACTACAGCGGCCGCCCCGTGTACTGGTCTCTTGAGTCTCCGAAGGGTACGTTCCGGGCGCTGATCTACCTGCACCGCTACACCCCCGACACGGTCGGCCAGGTGCTCACCAAGTACGCGGCCCCCTTCGTCGATCGACTCAAGGCCGAATCGGATGCTATCGGACGGGAACGTGACGCCGTGAAGGGCAACGACAGGAAGTCCGATCGCGAGCGTGCCCGCTTCGACAAGAAGCGTGCGGAGATCGACGCGACGATCGCGGAGGTTCAGGGCTACATCGACTCGGTCCTGCAGCCCCTGGCTCAGCGCCGTATCCACCTGGACCTGGACGACGGCGTGCGCATCAACCGCCTCAAGCTCGCCTACGGATGGCGCTCGGACCTGGCCGACCTTCCCCAGCCCGCAATCGGCGCCGCCACGCCGGAGGTCAAGAGGGGAATTGCGTCCGACCTGAAGTGGGCTCGCGGAGAAATCAAGAAGAACAACGTGTGGTGGTCGTGACAGGGTTCCCGCGCCGTGGGACACTGGACAGATACCAGGGATGACAACGAAAGGACGCGACGTGAAGCTGACGCATATCGCCATCACGAACTGGCGCAACTTCGCCCACATCGAGTTCGACCTATCCTCACGTCTCTTCGTCGTCGGCCCCAACTCATCGGGCAAAACCAACCTGCTGGCCGCCCTGCGCTTTCTGAGCGATGTCGCGCGGTTCGGCTGGCAGCCACCTCGGAGCGGTGGGGTGGCACGGAACGATACTTCCGTTCGGGGAAGGAGGAAGCGTCTTTCGGTGTGACAGTGGATGTTGATACACACCAGATTGCCTACAATCTGTCACTTTGGAGGGCGATACCGATTGGGGACTTCTTCGATGAAGAGATGCTGACGCACCCATTGGATTCAGGCTTCCCTCCGGAGCTGATGCGGCTTGAAGAACCTTGGGTACTCCAGTCTCACGGTGTGGCGAGACGGGATTTGTTTTCCTGGGAGAGCATAGCGAAGATGGAGGTAGCTCCTCCTCCTTCTGAATACGGAGTGGAGGATGAGACAGGATACCCGGTGGTGGACTGCGCTTTCGTTAAAGATGAAAGCTATTGCTAGATGGCGAAGAAGTATCGGCCGATTGTGGAGCAAAGCAAGTAACGAGAACTGCATCGTACATTCGTAAGATGCTCGCAGGCATCCGGTACATTCACCCGAACCCCAAGAAGATGCTCGAGCGGGCTGATCGCTACGATCCGTACCACGGGACCGGCTTCTTCCAGTACGCGGGGCGCTTCCCGGACCAGCAGTTGGATGCCGTGATCGATCGCATTCGCCCGATCATGGCCGCGGTAGTCCCGGAGATCCCGAAGCTGTCCTACCAGCGCATGGGACTCGGCACGGAGCTCGTCTTCTACAGCGATACCCCCGTGCGCGGGGCGAGCGGCGTCTACTCGCACGAGCAATTCTCCGAAGGAACACTGCGCCTGCTCGGCTTACTCTTCGACCTGGCGACGTTGCCGCGCGACACGAGCGTCGTTCTCATCGAAGAACCAGAAACCTTCCTGCAGGCCTCCGTCGTCCGATCGCTCCCCTCGCTCCTGGCAGAGTTCGCCATGAACCGCGACGTGCAGATGATCATCAGCACCCACTCGCCGGAGCTTATCGACTCCGAGCTGGTGCTCCCCAGCCAGGTCCTGATGCTGCGCTCCGAGAATGATGCGACGACGGGCGAACTTCTCTCGCAGTCGAACGACCCGCGCATCAAAGCCGTGGTCAGCGCTCGCCTGCCCAAATCGCAGGGCATCGACGCAGTCAACGGCCGCACGATTCCCCCGGGAACCTGGTAAGAGATGGAGGGTTACGTCTACGCCCAGGTCATCGTCGAGGGACCGACAGACGAACCGGTTGTCTCCGCGCTGATGCGTGCGGCGGGATGGGTCAACGGTGAATTCGCTTTTACGAGGGCCAACGGCAAGGGTGTGATCGACAGGGACATCAAGAAGTACTGGGAGGCCGCTCGGTCTATTCCGTATGTCATCTTCCGCGATCTTGACCGTGACGAGGGTGGTTGTCCTGTGGCGGTGCGTTCGATGCTCTCCTCGAAAACTCCGGGTGAGTCGCCCGATCTGCTCATCCGGATCGTCGACCAGTGCATCGAGTCGTGGATCCTGGCGGACCGTCAGGGAGTCGCAGAATTCTGCGAGCGGCCCATAGCGAGTGTCAGGCCGTGCGATTCCCGGCCTAAAGACCAGCTGCTGCGACTGTTCCAAAAGGCTCAATTCAAGGATGCTGTACTTCGTGAAGGTGGCAAGTTGGCATTTGGTCCCGCCTACGCGATACACCTACAGCGCCTCATGACGGACCACTGGAGCATCGAGCGCGCCGCCGCCGAAAGCGATAGCCTCAGGCGGGCCTTGAAGCGCCTGACGGACCTGCATGACCGACTCGGAGGAGGCACACAATGAGCGGAATCGATGCCTCTCGGCTAGCAGAGGAACTCAACGCCTTGCTCGAGCAGGGGCGCATCGTCACGTGGTTGGACTGCAACGGCGAATATGCGGACGACCTCGATGCCGTCCGAGACCTGCTTGACCGCGCTACCCTCATCACGATCAACGCCAACCTCTTCGAAACCAAACTCCGCATCTTCGCCGAAGACACCAAGTCCCGCTACGTTCTCTACCGCTGTGGAGAGCTCCCGCCCCTCGAAGAAGACCTCCTCGCCGACGTGCGATGCGGATACCCCACCTTCAAGGCAGACGCCTCGACCCTCCTCGTGCGCGAACTCGGCGTCGACCCCGCGCTGGCCGCTGTCATCGACGAATACGCGCCCTTCTTCAACTCCACCGCCCGCGTCGCCGACCTCAAGAAGCACCTCGGCACCATCAGTGACGCCGACAAGCGATCCGACCGCAAGACATTCCTCGCCGCGATGAGCGCCGTCCTGCTCAAGACGCAGCAGCGGTCCTTCTCCGTCCTCTTCGCCAAGCTCGCCTCCATGACGCAGGACAACCCGCTCGACGCCCTCAAGTGGGGCCTCGACGCATACTTCTGGGAAGGTGCCCGCGCCATCTGGGGGTACGACGGCGAGCACACGTTCGACGCGCTCATGACTTGGCTCTTCGTCATGAATGCGAACGGCTGGGATCACCGGCATAACTCTGCTCAGCGCGACTTCAGTATGTGGACCCGCGACGTCGCCACGCGAGACGATGCCCGCCGGTGGGCCAAGCGAGTCGACCAGGCCACCGGAGCCAGCTCAGCGCTGCACGATGTGGCCACCGACTCCCTCCTCATCGACACAACCACGCCCGGCGTAGACCGAGAACTCATCTCCCGCCTCGTCCGCGGAATCGTCGACGGATCCGTCGGCGTCGCTCAGGTCGAAGAGCAGCGCGGAAGGCGCCGCGAAGGGCTCTGGTTCGACGACACGGAGCCTCTCTGGGATGCAGCGCGGGCGGGGGCGCGTCTGCTCACTCACCTGCGTGCGCTCCCGGGCATCGCCTTCTCGGACGCAGCCGAGGGCTTCGCCCGCTACACGGACCCGGACCCGGACGGCGGTCTGTGGGCCATTGACCAGGAGTACCGCCACTACGTGCGCGCCTCCCGAGCCGTTCACGTCGACGATGTCCTCACCGACCTCGACCGGCACGTCGAAAACGCGTACCGCGACGACTACCTGCGCCCCCTCTCGCGCACGTGGGATGACGCCCTGCGCGGCATGCGCACATGGGATATCGCCGTGCCCTCGTCCAGTGGGCGCATCGACTCGTTCCACCGTCTCCTCGTCGCCGGCTCCCACAGGCGAACCGTCGTCATCATCTCCGATGCTCTCCGATACGAGGCCGGCGTCGAGCTTGCCGACCACCTGCGCTCCCTCGGACGCGGCGCGGTCTCCGTGAACCCCTGGTACACGATGCTGCCGTCGATCACCGCCCTCGGCATGGCCGCACTGCTCCCACATCGAGAGCTGACCCTCGGTGTGCGCGGCAAAGACCAAGTGATCGTTGAGGCCGATGGGCGATCGACGTCCGGGATCGATGCGCGCCGGACAATCCTCGAAGATGCCGACGGGCGTGCGTTCACCTACGAGGAGCTCGCGAGCGACTCCGTCAAGTCGATGCGCTCGAAGTTCAAGGGCGCCTCCGCCGTGTACATCTACCACGACGTCATCGACGCGACCGGCGATCACGCGGCCTCGGAAAGCGCCACCCCCGATGCCGTCAACCGGGCTATCGGCGAGCTCTCCGGCCTCGTCGGCAAGCTCATTTCCGCGGACATTACCCGCATCCTCGTGACCGCCGACCATGGCTTCCTCTTCCAGGACAGCGAGCCCGCCAACGATGACACCGCGAAACAGGGCGGCATCCCGCGCGGGCGTTCCGTCTCCGTCAGGAAGCGTCGCTACGTCCTCGGCGAGGACCTCGAGTCGACGGACGACTTCGTCGCCTTCAATGCAACCAGCGTCGGCCTGACAGAAGGGCCGAGCGTCGCCCTGCCCTACGGCACCCGCCGCATCCGCATTCGGGGCCGAGGAAACCGCTTCGTTCACGGCGGTGCCTCCCTCCAGGAAATCACCACCCCCGTCATCGAGGTGTTGGTGGGCAGCGGTGGCGCTGAGGAGGTCCGCGATGTCGGTATCGCCCTGCACTACGACGACACGTCTCTCAAAGTCAACCGATTCAGCCCCCGCGTCATCCAGCAGGAGCCCGTTAGTCCGACGCGACGCCCGCTGACGGTCACGATCGGCCTCGAGAGCATGTCGGGTGAGCAGCTGTCGAGCACTCGCGTCATCACCCTGGATGCGGGCGAGCGCTCCGAGGTGTCGCTCAAGCAGAGCAGCGAACTCATCCTTTTCGACGGGGTGCTGGAGAGGCATTCCGGCGAAGGCGTCAGGATCGTCGCCTACAAGACCGTTCACGGACAGGTTGTCGGTGAGCCCGTCGCCACCCACGAGCTGACCCTCAACGACAACGGGTTCGGAGCATTCGGAGGATTCGACCTATGAGCATCTCGCCCGAAGAAGCCCTAGAGCGCGAGGATTCCGCGGCCTCGTCCCTGATCGGGGGCAGCGAGGGAGGAAAGCTCGCGGAGTACGAGGATATCGCCGCGCGCGCATACGACGGTTTCGTCGTCCGAAAGGACCTGGTCGGCCAGGTCAAGGGCAACGCGATCGTCCCCTCCTACGTGCTCGAATTCCTGCTCGCGCAGTACTGCGCGACCACGAGCGAAGCGGCCATTGTCGAGGGCATCGAGAGCGTCCGTCGGATCCTCGCCAAGCACTACGTCAACCGCGGAGATTCCGAGCTCATCAAGTCCCGCATCTACGAAGCCGGACAATACCGAATCATCGACAAGGTCTCCGTCAGCCTCGACGACACGCGCGACCGGTACAATGCGTCCTTCGAAAATCTCGGGGTCACCAACGCGCTGGTATCCGACGCGACCGTTCGCGAGAACGACCGCCTCCTGACTGGCGGCGTCTGGTGTATGGCCGACGTCTCATACGTGTCGACGGGAGATTCCGGCGCGAAGGCGTCCAGCCCGTGGGTCGTCTCCCGCCTTCAAGCCATCCAGCTGCCGCGCTTCGATTTCGAACGCTATTGCCGGGGGCGCGCCTCGTTCAGCGCCGACCAGTGGATTGACCTGCTCGTCGCCTCGGTCGGCCTCGACCCTGCGAAGCTTAGTCGGCGTTCGAAACTCTTCCAGCTGACCCGCCTGATTCCCTACGTCGAACGCAACTACAACCTCGTCGAACTGGGCCCCAAGGGCACTGGAAAATCCCACATCTACTCCGAGTTCTCTCCCCACGGCATCCTCGTGTCGGGCGGCGAGGTGACGCTCGCGAAGCTCTTCGTCAATAATGCGACTCGACGCATCGGCCTGGTCGGCTACTGGGACGTCGTCGCCTTCGATGAATTTGCCGGTCACAAGCGCGTGGAACGCAGCCTGGTCGACACGCTCAAGAACTACCTCGCGAACAAGTCGTTCTCGCGCGGCGATAGCACGATCACGGCCGAGGCCTCGATGGTCTTCGTCGGCAACACGACGCGGACCGTGCCCGCGATGCTGGCCACCGCCGACCTCTTCGAGGCCCTGCCCGAGGCGTACCACGACACCGCGTACATGGACCGCATCCACTACTACCTGCCCGGATGGGAGGTCGACATCGTGCGGCCCGAGCTCTTCTCGCGCGGGTACGGACTCATTGTCGACTACCTGGCGGAGGCGCTGCGGCACCTGCGCACCCTGGATTACTCCGGTGACCTGGATACGTTGGCGACGCTCGATCCGGCTATGTCTAAGCGCGATCAGGATGCCGTGCGGAAGACCTTCTCGGGACTGGCGAAACTCATCTTCCCTGCACGCGACGGTGATCCTAAGGAGCTTGAGGAGCTGCTCCGCTTCGCGATCGAGGGGCGTAAGCGCGTCAAGGATCAGATCATCCGACTCGATGACACGATGGCTGCGTCCGGCTCTCACTTCACGTACATGCTGGGGCGCGTGGACCAGGACCGCTACGATGCCTCGAACGCCCGATCCGTTCCCACGCAGGAGGAACTGGATTATCCGCAGTACTTCACGTCGCACGGTGATGCTGATGAGCGGGGGAGCGGTCAATGGGATGCCGGAGAGCTTTCCGATGGTCTTCCGAAGTCGGACGGCGTTGTCGATGCACGCGGAGACAAATAAGCCGGCCTCGCCCGTCTTTGACCGTCGAGCCCTGTTGAAAGCACGCGCCATCCCCAAGCGCTACAAGATCGAGCCGAGCATGGGTAATTCCATGCCGGACATCCTGCTCCCGTACCTGTTCGATGCGGCTGAGATTCGGATCCGTGACCCGTACTTGCGTCATCCGTATCAAATCCGGAACGTGCACGAGATTCTGCTGCAGCTTATTCAGCATGCTGATGCCGCTAGGCTGCCGCGCGTTGTTATCGAGACCTGCGCGAGCGATGAGGCTGACTATCGCTCGAAGCAGGAAGCGACGTTCGAACAGTTGCAGCAGTCGTGGGGACAGTTCGGGATTGTCATCGATTGGAGCATCGCTGATTACTTCCACGACCGTAGCATCGTGACCGACACTGGCTGGGTGATCGATCTTGGTCGCGGGCTGGACGTTTATGAGAACTTCTCCTGGTCGTCGCCCTTCGATCCGCGTATTACATTGCCACACCTGCGGCGGACGAAGGAGATCACAATCAACGTCAGCCAAGAACGATGATGTGATACGAAACTGAATTCTCACTTATTATCTTATCGAGTGAGTCTGCAACGGCTAAGTTGGCACAGGTCTATTTTGTGTGACGTGAACTTTTAGCACGTCTCTTCTTGCGACTTGGTCGTCCTTTTCCCGAGTTGCTTTGTTCTTTTGAAGCGTTCTCAAACGAGGAAAAGTCCAATCTGACAAGTATTGTTTCCAGTGTTATTGGGTGCCCTTCTGAGGTGACTGCTTGTTCATCTTCTGCGATGCTGCGTGCGGTGGAAAGAACGGATCCCTCATCCTTTAATACTATCAATTCTCTGTGTTCTGTGAGATCGTCTATCTCTTCATAGTATGCAAAATCGTATTTATATAATATTTGCACGTGATCGCGTATGTCGTTGTTAGAAATTCGTATTCCAACTTTTGATAGAGACTCCTTAATTTCTGCTGTGAGAACCTCAAATTCTGGATTTCGTGCCGATGGCCGTCGCTCAGAGGATCTCTTCAGACATTTGGCGAGGAAATCTCGAGTATCCGTGGGTACTTTGGCTAGTCTGTCAGTGACGTTCTTTAGCGATTTGCGGGCGTCCTCATATTCCTCATCAGAGCGCATGATTCCCCATGCGCCGAGGCTATCGGGCAATTTAGGTGTGTATTCGTCCATGCAGTCTTTAAGTTCTGCTTGCTCGAGGCCTTTATGTAGAGGCCTTCATGCCTCTCCTTTATCTTAATGAGTGTTTCGGCCGGGTATTGTTCAACATCGGAGTCAATTTTCCTATGGCACTTACGGCATAGTAGTATTAGGTTTTTAGCCTCTCTGCGTTCCTCTTGAGATAAGCTTGTATTGGCGCGAGGCCCCCCATCGGAGGCTGCGTGAATGTGCGCAACCTCCCCGAGCCATGTGCCATCTTTGTCAATTAGAACATTTTCGCAATCCGGCATTGCGCACATGTTTCCAGAGAATATGTAGAGTTTTCGAAATGTTTCAGGCTTTGGTGGTAAGCGCTTATCGTTCATGAAATAAATCCTATGCGTCCGATTGTGTGTAGTTGTGTGGCTTCGCTATTGTAGCGCCATTCGTGCACAGCGTTTGTCTGGATGAATCGCGTTGATTCGTCTTTGATGAGTTGTCTTAAGTCGGACCAAATGCAATGGGAGTGCATCATCTCCGTGTGCAGATGACGCCGAAACGGGACGGTAGGTCAGAATCGGCAGAGGGTGCGTGGGTACGTCGATCTTTCTCATGCGAGAGTGCACTGCTCGCAGTGTTGACGCAGGTGGGACTAGTGATGATGTTGGCTGCACGACGGTCTGCCGCAGCTTACGAGTTCTCCGTTGGGTAACGACTACCCCTGCGCGACCTCAGCCCGGATGAGGGGGATCGGGTAGGCCGCCGCCGAGATAGGCGAGAGGAACGAGTCCGTAATGCCGGCTGTGAACGCGTCGATGCCGAGGACCTTGTACAGGGCGTTGCGGCCGAACTTCGTTGAATCCGCGACGAAGTAGGCGGTCGACGCGATCGAGCGGACCTTCTGCTGCAGCTCGATCGAATAGCCGGTGGACGCGTAAATGCCGTCCTCCATCACCGAATTCGCGCCGAAAACGGCCGTGTTCACGCGGATGTGCTCCAGCTGGTCGATGGCGGTCGGCCCCCACATGTGGGTCCGGTTCGGCAGCAGCTCGCCGCCCACGAACACCAGGTTGAGCGATGGCTTCTTCAGAATCTCGAGGCCCACCAGCAGTCGTGCGTCACCACGGTCACGCGGCGCGCGTCGAGAGCTCGAGCCACCTCGAGGCAGGTTGACCCCGAATCGATGAACACGGACTGGCCGTCGAGGATGCGCTCCGCCATGGCCGGGCCGATCGCACGCTTCTCCGCGCGGTTCGGGGAATCCTGCAGGAACTCCTCGGTGTCCTCGTCCTGGGGGATCGGGATCGCGCCACCGTGGGTGCGGCGCACGAGGCCGGCCTCGGCCAGGTGCTCCAGGTCCCTGCGGATGGTTGACACATTGACATCGAGAGCCTCTGCCAACGAGGACACGGTCTCGAAGCCGGTTGCCTCAATCATGGAGACAATGGTGTCTTGCCGGGTCACGATGGTTCCTTCTGCTGGCTATGGTCTACGCGGGGTGCGACGAGGGGTACAGATGATGCCTGCAATAGTGCATCGTGATCGCCGCCCGCTTGACACTGTACCGAACTTTCGGCGCGAATGTGCGCGATACCGCGCAACGAGGGCATTTGCCTATATCACCAGCCCACAGGGGCGTTTCGCTCAGCATTTGCGTATACCCGTGCGTTGAGCTGCGCGCCCATGAGCAGTTATCGGTGAATCAGGCCGCCCAACATGCGCGAAAACGAGTTGCAACTGCGCGATACCGCGTGTAATGTAAGTGATTGCGACGCGGGTCACGCCATGATGCGTGCGTCATCGCAGGAGATGGCGAACCCGGAACGTCCGACAACTAGATCACGAGGAAGTGACGACATGAAGATCGGAAGACTGACGGCGGCATCGGTGTCCATTGCATCGATGCTTGCTCTGACTGCCTGCTCGACCGTCGGAGGGACGACAGGCGACAACTCCGCATCAAACACCGGCTCGGCCGCGGGCGATTCCGGCAAGACGATGGTCACCGTCGTCAAGGTCAAGGGCATCGCATGGTTTGATCGCATGGACGTGGGCGTCAAGGAATGGGGCGCCGACAACGGATACGACACGCGAACGGAGGGCGGAACCGACGTCTCGCCGGAAAAGCAGATCCAGATCATCCAGGACCTGATCGCGCAGAAGCCGGTCGCCATCACCGTCGTTCCCAATTCGCCCGAGGCCCTCTCTGCCGTCCTCGAGCAGGCGCGCGCACAGGGCATCAAGGTGGTCTCTCACGAGGCGACCGGCATCAAGAACGTTGACGCGGACATCGAGGCATTCGACAACGCCTCCTACGGTGTCGACATCATGAAGAACCTCGGGGAGTGCACGGGCGGCACCGGCAAGTACGTGCAGTTCGTCGGTGGTCTGACCGCCAAGACCCACATGGAATGGGTCGAGGCCGCCTACGACTACCAGCAGAAGAACTTCCCCGGCATGGAGCGCGTCGAGACGCCCATCGAGTCGACCGACAACGAGACGGCCGCCTACGAAAAGGCCAAGGAAGTCCTCGGCAAGTACCCGGACATCAAGGCCTTCCAGGGCTCCGCCGGTAACGACGTGCCCGGCATCGCGCGCGCGATCGAAGAGGCCGGCCTGTCCGATCAGGTCTGCGTCATGGGCACCTCCATCCCCTCGGCCTCCGCGAAGTACCTGGCCACCGGATCGATCGACAAGATCTTCTTCTGGGATCCCGCCCTCGCCGGTAAGGCCCAGCTGCAGATCGCGAAGATCCTCGCTGACGGCGGCACCATCACCGAAGGCACGGACCTCGGCATCGAGGGTTACAACAACCTCCACAAGCTCGACGGCTACGACAACGTCTGGGTCGGCAACGCCCAGATCGCCGCAGACGCCGAGCAGGCGAAGAACTACGACTTCTGATCACGCAGCCCCGGCCTCGTGACACATCGGCACGAGGCCGGGGCGGGCGTCCCACGACAGCGCAGTCGACAAGACACTCGAAGGAGAGCACATGCGCAGCAATGTGGATGAAGCACCGCGCCCCCACGGAGAAGGCGTCAGCGTGCAGGAGAACCCCTTTCTAGAGGTTCGGGATATCGTCAAAAACTTCGACGGTGTTCGCGCCCTCGATGGCGTCAACATGGCCGTCTGGCCGGGTGAAGTGCTGTGCCTGGCCGGCGAGAATGGCTGCGGAAAGTCCACTCTCATCAAAGTCATCTCCGGAGTGCACGCGCCCGACGCAGGACGCATCCTCATTGACGGCCACACCGTCTCCTCGCTGACGCCGCTCAGCGCCATGGACGCCGGCATCCAGGTCATCTACCAGGACTTCAGCCTGTTCTCGAACCTGACGGTCGCCGAGAACATCATGATGACCTCGTCGGTCACAGAGAAGAAGAAGTTCTTCAGCTCCACGAGCGCGAAACAGCAGGCCGCGCAGATCGTCGAGCGCCTCGGCGTCCCGCTCCCGCTCGACGCCGACGTCGAACAGCTCTCCGTCGCGGACAAGCAGCTCACCGCCATCTGCCGCGCCCTGGCCGGCAACGCGAAGCTCCTCATCATGGACGAGCCGACGACGGCCCTCACCCAGCGTGAGGTCGCGCGTCTGTTCATCGTCGTCGAAAAGCTGAGCGCGCAGGGCGTAGCCCTCATCTTCGTGTCGCACAAGCTCGACGAGGTCATGGCGATTTCGCAGCGAGTCACCATCATGCGATCGGGACGCAACGTCATCGATTCGCCGGTCGAGGACCTCGACCGCGAGAAGATCACCCACTACATGACCGGCAAGGAACTCGACCAGAGCCGACGCGTCCCGCCCCTCGCCGCGGACGCCGAGGAGCGCCTGCGCGTCGAATCCCTCACCTCACAGGGGGGCTTCGAGGACGTCAGCTTCTCCGTGAAGAAGGGCGAAATCCTCGGCATCACCGGGCTCCTCGGATCCGGCCGTACCGAAATCGCCCAGGCCCTCTTCGGCCTCCTGCCCATCGACTCCGGACGCGTCTACATTGACGGCGAACACGTCGAGGTGGGCTCCATCGGACAGGCCATCAAGGCCCACATCGGATACGTCCCCGAAGACCGACTCACCGAGGGCCTCTTCCTCGACAAGTCGATCGCCGACAACGTCATCGCCGCGTCCATCGACCACCACACCTCGAAACTCAATACGCTGCGCAAAGACAAGATCCGCCAAACCATCGCCCACTACTTCGAGTCGCTGCGCATCAAAGCCCCCGACGTCCTCGCCCCCGTGCGATCCCTGTCCGGCGGCAACGCCCAGCGCGTCGTCCTCGCGAAGTGGCTCGCGCGCAACCCCAAGGTCCTCATCCTCAACGGCCCCACGGTCGGTGTTGACGTCGGCTCCAAAGCCGAGATCCTCGACATCCTGCGCGAACAAGCGGAAGCCGGCATGGCCATCGTCATCATCTCCGACGACGCGCCGGAACTCGTCTCCTGCTGCCATCGAGTGCTCATCACCAAGGGCGGCCACATCGCCGCCGAACTGGCCGGCGAGGACGTCGATGCTCGAACGATTAGAAAGATGGTCGTGTCATGAACATGAATACCGTCGCACGGCGCGTCCTGCGCTGGATCTGGGGACCCAACCGTGAAGGAATCGTCCTGTCCGTCCTGGTCCTCCTGACCATCATCATGTCCGCGATCAGTCCCGCGTTCTTCACGGTCTCGACGCTCTTCTCCCTCCTGCGTTCCTCCATCGTCCCGATGATCTACGCCCTCGGCGTCCTCTCGTCATCATCTCTGGCGGCATCGACGTCTCCTTCGCGGCCATCGCCTCGTTCGCCTCCTACGCCACGATCGTGTTCCAGCTGAGCCGAGGAATCAACATCGGCCTCGTCGGATCCTTCGCCATGGCGCTGGCCATCGGAGCGCTCCTCGGCCTGCTCAATGGCTACCTGATCTCCAGGTTCAAGCTCCCGACCCTCATCGTCACGCTCGGCACCCAGGGAATCTTCCAAGGCTTCCTCCTGGCGTACATCGGCTCGAAGTACATTGCCCAGCTGCCCGAGGGCATGGCGTCGGCCTCAACCGCGAACCTGGTCTCCGTCGAAACATCGACGGGCGTCGCACTGCTGCACTCCATGATCATCCCGGCCATCATCCTCGCGATCGTCATCGCGCTGGTACTCAGCCGGACCATGTTCGGGCGCGCAATCTACGCGATCGGCGGCGACACCGAATCCGCCCACCGAGCCGGCATCAACGTCAAACGCACCCAAATCTGGGTGTACGTCATCGCCGGAACCCTCGCCGCAACCGCCGGCATGGTCTACATGATCCTCGGCAGGTCCGCCAACCCCCAGGAACTCGTCGGTCACGAACTCGACATCATCGCCGCCGTCGTCCTCGGAGGCGCGTCGATCTTCGGCGGACGCGGATCCGTGCGCGGAACGATCCTCGGTGTGCTGCTCGTCCAGCTCATCAACAACTCGCTGATCCTCATCGGCGTCCCCAGCGCCTGGCAGCGCGCCGCCGTCGGCCTGCTCCTCGTCGCCGGTGTCGGCATCCAAGCGCTCGCCGCAAAGCGCAGCACGCGAACGCTGCGCGCCAAGAGCGCCCAGGCCGACCACAGCAACGCCGTCCCCCAAGCCGTCGAAGGATGAGTCCCATGAACACCACACTCCGCGACACAAACTCCCGGATTGATCAATTCAGCGCCTCGCTCCTCTCCCGGCTGCGCCGCGACCGGTCGATCGCCCGCATGGTCCTCATCCTCCTCGTGGCCATCGGAGTCTTCTCGATCCTCTCCCCGAGCGTGTTCCTCACGGGCCTCAACCTGCAGAACATGCTGCTCGCCGTCGCAGAAATCGGCATCCTCTCCATCGCCATGATGATCTCGATGGTCACCGGCGGCATCGACCTGTCGCTCGTCGCCATCGCGAACCTCTGCGCGATCACCGTGTCGACCCTGTACACCTCGAGCGCGCTGGGCGGAACCGAACAATGGGGCCCCGTCATTATCCTCATCGGGCTGGGCGTCGGACTCCTGTGCGGCCTCGTCAACGGCGTCCTCATCGCCTACGTCGGCGTCACCCCGATCCTCGCCACGCTCGGCACCATGCAGATCTTCAACGGCCTCGCCGTCGTGTGGACGGGCGGCAAAACCCTCTACGGATCCCCCGAAGCGCTGACAGCGTTCGGCAAGACCGCAGTCGCAGGAGTCCCCCTCCTCTTCATCGTCTTCGGACTCGTCGCCCTCCTCGTCGGATTCATCCTCAACCGCTCCCCGCTGGGACTGTCCCTCTCCCTCGAAGGATCCAACGGGACGGCCGCGCGGTTCTCCGGAATTCGTTCCTCCCGAATCCTGCTGAGCTCCTACCTGCTCACCGGATTCCTCGGCTCCCTCACGGGCATCGTGTTCATCGCACGAAACCCCACGGCCTCGGCGGACTACGGTGCCTCCTACGTGCTGCTCGTCATCGTCATCGCCGTCCTCGGCGGGACCAACCCGAACGGCGGTTTCGCCACCGTCGGCGGCGTATTCCTGGCAGCCCTCACCCTCCAGGTCGTCCAAAGCGGCTTCACCTCCATGCGCCTGTCCGCCTTCCAGTATTCGATCGCCCAGGGCGTCATCCTCATCGGCGTCCTCGTTCTCGACTGCGTCGACTGGAAAGACGTTCGAACACGCCTGACATCGATGTTCAGGCGCCCACAACCAGCAGCCGCCCTCAATAGCGGCGCAACAGAAAGGAAATGATCATGAAGAAGATCATTAACAACCCCGACCAGTTCGTCGATGAGATGGTTGAGGGCATTCTCCTGGCGCACCCCGATCAGGTCCGCACCCCCGGAGACGACAGGCGCGTCCTCGTCCGCGCCGACAGCCCCGCACCCGGCCGGGTCGGCATCGTCACCGGCGGCGGCTCCGGCCACCTCCCCCTCTTCAAGGGCTACGTCGGCAAGGGGCTGTGCTCCGGCGTCGCCATCGGTAACGTGTTCTCCTCCCCGTCGGTCCAGCAGTGCGCCGACGCCGCCAAGGCCGTCGACGGCGGAGCGGGCGTGCTCTTCCTCTACGGCAACTACGGCGGCGACGTCTTCAACTTCGACCTGGCCGTCGACCTCCTCGAACTCGATGGTATCGAGACGCGCACCGTCCTCGGCTGCGACGACGTGGCCTCCCAGCCCAAGGAACGCGCCAAGGACCGCCGCGGCGTCGCCGGCATCTTCTTCGCCTACAAGGCCGCGGGCGCTGCCGCCGAGCGCGGCGACAGCCTCGACGAGGTCGCCGCCGTCGCCCAGAAGGTCGTCGACAACACGGCCACCATGGGCGTCGGCCTCTCCCCGACGATCCTCCCGACCACGGGCGCCGCATCCTTCGACCTGCCCGAAGGGGAAATGGAAATTGGCATCGGTATCCACGGTGAACCCGGCATCCACCGCGGCCCCCTCGGAACCGCCGACGAGATCGCGGACCAGATCCTCGACTCCGTCATCCCCGACCTGGGCCTGGCTGAGGGTGACCGTGTTGCCGTCCTTGTCAACGGCCTCGGTGCCACGCCCCTCGAAGAGCTCTACCTGCTCTACCGCCGCACCCACCAGAGGCTAGAGGAGCTCGGCGTCGTCATCGAGCGCCGCTACATCGGCGAATACGCGACGTCCCTCGAAATGGCCGGCGCCTCGATCTCGCTGCTCAAGGTCGATGACGAGCTCCTCGAGCTCCTCGACGCCCCCGCCCAGTCCCCGTTCTTCAGGGAGGCATGACAATGCGTTCACCCGAACTCATCCAACGCATTCAGGATTCGATGACGCTGCTCATCGAATCCTCGGACGAACTGCGTGACCTCGACCAGGTCCTCGGCGACGGCGACCTCGGCATCACGATTTCCGCGGGTGCCCGCGCGGTCATCGAGGCGCTCAAGGAAATGCCGACCGAGCCTGAACCTGCTCCCTCCGACGTGGCGCGCGCCTGCGCGAAGGCATTCGCCAACGCCAACCCGTCGACGATGGCGGCGCTGGTCGCCGGTGGCCTTCTCGCCGGATCGAAGGTGTGGGTCGGCTGCGAGGACGTCACGGCCGTCGAAGCCGAGGCCTTCATCCGCGCTGCGGCAAGCTCCATCTCTCACCGCGGCAAGAGCCAGTGGGGGACAAGACCATCCTCGACGCGATGGTTCCCGCCGTCGATTCGCTGGCCCGGAGCATCGAGGCCAACCCTGCGGTCGCTCAGGACAGCGCGCTCGCGGCGGCGGCCCTCGATAGCGCCATCGCCGACGCCGCCGAGGCCGTCGTCGCCACCCGCGACCTTCAGTCGCAGCGCGGTCGCGCCTCCTGGCTGCAGGACCGGTCGATCGGCCTCCAGGACCCCGGCGCCACCGCGTTCCTGCGGGCCCTCGAGGCCTGGCGCGACGCATCCACAGGCGAGCGCGGCCCCCGCGCGGCGGTCGTCGAAAATCTCTGAGGCTGCGGCTTAGCAGTTCGGTGAGGGGGTGGGGGCTCCCGGTTGGGAGCCCCCACCCCCTCTGCTGTGGATCTGGCGTAGGCCTCGTCCTACCAGTCACCCAAACCCAGGTAGTACAGCGGGTGGGTCAGGACCGCGACGACGCGGTCGCGGTATTCGAGGGGGCAGCATCGGGAAGATGACGATGGCGGCCAGGACCGCGACGATCAGCGTCACGAGGATGCGCTTCTTGGTGCTCATGTGTGGCTCCTTTGTGGGGTTGTGAGTGCTGCGTGGGCCTGCGCGAGGATGTCGTTCACGAGGTCGACGCCCTGCGGTGTGGCTAGGAGTGGCCGGTCCTCGGGGTGCTCGTTGAAGTGCCGGATGAGGGCGTCGAGGCCGGTGAAGGGGATGCCGATCGTCCGGCAGCATAATCCCCATGGACCGTCATACGTGTCTGGGTCAGCGAGGAGATCAACGTGATAGCTCGTCGTGCTGAGATCGTAGATCTTCACGTTCTGGTCCCACCGGAGGGAGGAGTCGCTGCCGCATCCGCTAGAGGCGGATTCCAAGTCTGCATCAACCGAAAGATGATGGGCCATATGGAAGGTGATTCCCTCCGGGGCCAAGGTTGTCGTTGACCTGTCCGACAGAGTGGCTGTGAAGTCTCGCAGTGGGTTCATTGAGCAAAGAAAATAGGCGAAACAAGCGGGAATCAAGGCGAAGTGAAAGGTGCGCACCAGCTCATGCGTGATGAACCCGGAAATGATGAAGAACATAGCGAAGGCCAAGAAAAGCATGTAGCTCGAGAGATGCCCAATGGAGGTGAGGCGCTCACCTCGTATTGCGACATGCCCGTCGACAAAGCTGATTCGTGGACGTAGGAAAGGCGCAACGGAGTCGCACGCCATCTGGGGAAAGCCTGCTGTCAAGATGAGTGAGACCAATATGACGCCTGTGCGAAAGGTCTGAAAGTGCGTGAGGCGGAAGATTCCTTCAAGGATTGCGATCCCGAGAGCGACGATGACGGTGCCAACTAGTGCACGTTTCCACTCGCTGCGCCTCCACCGGTCTTCACCCGCGAGCGACTCGGTGCGATCGGAGAAGATGCTCGAGAGGAATCCGCCGATCCCGCGACGTCGTGATCGAGCCACGCTTACCACCCCAGGCCGATGTAGTAGGGCCAGTGCCACGATGGAGCAGGGACGTGCTCCCGGTTGTTGAGCGACATTCGGCTGATCGTACCGGATAAATCGGAAGGTACCAAAGCCTGTTTCCTGGTGCTCATGCGCGCCTTCACTTCGAGGAAAAGAGTCCTGCTTGGGCCTGCGCGAGGATGTCGTTGACGAGGTCGACGCCCTGCGGTGTGGCCAGGAGTGGACGGTCCTCGGGGTGCTCGTTGAAGTGCCGGATGAGGGCGTCGAGGCCGGTGAAGGGGATGCCGATCGTCCGGCAGCACAAGCTCCATGGCCCGTCATACGTGTCGGGGTCAGCGAGGAGATCAACATGATGCTTGTCGGTGTCGATGTCAAATATTCGCACGTTCTGATCCCACCGGAAGGAGGCGTCGCGGCCGCATCCGTCAGAGGCGGATTCCAGATACTTATGGATCGAGAGATGAGGAGCCATGTGAAAGTCGATGCTATCTGGGGATAACGCCGTTATTGAACGATCCTTGATGGTGTTTTTCAGGTCTTCTATTGGATTCTCAGAAAGGAGATGATAGGCAAAAAAAGCTGCTACCACCGCAATACCGATAGCTATCTTGAAGTTGTGTGATAGGAAACCGGACACGAGTGCTCCTACGACGGCCATGCAGATGATCGCGTAGCTAATGAGGTATCCGATGTTGGTGAGACGCTCACCTCGTATAGCAACGTGGCCGCCGACGAATCGAACGTGGGGACGCAGATAGGGAACTATCGAGTCGCATACCACCTGGGGAATCCCAGATATCACCGGAATTGAAGCCAGATAGACAGCGAAACGGAAATCCCCGTAGTGTGTCAGGCGATAGATTCCTTCAATGATCGCTATCATCAGAGCGAGGATGACGATCGAAATTAGTGCACGTTTCCACTCGTTGCGCCGCCATCTGTCTTCACCCACGAGCGACTCGGTGCGATTGGAAAAGATGCTGGAGAGGAATCCGCCGATCCCTCGACGTCGCGATCGAGCCACGGTCACCACCCCACCTGTGCACCGGTGGTCTGCCTCCGAAGGGCGCAGAAAGGCTCGCTGTTCATGCTCCGACGCTACCAGGATTGTGACGGAGGCAGCAAGCATGAGCGCATGAAGCGGCCCCGGCCTCGTCCCTGAGAAGAGAAGCGAAGCCTGGGTCAGCGAAGCCGCAACGGCGACAGTCAGCGGCTAGACGCGAGCGCCGCCCGGGCGACCTCCTCAAAGGTGAGCGGGTCGCGGCCCGTCACGTCGCGCACGGTCGTGGACACGACATCCATCTCGCCGCGCGCGATCGACGTGTAGGTCGACACCCACGAGTCGTACTCCCACTGGGCGGCCGGCCGCTTCTTGCGCGACTCGTACGCCTCCTTGACGGTTTCGCGCACGTAGGTGACGGGGCGACCCTGCACGCGGGTGAGGATTGCGGCGATCTCGTTGAGGGTGAGTGCCTCGGGGCCCGTCACGTCGAGAGTCTGATTCTCGTAGCGCCCCGGATCGGCCAGGACCTCCGCGGCCACGCGCCCCGCGTCTTCGCGCGCGACCACGCCCACGCGCCCGTCGCCCGCGGGTCCGAGGATGCGGCCCTCCTCGTCCGGCAGCGCCACGAAAAAGTCCGCGTAGAAGTTATCGCGCAAGAACGTGTACGTCATGCCCGATGCCTTGATGCGCTCCTCCGTGTGGAAGTGCGTGCGCGCCAGCGTAAACGTCGCGTCCGGCGCCGCGTTCATGAACGACAAGTACACGATGTGGCGCACCCCGGAGGCGGCCGCCGCATCGACGAACGCTAGGTGCTTGTCCAGGCGGTCCTCGCTCTCGGGCGCGGACACCATGAAGAGGACGTCAATGCCTGTGAGCGCCTCGCGTGAGATCGGGGTGTCCTCGTAGGAGCACTTCACCGCGATAGCTCCGGGCAGCTCGGGTGCGCGCGACGGTGTGTTCGCGAGGAGTCGCAGGGGCAGGCCGCGCTCGGATAGGAGTCGGGCGACCACGCCGCCGACGTTTCCGGATGCGCCGGTGATCGCGAGGGACGGGAGGAACGAGGCCTGGGCCGGTTCGTTCGTGCGGGCTGTGGGAGCGGGGGCGTCAGTCATGTGACCAGTGTGCTACCGGCGTTGTGGCGTGTGCGTACGCCACGCGAGGTTTGAGCCGTGGGCGTACCGGATGTTACCGCCGACGCGGAGCCTGCAGGGCCAGGGCGGGCCTCGAGATCGACCACTCCGAGCCATCAGGCTCGCGTGTGGTGATCTCGCGGGCGGGCAGGCTCCGCTTCGGCGGGAAAACGGGTCTCGTGTCGATAAAGCAGGCCCCGCGTCCGTAGGGACGCGGGGCCTCGCACGCAGCGGGGAAGCGACTACACCCCGTAGCGCCTCGAGAAGTCGTGCTCGAACTGTTCGAGGGAGACACCCCGCGTCTCGGGCACGATAAACAGGTAGAAGCACAGGGCTACGACGTTGATGACGCCGAAGGTCAGGTAGGTCCACGTGGCGCCCAGATGGCCGATCATGATGGGGAACAGCCATGTGACGACCGCGTTCATCATCCAGCCGCAGCCCACGGCAAAGCCCTGGGCGACGCCGCGGATACGGGCGGGGAAGATCTCGGAGACCAGCACCCAGTTGACGGTGCCGGACTGCTTGGCGAACACGAACAGGGACACGAGGACGAGGACCAGCCACGGCAGATAAGACGGAATCTCGGGTGAAATGCTCCCGTCGGCCAGCGTGTAGGGGCCGATGCCGAGTCCGAAGATGAGGGCGAGTGCGAACAGGGACAGGGTGACGCCCGTTTCCTGGTAGATGCCGACGTGGCGGCGAGCAAGCTTCGACACGAGGTACAGGCCAAATCCCGCGCCGATGCACGCGACGGCCCCCGTAATGACGTTGAGGGTGATGGAGTCGGCGGAACTGAAGCCGGCGGCCGCCAGGATCTTGGGCAGGTAATACATGGCGGTGTTGATGCCGGTCAGTTGGTCGAAACACGCCAGGCCGATGCCGATAAACAGGAGTCGCCTGGTCCACGCGACTGACGCGGTGCGCCGCAGTGTCCAGTGCCCCTGGCTGGCTTCTGCGGCGTGCAGGGCCACAATCTCGCTGATCTCGGCGGCGACGTCGTCGCGCTGGGGGTCGCGGATCCGCTTGAGGGCACCCACGGCCTCGTAATAACGAGCCTTTGACGCGTACCAGCGTCCCGACTCGGGCATGAGACGCATTCCGATCCACAGGAGCACCGCGGGGATTGTGGCGAGCACGAGCATCCACCGCCACGCCGATCCGTCACCCTCGGAAACGACGGCGGTCGCGACGCGGGAGACCTCGTCCCACGAGTACCACTGGCCGGGCGTGAGTGTGCCCGACGGGTCGGCGCTCACGAGGACGCGCGGGCCGCCGTGTGCGTGGGAGAGCGCCGCGTTCATCGAGTAGGCGAGGAGCTGGCCGAACACGATCATGAACTGGTCGAGTGCCACCAGGGCACCGCGCATGCGCGTGGGTGCCGACTCGGACAGGTAGATCGGCACGGTCGCCGACGCGCCTCCGACCGCCAGGCCGAGCACGAAACGGAACAGGTACAGCACCCAGATGTTCGGCGCGAACGTGCACCCGAGCGTGCCGACGATGAACACGACGGCGAGCAGCAGGATGTTGTGCCGTCGCCCGTTGCGGTCCGACAGTCGCCCGGCGCCGATCGCCCCGATCGCGGCACCGATGGCGAGGACGCCGCCGACCAGGCCCTCCTCGAACTCGTTGATTCCGAGCCCGCCGGCCACGCTCGGCATGTACATGTATGGCAGGGCGCCCGCGATGACGCCCGTGTCGTAGCCGAAGAGGAGCGACCCGAAGGTCGCGATGGCGGCCAGGAGTTTCACGGAGCGCGCCGGGCCCGAGGCCGGGGTTTTCCTCCGTGAGTGTGCGCAGTTCTTGGTCAGTGGGGGCACCGATGGCCCCAGGGCGGGTGCTCATAGGTTACATTGTGCGCCAGAGCATGCCGCGGTGCGCGGGCGAGTTTAATATTCAGAATTTTCCCAGGAAAGTCATAAGGCACGAATGAGGTGTTCATAGGTTCTTCATAGGGTCGCGTGGGGAAATTGGTGCATCGACAAAAGGAGACACCAATGACCGCCCTGATTCTGATCGCCATTGACCTGGTTGCCATGGCCGCCCTCGTGTTCGGCCTCTACTTCCCGCGCCACCGCCGCGCTGACCTGGTCGCAGCGTTCCTCGGTGTGAATGTCGGCGTCCTCGCCGTCACGATCATCCTCGCGAACTCGACCGTGAGCGCGGGCCTTGGCCTCGGCCTCTTCGGTGTTCTCTCGATCATCCGACTGCGTTCGGATCAGATCTCGCAGACGGAAATCGCCTACTACTTCGCCTCGCTGGCCCTCGGCCTGCTGACGGGCATGTCCTCGGCGGTGACCCCGCTGCTGGGAGGGCTGATCGCCCTGATCCTCGTGGCCCTGGCCTTCGGTGATTCGAAGCTGATCTTCGGCCGCTACACCTCGCAGACCGTGCAGCTGGACCGCGCGATCGCCGACACCGCCGAGCTGAAGGCCGCCCTCGAGCAGCGCCTCGGTGCGTCCGTCGCCTCGGTCAGCGTCGTCAAGCTCGACCTCGTGAACGACCTAACTCTCGTGGACGTGCGCTCGAAGGTCGCCTGACACGCCACCCCGCAGCCCGCCACCCCGCAGCCCGCCATTACCAAGGACACGACTCATGAACGCCACCCTGAACTCGATTCTCGCCGACCTCGAGACGATCGGCCTCGATGAACTGAATAAGCGCGCGGCGATGCTGACCCGAGTGGACCGCAAGTACGCGCTGGACGCCGCCACGGCCTCGGCGATTCTGAGCCGCCTCCCTGAGGAAACCCGGGTCCTGCGCATTGGCGGCCAGGTGTCCCAGGGCTACGCCTCCACCTACTACGACACCCCCGACATGGATTCGTACCTGCTGACTGCGCTCAAGCGCCGCCGCCGCTTCAAGGTCCGCACCCGCACCTACCTCTCGTCAGGCGCGTCCTTCCTGGAGGTCAAGACCCGCGGCCCGCGCGGCGTGACCGTCAAGAAGCGCATGCCGATCTCTTGGGACGAGGCGGGGGCTCCTCTTCGCGGGTGAGCGCCGTCAGTGGGTGGCCGACAAGGTCGAGAAGACGGGATACGGTCACCTGGTCCCCGCCCTCGAGCCGGTCCTGGCTGGATCCTACGAGCGCAACACCCTGCTCCTGCCCGGCGGCGTGGGACGCGCGACGGTGGATACAAACCTGTCGTGGCGCTCGCTGCGCACGGACGGAACCGAGGTCACGCGCCCCGACCTGGTCATCATCGAAACGAAGTCGGGTGCGACCCCCCTCCGTGGTCGACCACCTCCTGTGGGAGGGCGGCGTGCGACCCGTGAAGATCTCCAAGTACGGGACCGCGATGGCCGCCATGCACGACCTGCCCGCGAACAAGTGGCACCGCACGCTGGATCGCTACTTTCACGAATATGTGGAGGCTCCCGAGCTCGCGCCCTCCGCGCCCCTCGCGATGGCGGCCTGACAGACCTCATAACGGCGCTTGGGTGAGCGATAGAAAACGATGCGCAAGCGCACACCATAAGAAACGCAAGCTGTAACCACACGAAAGAGACATAGAAATGAAAGCCCTGCAGAAAATCTGGACCCCCGCCCGGACGATCGGGGCGATCGCCCTCGTCGGAACGCTGGCACTGGGTGCCTGCAGCTCCTCGGGCGTGACCTCCTCCGGTTCGGCTCCACCACGGCCACCGCGACCGTCGCGGCCTCGGGAACCAACGGCGACACGACCGCGCCGCCCACCGCGGCCGACGCCCTGGCCTCGAACTCGAAGGCCTCCTACGTGGAGGACAGCGACTGGAAGGCCTCGGACGCCGTCGACGTGACGCTGAGCGGTACGACCGCGACCTCCTCGTCCGACGCCGTGAGCGTGAGCGACGGGGTGCTGACCATCTCCAAGGCCGGCGTCTACAAGCTCAGCGGCTCCTTCACCGGCAAGGTCGTCGTGGCCGCCGGAGCCAAGGACCGGGTCATCCTGATCCTCGACAGCGCGACCATCACCTCCTCCACGGGCGCCGCGATCGAGGCGACCAGCGGTGACGACCTCGTCCTGTCTCTCGAGGGCACCTCGACGATCACCGACGGCACCTACACCGGCACGGAGGACGCGAACGCGGCCATCTACGCCGACATGGACCTGACGATCACCGGCTCGGGTACGCTCAACGTGACCTCCGGCGCCTCGGACGCGATCACCTCGAAGGACGACCTGTACGTCCTGAGCGGCACGATCAACGCGACCGCCTCGGATGACGGCCTGCGCGGCAAGGACTCCCTGACGATTGCCGGCGGCACCGTCACCGTGAACTCTGGCGGCGACGCCCTCAAGTCCGACCAGGACAACGACGACACCAAGGGCTACGTGTCCATCGTGGACGGGACCGTCACCCTGACCTCGGGAGGCGACGGCATCGACGCGTACACCGACGCGATCGTCACCGGCGGCACCCTGTCGATCACCTCGGGCGGCGGCGCGTCGGCCGGCAAGCCCTCCACGGGCTCGGCCAAGGGCATCAAGGCTCAGACCTACATCATCGTCGACGGCGGCACGACCACCATCGACGCCGGGGACGACGCCATCCACTCCAATGGCGCCCTGCGCCTCAGCTCCGGCACGATCACCGCCGCCTCCGGCGATGATGGCGTGCACACCGAGGTCGCGGCCGTCCTGGACGGCGCAACCGTGACCGTCACGCAGTCGAACGAGGCCCTCGAGGGCGGCCTCATCACGATCTCCGACGGCACCGTCGACCTGACGTCGAGCGACGACGGCATCAACGCCTCGGGCTCGATCACCGTCGAGGCCGGCCTGGCCGCCACCGCGGAGTCCAGCTCCGATACGACCACCGCCGACACCACCACCACCGCCGACCCGATGGCCCCCGGCGGCATGGGCCCCGGTGGCATGGCTGACGGCGGCGGCTCGATGGAGGACACCGGCGAGCAGCTCACCATCACCGGCGGCACCCTGACCGTCAACGCGAACGGCGACGGCCTCGACTCCAACGGCTCGCTGACCATCAGCGGAGGCACGACGACCGTCTACGGCCCGGCCTCCGGCGCGAACGGCTCCCTGGATTCCAACGGCGCCATGAGCATCACGGGCGGCACGGTCATCGCCTTCGCCACCAACGAGATGGTGGAGACGCCGACCACGACCGACGGCCAGGGCTGGGTCTCTGCCTCCGCGACCGGATCCGCCGGGTCCACGGTGACGATCACCGACGCCAACGGTTCGGTCCTGGGCACCTACACCTCGCCCAAGGCCTTCGGAAACGTCATCTACTCGACCTCCGGCATGACCAACGGCTCCACCTACACGGTGAGTGTCGACGGCACATCCACCGAGGCGACCGCCGGCCAGGGCGGCATGGGGATGGGCGGACAGCCCCCGGCCGGCGGCCCGGGACAGGGTGGCCAGCCCCCGGCGGGCGGTCAGCCCCCGATGGGCGGTCCGGGTCAGGGCGGTCAGCCCCCGGCCGCACCCCAGGGCTGAGGCTTCCCCGTAGTGCGCCCCGCGTGATTGTCGACACGCGGGGCGCACGCTTATACCTGCGCCACGTCCTCATCGACGAGGCCCGGGCCGGGATCTCACGGTCACGCTCTCACTCGCCACCTGCGGGATCAGCGCAACTAAACTGGGACCAGAGGACGAGGCCCCGGCCTCGTCAATAAAGAACGAAAGGACCCCTCATGCTCCCCTCCGAAAAGCTCGCCGAGCTCGGCCTCGAACTGCCGGCCGTCGCCACGCCCGTCGCCGCGTACGTGCCCGCCGTCATCGACCGCGGCGTCGTGCGCACCTCCGGCCAGATCCCCGTCGTGAACGGCGAGCCCGTGTGCATCGGCGCGGTCGGCGAGGACGGCGCGGACCCCGAGGACGCCAAGGACGCGGCGCGCGTGTGCGCCCTCAACGCCCTGGCTGCGGCGGCCTCCGTCGCGGGCGGCATAGACAACCTCACGGGCGTCGTGAAGGTCGTGGGATTCGTGTCCTCGCGCCCCGACTTCTACGGGCAGGCCGGCGTCATCAACGGCGCCTCGGAGCTGTTCGGCGAGATCTTCGGCAGCCAGCACGCGCGCAGCGCCGTGGGCGTCGCCGCGCTGCCCCTCAACGTCAGCGTCGAGGTCGAGGCCGAGTTCCTCATTAAGTGAACGCGCGGGCGCGGCTGAGGCATGCCTACACTGTGTAAGGTTCGCTGAAATGGCCCGTCGGGCCGAAGGATAAGGAAAAGACATGACTGACCGTCAGATGTTCAAGCTGGTCGACGCCAACACCGTCCCTTCTGAGGATGGCGGCTGCGGTTGCGGCTGTGGTGGCGAGGGTAAGAAGGCGCGCGCCGAGCAGGCTCCCGCCGAGCAGGGTGGTTGCGGCTGCGGTGGCCACGGTGGTGGCCACGGCCACGCTGCCGAGGCCGCTGAGGCCCCCGCCGAGCACGCCGGTTGCGGCTGCGGTGGCCACGGTGCCCCCGCCGAGCGCCCCCACGAGATGGCCGCCGAGCCCATGACCTCCACCGCGGGCGGCTGCGGCTGTGGTGACGGTGCCCCCTCGGCGGGCAACGTCCACGCCGGCGGCGCCGGCGTCATCCACCGCCCCGGCGCGGACGAGCTGGTCATCCACTCGATCCCCCGCGTCGTGCGCCACACGGTCCTCTTCGCGGCGGTCGATAACCTGCCCGTCGGCGAGAACATCCAGATCTGCGCGCCCCACCAGCCCGAGCCGCTGTTCGCGCACCTGCAGGACTCCGAGCAGCACTACCGCGTGGAGACCCTCGAGGTTGGCCCCGTGGATTGGCGCTACCGCATCACGCGTCTCGCCTGAGGCTCTTTGACACGACGAGGCCGTGGCCGACTCTCGCTTTCCCGCGGGACTGGCCACGGCCTCGTCGTATGCGTGCGGAGATGGGTGCCTGTTCGGGTGTCCATTTGCGTGCCTGGGAGCGCCCGACCCGGTACCGTTGGTGTATGAGCTTCTTTGACATGACTTCTGACGCCGACGTTGAGGACGACCTGGATCGCGTCGAGACCGACGTGGTCGTGGACTGCGACATCGAGGCCGCGTGGGCGCTCGTGTCGGAGCCGGGCTGGTGGGTCAACGACGGCCCGCTGGGTGACCACGAGGTGAGCCTCGGGGATGACGGCATCTACCGCGTGAGCGACCCGGACGCCGGCGACTGGCTGATCGAGAAGGCCGACGAGGATCCGATGGATGTCGTCGCCTTCCGCTGGTACCCGCTGGCCGACGACGAGCTGCCGGACGAGTACGCGACCCGCGTCGAGGTCTCCCTGTCCGAGGAGCGCGGCGGCGTCGCGATCCACGTCGAGGAGTTGGGTCTGGCGTCGGTCTCCGACGACGAGGCCGAGGCCCGCCAGGCGTACGAGGACGCGATCGGCATGTGGGAGCAGGTCCTGCTGGCCGCGAAGAGCTACCTCGAGGGTCGCTGAGCGTCTGAGTTTCCGAGCTCCTGGCACTTGCCGGTGTCAGGGACGCTTTATCGTGTTGGCCTGCGGCATTCCGTCGTTTCGATCTGGATCTCGCCCCGAAATTTCGCACGTAATTCCCCCGCAGGTGTTTTAACTTTTGAAGTCAGAACGTTGAAATTCTGCGGTTTCTGGGGTGTTGTTGTGTATGGCCGTCAGGGAATTACGTGCGGAATTGGTGAATGCGGGGACGGTGGTGCGGCGTAGGCTGCGGGTCATTGGCAATGGGCCGCCGGAGGTTCGCCGCGGTTGTGCTTGTGTGCGAGGGTGCTGCACCCGATCCGTAGGCGGTGCACCCGTTCTGATCGGGTGTAGCGTCCCGTAAGGGGTGCAGCGTCCCGTAACGGGTGCAGTGTCGGCTGTAGGAGTTGCTGCGCGAACCGCGGCGGGGCTTGTTGCTAAGTGGTGTTACACCGTTTAGGGAGCATTGCACTAGCTGGGAGGTGGTGTAATGCTCCCTAACTGGTGTAATCCGCCCTAACTGGTGCATCCCTCTTCAAAGTCGCACGTAATTCCCCTGCGGGTGCTTCAACTTTTGAAATCAGAACGTTGGAATTCTGCGGTTTTTAGGGTGCCGCAAAGTCCGGTCGCCAGGGAATTACGTGCGAAGTCGATGGGACCCGCCGGGCCTACTGCGCTGCGAGGCTCGCCGCGGCTACTCCGCGTGCCCGGCCGACTGCGCCGCCGCCTCGCGCGCCGCCTTCTTGGCGCGGGCGTGCGCCTCGACCTCTTCGGGGGTGAGGGGGCCCTGCGTGGTGCCTTCGCTGCCGTCGGTGCGCTCCCACGAAATGGCGAGGCTGTCGCGTGCGCCGAAGCGCGCCAGGTGGATGCCGACGATGAATTCGAGGCGATCGGCGCGCTCGGGCTCCGTGCGCAGCTCGAGCCGCAGAGCAGATGCCGACGCGACAACGTCGAAACGCCCCAGGACCGGACCCTCGCGGTCGAACAGCAGGTATCCGCTGCCCGCCTCCTCGTCCCACGAGCCCGTGATCTTGTGTGCCATGTGGCTGACGAGCTGCTTGCCGTAGCGCGCGGCCCGCTCGGTGGGAACGGTGGCCACGGAAATCAGGGGGTACGAGGCCTCGGCCGTTGAGGGCGTGGCGGTATCGCCCGTCGAGGGCGTTGGATTCTGCGTCATAAGGTAAACCTAACTTGAATACTTGTGGGCTGCCACGCGTAGCTCTGGATTCGGTCATGAGCGCACCCGTGCGGTAGCGTTGGATAGTCAAGCGTGTCGCGAGAGCGCGCAAAGGCCGCGCAAAACGCCCCAGGTGGGGCGGGAGCAGGCGGAAGGAACAACGATGACAGTTGAGAATGTCGAACACGGTGAGCCCCATCAGGGTGGCGAAAAGCTTCAGCGCACGCTGAAAAACCGCCACATTCAGCTGATCGCCATCGGTGGTGCGATCGGTACGGGCCTGTTCATGGGCTCGGGTAAGACGATCTCCGTCGCGGGCCCCTCGATCCTGCTGGTCTACATGATCATCGGCGCGGTCCTGTTCCTGTTCATGCGCACGCTCGGTGAGCTGCTGCTCTCCGACCACAAGTACGCGACCTTCGCGGACATCGCTCGCGACCTCATCGGCCCGTGGGCCGGCTTTGTGACGGGATGGACGTACTGGGCGTGCTGGGTGGTCACCGGCGTCGCCGACATGATCGCCATCACCGGCTACACGCACTTCTGGTGGCCCGACCTGCCCGCGTGGATCCCCATCGGCGCGACGACGCTGCTGCTCTTCGCCCTCAATGCGATGACGGTCAAGGCCTTCGGCGAGACGGAGTTCTGGTTCGCGCTCATCAAGATCGTCGCGATCATCTCCCTGGTCATCGTCGGTTTCGGCATGGTCGCCATGGGCACGGTCGACGAGGAGGGCACCGCGGCTGCGGTCTCGAACCTGTGGAGCCACGGTGGCTTCTTCCCGACTGGATTCACAGGCTTCCTGGGTGGCTTCCAGATCGCCCTCTT
Organism: uncultured Sanguibacter sp.; assembly: GCA_916438365.1. The sequence goes on from CAKAEY010000007.1 coordinate 323,405, forward strand.
CGCGTTTATCGGCATCGAGATGGTCGGCACGACAGTCGCCGAGACCGACGACCCGGACAACACCTGCCCAAGGCCGTCAACTCCATCCCCGTGCGCATCATGCTCTTCTACGTGGCGGCGCTCGCGGCCATCATGATGGTGACCCCCTGGGATCAGGTGAGCCCGGAGCGTTCCCCCTTCGTCACGATGTTTTCGCTGACCGGCCTGGGTGCTGCGGCGACGATCGTTAACCTGGTGGTCCTCTCCTCGGCCGCCTCGAGTGCGAACTCGGGCATCTACTCGACCTCGCGCATGCTCTACGGTCTGGCCCGCCAGGAGCAAGCGCCCGGCGTCTTCGCCCGCCTCTCCAGCCACCACGTGCCCCTCAACGCCCTATTCCTGTCCTGCGTGTGCCTCCTGTCGGGCATCGTCATCATGGGGATGGGCGGCTCGATCTCTGCGGCGTTTACGCTGGTGACCTCCGTGTCGGCCACGCTGTTCATGGGTGTGTGGGTCGTCATCGTCGTGTCCTACCTGGTGTACCTCCACAAGCACCCGCAGCTGCACGCTGCCTCCAAGTTCAAGGCACCCGGCGGCGCGATCAGCGCCTGGATCGTGCTGGCGTTCATGGGCTGCATGGGCGTCATTCTGGCGATGTGGGACGACACCCGCCCGGGCCTCGTTTATTCCCTCATTTGGATCGTGTTCATCGTGGGCGCGGCCTTCGCGAACCGCCATTTCCTGCTGCGCCGCGCGTCGCGCGGAGTCCTCGGAGATGGGGGAACGGGTGAGGGCCCGCATACCGGTCCTCACCTGCACGAGTAGCGGAACCCATAGTTAGTGACTATGCTCACCAGCGTGCCACGGGAGCTCGAACCGAGCTGAGAGGGACCACCCCCGACCGTAGAACCTGATCCGGATCATACCGGCGTAGGAAGGCTCTTCCCACGTGGCCGCCGTGCAACACGAAGGGAGTATTTCCGCATGGCATCCACTACTCCGTCCCTCCGCTGGAGGGTCATTGACATCGTCACCGCCGCCGTCCTGGGCGTCGCGTGCGGCCTCATTTTCGTCGTCTGGAACCAGGTGGGTAATGCCGCCCTGGAGGCCCTCAAGGCCATAACCCCCGGCCTGGATGGACTTGCGACGGGCGTCTGGCTGCTGGGCGGAACGCTCGGCGGTTACGTCATCCGTAAGCCCGGCGCCGCATTCTTTGTCGAGCTGATGGCCGCGACCGTCTCCATGGCCCTGGGCTCCCAGTGGGCCGTCGAGACCATTTACTCGGGCCTCGCGCAGGCATCGGTGCCGAGGTCGTCTTCGCCCTCGTCGCATACCGCCGCTTCAATGCGGCAATCGTGGGCGTTGCGGGCGCCGTGTCTTTCGCGTTCGAGTGGGTTCTCGAGCTCTTCCTCTATGGCCACATCGAGAAGGGCGCGCTCTACAACGCGATCTACCTCGTGTGCGGCGCCGTCTCGGGCATCGTCCTGGCGGGCTTGCTCGCGTGGGCGCTGACGAACGCGCTCGCTAAGACGGGTGCCCTGGATCGCTTCGCCTCCGGCCGTGGAGCGCGTGAGCTTGTCTGATTCACGTTCCATGGACGAGGCCCACTCCGCCTCCTCTCGCCCCGTTTCCTCTCCTGGTGCCCCGGTTGCGCCGGGCGAGGGGGCGGGCGCGCGCGTGTGCGCGCGCGGCTGGGGATGGCGTCACGCTGGGCGCAAGAACGCCGCGCTGTCGGGTGTTGATCTCGATATCGCGCCGGGCGAGCGCGTGCTGGTGCTGGGCCCGTCTGGGTCGGGCAAGTCGACGCTCATGGGCGGCTTGGCCGGCCTGCTGGGCGGCGCCGAGGAGGGCGAGGCCACCGGCACGCTCACCGTCGACGGCGTTGCCCCGGCCGATGCCAGGGGCCGCGTGGGCCTGCTCATGCAGGACCCCGAGGCCCAGGTGGTCCTCGCCCGCGTGGGCGACGACGTGGCTTTCGGCATGGAGAACTTGGGGGTTCCCCGCGAGGAGATATGGCCTCGCGTGGCCGACTCCCTGAATGCCGTGGGCCTGAGCGTCCCCCTACATCATTCGACGACGGAGCTGTCGGGCGGGCAGAAGCAGCGCCTGGCTCTGGCGTCGATCCTCGCGATGGGCCCGGGCCTGCTGCTCCTGGACGAGCCCACTGCGAACCTGGACCCGAGCGGCGTCGCCGAGGTGCGTGCCGCCGTCGAGACCGTCGTGGAACGCACGGGCGCGACGATGGTGGTCGTCGAGCATCGCGTGGACGTGTGGGCGCCCCTCGTGGATCGCGTCATCGTGGTCGCGGACAGCGCGATCGCTGCCGACGGCCCCCTGAGTCAGGTCCTCGAGGAGCAGGGCGAGGTGCTGCGCGAGCGCGGTATGTGGCTGCCCGGCGACGACGTGGCCGCGGAGGTCGGCCCCGCCCCCGAGGTCGCCCCGGCCTCGTCCGAGGATGCCCCCATCGCCCGCGTCACCGACCTGACGATCGGCTACGACAAGGCCTCCCCCCGTGCGGTCCGGCATCGACCTGACGCTCGAGCGCGGCGTGTCCACCTGCATCGTTGGCGCTAACGGCGCCGGAAAATCAACCTTTGCCTTGACGCTCGCGGGCCTCCTGCCGCCCCTGGAGGGCACGGTCGAGGTCGAGACCTCCGACGGCACGGCAGGCGACCCCCACGAGTGGAGCAGCAAGCAACTCCTGGGGCGCATGTCCATGGTCTTCCAGGAGCCCGAGTACCAGTTCCTGGCCGCCACCGTCGCCGAGGAGCTCGCGATCGGCCCGCGCGCGGCCGGCATGAGCGAGGAGGAGATCGCCCCCCCTCGTCGACGAACACCTCGAGGCCCTGGGCCTCACTAAGCTTGCGCGCGCCAACCCGATGACGCTGTCGGGCGGCGAGAAGCGCCGCCTGTCGGTGGCGACCGCGCTCATCAGCGCCCCCGAGCTGCTGATCCTCGACGAGCCGACCTTCGGCCAGGACCGCGGCACGTGGCTGGGCCTCGTGCGCCTGCTGCGCTCCGCCCTCGAGCGCGGCGTCACCCTGGTGTCGATCACGCATGACCCCGCGTTCGTGGCCGCGATGGGCCAGCGCGTCGTCGACCTCGGGCAGGTCGGGACGCGCGGTGCGACCCCCGCTGATCCCGCGGACGAGGCCGGGGCTACCCCCGCCGGGAACGCTCACGATTGCGGTGCGAAGCCCGTTGCCCGAGGCCTCCTCGCGCGCACGAATCCCGTCGCCCGCGTGCTCGCCCTCCTGGTCGCCACGACCCCCCTGCTGATTACGATCGACCCGGTGAGCGCGGGCGTGGCACTCGCCCTCGAGCTTGCGCTCATGCCCCTGTCGGGCGTGTCGGCGCGCAGCTTCTTCCTGAAGGCGACGCCGCTGCTGCTGGCCGCGCCGCTCGGCGCGCTGTCGATGCTGCTCTACGCCTCGCCGGGCGGAACTGTGTACTGGCAGTTCGGGCCGGCAGCGATCTCGGACCACTCGATGTGGCTGGCACTGGGCATCGGCCTGCGCATGTGCGCGATCGTCATGCCAGCGATCGCCCTGCTCGACCGCATCGATCCGACCGACATGGGCGACGGCCTCGCGCAGATCCTGCACCTGCCCGCCCGTCCCGTCCTGGCCGCGCTCGCGGGCGCGCGCATGACCTCGCTGATGGCGGCCGACTGGAAGGCCCTCGAGCGGGCTCGGCGCGCCCGAGGCGTGGGTGACGCCTCGCGTATCCGTTCCTTCCTGCGCGGCTCCTTCTCGCTGCTCGTGTTTGCGTTGCGACGCTCCGGCAAGCTGGCCACCACCATGGAGGCCCGAGGCTTCGGCGCGCAAGGAAGGCGCACGTGGGCGCGCGTCTCGCGCCTGAGCGCCGCCGACGCCGTCCTCATGGTTGTCGCCGTGGCCCTGCCCGCGATCGCGCTGGCCGCGAGCATCTGGGCGGGCACCTTCGCCCTGGTGGGCCGATGAGCGCCCTGACCTGGGAGGACGCGCGCGGGGGAGCGGGCCTGCGGGTCACCGTCCCCGTCGCGATGAGTCCCGACCAGGCCGCCCGAGACCTCGCCCCCCGCCTGAGTGCCCTGGCGGGGGAGCGGGCCCCGGCCTCGTCCGACGGTGAAGGCGCGCGAGCACACCGCGCCGTCCCGGTCGTCACGATCGACGGCTACTCCGGCTCCGGGAAATCCACGCTGGCCGCCGCGCTCGCGCGGCTCGTGAACGGTTGGCAGGTGCTGCACCTCGACGACTGGTACCCCGGTTGGGACGGTCTCGAGGCGGGTGCCGGCATCGCCCGGCGAATCGCTGCCGACCTGCGGGCAGGACGTGCCTCCTCCTACGAGGCCTGGGATTGGGAGCACGGCACAACCGGGGCGACGATCCGCGTCCCCCTCGCCCCGACCATCATCGAGGGCTGCGGTGCCATCGAGGTCGAGGCCGACCTGGCCGTGTGGATCGCCGACCCCGGCGAGGAGGAACGTCGAACTCGGGCGCTGGCGCGCGACGGGCAGACCTACGCGCCACACTGGCAGCGCTGGGCCGACCAGGACCTGGGGCGCTCGATACACTAGGCGCATGCTGCCGCCACCTCCCGTACCGCCGCTGTGGGCGTGGCTCCTTGTCGGGGCCATCGATTTCGTCATCCGCGTTGTCGCTTTGGGGGTTGTGCCCAAGCACCGCCGCGCCTCGACGTCGACCGCGTGGCTGCTGCTGATTTTCCTGTGGCCTCTCGTGGGTGTGCCCCTGTACGTCATCTTCGGGTCCTGGTGGGCGATGGGACGCCGCCTCGACGACGACCCGGAGGCCAGCCAGCTGGTCGAGGACATCGTGGCCGGCTCGACCGTGCCTGAACCTGAGTCCTACGAGGTGCCCACGGGACCCGACGGCCTGCCCTTCGGCTCGGACGGCGATACTGCCTCGATTATGCGCCTGGCGGGCAACCTGAGTGGATTTCCGACCTCGGCGGGGTGGGTCGGTCGCCTCTACAACGACACGGCCGAGACCTTCAGGGCCATGGCCGCCAGCATCGACGCGGCGAGCCACCACGTGAACGCCCTGTACTTCCAGACCTCGTGGGACGAGTACACCGCGCCCTTCTACGAGGCCCTCGAGCGCGCGGTCGCCCGCGGCGTCACTGTCCGCCTCCTCGTCGACCACCACGGCATGCGCACAATCCCCGGCCACAGGGACTTCCGTCGCCGCCTGAACGCTATGGGCATCGAGTGGCACGAGATGCTGCCCTTCGCGCCCCTGCGCGGGCAGATCCGCCGCCCGGATCTGCGCAACCACCGCAAGATCCTCGTCATCGATGGGTGCGAGGCCTACATTGGCTCCCACAATCTCGTGGCCCCCGACTACGACACCCCCTCGTATGCGAAGGCCGGCATAGTCTACGACGACACGAGCGTGTCCGTCACCGGGCCCATCGTCACCCAGATCCAGGCGGTTTTCGCCGTGGACTGGTACTACGCGTGCAAGGAGGTCCTCACCCCCGACGTCCTCACTCCGCCCGCCGCGGAGGTTGCGGCAGAGCGCGAGGGGGAGCAGGCCTCGGCGATGCAGATCATCCCGTCGGGGCCCGCGTTCAAGGGCGAGCCGAACCTGCGCGCGTTCATCCACATGATCTCCTCGGCGCGCACGCACGTGTCGATCACGAGCCCCTACTTCATCCCCGACGAGGCCCTCATGACCGCGCTGACGAACGCCGCGCTGTCGGGCGTTGAGGTCGAGCTCTTCGTCTCTGAGCAGCTTGACCAGTTCCTGGTCGGGCACGCGCAGCGCTCCTACTACGGGCCGCTCCTGAAGGCGGGCGTTCGCATCCACCTGTACCGCAAGCCGCGGATGCTGCACTCCAAGTACATGGTCGTCGACGGGAGCCTGTGCATCATCGGCTCGTCCAACATGGACGTGCGTTCCTTCGGCCTCAACTACGAGATCGTGCTCGTCGCCGACAGCTCGCGCCTGGTCGAGATGCTGCACGGCAACGACGAGCGCACGCGCGAGGCCTCCCGCGAGCTCACCTACGAGGAGTGGTGCGGCCAGCCGTGGTACGTCCACTACGTCGACAACGTGTGCCGACTGGGGAGCTCGCTCCTGTGAGTGCTTCCGACAATGAGGCCGTGGCTGGGCGCGCGGACGCCACTCCTTCGTGGCAGCATTGCGGTGATCGTGTCATGATGCCGAACAGCGTGTCCGGTTCCCTCGACGTGAATCCTTTTGTCGGGGAGGGCGGCGCCTACAACTCCGTGCGCCCGGCCTACCCGGACGAGGCCGTGGCCGCTTTGGTTGATGCCGCACGTCGCGCGCGTGGTGCCAGTGAGACGGGTCGGGGCGGCCCGCTGCGTGCCGCCGACATCGGCGCGGGCACAGGCAAGATGAGCGAGCTCCTGGCTCGCGCCGGACTCCTCGTCGACGCGGTCGAACCCTCCGAGGCGATGCGCGCCCAGGCCTCGTCTGTCGACGGCGTGACGTGGCACGATGGCCTCGCGGAAGACACGGGGTTTCCGAACGGGGCGTACGACATTGTTGTGTTTGCCCAGTCCTGGCATTGGGTGGACGAGGCGCGCGCGGGCGTCGAGGCCGCCCGGATCCTCGCGCCCGGCGGCGCGCTCGCGATCGTGTGGAACCAGATGGCCGTGTCGATCCCGTGGGTGCACCGCCTGACGCGCATCATGCGCTCGGGCGACGTGCACCGCCCCGACAAGCCGCCCACGCCGGGCGGTGGCTTTGAGCCGATGACCCTCACGCAGGTCGCGTGGGAGGACCGTATGACCCCCGAGGAGATCCTCACCCTGGGGACGACCCGCTCCTCGTATATCCGTTCGTCGGAGGCCGGGCGCGAGCGGATGCAGGCGAACTTGCGCTGGTACCTCTACGAGCACCTCGGGTATGCGGCGGGGGAGCAGGTGACGATCCCGTACGCGACCCTCGTGTGGCTCACTCACTGTGAGGGCGGGGCCGCTGCGTGGGTTAGCGGAAGGAAATCTCTTTTTCGGTCTTGTTGTCGAACCAGCGTCGGCGGCCGTCAGGTTCGACGACGAGTTGAATGTCGGAGCCGATCGGCAGGTCGTAGATGCCGATGCAGGCGGGCTCAAGGTTGCACAGCTCGTTGAAGTCAACGACGGTCATGTTTTTTGGATCATCCAGGTACTCGGCGGTGTCGCGGTCGGATAGCACGCGCCAGCCGGAGTCCTGAGGGGCGAAGGGTTCCTCGCGGGTCAGCCACTTGATGTTGCCTGTGCGCTCAACAATCTTGCGAGAGACGATGGCCGCGCCGGCGCCTTGAATGTAAGTGGGGCGCATCATTGCTCCTCTCAGTGAGTGTCACCCTGCGCGCGCAGGTAGGCGTCGATACGGTCTGCGAGGACTTGCCGGTCCTCGAATGCGCGGACGAGTTCATGGAAGGGCTTTCCCCCGTCAACGACGGTCGTAAAACCCGGGTCGGGAGACGCGAAGACGACGTCGTAGATGGGTGCCAGGTCCTCGTCGGAGTAGCGATGGGCGGGGAGCAGGTACTGGAGGGGGGAGGCGCCTGCGATCGTCGAGGCAGTTGAAGGTCTCCCCATGGTCGACCAGAACCTGTGCGATGGCGGCATCGCGGACGGGGTCGTGGTTGAGGCTTCCTAGCAGGATGTGCAGGAGCGACGCGCCATCACCGGACTTGTGGGCGAACGACGGATTGCGCTCAAGTAGGAAGTCGACGATCTTGTATCGCTCTTCCGCTTTGCTGTTTCCGAGAGCGTAACTGAACAGGGAGCGCCCCCGGTTCGTGCGTGCCTCGTCCCCCTCAGAGTAGAGGGCGGCAAACTCATCGAATGTCTTCATGTTTGCCGTGAGAAAGATGTTCATTTGCCGAGGCCTTCCTACTTGTGGCTGCGGTTCGTGGCTCTTCCGAGTTGAGTGTGGGCGACTGGGTGTTGCTGCCACCTGTGAGCGCACTCCTGGTGCCCGGCGCGTCGACACCACCGGTCCTCACCAGTAATACGGTAAGCTAACACTGCATGGTCTGCCTCAATGCGCTGACCCGTCACCTCTAACCCCAGGTCATCCAGGCGCGTGAACGCGCTCAGGTCTGGGAGATCAAAGATAGTATTGGCCATGTCGAGGTCTTTCAGATGGACGGTGTAGGAATCTCCATCATCGGAAGACCTCGACCCCTATCTGGCCACGACACGCCCAACCCCGCCCACAACACTACACCCCAAATTATGAAGAGCCGGGAAAGTGCTCCCTGATGATCGGGAGCGCGAGGCTTCGAAACTGTTCCCACATGACTGGCTCCCTTCGCTAGGGGTCCTACGCCGATTGCGTCATCGAGGCAGGCTTCCCCCATCCTACCTAGGCGCCGCGCGCTGAAGCGGTGTTCGCGAGAGCGATCGACTACGAAGCCGCGCACGTCAAACTCTGTTAGGTGCGTTGGTTCTACTCACCCAGATACAGCTGTAGTGCGTCCTCGAAGGGATACTGCATGAGATGTGCGAGCTTGTACGCGCGTTGTTCGTCGAACGAGGTGAACTCTACGTCGGGGCAACTGCGCATTGACAGGATCTGCTCGCCGGGCAGTTGTCCGGGGCTTATCGTCCAGCTTGCTTGGAGGGAATCCGGGTCAGTCGCTAGCTCGACTGCCTGCCGCCCATGCGACCATCGGTTGTAGCCACCCAGAAGGCGCACCAACTCATATCTCGCAACTGTCGAACTCGGGGTTCGCAGTGTTGCGCCGACACGGCTTGGCCGCTCGCTCGTGCCGAAGCGGTAGTTGTCTGTCGAGTACCAGAAAGAATCAAAGAGAATTCCATCGACAGTGAAGAACAGACTGCCGTCTCGTTCCTTGCGCACGACTGAAGAGTTCGCGCAGAGCGTGGATATGAGGTCGTCGAATTCTTTCAGCATGGGCGCTCACTCCTTCGGGTCATTGCCTCTGCGGACATCGTAACTGACGGGCGAGCGCGAAATGGCGCACCTCCTCCCGTCGTACGAGGGGAGGAGGTGTGACCGACGCTCTCGTCTATGCTCCGTGAGCTAGCGCCGGGAGAGGGGAGTGTCAGCTCTGCTGGTACAGCGCGGCATATCCCGCCCCGGACGGTTCGAGGACCAGGGAGAGCAGGTCTTCGCTTGACGTGCCCATCAGATATGACAATGAGAGCAGCGCAGCTGGCGAGAAGGTTGTGAATGTTTTGGGAATGGGGGGAGGCTTTGCTTGTCAGCAGATACGCGATCGGTTCGAGGAATTCGATGGAAAAACCGGGGTGAACGTCGGTCACTGCTGGGACGTTGAGGGGTGGGAGCTGGTGTGCTGCACGAATGTCGGCGGCGAAGTGCATGATCGCGAACTTCTTGAAAATCTCGAAGGACGCGGATCCGAAGTCTTCCCCGCTGAATGAGTATCTTTCGACGTGGCCGTAGGCGTAGTATTCCTCGACCATGGTGAATGCGTCGTAGATAAGGTCTTTACTCGGCTCGACCAGGATCACATCATCGTCGATCTGCGTTGTGTGTCCCGATAGTTCACACAGGCGAGTGATGTATGCGGCGAGTTCTTCGTTCATTTGATTGTCTTTCTAACTAGAGCAGGGTTCGGACCTTCAAGAAGCTGCTTGGGCTGGGCTTAGGCTGGTGTTGTTGACACTTCGTTAAGCGGGTGTGTGTGCCTGCGGAGAGTGAGGTGCCTGTTATGGGAACTCGTCGTCGTTTTACGCCGGAGTATCGTCGTGATGTTGCGAGTCTGGTGTTGGATACGGGGTCTACGATCGCGTCTGTGGCCCGGGATTTAGGCTGGGTGAATCGGTGGTGGGCCGGTGGGTCAAACTCGAGCGCGAGCGGCGTCAAGCCGTGCGTGAGGGTCGTCCTGATCCACGCGAGATGGAAGCTGAGATCACGGCATTGCGCCGGAGGGTGCGCCAGCTGGAGAAGGAGAATGAGTTTTTGGGAAAAGCCAGCGCCTTCTTCGCGTCTGGGCACCAAAACACCAGCGCTTTGAACTGATGGACGCGCAGAAGGCTTCCTACTCAATCACCTTGATGGCCAAGGTCTTGGGGGTGACGCGCGCGGGCTATTACGCGTGGAAAAACCGTGCACCCCAGCGGGGCAAGCGCGCGCTGGTGCGGCGGCGTTTGGATGAGGCGGTGGCCTGGGAACACGAGGTGTCGGGCGGCACGTATGGGGCTCCTCGCATCCGCCATGCTCTGACGCGCGCGGGCGTGGATGTGGGTGTGCGGGCGGTCGCCGCGTCGATGCGCCGCCAAGGCCTGTCGGGCCTGAACACGCACCCGCGCCCGGCCAAGCGCGGCCGGCGCGGTCCTGTGGCCCATGAGGACCACTGCGCCCGCCAGTGGGACCAAGGCGCCCTGGATCGGGTGTGGATCACGGACTTTACCTACCTGCGGTGCGCCCAAGGCTGGGTCTACCTGTGCGCCGTGCGCGATGCGCACTCGCGTCGAGTGCTCGGATACGCCATGGGCGAGCAGCAAAGCACCGACCTGGTCATCACCGCGCTCGACATGGCCGCCACCACCCGCGGCACCTTCCCCGCAGGGGTCGTGCTCCACGCTGATCGGGGAACACAGTTCACCTCCCAGAAACTGGCAGCCTACATGCGCGCCGTGAAAGGAACCGTGTCGATGGGGCAGGCTGGAGTGTGCTGGGATAACGCCATGGCCGAATCCTTTTGGGCCACCCTCAAAACCGAGTACTACTACCGGCGCGCCTTCACCACCCGCGACCAGGTCTACACCGGGGTCGCCACCTGGATCGAAGACTTCTACAACCGCCGCCGCATCCACACCAGCCTGGGCGGCAGATCCCCCATCGAATACGAACTACACCAAGCGGCCTGGACAACAGCCGCATAAACAAACCGTCAACAACTTGCGCACAGGCCCAGGCTTCAGGTACACGGGCTTGTGACTATCAGGGTCAATGGGGCTCTTCCGAGTTGAGTGTGGGTGACCGGGTGTTGGTCGGGGGTTGCGGGTAGAGGTCGAGGTCCTTGATGATGAGCGGACTTCTACCCCCGCTGTCGTCAAGGACCTCGACAATGTCTCACCCTACCTGCTGCTGCTCTGTGTCGCTTGATCGTTGTGATCGGTGTGATCTGCTCGTCGACTTGGAGGGCTTCCATCTGATGAGTGCGGTTCGCACCCAGATGCTCTGGTGCTCGATGTTGAGTCGTGCAACCAGCTGGCGGGGTGCCCAGATTGTGGGGTGATCGCTCAAGGTCATGGGCGTGTGGTGGTGGAGGTGATCGACGCGCCCTGGGCCGGTGTCCCGGCGCGGATCCGGTGGCATAAGCGCCGATGGATATGCCGCGAACATACCTGCCAGATCACGACTTTCGCTGAGCAGAACCACTCGGTGTGTGCTCCCAGGGCGCGCCTGGGCGCCCCCGGGCGATCCGCTGGGCGATCCGACAGTTGCGCTTCGAGGGAGCCACTATCTCGGGGCTGGCCCGCCAGTTAGGAACCACGTGGAATACCGTGTGGTCCCATATCAAGCCGTGTCTGCAAGCCGCATGTGATGACCCCGCCCGTTTCACAGGGGTGCGGGTACTGGGGGTTGATGAGCATGTGTGGCACCACCAGGACCGACGCCGCCGGGGCCCCCGTGAGCTCACCGGCATCGTGGACCTGACACGCGGGGAGGATCACCCCACGGCCCGCTTGTTGGATCTGGTCCCGGGAAGGTCTGGCACCGTGTACAAGAACTGGCTGGCCGAGCGCGGAGAAGACTTCCGTGCGGGGGTGCGAATCGCGACGCTGGATCCCTTCCAGGGATATAAGAACGCCATTGATGACCAGCTCCAAGACGCCACCAGCGTCCTCGATGCCTTTCACATCGTCAAGCTCGCAGGTGACGCTCTCGATGAGGTGCGTCGTCGCGTCCAGCAAGACACGACCGGTCACCGCGGGCGCAAGGGTGATCCTCTCTATCAGATCCGCAATCTTTTGCGCGCCTCGCGTGATCGGCTCACGAAGCGTCAACAAGAACGCCTCCGTGAGGCCTTCACGGCAGATGAGGCGCATATCAGTGTGGAAGTCGCCTACCGCTGCGCCCAGCAAGTGCGCGATGTCTTCCATCAAGACACACCCGCCCAAGGCCGACGCCTGGCCGCTCATCTCATCGAGCGCCTACCAACGTGTCCCATCCCCGAAATCGCTCGCCTGGGTCGAACCCTGCGCAAGTGGAAGGACGCCTTCTTGGCCTACTTCGATACAGGAGGAGCCAGCAACGGGCCAACAGAAGCCATCAACGGAATCATCGAACTAGGAAGACGCACCGCCAGAGGCTACCGCAACCCCACCAACTACCAACTCCGAATGCTCCTCATCGCAGGAGGCCTAGATGCCTCCAACCACACTCAACTCTGAAGAGCCCGTTATCTCGAATGAGGTCGGCAGAGACACCGACGCTCTTTGCCCGTTCGATCAGCTGCTCGAGCACATCCATGATGACGTCCTCCCGTGGGTGACACTCCTGTACCTTGAGTATAAGCGCGTCGTCCTATCCGCGAATGCCTCTCTCGTTGACGCCCGGTGTGTTTTAGGCCTGTGTTGTTGGGAATCGCGGTTTCCGTTGCGTGCGGCGAGTGGACGCCATGTGACACGACGGAGCGAGCCACTCAGCTGTCACGAGCTGAGTGTGCTCTGACTGTTGCCTTGGCAACCAGCAGGGCAGCCGTGTTGGCTGACGTTCCGTTTGGTTACTCGGCTCTTCATAATTGAGGGTGTAGTTGGGGTCTGAATCCTCCGGTTTCGAGGAGGCAGCGGGTGATGTAGTGGGTGAGGTTACGGAACCCGAGGGCGGAGCCGCGTAGGTGTTCGAGGCGGCCGTTGATCGCTTCGGTAGGACCATTGGAGGTGTGGGGGTGGTCGAAGTAAGCCAGGATGTCCCCGGCTCGGCGTTTAAGTGTCCTGCCCAGCGTGACGAGCTCGGTCAGACCCCTCGGTACACGCGTGGAGGTCAGGGTGTTGATTTCGGCTTCCATCAGGGCCTTACCCGCGTCCGTGTCGGGCGCGCGGTAGGCGTCGATGATGTTCTGGTAGGCGCTCCAAGTGACCTCGAGCGCGACGTGCTCCTCACCGGAAAACAGGTTGAGTAGTTGGTGCTGCTGACGTGGCGTGAGCAGGCATGAGCGGGTGTGTAACATCCTGCGGGCCTTGTACAGGGGATCCGTGGCACGCCCGCGCCGATGGTGAAGTTCTTGCTGGATACGCCTGCGGCACTCATCGAGAGCATCACCGGCCAGGTGCACGACGTGGAAGGGGTCCATGACCGCCCTCGCGCCGGGGAGTTCTTCGGCGGCTGCGCTCTTGAACCCGGTGAATCCATCCATCGCGACAATCTCAATGCGCTCACGCCACGTGTCAGGGCGGGAGGCCAGCCAGGTTTTGAAGACCTGCTTGGAGCGACCCGGGACCATGTCCAAGAGCCGGGAGGGACCGCGGCGTTCTCGGATGGGCGTCAAGTCCAAGATAACGGTGACGTATTTGTCTCCGTAGGGGGTGTGGCGCCACACGTGTTCATCCACCCCGATGACACGCACGCCATCGAACCGAGTTGGATCATTGATCAGTAGACGCTGGCCTTCACCCAGGACAGCGGTGTTGGCGGTATTCCAGGACACGCCCAAGGCCTGGGCGACGCGCGCCACCGTCACATGATGAACGACCAGCCCAGTGAGCGCCCAGCGCACCGCTGCGCGTGAAAGCTTGGCGCGCGGATCGGCCGCTTGGCTCATATCTTGACGCCACACGTGAGCACACGTCTCGCACCGGTAGCGGCGCACGCTCACATGCAAAATCGTGGGACGCCACCCGCAGGGCTCGTGCGCCAAGCGCCTGACCACCGTGTCACGAGAAATGCCCTGACACCCGCAGCGTCGACACCACCGGTCCTCACCAGAAATCCGGCACGCCAACACTGCATGGTCTGCCTCAATGCGCTGGCCCGTCACTTCCAGGCCCAGGTCATCCAGGCGCGTGAACGCGCTCAGGTCAGGGCGATCAAAGATAGTATTGGCCATGTCGAGGTCTTTCAGATGGACGGTGTAGCAATCTCCATCATCGGAAGACCTCGACCCCTACCCGGCCACGACACGCCCAACCCCACCCACAACACCTACACCCTCAATTATGAAGAGCCGGTTACTCGCCGGGTGGTTGAGTCGATGATGGCGTTGTTGCCCCCGCTAGCTAGTGGGGGCAACAACGCCGGCTCTTGTCGTGTTGAGGCGTTAGCCCACGGGAATGAGGAAACGTTCTGACGCGCCTTCGGGCAGATCGACGCGCTGGCTGCGAGCAGCGCGCAGCGCGGGCTCAAACTCAATGAGAATGGGAGTCCAGGAGTCGAGAACGCGGGTGGGGGCGAGGCTCTTTCCGCCTTCGGTCAGACGCATTTCCTCGTAAATCTGGATGGTCACTCCGAGGAGCTCCTGAGCGGGATGCACGTAGAAGTAGGATCCGGGCATGTAGGTGACCTCTTCGAGATTGAAAGAGGGGGCACCCATCATGAGTGTGCTGAGGTCTCGTCCATTCTGGCCGATAAAAATAGCGACCTGCGGAACCGCCAGGTTGTTTGTCGCAATCGAAATGTTATGCGATGTTGCCGTGAGCACGGGAGAAGCAATCGCACGCGGCTCTGTGATGGACGTGTCGACATATCCGCGGAAGGTCACCGACGGGGTCGGGGGTAGTGACTCGAGGAGAGACAAAAAGCTCTTGATGCTGTCTTCGTTCATGATTCCTCCTGTGGTTTCTCATCAAAGCGTGCAATGTAGTCGGGCAGGACGTACGGTGATGTCCAATTGCGGAGCAGGCCTGTGTATTGGACGATGCACGTATAAGCGGTTCGCTCGTCGAGAGTGTTAGGAGCGTTCCGATAGGAGTTCGGATTGTGCGGGTCAGGCTGAAGGAAGCTTTTGCGCAGGAGGTATTCTGGTTTTTTCCACCATACGGGGACGTCTTGAACCTCGATGCGTTCTTCTGCCGGGGTTGGTAGCTGTGTGAGTGAGCCGTACAGGTCAGGATCGTCGGGGTAGCGCTCCACGTAGATCGTGCGCAGTTGCGCAGGCACAGTCCGCGGCGGCACGGCTATCTCGGTGAATGGCTGAATGTGAGGAGAGCTATGCTCCCAGGCAAGAACTCGCACCCAGATGGACCCCACTCGCGTGTTGTTTGCCCAGGGATTGGTGTGCCAGGGACGTCCGTCTGCACGCACCACAAACCAGGGAAATTTCCCGGCTCCGCTAAAGAGGAGCGCGAACGTGTCAGTCCCGCGAATGGGGTGATGGGAGACGATAGAGCCCCCAGCGGTGCACTTGCCGTACCGAAGTTTACTGGGCGTACCGGACTTGATGGGCATCACCCAGCCCTGTGGGCTTGGGGTCCCGAAAGGCTGGTAGGGGATTGACGGCAGTGCCTCGGGCAGGCCTGATAATGTGCGGAGCGTGGCTGAGAAACGACGGATGACGTCGCGTTGGTGGGGGAAGAGGCGCTCCCAGTCGAGCTGGCCGTCCTCAGGGCGCTTGGGGAGCTTCCAGATCGTTGGGTAATCCCACCAATGATGGTCGGCAATCCACAACTGCGCCCCGTTAACATTTCCATTTACAGCGACGGGCATAGCTGCATCCTATTCTCTCTGCCTGAGTTTGATGGTGTAACTTCCGTCAGAAAGTTTATCGTAGTCGACAACCTCGAAATCAACCCCGGACTTAAAAAGAATTTCATCTTGTTTCGCATACATAGACATCGGGCGGATGTTTGAACCCGACGCCTCTTCAATCTCAAACAGGACACGTGTTTCCCCAGGTTCGGGCTTGAGCCTCTCCATGAACATCTGTGCCACTTTAGGCTTCGTGGTAGTTGAGAACAACGCAGGGTTACGGTAGACACCGGTACTGACTTCCTCGTCGCGTCGTTGGTTCCGTGTTAAGTGGCTGAGTCAGTACAGGGGCAGCGAGTCGTGCCTACGACGAGGCGGTGGGAGCGTGAAGCTCCCACCGCCTCTCAATTTGTCGGGACGAGGCCGGGACTGGGCCGCACCAACCTCGGCCACTTCTCTGACGCTCTATCACGCGTTGACCCCATATTGCGTTTGTGGGCGGGGCTGCCCACGCTCCGAGTGCGTTACCGCGAAGGCGTTGAGCCTTGCGTTAGTCGTCGTCCCCGTAGGGGATGTGTGTGGTTCCGAAGAGAGCCTGACAGGCTTCTTCTTTGCTCTCGATACGTGCGATCTCGAGGAGGCGCTCGGGCGTGTGGTTCAGGAACCATGTCAGGTTGGTGGCTTCGTCAGACCATTTGCCTGCGAAGACGCCGGTGGGCTGATCGTTGTGACACAGCTCAAGGGAGTACTGATTGGTGCCGGGCCTGTGGGACCAGTTCGGCGCGATCAGCAGCTCCCGAAACCTGATGCTAAATACTCGAGGCCGAGGCAATAGCGCAGTAGATCAAAGTTGTCCATGAGCAGCCACTGCTTCACGGGGGTGAGAGAATCCGCCCACATGCTGGTGCCAGGGGGAGAGAGGCGTTCGCTTGACCCGCCCGAGTAGAAACCGTCCTCGTACCACGCGTGGATCATGACATTAAGATCGTTGCTCCGAAACCACACGTGATCCTCGCTGACAACGTAAAGCTCTCGCTCGAGCAAGGAAACCAGGGTCTTGATGAACTCATCTTCGCTAATCGTGTTTGACATACTCAATGATCCCCCGCTTCTTCCACTCTTTTAGTGTCAACTCCCTGATGATACCCGTCTTTTCGTCAGGTCCCCAAATCTGCAGCTGTATTGCCCCTCCTGGTTGGCCAAAAGCAGGGGCGACCTCGCCGTATTTGACGATGTGTCCCTCGGGAAGTTCTCCGGTCAGGCGTGCGCGCATATCCGGTGCGCCCAGCGAGAAGGGCTGGAACAATCCTCGCTCGCCAAACGATGGAAGCGTACCGTCCTTGTGTACTGCGGCCGCGAACTTACCGCCGGGGTCTCCGAGTCGACACAAATCCTCGCCGTGCGTTTTGATGAATGGGGTAATCGATGTGTACTCGTGGTAATTTGCGTTGAGTTTTGCCCCATTCTTACGGAGTCCTTCGACGTCCCATGGCCAAACTGGTTGCTTCTTTTCTTTGTCATAATAGACATTCATGAAGTCCTCCATGGAACGTGGCGACCCGTCGGGATTGTATCCCAGTGCGCGTTCAGGATTTACTACGTCATCAAAACCGTAACGTCCTGAATGCCACTTAGCTGCATCATCTGGCAGCGCCTTCTTTTGATAGGACTCCCAAGCTTCAAGTGCTTCCTCAAGCTGGCGTCGTGTCTTTGGGGGAGTTCTGTATGGGTCGACTCCTTCTGGAAAACCTTCAGACTGGTCAATTGACGGATCCGGCAGGCTGTCATAGTCAGGGTCCGGATTGCTGTGAGGATCTGTTTCTGGATTGTAAGAGGAATCTGGACCGTCTTTATCGTGTGAGTGATCGTAGAGATCCTCGTACTTTTCGTCCTTGTCGGACTTGGAGTCGGTGTCGTCCTTGTTGGAGTCGTCGTCGGCGTCGTCCTTGTCGGACTTGCCGTCACCGTCCTTGTCGGACTTGCCGTCACCGTCCTTGTCGGACTTGCCGTCACCGTCCTTGTCGGACTTGCCGTCACCGTCCTTGTCGGACTTGCCGTCACCGTCCTTGTCGGACTTGCCGTCACTGTCCTTGTCGGACTTGTGCGTGTCGGCGTCGTCCTTGGTGGACTTGGTGTCGGCGTCGTCGTTCTTGGCTGAGTGCTTGTCGTCGGTGTCCTTGGGGTGCTCGTCGCCGTCGTGGTGTGCGGCGTCGTCTTCCTTGTGGGACTTGTCCGACGTGGGCTTGTCTGCCTCGGTCTTGTCGCCGTGGTGCGTCGAGTCAGCGGCGTCGTCGGCCTTGCCGTTGGCGGAGTGGTCCTTCGCCTTAGAGTCGGCGTCCGCGTGCTCGCCGGAATCCTTGTCGGACTTGGCGTCGCTGTCCTTGTTGGACTTGTGCGTGTCGGCCTCGTCCTTGGTGGACTTGGTGTCGGCGTCGTCGGTCTTGTCGGAGTGCTTATCGTTGGTGTCCTTGGGGTGTTCGTCGCCGTCGTGGTGTGCGGCGTCGTCTTCCTTGTGGGACTTATCCGACGTGGGCTTGTCGGCCTTGGTCTTGTCGCCGTGGTGCGCCGAGTCAGCGGCGTCGTCGGCCTTGCCGTTGGCGGAGTGGTCCTTCGCCTTGGGGTCAGCGTCCGCGTGCTCGGCGGAATCCTTGTCGGACTTGTGCGTGTCGGCGTCGTCCTTGGTGGACTTGGTGTCGCTGTCCTTGTCGGACTTGTGCGTGTCAGCGTCGTTCTTGGCTGAGTGCTTGTCGTCGGTGTCCTTGGGGTGTTCGTCGCCGTCGTGGTGTGCGGCGTCGTCTTCCTTGTGGGACTTGTCCGACTCGGTCTTGTCGGCCTCGGTCTTGTCACCGTGGCGCGCCGAATCAGCAGCGTCGTCGGCCTTGCCGTTGGCGGAGTGGTCCTTCGCCTTGGGGTCAGCGTCCGCGTGCTCACCGGAATCCTTGTCGGACTTGGCGTCGGCGTCGTCCTTGTCGGACTTGCCGTCAGCATCCTTGTCAGACTTGCCGTCAGCATCCTTGTCAGACTTGCCGCCACCGTTGTCGTCATTGGACTTGTGCGTGTCGGCCTCGTCCTTGGTGGACTTGGAGTCGGCGTCGTCGGTCTTGGTGGTGTGCTTATCGTCGGTGTCCTTGGGGTGCTCGTCGCCGTCGTGGTGTGCGGCGTCGTCTTCCTTGTGGGACTTGTCCGATGTGGGCTTGTCGGCCTCGGTCTTGTCGCCGTGGTGCGTCGAATCGGCGGCGTCGTCGGCCTTGCCGTTGGCGGAGTGGTCCTTCGACTTGGGGTCAGCGTCCGCGTGCTCGCCGGAATCCTTGTCGGACTTGGCGTCGGCGTCGTCCTTGTCGGACTTGCCGCCACCGTTGTCGTCATTGGACTTGTGCGTGTCGGCCTCGTCCTTGGGGGACTTGGTGTCGGCGTCGTCGGTCTTGGTGGTGTGCTTGTCGTCGGTGTCCTTGGGGTGTTCGTCGCCGTCGTGGTGTGCGGCGTCGTCTTCCTTGTGGGACTTGTCCGACTCGGTCTTGTCGGCCTCGGTCTTGTCACCGTGGCGCGTCGAGTCAGCGGCGTCGTCGGCCTTGCCGTTGGCGGAGTGGTCCTTCGCCTTGGGGTCAGCGTCCGCGCGCTCGGCCTCATCCTTGTCGGACTTGTGCGTGTCGGCGTCGTCCTTGGTGGACTTGGTGTCGGCGTCGTCGTTGGTGGACTTGGTGTCGGCGTCGTCGTTGGTGGACTTGGTGTCGGTGTCGTCGGTCTTGGTGGTGTGCTTGTCGTCGCTGTTCTTGGGGTGTTCGTCGCCGTCGTGGTGTGCGGCGTCGTCTTCCTTGTGGGACTTGTCCGACGTGGGCTTGTCGGCCTCGTTCTTGTCACCGTGGCGCGTCGAATCGGCAGCGTCGTCGGCCTTGCCGTTGGCGGAGTGGTCCTTCGCCTTGGGGTCAGCGTCCGCGTGCTTGGCGGAATCCTTGTCGGACTTGGCGTCGCTGTCCTTGTTGGACTTGTGCGTGTCTGCCTCGTCCTTGGTGGACTTGGTGTCGGCGTCGTCGTTCTTGGCTGAGTGCTTGTCGTCGCTGTTCTTGGGGTGTTCGTCGCCGTCGTGGTGTGCGGCGTGGTCTTCCTTGTGGGTCTTGTCCGACGTGGGCTTGTCGGCCTCGGTCTTGTCACCGTGGCGCGCTGAATCAGCAGCGTCGTCAGCCTTGCCGTTGGCGGAGTGGTCCTTCGCCTTGGGGTCAGCGTCCGCGTGCTCGCCGGAATCATGCCCATGCTTAGCGTCGGCATCGGCCTTACCGGAGCTACTTGCGTCGCCGGTGCCGTGGCCAGCCTTGCTGGTGTCGGCGGCCTCATCCGCGTGGGTGGCAGGCGTGTCTGCTGCATGCTTTCCGCTATGCGGCTGCTTGTCGCCGCCCAGGGCGTCCCCGGCAGGAGTTTCCTTCTTGGGGGTGGTAGGTGCGTCGGGGGTGCCGTCCGCACCCTGTCCTGCCCGGGGGGTGTCGCCGTGGCCGGGGGTGGAATCAGCGCGCGACGCACCGTGCGTGTCACCGGTGGACATGCCCGGATCGGCACGGTGCGGCCCCTGCGCAGGGGCCGACGAACCACCGTGGGTGCCAGTATCAGCACCAACATGACCGCCGCCCTGGCCCGTGGGGGCGCCAGCAGCGTGCGTACCACGTGACGCGTCGCCTACGCCGCCACCGACATCAGCGGAATTACTGACGCCGTGTGCGCCGTGACCCGCATGTCCTGCGTTCGCTCCGAAATCAGCGGTACCGCCGAAGCCATCCGCTCCGTGGCTGACACGGCTCGGATCGCTGCCGCCGAAGGCACCAGCGCGCTCGTACGATCCCTGAGCGCCCACGCTGGCCTCGCTACGACCAACGCCCGCGCCGACAAGCTCATCGGCACCGCGCGTCTGGCCATTAGCATGAACCGGGCCCGACCGACCCGCGAGGGTCGCCTCGTCCCGGGGGCTACGGAGCAAGTCGTTGGCTCCAGGATCGCCTGCGTGTACGATGTCGAATTCCGTTGAGAAGTGCTCGTTCATCTTCTCAAACGAAACGTCGGGGCGCTGCGGAGGCTTCCCGCCAACTGCAGCATCAGGTTGAGGCGCGAAGTCGTCGCCCGAGGGGGCACCGTTGGCAGTGCTGCCAGCGCCGTGGGTGGCGCCGCCGGTATCCGCATTCATGAACGCGTTGTTGTGAGCGCCGTTAGACGCGCTGGGGGCAGTGTTCGCGGGAGCCGCATGCCCGGCGGTGCCAGCATCGCCGGCTGCGGACGCATGAGGCGTCGCGGCGGGCTGAGCCGCACTTGACACACCGTTGGAGCGGTGGCCCGGATCCGTGGGCGGAAGAGCCGAATCCTTGACATCTGCACCACCGTGCGAGGCGTGGCTGGCGTTGCCTGCAGCGTCGGCTGTGTTGCCTGCGGTGTGCGAGGCGTGGCTGGCGTTACCTGCAGCGTCTGCGGCGTTGCCGCCAGTGTGAGCGGCGTGGCTGGCGTTACCTGCAGCGTCTGCGGCGTTGCCGCCAGTGTGAGCGGCGTGGCTGGCGTTACCTGCAGCGTCTGCGGCGTTGCCGCCAGTGTGAGCGGCGTGGCTGGCGTTACCGGCACCGTTTGCGGCATGGCTCGCGCTGCTGGCGATGCCACCGCCACCGGAAGCGGCGTGGCTGGCGTTACCGGCACCGTTTGCGGCATGGCTCGCACCGCTGGCGATGCCACCACCGCCAGAAGCGGCGTGCGCGGCGTGGCTGGCGCTACCGGCAGCGTCTGCGGCGTTGCCGCCAGTGTGAGCGGCGTGGCTGGCGTTACCGGCACCGTTTGCGGCATGGCTCGCGCTGCTGGCGATGCCACCGCCACCGGAAGCGGCGTGGCTGGCGTTACCGGCACCGTTTGCGGCATGGCTCGCACCGCTGGCGATGCCACCACCGCCGGAAGCGGCGTGCGCGGCGTGGCTGGCGCTACCGGCAGCATCGGCGGCTCCGCCGGCTGCGTGCGCGGCGTGGCTCGTGTCCCCGAGGGCCCCGCCAGTCCTCGCGGCGCGGCCGGCGTCAGAGGCCCCGTCCAGGGCGCCAGCCATGCCGTTGGCGGCGTGACCCAGGTCGTGGGCGTGGTCGGCTGCTCCGGCCAGGTGCTGTGCGGTGTTCGCCAGATCCGCGACGTCCGCGGCGGTATTCAAACCGTGGGCGCTCAGCTTGCCGACCATGTTCTTGCCGAGCTTAGCCAGGGAACGAATATCGTCGGGGTTAATCGGCAGGATAGCCTTGAAAACCTCTTTACCGATGCGCAGGGCACGAGCCGTACCGGTCAGGCCTTCTCGCCGGCAGACACGCCGGCGCTGCCGCCCATGGTCACAACCGCCATGATCACGTCGGGCAGGAGGTGACCGATGGCGCGCGCGGGATCATCGGTCCACGTGTCCCAGTCCAGCAGCGACTTACCGACAGCCTTCATAAAGCCGACCGGATCGTTCCACAGCGCCTTCGCCATGCCCACGATCGTTTCGGCGGGGATTTCGTAGTGCTTGATGACATACTCATCCCAGGTCATGTCGCCCATGAGCATGCGGCCGAAGTCCACCCAGGCCTCGCCGCCGCCCAGCTTCCACACCAGCTTCGCCAAATCGACAACGGCCTCGACAGCGCCGACCACAACCGAACTGACCGTGCGCTTGACCGAATCCCACCACGTGCGCTCGGGCAGCTTCGCGATACCCGCATTCAGGGCGGTAATCAGCAGGTCGCCAGCCTCGTTGACCTGGTCGACCAGGGTCTGGAAATCAGCTTCTGCCGCGGCCATGGCCGAGCGGCCCGGACCCTCATCACACGAGGCATCAAACACGGGTGAACCACCATCAGCGGCGGCCTGGTTGCGCGCATCAGCCTGATTGTTCTGTGCCTGCTGGACAGCGTCGCGGCCAGCCTTCCAGCGCGAACGAATCCCATCACACTGGGACTGCGCCGACGCCAGCGTCGACGCATACGACGAGTAGGCCTCGGACGCCGAAGAGAACGCCTCCTGGGCGTCCACCCAGCCCTTGATCTGCACATCAAACTTCGAACGGAAATGATCCGCTGCGCGACCTTCCCACCCATCAGCTTTGAGGGAAGACAAGCCGGAATGAATATCGCGGAACTCATTGGCGCGATCCATCATCACCGCGGCGCGCGTCGAAATACCACCAGGATCTCCACCGATCTTAAAAACCGGCGCACCATGCGCAACAACACCCACGTCAGATCACGCTCCCGAACCAACAACGGGAGACTGCCCCAGCGCGTTCGCCGCCGTCTCAACCGTAGCCATGTGCTCTTTAGCCTTCTCCATGTACTCGCTATAAGCACCCAGAGCACCACTGACCGCACTGGAGGCAGCCTTGATCTCATCACGCAAGTCGTTGGTACCCTTTTCCCACGTGTCCTGGAACGCGTCCGTGCGATCCCACACCTCAGGATTCTCCAGCATCCCCGAGTTGGGAACCCAGTCCTCCACGTCGTACTCCTTGGCCTTCTCCTCAAAGGACGACAACGATTCCACGAACGAGGACATGGCCTGCAAATCGACCTTAAAATCACTCACGAGTCACAATCCTTAACTGTCGATGCACGCAAACGCTTTAGACTCAGCGTGCTGACCCTCCGCCAGGATCTTGTCCATCGCCTCAGCTGCCGCCGTCAACAAATCCGCCAATTCCTCGCCGCGCTCCTCCATACGCTTGAGCGCAGCATCGCACGCCTGACGAGACTCACCCGTCCAATCGCCCACAGCAGCCTTAATGTCAGCGGCCACATCGGGAATGAATTTCTTGACCACCGGGACCCTCTGACGGAAGGCCTGAGCCATCTCGGTGGCACTGGCCTCTTTAAAGACCAGCATCGAATCGCTACTCATTGACAATCCTCCGTCACGATACCGGCTGGGACAGCCGCATCAGCTCATCGTGCAAGCTGCCACCCGACGAATCCCCGTCCGACTCCGACCCGGAAGCCGCCTGGACCAACGACTGCATAATTTCTTCTTCGCACGCACCAAAAGAATGCTCGACGCCCACCAAGGCCTCGGCCAAACGACCTAAATCATCAAACAACACACTCAGGGAATCGCCCCACATAGTCAGCGCATTGCCCAACGGCTCCATAAACGGACCGTTGATCCCCTCCGACGCGGACGTCACATCCTCGCCGATCGTCGACACCGCCTGAGAAAAAGGCTCAGCGGCAGCTTCAATACCCTGGGCAGCCTCAATCAGCTTACCCGGAGTGAAACCTACATCTGCGCTCATGGTCACAACCTACAAATCCACTGACCGCCTGTCAAGCGGCGCAGGGGGCTTAGTGCTCGATGTGCTCGTGGCTCGCATGCTGCGGGCATTCGAGCTGGAACGTGGAGTGCTCGATGGGGAAGTGGTGGCACGCGCATTCGCCGAGCTCGTGGACGATGCGGTCGCGCGTGGGATCGTCGGCCTCGTTCCTCTCCTGAACGGGCAGGCTGTGCCTGGCACAATGGGGGCCATGGGTGTGTCGTTTCTGGGAGTGATCGCGGCGCTTGCCATGTATGCGGTGAGCGTGGCGCCGTCGCTGATGGCGCGCTCGTGGGCGTGGCACGCGGTCGCCTCAGGTGTCCTCGTCTCCAGTGGCTACGTCGCGGGTGTGGTCGTCCAGAACGTGGGTGCCCGCGTCATTGCCGTGACTGGCCTGACGATTCGCGCGTCCGAGCCCGTCGAGATCGGCTTCCGTGTCTGCATCGCCGCCCTTTTTGCTACCTGGTGGTTCTACGCGGTCATCCAGTCCTACCGTCGGGCCCGCGTCGCCGCCAGGCTCGTGAACATGCCGGGGGAGACCTTCGGCGAGTACCTCCTGGGTACGGCCGGCACGGTCGTCATCGCCTGGTGCCTCATCCTGATCGTCGGGGCCATGAACCGCGTGGGCCGCATGCTGATCGGGGCGCTCGGCGGCTACATGCCGCACCCGGCGGCGGTCGTTGTGGGCGTGGCGATATTGGCCGCCATCGTCTTTTTCCTGACGTCCAACGTGATCCTGCGCGGCGGAATCGGCTTCTTCCGCCACCGCGCCGAGCAGATGAACACGCGCACCGCGCGCGGCATTTTCAAGCCGTTCGTGCCCGAGCGCTCCGCATCCCCGGCCTCGCCCGTCACCTGGGAATCCGTCGGCGGTCAGGGGCGCGTCTTCCTGGGGCGCGGCCCCTCGCGCCTCGACATCGCCCAGGTCTGCGGCGGCGAGGCCATGGAGCCGATCCGCGTCTACTCCGGCATGCCCACGGGTGGGGCGGGCATCGAGCAGGCAGCGGCGACGGTGGTCGCCGAGCTGCGCCGCACGGGTGCCTTCGATCGAGCCGTCATCCTCATTGCCGCGTCGACCGGCTCCGGCTGGGTCGATGAGTGGCAGGTCCAGCCCCTCGAGTTCCTGACGCGCGGCAACTGCGCCACCGCCTCGCTCCAGTACTCCTACGTGCCCTCGGCTCTCAACTGGCTGACCGGCCTCGAGCCGGCGCAGGAGGCCTCGGCCGCGCTCTTCCGGGCGGTGCGCGCAGAGCTCGACACCATGGACGAGGCCGACCGACCCGCGCTCTTCGTCTGCGGCGAATCCCTGGGGGCTTTCGCCTCGCAGTCCGTGTTCTCCTCGGTCGAGGAGGCGCTTTCCCAGGTGGATGGGGCCCTGTGGGTAGGCACCCCGGCCTTCACGCCGATGCACGCCGAGCTGACGAGCGCCCGCCACAAGGGCAGCCCCGAGGTCGCCCCCGTCGTCTACAACGGTCGGCGCGTGCGCTTCGTCAATGAGCCATCCGACCTGCGCACAGACCTGTACGGGCGCGAGCTGGGGCCGTGGGGTTTCCCGCGCTTCGTCTACGCCCAGCACGCCTCCGATCCGGTCGTATGGTGGAACCGTCAGCTCCTGTGGATGCAGCCCGATTGGCTGCGTGAGCGGGCGGGCCGCGACGTGTCTCCCTTCGTTGAGTTCACGCGCTTCGTCACCTTCATTCAGGTGCTTGCCGACCTGCCCGTCGCGGGCACTGCTCCCGGCGGCCACGGCCACACCTACAACGAGGAGCTGATCCCCCCTGTGGAGGGCGATCCTCGGCTTCGATCGCCTCTTCGACGAGGCCCCGACCCACCCGCGCTTAGCCGCCCTGGATGGTGAGTGGGTAGACGAGGAGATGGTCGAGCGTATCGGCATCGTCGTGCGGGCGAATCTGGAGCTGTCGGACCGCCAGTAGGGTCCCTGCGGCACGTTAGACACTTCAGCTGTGCTTCATGCATCGGTAAGCAATACCGTGATTGTCACGGGGGTCAGGTGAGGTATGTTGTGAGGAGACGGCTGGTACACCGAGGTACCGGGTGCCACTGGCACTCCGTCCCCCCAACATATCGGAGAAGGCTTATGTCAACGAAGAAACCGGCTGCCCTCCTCGCCTTCGTCGGCGCGTGCGCGCTCGCGGTGACTGGACCGGCCACCCTGGCCTCGCCCGTGCCCCCGGGGCCCACCGGAACGCACGATGGTGCAGCAACCTCCCTGCCCGTGGGCGACATCGACACGGCGCTGACCTCGAAGAGCGGGCAGTCCGCGCCCTCCTCGACCGACACCGAGGCGGACCCGGCGCGCGTCGTCGGCGTCATTGTCCAGCTCGAGGATGGCGTGTCCCGCGAGGGCGCGATCAGCGAGATCAACGAGGCCGTGGCCTCCCTCTTCCCGGGAACGCAGGCCCAGGTGGAGCGCGAGTACGACAACGTCATGTCGGGCTTCGCCCTCAGGGCCCCCGTCGGTGCGCTCGACGCGATCCGCCGCACCCCGGGCGTGCAAGCCGCGTTCCTCGAGCGTGAGGGCCGCGTCAGTGATGTGGCCACGCCCGATGCCGAGGGCGGTATCGAGTCCACGCAGACCGGCGGGCAGGACCCCGCCAGCCTGAGCGCCCACCTCATGATGCACATCGACCAGGTCGCCCAGAAGGGTGAAGGAAAGGTCATCGCCGTTATCGACACGGGCGTCGACATGACGCATCCGGCGTTCACGGGCGAACTCGCGGGGTCGCCCCCGCTCACCCCGCAGAAGGTCGCCGCGATGACCTCGCAGCTGGGTGAGGGCAAGACCGGCGTCTACGTCTCGCAGAAGTTCCCCTTCGCCTACGACTACGCGGATGGCGACAACGACGCGTCGCCGGCGAAGAGTCCGTATGGTTCCCACGGGACGCACGTCGCCGGCATCGCCTCCGGTAACGCGGACAAGATCGTCGGCACCGCCCCGAACGCCCAGGTGATCGTCGCGAAGGTGACGCGCAGCGAGGATGACGCGCTGCTGGACTCGGCGCTGCTCGCCTCCCTCGACGACATGCTCGTCTTGCATCCCGACGTCATTAACCTGTCGCTCGGCTGGACGGCCGGCATGGATAACGAGGCCGACTCGGTGTACGCGACCGTGTATAAGAAGCTGCAGGAAGCGGGCATCACCGTCAACGCGGCCTCGGGCAACGCCTTCTCCACAGGGTACGGCAACAACTCCGGCAAGGGCCTGCCCTACGCCTCGGACCCCGACTCCTCGGTCATGGACGAACCGGCCACGTATTCCTCGGTGGTTGCCGTCGCCTCGGTCGAAAACGCTCTGCTTCGCAACGCCTTCACCGTCAATGGGAAGGACATCGGATACCAGCGCGCGCGTGGCCTCAACGGTGAGAAGGTCGCCTTCTTCTCCGACCTGCCCGCCGGCACCTACGAGTACGTGGACGCCGGGTTCGCCTCCGAGGAGGATGCTGCCGCGCTCAAGGCCAAGTACCCGGACGGCCTCTCCGGCAAGATCGCGCTCGTCTCGCGCGGCAACATGACCTACCAGAAGAAGGTCGAGAACCTCTACGACCTCAAGCCCGCCGGAATCGTCGTCTACAACAACGTGTCGGTCGGATCCCTCATCGCCATGAATCTGACGACGCAGGACATGCCCGCGGCGTTCATCTCCCAGGCCGACGGCCAGGCCATGCTGGACGCCCCCGAGCACAAGCTCACGATCGCCGAGGGCCAGGTCCTGCCGCAGTCCACCATCTACGAGGCGTCGGAGTTCTCCGCGTGGGGCGTGTCCCCGGACCTGCGCCTCAAGCCCGAGATCGCAGCCCCCGGTGGCGAGGTTTTCTCATCGATACCGGACGGTGCGTACGAGCAATCCTCGGGCACGTCGATGGCTACGCCGCAGATGGCTGGCGTCAGCACAATCGTCCTCCAGCGCGTCCAGTCCGACCCGATCTTCGCGTCGATGAGTGCGCGTCAGAAGGCCGACGTGGTTCAGAACCTCATCATGGGCACCGCCCGTCCGCTGACGGATGCGGCCCAGACGACGGGTGCGCTGTACTCGCCCCGCAAGCAGGGCGCGGGCCTCGTCGATGCCCTGGCTGCCACGACCTCGTCCGTGTATCCCACCGTGGTCGGCGCACCCGAGCAGTCCCGGCCCAAGGCGGACCTGGGGGACGGCACGAAGGGCTGGCATTTCGACGTCACGCTCCATAACCTCTCGGGTGTTCCGGCCACCTACGAGCTGAGCTCGCAGGCCCTCTCCGAGATTGTGGACGGAGGCTTCTTCACGCAGCACTCCTCGGATTGGCGAGGCAAGGGCGTGGAAATCACGTACTCGGGCGCCGCATCCGCGTCTGCCGAGGGCGCGACGGTGACGGTCCCTGCGAGCGGCGAGGCCACCGTCGGTATCGACGTTGCGCCCGGCAGTGAGTTCGCTTCTTACGTCGCGGAGAACACGCCTAACGGCACGTTCCTCGACGGTTTCGTGCGCTTCGCGTCACGCACCGACGGCCAGCCCGACTTGTCCGTTCCCTACCTGGGCTTCTACGGCGACTGGGGCAAGGTCCCCATTTTTGACGCCCTCGCCTCGGACGGCGGCGCACATACCCGGGCTTCGGCCATCGTGAACGGCAAGACCGGCGACTCCCTCGGCTACAACCCCCTCGTTAAGGTGGCCGAGCGCACCGGCGACCCGAATCCGCAGCGCTACGTGATCTCGCGGTCCACGGCCTCGGGCGCCCCGACGATCCTCGAACCGCGCACGGGCACGCTGCGCAGCGTCCACTCGCTGACCAGCACCTACACGAACGAGGCCGGGGAGACGGTCTTCTCGGTGACCAACCATCGGAACTGGAAGTCCCTCTACCAGACGAGCACCGAGGAGAACACCTGGGTCGAGGCCTACCACGAGTCCACGGCCTTCGATGCGAACGCGGAGAAGTTCGCGCAGCTGCCCGACGGAGAGTACACGCTTCGGATCGCCGCATCCAACGACGGGCCGTCGTCTGCCCGGCAGTCGATCTCCTACGACTTCCGCCTCGACACGACGGCACCGGTCATCTCCGATCTGTCGTATAGCGGGAAGGATGAGGGCTTCGTCGTCACCTTCGATGTCACCGACGACTCTCCGCTGGCGGCCGTCGACTGCACGATCCCGCCGATGGACTGTGGTTCTACCGTCATGTTTTCACCGAGAGTGAGGGCAGCGTCGGTCCCGACGGCCGGTACGTGTACCACGTCGAGATCCCGCTCAGCGCCATCGAGCAGGCGTGGACCGACCAGGGCGGCACTGGTGACGTCATCGCCAACCCCTACATCCTCGCGTGGGACTACGGACTCAATCCCTCCGAGATCTTCCCGATCAACCTGCCCAGTGGTAACCCGGGCACGCCCAGCCCGTGCGTGAACCCCGAGGGCGGCCACTGGGTGAAGGACGGAGCCGGCTGGTGGTACGCCTGTGCGGATGGGTCGACCTACCTCAAGGGCGGCTGGTTCACCATCAACGGCCACGACTACCAGTTCGGGCCGTCGGGCTACATGGCGACCGGCTTCCTCAAGCGCACGAACGGCGAGTGGGTGTACGCCGACCAGGACGGTGCCCTTGTGAGCGGCTGGGTGCGCGACGGCGCCTACGGTGGCCCCTACTGGTACTACATGGATCCCGCGACGAAGGTCATGCGTACCGGCTGGCTGTCCGACGGCGGGTCCTGGTACTACCTGACGGACTCTGGCGCGATGGCCATCGGATGGGTGAATGACGGCGGTACCTGGTACTTCCTGAACGCCTCGGGCAAGATGGTCACAGGGTGGCTGAAGGACAGGGGCTCCTGGTACTACCTGTCCTCCTCGGGAGCGATGCTGACCGGAACGCAAGTTATCAACGGTCGTACCTACGTCTTCGACGAGTCGGGAGCCTGGCAGCGCTAACGCAGGCCGGTTGCTTCTGACTCACGAGGCCGGGGCCCGGGAACGTTCCTTCGCGAGCGATCCCGGGCCCCGTCCTCGTTTCCGTCCATTGGTGGTCCGTGCCGGAGGGGTCCCATGTGTTGTACCGTGTGATAACCGATAGGGTCGAAGTTCGCTTCGCTGTCCCATCGGCACTGAGTCAACACATTGGAGTTACGTAGATGACATCGAAGAAACCGGTGGCGCTGCTCGCGCTCGCTGGCGCGTGCGCGCTCGCGATCGCAGCCCCGGCGTCCCTCGCCTCGGTGCAGGCGCCAGCCCCCAGGCCGACCCGGGCCCCGCCTCCCCCAGGCGGCCACGCCCGCCGCCCCCGTCCTGCCCGTGGGCGACGAGAGCACCGCGCTGACCTCGAAGAGCGGCGAAACGCTGGGCTCTTCTTCGTCCCAAGCGTCCTCCGAGGAGGATCCGGCGCGCGTCGTCGGCATTATCGTTCGCCTGCAGGACGGCACCGACCGCGCGGCCTCCCTCGCCTCGATTAACGAGGCCGTGGCCGGGGCTTTTCCGGGCACCTCCGTCGAGGTGACGCGCGAGTACTCAAACACCTTCTCGGGTGTCGCGCTGAAAGCCCCCGCCGGCTCCCTTGACGCGATCCGCGCGGCCAGCGGCGTTCAGGGTGCGTTCATCGACCGTGAGACCCACGTCAGCGACGTGGCGGGAGTCGACGCCGAGGGTGGCTTCCAGGCTACGCGCCTGGCCGACCAGAACCCCGACAACCTCAGCGCCCAGGTCATCATGCACGCCGACCAGGTGTCCCAGAGGGGGCAGGGTAAGGTCGTCGCCATCATCGACACGGGTGTCGACATGACCCACCCCGCCTTCGCGGGCACCCTGTCTGGGACGCCCGCGCTCTCGGCGGACAAGGTGGCTGCCCTCACGCCCCAGCTGGGTGGGGGCAAGGACGGCGTCTACGTCAACGAGAAGTTCCCCTTCGCCTACGACTACGCGGACGAGGATAACGACGCCTCGCCCCTGGAGCCTCACGGGACGCACGTCGCCGGCATCGCCGCGGCCAACGCCGGCGAGATCATGGGCGTGGCCCCCGACGCGCAGATCATCGTCGCGAAGGTCGAACAGGACGGCGGCGGCATGTTGGACTCCGCGCTGCTGGCCGCCCTCGACGACATGGCGATCCTGCACCCCGACGTCGTGAACCTGTCGCTCGGCCAGGACGCCGGCATGGATAACGCGGCCGACAGCCTCTACGCGGGCGTCTTCGAGACGCTGCAGGACAAGGGCATCATCGTCGACGTGGCCGCCGGTAACGCCTTCTCCTCCGGATACGGCAACGCCTCCGGTAAGAACCTGCCCTACGCCTCCGACCCCGACTCCTCGACCCTGGGTGAGCCAGCCACGTACAGCCCCACGCTGTCCGTGGCCTCGCTCGACAACCTCCTGTCCGTCAATGCTTTTACCGCGGCCGGTAAGAATATCGCCTACCAGCGTGCGCGTGGAGAGGGCGGAGGGGGAGATTCCTCAGATCGCCGAGATGACCCCCGGCGACTACGAATACGTCGACGGTGGGTTCGGTACTCGGGAAGACGTCGCAGCCCTGCGCTCGAAGTACCCGCAGGGCCTGGACGGGAAGATTGTTCTCGTCTCGCGCGGTCAGATGACCTTCCAGGAGAAGATCGACAACCTGACCTCGCTCAAGCCCGCGGCGATCCTCGTCTACAACAACGTCCCCGGCGACGCGCTCAGCGTCATGAGCCTGACGACGCTTGAGGTTCCCGCCGCGTTCATCTCCCAGGCGGACGGGCAGGCCATGCTGGCCGCCGCCGACCACCACCTGACCCTCGTCGAGGGCCTGACGGTCAGGTCGAACGCCCCCTACTCGATGTCAGACTTCTCCTCGTGGGGCGTGTCCCCGGACCTGCGCCTCAAGCCCGAGGTGACCGCGCCCGGCGGCAACATTTACTCCTCGCTGCCCGAGGACTCCTACGGGTTCATGTCCGGCACGTCGATGGCGACCCCGCAGCTGACGGGTGCCAGCGCGATCGTCCTGCAGCGCGTCCAGAACGACCCGCTGTTCGCCTCGATGGACGCGCGTCAGAAGTCTGACGTCGTCCAGAACCTCCTCATGGGCACGGCGACCCCCGTCGTTGACCCCCTCCAGGACACCGGCGCCTACTACTCCCCGCGCAAGCAGAGGGAGCGGGCCTGGTGAACGTCCTGGCTGCCACGACCTCGTCCGTGTACCCATCCGTCGTGGGTGCCGCCGATCCCTCCCGCCCCAAGGCGGACCTCGGCGACGGCACGACGGGCTGGCACTTCGACGTCACCCTCCACAACCTCTCCGGCGTGGCGGCGACCTACGAGATGAACTCGCAGGCGCTCTCCGAGATCGTTGAGGGCGGGTTCTTCACCGGCCACTCCTCCGACTGGCGAGGCAAGGGCGTGGACATCGCCTACTCCGGCGCGGCAGTGAGCGGCACCGGCGAGGGCGCGACCATCACCGTCCCGGCCTCGGGCGAGGCCACCGTCGGCGTCGACGTGACGCCGGGTAGCGAGTTCGCTCGCTACGTGAGCGACAACGCCCCCTCCGGCACCTTCCTTGAGGGCTTCGTGCGCTTCACCTCCCGTACCCAGGGGCAGGCCGACCTGACCGTGCCCTACCTGGGCTTCTACGGTGACTGGGGCAAGCCCGCGATCTTCGATTCTCTTGCCTCCGATGGCGACGGACACATCCTGGCCTCGTCGATCAGTGCCACCGACGGCGGAAACACCCTCGGCTACAACCCCCTGGCGAAGGATAGCGAGCGCAGCGGGCGCCCCAACGCCTCCAAGTACGTCATCTCCCGCTCCGACGCGCTCTATGCTCCCAACGCCATCTACCCCAAGACGGGAACGCTGCGCAGCGTCCACACGATGACGACCACCTACACCAACGGGGCCGGCGAGGTCGTCGCCTCCTACGAGTCCCATCAGAACTGGAAGTCGATGCTGAACCCCTCCTCCGGAGCGATCAGCCCGGTGGAGCAGGAGCATGCACCGAGGTCCCTGGACCTGACGTCCGACGAGTTCAAGGACCTGCCCGACGGCAACTACAAGCTGACGATCGCCGCGCACAACGACGGGCCCTCGCAGACCGAGCAGTCCATCTCCTACGACTTCCGCGTCGATACGACGCCCCCGGTCGTGGAAAGGGTCAAGTACCATGAGGGCGACTTCGGCGGCCCCGACGTCAGCATTGACGTGAGCGACGATTCGCCCATCGCCGGCGTCACCATGCACGACCCGGGCTCCGGCCTGTGGTTCTACCGCTACGTCGCCGATAACGATAGCGACCAGTTGGGAGCCGACGGCAGGTACCACGTGTACATGTCCGTGTCCCTGGGTGACATCGCCCAGGGCTGGCAGGAGCAGGGTTCCACCGAGGAACTCGTCTCTCACCCGTACATCCTCGCGTGGGATTACGGCCTCAACCACTCCGAGGCCGTCACTGTTGACCTGCACACCGACAACCCGGGCGTCGTCGCGCCCTGCACCAACCCCGAGGGTGGGCACTGGGTGCGTGACTCTATCGGCTGGTGGTACCAGTGCGCGGGCGGCACCGACTACCTCAAGGGCGGCTGGTTCACGATTAATGGCGTGGACTACCTGTTCGGCCCCACCGGCTACATGGTGACCGGTTTCCTCCAGCGTGCCAACGGTGACTGGGTGTACGCCGACTCTGAGGGTGCCCTCGTGGGCGGCTGGGTGCGCGACGGCGCCTACGGTGGCCCCTACTGGTACTACATGGATCCCGCGACGAAGGTCATGCGTACCGGCTGGCTGTCCGACGGCGGGTCCTGGTATTACCTGCACGCCAACGGCGTCATGGCGATCGGCTGGGTGCAGGTGGATGGTTCCTGGTACTACCTGAAGGCCTCCGGGGCGATGGCCACCGGCTGGGTGAAGGTGGGTGACTCCTGGTACTACCTGTCACCCTCCGGCGCGATGCTGAGGGGCACGCAAGTTATCAACGGTCGTACCTACGTCTTTGACGATTCGGGAGCCTGGGTGCGATAAGCTCCTCGTCTCTTATTTTGTCAAGACCATAACCCGGGCCCGAGAACGTTGCTATGTAAGCGTTCTCGGGCCCGGAGTGTATTGCTGGGTAAAATAACCGTCATCTGTTTCTCTTTGTGGAACAAAGTTTGTCACAAGACTTGTCTGCGGTATGTTGATACTGGCGGCCAATAGACGTGGTCCCCTCCCCGTTCGAACACGACCGCCCGTCAACACATTGGAGTTACGCATATGACAACGAAGAAACCAGCGACGCTCCTCGCGCTGGCCGGAACCGCGGCGCTCGTGGTTGCTGGCCCCGCGGCCCTCGCATCCCCGCCAACACCGGTGGACACCCGACCCGATGCGGGCCCCGCGGCCTCGTCCCTGCCCGTCGGTGACGTCGATACCGCGCTCACCTCGAAGAGCGGACAAACCACCCAGGATGCATCGGCACCGACGACCGACGAGGTTGACCCCGCCGCGCTCGTCACGATCGTCGTCCAGCTCGACGACAGCGCAGATCGCGCGGCCTCCCTCGCCTCGATCAACGAGGCCGTGGCCGGTGCGTTCCCCGGATCTTCCGCCCAGGTGGAGCGCGAGTACGACAACGCCCTCCAGGGTTTCGCGCTCAGCGCCCCAGCCGGCTCCCTCGACGCGATCCGCGCGGTGAGCGGCGTCAAGGCCGCGTTCCTCGACCGTGAGACCCACGTTGAAGACGCCGACGACCAGGTCGCCGGAGAGGGTGCGACAAACTCCGCCCGCACCGCCGTCCAGGACCCCGCCAACCTCAGCGCCCAGCTGATGATGCACGCCGACCAGATCACCCAAAAGGGCGAGGGCAAGGTCGTCGCCGTCATCGACACCGGCGTGGACATGACGCACCCGGCGTTCACGGGTGCCCTGCACGGGACCCCCGCGCTCTCAGTGGACAAGGTCACATCTCTGACCCCCCAGCTGGGTGACGGAAAGACCGGCACCTACGTGTCGGAAAAGTTTCCCTTCGCCTACGACTACGCGGATAACGACCCGGACGCCTCGCCGACCGGCGAAGCCGGATCGCACGGCACGCACGTCGCCGGCATCACCGCGGGCAATGCAGGCGAAATCGTGGGCATCGCCCCCGACGCGCAGATCATCGTCGCCAAGGTCGCCCGCAGCAGCAACGGAGGCATCCCGGACTCGGCGCTGCTCGCCGCCTTGACGACATGGTCATCCTGCACCCCGACGTCGTGAACCTGTCCCTCGGACAGACCGGCGGCATGGATAACGAAGCCGACTCCATGTACGCCACCGTGTTCAAGAGCCTCCAGAACGCGGGCGTGACCGTGAACGCGGCCGCGGGCAACGAGTACACGGCTGGATACGGCAACCTGTCCGGTAAGAACCTGCCCTACGCCTCCGACCCCGACTCTTCGGTCCTGTGCGAGCCCGCGTCCTACTCCTCCGTCGTGTCCGTGGCCTCGGTCGACAACTCGCTGGCGCACAGCGCCTTCACAGTCGGCGACCGCACCATCGCCTACCAGCGCGCAGGCGGTGCCGACGGCCAGAAGATGCCCGACCTGTCCGACCTGACCGGCGGCCCCTTCGAGTACGTCGACGGCGGCATTGGTTCGCCCGAGGATGGCGCGTCCCTCAAGGCCAAGTACCCCGAGGGCCTCGCGGGCAAGATCGTTCTGGTCAAGCGTGGTTCTCTCACCTTCCAGGACAAGTTCAACAACATTGCCGGCTCCAAGCCCGCCGGCTTTATCGTCTACAACAATGTGCCCGGTGACTCGCTCGTGGTCATGAGCCTGGCGACGGATGGCGTGCCCGCCGCGTTCATTTCGCAGGCGGATGGCGAGGCCATGCTGGCCGCCGCCGACCACCGCCTGAACGTCGTCCCCGGCAAGGTCGTGCCCCCCCCAGCTCGAAGTACTCCATGTCGAGCTTCTCCTCGTGGGGCGTCACCCCGGACCTGCGCCTCAAGCCCGAGGTCGCCGCCCCCGGCGGCAACATTTACTCCTCCGTGCCCGGCGGCAACTACGAGTTCATGTCCGGCACGTCGATGGCGACCCCGCAGATGGCGGGCGTGAGTACCGTCGTGCTGCAGCGTGTCCAGAACGATCCGCTGTTCGCGTCCATGAGCGCGCGCGAGAAGGTCGACGTCGTCCAGAACCTCATCATGGGCACTGCGGCTCCCATCGTCGACCCGCTCCAGGACACTGGCGCCCCCTACTCCCCGCGCAAGCAGGGCTCTGGTTTGGTGAACGTCCTGGCGGCCACGACCTCGTCCGTGTACCCGACCGTCGTCGGCGCCGCCGAGCAGTCCCGGCCCAAGGCGGACCTGGGGGATGGAACGAAGGGCTGGCACTTCGACGTCACGCTGCACAACCTATCCGGTGTTCCAGCTACCTACGAGCTGAGCTCGCAGGCGCTCTCCGAGATCGTTGACGGCGGGTTTTTCACTGGCCACTCCACCGATTGGCGAGGTAAGGGCGTGGACATCGCCTACTCCGGCGGGGCCGTGAGCGGCACCGATGAGGGCGCGACCATCACCGTCCCCGCGAACGGTGAGGCCACCGTGGGTGTGGATGTCACGCCCGGCGCCGCCTTCGATGCCTCCGTCGCGCAGAATGCGCCCAATGGCACGTTCCTCGACGGCTTCGTGCGCTTCGCCTCGAAGACTGCGTCCCAGCCCGACCTGACCGTGCCCTACGCCGGCTTCTACGGCAACTGGGGCAAGGCCCCCATCTTCGATACCCTCGCCTCCGAGGATGGGGCCCACACGCTCGCCTCCTGGGTCTACAACGGCACCACGGGCCAGCAGCTGGGATACAACCCCCCCTGGTCAAGGATGCTGATCGTATCGGTCTGCCCAACTCGAGCAAGAACATCATTTCCCGTTCGGACGCCTCGGGTGCTCCCACGGTTCTCCAGCCCCGCACGGGCACGCTGCGCAGCGTCCACACGCTCAATGCCGCGTACACGAACGCCGCAGGAGAAACAGTCGCATCCTTCACGCGATACATGAACTGGAAGTCCGCGCTTGATTCCTCCACCGGAAAGATGACGTGGGTTGAGCAGGGGCATGATCCGCTGACCCTGGATGCGCGCTCCGACGCGTTCAAGAACCTGCCGGACGGCGCGTACAAGCTGACGCTGTCCGCGCACAACGACGGCCCGTCGCAGGCCGAGCAGTCGATCTCCTACAACTTCCGTATCGACACGGTCGCCCCCGTCGTCTCCAACCTGGAGTACAAGGGTGAGGGTGCCGACACGGTCCTGTCCTTCGATGTCACGGACGCGTCGCTGCTGGCCGCGATCGACCTGCACGATCCCGCCGACGGCCTGTGGTTCTACCGCCACGTCTTCACCGACAACGAGGCCACCACCGCGGCGGACGGCACGCGTGCCTACCACGTTGAGATTCCGTTCAAGGACATCGCCCAGGCGTGGACCGACCAGGGTGGCTCCGGCACCGTCATCGCCCACCCGTATCTGCTGGCGTGGGACTACGGCCTCAACCACTCCGAGGCCGCGACCCTCAACCTGCCCAGCGATAACACGGGCACGACCGACGCCTGCGCAAGCACCGACGGCGGCCACTGGGTGAAGGACGGAGCCGGCTGGTGGTACGCCTGCGCCGACGGTACGAGCTACCTGAAGAACGGCTGGTACACGATCAACGGTTCGGACTACCTGTTTGGCCCCTCCGGCTACATGGCGACCGGCTTCCTCAAGCGCGCCAACGGTGACTGGGTGTACGCCGACCAGGATGGAGCCTTCGTGGGCGGCTGGGTGAAGGATGGCGGTCAGTGGTACTACCTCGATCCCTCCTCCAAGGTCATGAAGACCGGGTGGGTTGCCGACGGCGGCTCGTGGTACTACCTCACCGGCAGCGGCGCGATGGCTATTGGCTGGGTCAACGACGGCGGTACCTGGTACTACCTGAATGCCTCGGGCAAGATGGCCACAGGATGGCTCAATGTGGGTGGCTCCTGGTACTACCTGTCACCCTCCGGGGCCATGCTGACGGGCACCCAGGTCATCAACGGACGCACCTACGTCTTTGACACAAGTGGGGTATGGGTTGGCTGAGTTGAGCTGATCCGCACCTGACGGTGATCTTCTCCGGGTCCGAGAACGTTGCTATGTAAGCGTTCTCGGACCCGGAATGATTCTGACAGTAAAATATTGTCCAATCGTTTCCCAATGTGAAACAAAGTTTGTCATATGCGTTCTTTGCGGTATTTTGACAGTGGTGGCCGGTACGACGGAGTCCCCTCCGCCTGCCAACACGGTCGCCCGTCGACACATTGGAGTACGCACATGACAACGAAGAAACCAGCGGCGTTCCTTGCGTTCGCCGGCGCCTGCGCGCTCGCCCTGACGGGGCCCGCGGCACTCGCAGCGCCGCCCTCGGACACCCACCCCGCTCCCGGTGCCACGGCCTCGTCCCTGCCCGTGGGCGACATCGACACCGCTCTCACCTCGAAGAGCGGACAGACCTCTCAGCCAGACCAGGTTGCGCCGGCCGCCGAGCAGGACCCCTCCGCGATCGTTGGCATCATCGTGCAGCTGCACGAGGGTGCGGACCGCGCGGCAACCCTCGCTTCCATCAACGAGGCCGTGGCCGCGGCATTCCCGGGCGAATCTGCCCAGGTGGAGCGCGAGTACGACAAGGCCCTCGAAGGATTCGCGCTGAGCGCGCCCTCCGGCTCTCTCGACGCGATCCGCGCGGTGAGCGGCGTCAAGGCCGCATTCCTTGAGCGCGATACCCGCCTCAGCGACGTCGACGAGGTCGATGCCGAGGGCGGCACGCAGGCGCCCCGACTGTCCACCCAGAACCCCGACAACCTCAGCGCCCAGATCATGATGCACGCCGACCAGCTCACCCAAAAGGGCGAGGGCAAGGTTGTCGCCGTCATCGACACCGGCGTCGAGATGACCCATCCCGCGTTCGCGGGTGCCCTGCACGGGACCCCCGGGCTTTCCAAGGACAAGGTTGCGGCCCTGACCCCGAAGCTGGGCGACGGAAAGCTGGGAGTGTACGTCTCTGAGAAGTTCCCCTTCGCCTACGACTACGCGGACGGCGACAACGACGCGATGCCGGCCAAGGGGCCCTACGGCTCCCACGGAACGCACGTCGCCGGCATCACTGCCGGCGACGCCGACCAGATCGTCGGCGTGGCCCCCGAGGCTCAGGTCATCGTCGCGAAGGTCTCGCGCAGCGAAGACGGCGACATCCCCGACTCAGCGCTGCTCGCCGCCCTCGACGACATGGTGGTCCTGCACCCCGACGTCGTGAACCTGTCCCTCGGACAGCTCGGCGGCATGGATAACGAGGCCGACTCGGTGTTCGCCTCCGTCTTTAAAGAAGCTCCAGGACGAGGGTATTTCGGTCAACGCCGCGGCCGGCAACCACTATTCGGCCGGGTATGGCAACACCTCCGGTCGTAACCTGCCCTACGCCTCGGATCCCGACTCCTCGACTCAGTGCGAGCCCGCCACCTACTCGTCGGTCCTCGCCGTCGCCTCGGTCGATAACCTTCTGTCCTACAACGCCTTCTCCGCCGCCGGAAAGGACATCGCCTACCAGCGTGCGCGCGGCGCGAACGGTGAGAAGGTTGCCGAAATCTCCGAGCTGGCCGCCGGGTCCTACGAGTACATCGACGCCGGATACGCCACGGAGGAAGACGCCGCAGCCCTCGCCGCCAAGTACCCCGATGGCCTGGCTGGCAAGTTTGCCCTGGTCTCGCGCGGC
Organism: uncultured Sanguibacter sp.; assembly: GCA_916438365.1. Next base: position 362,934 of record CAKAEY010000007.1, read on the forward strand.
AAGCTGACCTTCCAGAAGAAGATCGAGAACTTGGCGGCGCTCAAGCCCGCCGGCATCCTCGTCTACAACAACGTCGCCGGCGACTCGCTCATGCTCATGAGCGTCACGACGCTGGACGTGCCCGCCGCGTTCATTTCCCAGGAGAACGGACAGGCCATGCTGGCGGCCGCGGATCATCACCTGACCCTCGTGGATGGCAAGACCATCACCCCGAGCTCGAACTACTCGATGTCGGACTTCTCCTCGTGGGGCGTCACCCCGGACCTGCGCCTTAAGCCCGAGGTCGCCGCCCCCGGCGGCAGCATCTACTCGGCCGTCCTCGATGGCAAGTACGACCACCTGTCCGGCACGTCCATGGCGACCCCGCAGATGGCGGGCGTGAGTACCGTCGTGCTGCAGCGTGTCCAGAACGATCCGCTGTTCGCGTCGATGAGCGCGCGCGAGAAGGTCGACGTCGTCCAGAACCTCATCATGGGCACCGCTCGCCCGCTCGTGGACGCGGCTCAGACGACCGGTGCCTTCTACTCCCCGCGCAAGCAGGGCTCGGGCCTCGTTGACGCGGTCGCGGCCACGACCTCGTCCGTGTACCCGACCGTCGTCGGCGCCGCCGAGCAGTCCCGGCCCAAGGCCGACCTGGGCGACGGCACCACCGGATGGCACTTCGAGGTCACCCTCCACAACCTCTCCGACACCCCGGCCACGTACGAGCTCAGCTCCCAGGCCCTGTCCGAGAACGTTGATGGCGGGTACTTCACCGGCAGCTCTACCGATTGGCGAGGTAAGGGCGTGGAGATCGCGTACACGGGTGCCGCGTCGGCCGCCGGCGAGGGCGCGACGGTGACGGTCCCCGCGAACGGCGAGGCCACCGTCGGCGTCGACGTGAAGCCGGGCAGCGAGTTTGCCGCCTTCGCTGCGACCAACACCCCCTCGGGCACCTTCCTCGACGGCTTCGTGCGCTTCGCCTCGAAGACTGCGTCCCAGCCCGACCTGACCGTGCCCTACCTGGGCTTCTATGGCAACTGGGGCAAGCCCGCGATCTTCGATCAGCTCGCCTCCGACGGGTGGGGCCACACGCTGCCCTCGGGCATCTACAACGGCGTGAGCGGCAACATCCTGGGCTACAACCCGGTCATCAAGACGGCCGACCTCGTGGGTCTTCCCCGCGCCGACCGCTACGTCCTCTCCCGTTCCGAGGCCTCGGGTGCCCCGACGATCCTCGAACCGCGCACGGGTACGCTGCGCAGCGTCCACACGCTCAACACCGTGTACACGAACGCTGCAGGAGAGAAGGTTGCCTCCTTTACGCGCTACCAGAACTGGAAGTCGGGCATCAACCCGAGCACCGGCAAGATGACCTGGGTGGAACAGGCCCACGAGTCCACGGCCCTTGACCTGCGCTCCGACGCGTTCAAGAACCTGCCGGACGGCGCGTACAAGCTGACGCTGTCTGCGCACAACGACGGCCCGTCGCAGGCCGAGCAGTCGATCTCCTACAACTTCCGCATCGATACCGTCGCCCCCGTCGTCTCCAACCTGGAGTACAAGGGTGAGGGTGCCGACACGGTCCTGTCCTTCGACGTCGCCGACGCCTCGCCGCTGGCCGCGATCGATCTACACGATCCCGCCGACGGCCTGTGGTTCTACCGCCACGTCTTCACGGACGCCGAGGGGACGGTCGGGGCCGACGGAACCTACACGTACCACGTCGAGGTTCCCTTCAAGGACATCGCCCAGGCGTGGACCGACCAGGGTGGCTCCGGCACCGTCATCGCCCACCCCTACCTGCTGGCCTGGGATTACGGCCTCAACCACTCCGAGGCCGCGACCCTTAACCTGCCCAGCGATAACACCGGGACCGTCGACGCGTGCGCGAGCCCCGAGGGCGGCCACTGGGCCAAGGATGCCGTGGGCTGGTGGTACGTGTGCGCGAACGGGACCGACTACCTGAAGGCCGGCTGGTTCACGATCAACGGCCGCGACTACCAGTTCGGTCCCTCCGGCTACATGGCGACCGGCTTCCTCCAGCGCGCCAACGGTGACTGGGTGTACGCCGACTCCGATGGTGCCCTCGTGGGTGGCTGGGTGCGCGACGGTGGTCAGTGGTACTACCTGGATCCGGCCACGAAGGTCATGAAGACCGGGTGGGTCGCCGACGGAGGCTCCTGGTACTACCTCACCGCTTCCGGCGCGATGGCGACCGGATGGGTTAACGACGGTGGTACCTGGTACTACCTGAATGCCTCGGGCAAGATGGCGACCGGCTGGCTGAAGGACAGGGGCTCCTGGTACTACCTGTCACCCTCCGGGGCCATGCTGACGGGCACCCAGGTCATCAATGGACGCACCTACGTGTTCGATGCCAACGGCATCTGGGTCGGCTGACGTGCGGCTCTTCTGAATCACTGAATCACTGATTCGCTGATTCACGAGGCCGGGGCCCGGGAACGTTCACTGCGAGCGCTCTCGGGCCCCGTCGCATGCGCCCACGGGTGTCCGCGTGCGCACACGAACGCAGCAACGTCGGTGGCCGCTGCTGTATGTTGGAAGCAGCGACATGACTCGGTGTCGCCTCGTATCCGCGTCGAACGTACGGGAGTGCAGTCCATGAAGAAACCAGCCGTTTTCCTGGCCGGAGTGGGCACGTGCGCGCTCGCGGTCGCGAGCTGTTCTCCAGCCTCCACGACGCCCGCGCAGCAGTCCAACCCGAGCAACGACTCGGCCCAGTCCGTACCGCGAGCCACGGCCTCGTCGACGATCGACCCCGACACGGCGCTGACCTCGAAGAACGGCCAGAGCGGACCGAGCGCGCAGTCCGGTGCCCAGGATGGAGACACCTCGGTCGTCGTCATCGTTGCGCTCGAGGAGGGTGCCGACAGTGAGGCGACACTCGCCTCGATCAACGAGGCAGTGGCCGCCGCATTCCCGGGTGCCTCCGTGTCTGTCGAACGCGAGTACCGCAACGCCCTGCGCGGCTATGCGCTGCGCGTGCCTGACGGGTCGCTGGAAACGATTCGCTCGGTGAGCGGCGTCCAGGCTGTGTACCTGGACGGCAACAACCGCCTCCACTGATGCGAATTCCGGCTGCCTCGTGCCGGAGCGAGGCAGGTGGGGGCGTGCTATTTCCCCCTAGGTGAGATCCGAGACTGAGGGGGACACCGTTTCTAGTTACTTCAAATTAAGATAAAATTAGAAGTAATTTGAAGTTTGTGTGAACGGAGTAGTCATGAAGACTCCTGTCCCTCCGCCCTATCGGTTTGGTGAACTGCGCGAACGTATTATTGCCAGTTTGGCGAACGCGGATGATGAGCGGCATTTCTCTGTTCTTCGTGCCCTCGCTGGCGGACTTGATGATCCGGAGTATCGGCCATGGGGGTATTACTGCCGGGCCAAGCCGGTGCCCGAGGGGCTCACCCGCGAGGCGTGGTGGTGTGCGGTTCGCAGTGTCCGAGCGACCACTGCTAGACCGACGCCCTTCACGATGAAGGACACAACGCCCTTGACCTTCAATCTTCCAGATGTTCTTTTGAGTCTGAATGAGGACATTACCGCTCAGGCGCGAGGTCAGGTCGAGCTCCCAGGGGAGGTTACAACGGAGGCTGCGAGAGACAGGTACCTCATCAACTCCCTGTATGAGGAGGCGATCACCTCCTCCCAGATGGAGGGAGCCTCCACGTCGAGGCGCGATGCGAAAAAGATGCTCCGGGAGGGCAGACGTCCGCAGACGCGGTCGGAGCGGATGATCCGAAACAACTTTCTCGCCCTTGAATTTGTGCGGGGGGCGCCTCACGGATAAGCTCACTCCTGAGTTTGTCTGCGAGGTGCATCGGATTGTGACCGAGGGGACGCTCGATGATCCGGGCGATGCTGGCCGCCTCCAGCGGGAGGGGGAGGGTAGGGTTCGCATTTACGGGACAGAAAATGAGGAGCAACTGCTCCATGTTCCGCCGTCCGCATCGGAGCTGCCCGAGCGCCTGGAGCGTCTGTGTTCCTTTGTGAATGGCGAAGGTGAGTGTGCGACGCAATATGTGCCGCCCCTCGTAAGGGCGCTCATTGTTCACTTCATGATGGGATACGACCACTACTTCGTTGATGGTAACGGTCGCACGGCCCGCGTCATTGCGCAGTGGGTGATGCTGCGTGAGGGCTTCTTTCTGATGGACTTCGTTCCGGTGTCCCGACTACTGCACAGAGCTCCCGCACAGTACGCTCGCTCATTCCTTGAGGTTGAGCAGGATGAGGGCGACCTTACCTACTTCCTGATCTGGCATGCGCGGATAATTCTGCGGGGAATCCGCGAGCTGCACGATTATCTGGCAAGAAATCCAAGGAGCTGGATCAGGTGAAGCATCGCCTGCGGGCCACGACGCTCACGAACCGTCAGATCGGCGTCATCGAAGAAGCCTTGCGTGATCCCATGATGACAGTGACAGCGGCGGCGCATGCCAACAAATACAGGGTTACTCCTCAGACTGCGCACGCCGACCTGCGTGGACTCGAGGATGAGGGCTATTTGAGGCGTGTTCGGCGCGGCCGGAGTTTCGAGTGGTATCCGGTGCCGGATCTTCAGCGTCGGGTTGATTGTGCCCTTGAAGGGGACGGTGACTGACAAGAGGGGAGGGGTCCGAGGGTTGCCGCAATGCGGTGGCAGTCGTCAGGGTGCGACTGTGGATATGTTCGTCGAGAAGGCATTGCTTCTATTTACTTCAAATATAGTCTTAATTTGAAGTAAATGGATAGTGTTACTGATCCGCGCGCGCCTGTCCGCGCCCTAGATCAGGTCCCTCTTCTCCATGTACTTCATAGCCAGCCAGCCGAACGGAATGCGGCCGTAGAAGGTGACGAGACGGTAGAGCAGGGCCGTCGCGATGGCGACCGACGAAGAGATACCCGCGACCGTCAGGCCCGAGGTCAGCGCCGTTTCGACGGTACCAATACCGCCCGGCGAGGGGGATGAAGGAGCCGGCCGCGTTTGCCGTTAAGTAGGTGAGCGACACCGTGGAGAAGTTCAGCGAACCCCCCATGGCGAGCAGCGCCGTCCAGAACGAGCCCACGTAGCCGATGTTCATCAGCAGGTTGCCGCCCACGACCGCGGCGAGGCGACGAGGCTGACCGATGATCCACAGGAGGCGCGGGTAGACCTGCTGCCAGGTCGGCTGAATCTTCGACCAGATCCAGCGGCGCAACTTCGGCACTGCGACGATGATGCCGACCGCGACCACGACAAGCGCGACGACACCGAGGATCGTGCCGTAGGGGACCGACACGGACAGTGACGAACCGGCGATCACCATGACGAGGAGCAGGAGGATGATCGTGATGAGCGCCTGCGAAATCTGCATGAGCGTCACCGTCGTTACCGCCATCGCGGTGGGGACACGGCGCTTGCGCAGGTAGCGCAGGTTGAGGGCAGCGGGGCCGACGCCGGCGGGTGCCACGATCGTGATGATCGAGGCCGCGACCTGGGCGACGAGCGTCTCCCGCAGGCTCAGCTTCTCGGGCGACAGAGCAACAAGCGGGACCGCGGAACCGACCCAGATGAGGCAGGCGAGTGTGGCGGAAGCGAGCATCCACCACAGGTTCGCGCTCTTGACCGTGGTCACGATGTCGCTGAAGTTCAGCGAACCGACGACGATGAAGACGGCGATGAACGCCACCGCGATCGTGAAGATGGTGCGCGGGCGGAATCGCTGGAGGTCGGCGGTGGGCGCGGTCTCTGCCTCGGAGTCTCCCACGAGGGCGGCGCGCAGGTCGCCCAGCAGGTCGGAACGGCGCAGGCGCTGATTGATCTGTGCGGGCAGAACGGGCTTCTGGATGACGGGGGCGCACGCGATCAGCGTCGCCTCGCCGACGTTGCGGCGGCCCGCCTCAAGCGCGCGCTCGGGGCCAACGGCCAGCGCGGTCAGGACCAGCATCTGTGCGATGTCGATGGACTGATTCAGCTCGGTGGTCGCGACCTCGCCGGAATCCCAATCCAGCAGCCACACGTCCGAAGACGAGTCGACGACCACGGCCTCGGGGGTGAGAGCGCGGTGCGAAATGCCGCGCGCATGCGCAAAGTGCAGCTGCTCCCATGCGCGGTCCAGGACCTCGTCCGTTGCGTCCTCGCCGAGCTCCGTCAGCGGAGTCGTCGGGGGCAGAGCGGACATAACAAAGATGATCGAGTCCGCGGAGGTGGCGATGCCGATCGGCTCCTGGGTGAACACGCCGGCGCGCAGCGCCTGCAGCGTCGTGAAGGCGAGCGCTCGGCTTGCGCCTTGAGCGAGGGTGACACCCATCGGCTGATGCCGCGCAGGCGCAGGTTGTTCCACATCTCGAGGAGAGTTCCGGTCAGTTCCTGGCCGGGGTCCATGGCGATGATCTCGTAGGCCAGGCCCGTGTCGCTCCACGCCTGGTAGTGGCGGTGGTGGTCCTGATTCGGGCGGCGCGTGACCGTGACGCCCATGTCGCCCAGGTCGGCAGGCATCTGGGTGAGCTTGCCGCGCGAGTCTTCGGCGACGGCCCATGTGGCCAGCGGTTCCTCGGTCGTGTCGAGGTCGGTGCGCACGATCCGCGAGGGCGTGATGCCGATGCTGAGAAGGCCTTCGACGAGCTTAGCGCCCTTCGCCCTCTGGTCGTCGTAGCCCATGACCCACCGCGAGCCGGAGCCGAAAGCGCGCCCCAGGAACACGGAGATGAAGGCGACGGGCAGGGTCATCGAGGAGCGTAGAACGCCCAGAATGAGAATGACCCACAGGCCCGTCCAACCCCACTTGATCGCCTTCATCGACTGGGCCTCGCCTGCGGAGGTGAACAGGGCGCACAGGGTGACGATGACCAAGTTGATGGCGATCACACTGCCGGTCTGCGAGCCCTGCGTAGCTATCGCGCGGTCCACGCTCAGCGGTGCGGTGAGGTAAGCGGGCAGTAGCCCGGTCAAGACGGCAATGATCCATCCGCCGACCGCCGCAACGACGCTGGTAACGAGGGCCTGGATGATCGCCTGGAGGCGCTTGCGCAAGGCAAGGGAGATGATCACGAGAATCGGCGTAATGAGGATGATGAGGCCCTCGACCAGGCTGACGGGCAGGATCAGGATCTGGCGCACGAGCTGGAAGCGCAGGACGTCCATGGTGACGCCGTGTGTGGTCGAGCTGGCCACCGTGCCGATCGTCCAGATGATGAGGATCGCGATGAGGGAGAGGACAACGTCGACGAGGTCTTCGCGGCGGCGACGCACGCTCGTGATGCGGTCCGCGATGTAGACGGGGCGGGGCAGGCGCATGCGGCGCACGGGCAGGTGTGCGGCGATTTCATCGGTAGCGGGGGACGGGGCGGATTCGATGTCCACATCCTTGTTGTCGGTGCTGATCTCTGCGTCGGTCTTCGTGGCGGTCTCGAACGCGCTGTCCTTGGCCTCGTCGGCGGGTTCCTCGGGGCTGGTGGCGGCGTCATCGGCTGTGGGTGCGGGCGGGGAAGCAGGGGATCCCCGCGCTCTCGTCATTCGTCGACGAGGCCGGGGTCCCCTGGTCGGCGTCCGCGTGGCTGGGAGGAATGCTGGGCGGCATGGTCACGGGCACGGTCGTCGCGTCCGGCGTGACGACGGGCTCCATGACCTCGGTTCGCGCCTCCGAGGAGGGGACCTCCGGGGGCGGGGGAGTCTGCAGGGGGAGCCCCGGCCTCGTCGATCATCCCCATGAGGGCATCCACCCCGGATGCTGAGGGGTCGGCGGAGGAATCGGGGACGAAGAGGATGTTCGTGTCCCCGACCGGAGAGGCGTCGTGTGAATCCTTGCGCTTCCTCATGCCGCCTATCCTATATTCGCGGTCAACAAAGGTAGGGTTAGGGTGATACATTCCCGGCAGAAAAGGGCCCTATCGTGACCTGGTCGACACTCATGACCGCATCAGATCCGTCGATGCTGCACACCGTTATCGAATGGTTTAAAAATCCCGAGACGCTCCTCGTCGCCATGGGGCCGTGGGTGCTGTGGGGAACGATGCTCATCGTCCTCATCGAGTCGGGTGTCCTCTTCCCGGTGCTGCCCGGTGAATCCCTGTTGTTCACTGCAGGCCTGCTCCACGACCGCCTCGGACTGCACCTGCCGACCCTCATCCTCCTCGTCATCGTCGCGGCCTTCATCGGCGCGCAGATCGGCTACTTCCTGGGCGCCAAGTGGGGGCGCCGCTTCTTCAAGCCCGACGCTCGCATACTCAAGACCGCGCACCTGGAGAAGGCGGAACACTACTTCACGAACTACGGCGGCCGCTCGCTCGTCATCGGACGTTTCATTCCCTTCGTGCGTACCTTCATCCCGATCGCCGCGGGCATGGCCCGCTACCCCTATCCGAAGTTCCTGGCCTTCAACACGCTCGGTTCCATCGTGTGGGGCGCGGGTTTCATCCTCGTGGGAGCGCTCCTGGGCAACATCCCCTTCGTGCACGACAACCTGACGCTCATCCTCGGTGTCATCATCCTCGCGTCGGTCCTGCCCGTCATCATTGAGATCGTGGGCAAGCGCCGCGCCGTTTCCGACAAGGAGTAATCCATGCTGGCCTGGTGGATGCTGCTCCCGACCCTGCTGGCCATGATGGTCGCTCTGGTCCTGCCGGGGTTCATGTGGCTGCGCGCGGGAGGCCGCTCGTCGCTCGTTGCGATCGGCGCGGCACCGGCGTTCACCTTTGGTCTCATCACGATCCTGTCGGTGGCCTACCCGGCGCTCGACATCGAGTGGGAACCCTCGACGGCGCTGCCGATCCTCGGCATGAGCGCCCTGGGAGGCGCCGGCGCGTGGAGCCTGAGCTTCTTCCGCCGCAGCAACGACGGGTTTTCTCTGAGGGGGGTTCCCCTGCGCGAGGCCATCGGCGTGCGTCAGCCGATCGGTGGACGCCAGGCTGCGATCCGCGCGGCCACGTGGGGCGCGATCCTGGTGGGCTTCGTCCTCGCGGCGCTTCCCCTCGTGATGGCTGCTGCCCCTGCGAACCCCGTCCAGCAGTGGGATCCGACGTTCCATCAGAACGGCGTGCACGCGATCCTGTATGGCAAGAACGCTAGTCCTTTCGGTGGCCTCCACGAGCTGTACGGCGGCCGCAACGTCTACTATCCGACGGGCTGGCACGCCTTCGTCTCGCTGTTCGCGCGCTACGACTCGGTCGTCCAGGCCTCGAACGTGTCCTCGCTGGCGCTCATGGCCGTGTGGGTGATCGGCCTGGCGGCGCTCGTCTCGGTGCTGACCGCCTCGCGCAGCGCGATCATGGCGGCGCCCATCATCGGCGGCATGCTGCTCAATATGCCCGCCGACGCGCTCACCATGTACAACCAGTGGCCCAACTCGACGGGCACCGCTCTGGTGCCGGGTCTGGCAGCCATCGCGATCGTCGCGGGACGCCGATTGGTGGCCGACCTGCGCGCGGGCGATGGCCTGCGTGCTGTCATGCGCCGTATTCCGCAGGTGGTTTTCCTCCTCATCGGTGCCATCGGCCTCGTCGGCGTACACCCCAGCTCCGCCTTCTCGATCCTCGCGTTCCTGATCGCGCCGCTCCTCGTCTCCATCGCATCCCTCGCTCGACGCGCCTATGCTCGCGGCGGACGAGGCCAGCTCGTCGCCCTGGCGTGGGGTGCCCTCGCGCTTGTCGTTGTTGCGGCGCCGCTCCTCGCGCTATCGTCGTCGAAGATCCGGGCCATGGGTAGCTACAACCGCAAAGGCAGCAACTGGGGCGAGGCCTTCATGCATGCCTTCCTGCCCTACCCGCCCTTCTCGAACACCTCCGGCAACATTCAGTGGACGATCGTCCAGTTCATTCTCCTGGTCGTCGGCATCGCGGCGACCGCGCGCCTGTACCTGCTGTTCCGCCGCCCGGATCCCCTCGAGCTTGCCGCCGCGCGCGCCGGACTCACCGATGACGTGGATGTGGACGCGGGGGAGGGGGACCTGGCCTCGGCCCCGGAGATCGAGGAGTCCGAGGAGGAGGCGCAGCCCCTGCCGTTCTGGCCCCTGTTCTCCTACGTGATCCTTGCTGCCCTCACCGCCCTGGCGTACTCGCCCGATTCGGCGCTGCGCACCTACCTGCTGGCCCCCTGGTACAAGGACGCCCGTCGCATCATGGGCGTCGAAGATATCGCGCTGACCATCCTCATGGCGGTCGGCGTCGCTGCCATCGTTCGCGTCATCCACGCCGCGTGGACAAGGTCCCTGCAGCGGATCCTCGCCGAACGCGGAGCCGACGACAACATCGAGGCGCCGCGCTGGCCGATTCAATTCTCGGTTGGCCTGCTCGTGCTGGTCCTGTCGGGCTTTGGTGCAATCGACGCGCGAAACGCGGCGGTCGCCCAGGTGTACGACCCCGCGCACCTGGGCAAGCCCGGTATGGCCACCACCGGTGAACTCGCCATGCTGCGCCGCATGAAGTACACGACCGCCCCCGACGCGCTCATTCTGGGCGACCCGATCGCGGGCGCGGCGTACTCCGAGATGATCGGCGGACGTAAGGCGGTATTCCCGCAGCTGAGCACGGCTAATGCGGACGTGGTCTCGCAGAAGCTCCTCACCCAGCGTTTCCACGACATCGCCACTGATCCCGAGGTGTGCGAGGTTGTGCGCAGGCTCGGCATCACGCACTTCTACGAAGAGGAAGACGGTGCGTACTACAACTTCATGCGATCCTCCCGTCACCCGGGCCTCTACAACGTCGACACGTCCACCGGCTTCGAGCTGGTCGATGCAGGTGGCACCGCGAAGCTGTGGAAGATCACCGCGTGCGGCGAGGTGACGCCGGGCGGCGGGCGCGAGGCCTTCGTGACCGGCGTGACCGGCGACCGCGACTGACATCCGGCACCCGAACCCGCGCGATTGGCCACAATGCGCCCTCGTCCCCGAAACGAGGCCGCGCCACTCCCATCGCTCTCGTTACCCTTGACACCATGACGACGAACATTCCCGGCCCCGCGCCCATCGGTGACAAGCTTCGTATCGCCTTCCTCGGTCCGTTCGGCACGTTCACCGAGCAGGCCGTCCACCAGGTCGCTCCCGCCGGCGCGATTCTCATGCCGATGACGAGTGCCCCTCAGGCGCTCGCGGCCGTGCGCCGCTGCGAGGCCGACCGCGCCGTCGTCCCGATCGAAACTCCATCGAGGGCGGCGTCAACGCGACGCTCGATTCCCTCTCGCACGGCGACCCCCTCGTCATCGTCGCCGAGATGCACGTCCACGTGGTCTTCCAGCTGGCCGTCCTACCGGGCACGCGCCCCGAAGACATCCGCCGTATCGGCACCCACCCGCACGCGTGGGCGCAGTGTCGTGGCTGGGTCGAGGAGACCTTCCCCGGCGCGATCCACGTGCCCGCCACCTCGACTGCCGCCGCGGCCGAGCTCCTTTCGGACGGCGACGCGTCCTTCGACGCCGCCCTGTGCAATGCGGTCTCGGTCAACACCTACGGCCTGGAGGCCCTGTTCACCGACGTCGCCGACAACCCGGGCGCGATCACCCGCTTCGTTCTCGTGGCTCGCCCCGGCGTGGTGCCCCCGCCGACCGGCGCGGATAAGACGACCATTCAGGTGGCCCTGCCGGTCAACGAGTCGGGTGCCCTGCTGACCCTCCTCGAGCAGTTCTCGGCACGCGGCGTCGACCTGTCCCGCATCGAGTCGCGCCCGAGCGGCGACGGCCTCGGAAATTACACGTTCAGCATCGACATCGTCGGCCACATCCGCGAGGAGCGTGTCCAGGCGGCCCTCGTCGGCCTGCACCGCTATTCGCCGGAGGTCCGCTTCATGGGCTCCTACCCGCGCGTCGACGGCGTGCGCGCGGCGGTTACTTCCGGGCACCACGGACGAGGCCTTCCGCGCGGGTCGCGCGTGGGTCGCGGATCTGCTGCACGGCGGGGACGGCACGGGCGAGGCCGCGGGCAATAATGCGCCGTCCTGGCCGCTGGCCTGACGTGCGTCCCCGCGTGGACCACGGGTTCGTACTTGGTAGGTCTGCACCAGTTAGGGAGCATTACACCAGTTAGGGAGCATTACACCACCTCCGAGCTGGTGTAATACCCCGCTAAGTGGTGTAACACCATTTAGCAACAAGTCGACATGCGGGCAATCCTGCAGGCCGCGCAGAAACGCCTCGGTTTGTTCCTCGTCAGTCCCCGAATTCTCCGCTTTGTGTGCTTTGCAGGGATGCGGATTAGCCGGGCAGCAGCTCCATCCACGTGCGCTCGACCGGGACGGCCACGTCCAGTGCACCGGCCTGCATGCGCACATGCATGGTGTGGGCGAGGCCGATCACGTCGCCGTCCACCTGGCATACCTGGGCCTCCTCGGCCGTGACGGACGCGCCCTTCGCCTGGCGGAACGCGACCTTGCCGGTCGAGACGGGTAGGTTGATCGGGCGCAGGCCGATGAGCTGGCCGAGCATCTTCCAGGTCACGTCCGCCCAGCCGAGCAGGCCGGCGTGCGCGTCGACCGCGATAACATCGATGAGTCCGTCCGACAGCTCCGCGTCGGGGGCGAGGACCAGCACCTTCATCTCGCCCGCGTTCGCGAACATGACGGAACGCGCCTCGACGCGGGTGATTTCATCCGCGGGTGAGCGCAGGGGTTCCGCGCTCGCCGAGCAGGCCTCGTCCAGGGCCTCGCCCGCGATCTGGTTGCCGACGCCCAGGGGGTCCGCCACTCGAGCGGCGGGTGAGCGCAGCGTCAGGCGCGCCTTCATGCGCGGCACGCCCATCGCGCCCAGGCCGGCCCACACGTAGGCGATCCATCCGATGCGCTTCTTCAGCTCGGGGTTCGTGTCGGCCATCGTTGCGCCGTCGTAGCCCATGCCCGCGACGACGAGGCACGCGTACTCGTCTGCGCGCGGCTCGATCGACGAGGCCGGGGCCTCCTCGTTCTGAAGAGTGACCTCGGGGTGCAGTGCGGCGCGTGCGGCGAGGCGCAGCCCGCCCTCGGCGGGCTGATCGGACTCCTGCGTGGCATCCTCGACGCGCACCCATGCCAGGTCGACGGCGCGGTGGTTGCGGTCGAGTGCGACGGCGAGGGCATCTTCGGGGTCGTCGGGGATGGACAGGTTGCCGGCCAGGACGTTGCCGGTGCCCACGGGGATGATGCCCATGCGCACGCCGGATCCGGCCATGCCGGCTGCGACGGCCCGCACGGTGCCGTCTCCGCCCGCGGCGATGACGACGGAGGCTCCCTCCTCGAGGGCGCGTACGGCCTGCCCGGTGCCTGGGTCTTCGCGCGTGGTCTCGCGCCAGTGCACGTGGTCGATGCCCAGTTCCTTGGCCTTGCGGTTGATGAGGTCCTTGAATACCTGGGGATCCTCGTGCTTCGAGGGGTTCATGATGATCCAGGGGCGTGGTCGTCCGCGCGTCGGATCGTCCACGGAGGCGGGCACCGCGAGGGCCTGGCGGCGGCGGTGTCTGCGGGTGAGGGCGGTTGCCAGGCGCGCGACCCCGATCACTCCGGCTCCGGCGACGGCGGCGAGTACCCACGGTGTTGCGTCCATGGGCTTAGCGTATCCGCTTTATGCCTGTGGACGGGTTGTGAAGTGCCTTTTCGTTGCACTTCGTGTCATACGTGTCGGTCTGACGTGTGCTCGTTGTCCTCTTGTCCACACGGTTATGCACCAAAGGTGGATAACTTTCAGGGTTTTGAGGACCTTAGGGGTGTAGTTTGTGTATAACCCTGACCTGCTGTGTTGAATTCAAAGTCGGGTCGGTAGGGGACACGGCGCGCCCACCTGGCATAGGATGGGACGCATGATTGATGTGCGTGCCCTGCGTGAAAACCCCGAACCCGCCCGCGCCTCCCAGCGTGCCCGCGGAGCCGACCCCGGCCTCGTCGATGAGATTATCGAGGCCGACGCCGCCCGCCGCGAGGCCCTGCAGGCTTTCGAGACGCTGCGAGCCACCCAAAAGGAGGTCTCCAAGTCCGTGGGACGCGCCTCCAAGGAGGAGCGGCCGGCGATCCTGGCCAAGGCCAAGGGAACTCGCCGAGCAGGTGAAGGCCGCCGAGGCCGCCGCCAACGCCGCCGACGCCGAGGCCGACCGCCTCGCGCGCCTCCTGCCGAACCTCGTTCTCGACGGCGTGCCCGTCGGCGGTGAGGAGGACTTCGTGGTCCTGCGCCACGAGGGCCCCGCCCCCCGCGACTTCGCGGCCGAAGGCTTCGAGCCCCAGGACCACCTCGCGCTCGGCGAGGGCCTGGACGCGATCGACACCAAGCGCGGCGCGAAGGTCTCCGGCGCCCGTTTCTACTACCTCAAGGGCATCGGTGCCCGCCTCGAGCTGGCCATCATGACGATGGCGATGGATCAGGCGCTCGCCAACGGCTTCGTGCCGATGATGACCCCGACCCTGGTCACCCCGCAGGTCATGGGCGGCACCGGCTTCCTCAACGAGCACTCCGACGAGATCTACTACCTGCCCGCCGACGACCTGTACCTGACGGGTACGTCCGAGGTGGCCCTCGCCGGCTACCACGCCGACGAGATCCTCGACCTGTCGGGTGGCCCCAAGCGCTACATGGGCTGGTCCACCTGCTACCGCCGCGAGGCCGGCTCCGCGGGCAAGGACACGCGCGGCATCATCCGCGTCCACCAGTTCAACAAGGCTGAGATGTTCAGCTACTGCCGCCCCGAGGACGCCGCCGAGGAGCACCAGCGTTTCCTCGCGTGGGAAGAGGAGATGCTCGCCAAGGTCGAGCTGCCCTACCGCGTCATCGACACGGCCGCCGGCGACCTGGGTACCTCCGCCGCCCGCAAGTTCGACTGCGAGGCGTGGCTGCCCACCCAGGAGCGCTACATGGAGGTCACCTCGACCTCGAACTGCACGACCTTCCAGGCCCGCCGCCTCGGCATTCGCGAGCGCCGCGAGGACGGCATGACCGCGGTCGCTACCCTCAACGGCACGCTGGCCACGACCCGCTGGATCGTCGCGTTCCTCGAGAATCACCAGCGCTCGGACGGCTCGATCTACGTGCCCGAGGCCCTGCGCCCCTACCTGGGTGGACTCGAGGTCCTGAGCCCGGTCGCTCGATGAGCCAAGAGCGCTTCCTGACGGTCCCCTCCACCGGGGAAGTCGCTCGCCCCTTCGAGGTTCTTCTCGACGAGGCCTCGGCCGCCCTGCCCGCCGACTTTCCGACGTCGGCGGGCCAGGTCCTGGTCGCGCTCGACATTGACGGCACGATCCTCACGCCCGCGGGGGCGACCCCGCGCGTCCTCGAGGGGATCCACGGCCTCGCCGCCGCGGGCGCCCAGGTGCTCATCGCCTCGGGTCGCGCGCTCGAGGGCGTGATTCCCGTTCTCGATGCCCTGGAGTTCACGGATGGGTGGGCGCTGTGCAATAACGGCGCGACCCTCGTGCGCGTGAGCGGAGGGGCGTGCGAGATCGTCGAGGAGCGCACCTTTGTGCCCGGCCCGATCCTGGAGGAGATCGCCTCGGCCGTTCCCGGTTCGGTGTTCGCGTCGATGCCGCACCCCGATATCCTGCTGTCCGCTCCCTTCCCGAACAACGAGATCGAGGGCAGCGATCACCGCATCGTGTCGATGGAGGAGCTCGCCTCCACGCCCACGCCGAAGATCGTCGTGCGCGCCGCCGACATGGATCGCGAGCAATTCGACCGGATCCTGTCGTCCCTGGATGTGTCGCGCACCCACGAGGTGTTCGTCGGCTGGACGTCCTGGGCGGACATCGAGCCGCTCGGGGTGACCAAGGCGAGCGGCCTGGAGTCTCTGCGTGAGCGTCTCGGACTGCCCGCGGCCGGGACCGTCGCCGTGGGGGACGGCACGAACGACATCGCGATGATCGAGTGGGCGGCCTTCGGCGTCGCCATGGGCGGTGCCTCCGACGAGGTGCGCGCCCACGCCAATCACGTGACGGCTGCCGTCGAAAATGACGGTGCCGCCGCCGTCATGCACGCTGTTCTGTGCCGCTGCGGGGTTTCTGGCCGCTGAGCTACTTCTCCTTCGGAGGAGATACCAGCAGATCGATGAACCATGGCATAGCAGAGGAAGGATTGGGTCCTATTTCGTTGGGGGTAAGGCCTGGCCATGCTTTGCGTGCCCGTTCTATGGCTGCTTCGTAATTGGCGTGAGGGAACCGGGTAGCGAGAGCCTTCTCATCCGTCACTTTGGCGCGGTGAGCAAGATTGACGCAACCCCGTGATTCGATGTACCCCGTTTGATTTTGTGTGTGCCAGAGGAGCCAGAGCTCAAAGCAAGGGTTGGAGACGATGGTGTCAACTTCAGATGAATTTCTGCAACTAGTCAATACTTCATTGAGTCGCTGGTGTTGGTCAACATCGACGATAGGGATTGCATGGTCGAAATCGTCTTTTCGCAGTGCTTTATTGCATTCCTTGAGCACTCGTGACGGTTCTCCGCCGATGGCGTGGATTTTGATTGTCGCGTGCTTAGGGCGAATCTGTTGGTATAGAAGCTCCAGGTACTGCCGTTCGGTGACGAGTCCTTCGGTAAATACTGCGTAGCGGATCTTCACATTCTTAGGATTACGTGTTTTGCGTGTACTGTGCCGTCCCATGAGGTCTCACCGTATTTCCTCGGTGTTTCTGTTCAGTAGGTTGTGAATCAGGGACGGCGCTGTGTAAGGCACGCCTCCGAACTGCCCCTCCAGGTATTGTTTGACGATATTGCTGCCCTTCTGGAGCGTGAAGTCATCAAGGTTAAAGAGCTCGCTTGTTCCGTTGCTACCCTTCTCAACGAACCACACTTGCTCGCGCTTGGCCCTGCTGCCACGGCCCGCATCGAGCAGGGTCATATCGTGGCTGGTGAAGATGAGCTGTGCGCCTGTTGTGTTCACCTCAGGGTCATCGAACCAGTCGATAATGAGGCGTGAGAGCTGTGGGTGGAGGCTCGAACCAAGTTCGTCAACAACAAGTACACAGCCTTTTCGTAGGGCATTAACGACAGCTGTCCCGAGTGCGAGCCATGCCATAGTGCCGGTTGATTCATCGGAGCTTCTGAGTCTTCCGCTGCTTTCTCCGTGCCGAAATAGGAGGTTGCGTGCAATGTAGTTGCTGATGTCTTCTGCTTCGTCTGACGAGCTATCACTAGGCTGTTCTTGACTGTCGTCGGAGGCAGGTGCCAGCATCTGGGCGACTAGCTGGGCAAAACGCGGGGGGAATTGCGCGTTCCTCCACCTCGACATGCGTGATGCCTGTGTCTGCGATTTGCGCGAGGGTAACGAGTGCGCTGAGGTCTAATATCCGTTCTTTCAGCTGTCGAGCGATGCGACCAATGCGTGCGTTAACTTCCCCGTCTCCGACGTGATAAAGGTCGAATCCGCGCATGAGAGCTTCCCAGATTGGCGTTACTGATGCATGGCTGAACTGGGCGGCGCGGGAGAGTGCGAGTTCGCGTCTCGCAACTCGAGTGATCCCCTTCAGGCCCTTCACACGCCCGTCAGTGTTGCGGGAGTACACCTCTTTCCATCGAGTGCTCACGACATGTAGTGACTCTTCGGTGATGCCGTCACTGTCCGTTGCAAACTGATAGTCGTACCGTTGCCCGTCGACAATAAATTCGAGTTCAAATGCGGCGTCAGCTGAAAGCTCTTCTGGTTTGAGTGCAAACGGAGCTCGAGGGAACTGTGGCTCATCGAGCCATGATGTTGCCGAGGATCCGATGGCTCCGAGCATGTAATGGAGCGCGTCGAGAACGTTAGTCTTGCCGGAAGCGTTGGCTCCGTAGATGCCGTCAACGTGGTGGATGTGGTCGGTCCACTCTGTGCCCTTGGGAGGGCGGAGCGTCTTGAGTGTGGGCCGTGTTAGGTCGAGGGTGGCCTCATCGCGAAACGACCGATGGTTCTCAAACGTGAATCGCAGGAGATGCATAAGGATATGCTACATCATCGATCCGATTTCGATATAAGTTATCGAAAATTAAGTGCTCACACCCTAATTGAATTGCGGAGTGATTTCATTGGTGCTGCCTGCAGCCACTCGCCCATGATCGCGAAGGCGCGGTCCAAGTCTCCGATCTGGCAGTGCTGCGCCATGTCAGGATCCTGCGCGTGACGGAACGCGCGTACCTCCAGCGACTCCGCGTTCCAGAGCGCTCGGCGCACGTCGGCCAGGCGCTCGAAGGGCACGTACTGGTCGGCGTCCCCGGCCAGGACCAGGCACGGCTGGGTGATGCGCCCCTCGAGAGGTTCCATCGTGTAGTTGCCGAACGCCCGCAGTACTTCGCTCGGCCTGCTCAGACCCGTCAGGTGCGAGGCCTGCTGCAGTTTCCACGCCAGGTCCGCGCTGAACCTCGGCACGACGCGCAGCGCGGCGTCGATGAGCCACGCTGGCCTCGGGTTCCGGGCGACCGCGTCCGCGATGGGGCGCAGGGGACGAGGCAGTGGCAGCGCCAGGCCGTCGAGGAGCCGGTACATCATGTCGAAGGCGATCACGTGGCTGATGCGTGGGCAGTAGGCGGCCGCACGCATCACCAGGTAGCCGCCGAAGGACACGCCCAGCGCCGCGGCGCTGTCAACGCCGAAGTAGTCCATGACGGCGTTCGTCGGACGCTCCCACTGCGGCTCGAGAGGCATGCCCGCCAGGGCCGTGTGCCCCCTGACCGGGACCGTCGAAGGTGATGATGTCGAAGGGGCGGGTCGGGAAGTGGGAGGCAAAGTCGATGATCTCCTCTGCGTACCCGTCGAAGCCGTTCATTATGACGAGAGTGGTCGGGGTGCCCGCCGGGGCATGCGCTCGGTCCGCCGGGTCCGCCTCCCAACGCATCGCGGTGAGCTTCCCGCCGCGATAGGGGACCTCGTGCCGGGTGAGCGCGAGGCCGTTTCGGGCCTCGTCGAAGCGGGTCGACATGGCGTCGATGAAGCTCCGCTTACGGGGGTCGTCGTCCCCGAGGTAGAAGGCGGCGAGCTCGTAGAGGCGCCACGTGGCATCCGCGTCCCCCTCGGTTGAGAAGCGCTCGGCGAGGCGCTGCGCGAGCGCCGTTATCTGCTGTGTCGATCGAACGCGGGGAAGCGTGGCGGTCGCGATCGTATCCATGCCGACGCGGTCGAGTATCGGCGCGAAGGTCCGGTTGAGCTGCAGGTCGAATTGGCGGTTGCCGGTGTATTCGGTGAACATGCATCGACCGTATCGCCCGCCTACGTGGGGTGGGACGCACAATAACAAACGGAGTGTTGGTTACCGAACGAAGCGGCCGCTATGCGTAGGATAAGCATATCGACAGCGGAAAAATGATCGGAGAGACATGTTCCTGCGCAGCACAGATAAGCATGGGCGCGAAGCCGAGAAAAACCTCGACCTGCGCATCCGGAAGACGCGTCGAGCGATCCGTTCCGGCCTCGTCAAGGCGTGCCAGGCCAAGCCGTATACGCACGTGAGCGTCACCGACATCTGCGCCGCGTCGATGGTCTCGCGCACGACCTTCTACGACCACTACACCGACAAGGACGCGCTGCTGGCCGAGGTCGTGTCGTTCCTCCTCGAGGAAATCACGCCGCCGCTCGAAGGCCTGTGGTTCGGCGAGGAGCGTGACGCCCGAGCGGTCGCCCGCCACCTCGCCGACGTATACGCGCGCAACGGCAATGCCCTGACAACCCTGCTCGCCATCCGAGTTGGGGGAGAGAGCGACCTACACGAGCAGCTCTATCGCACGTGCTGTTCGGTATTTAACGATTGGGCGCGTGGCCGCGTGGACGACGAGGTGCTGCCGCTCGCTGCGGACGTGTATGCCTCCGTGGTGCTCACGTTCATCCAGCGCAGCGCCACGAAGTCGCTGACGGACAAGGAGCTGGCAGCGATCGACCGCGCGCGCGAGCTCTTCATCGAGAGCTTCGGCGCTCGGTAGGTCAGCGGTAGATGCGCGACCGGTAATCAGGGGTCAAGAACTAATAGCGAACAGAGTGTCCTATAAGGGGCCACAGGCCACTGTCGTTGCGTGCGCGAAAGTGTTACCGTTAGCGCATTCCAGGCCCCGGCCTCGTCAATGAAGACACTAGGAGTACACGTGACCACCGACCCCCGCGCGCTCATCGCCGCCGCCGACACCGCGCTCGGCATCGAGTTTGGCTCGACCCGCATCAAGGCCGTCCTGATCGGCCCCGACCATGAGGTGCTCGCCACCGGCGGCCACGCCTGGGAGAACCATCTGGAGGGCGGTCTGTGGTCCTACACCCTCGACGAGGCCGTGGCCGGCCTGCGGGGCGCCTACGCCTCCCTGGTCGCGGACGTGCGCGAGCGCTACGACGTCACCCCTGTGTCCTACGGCTCGATCGGCATCTCGGGCATGATGCACGGCTACCTGGCCTTCGACGCGGAGGGTCGTCTGCTCGCGCCCTTCCGCACGTGGCGCAACACCAACACGGGCCGCGCGGCGGATGAGCTGACCCGCCTTTTCGGCTTCAACATCCCCCTGCGCTGGTCGATTGCGCACCTGCACCAGGCGGTCCTCGACTCCGAGGAGCACGCGCCGCGCGTCGCCCGCCTGACGACCCTGGCCGGCTGGGTCCACCACCAGCTGACGGGCCGGCACGTCCTGGGCGTCGGCGACGCCTCGGGCATGTTCCCGATCGACTCCGAGGCTGGCACCTACGTGGGGTCCTACCTCGATCAGTACGAGGCCCTGGTCGCCGACGTGGTCCCGTGGCACCTGCGCGACGTGCTCCCGACCGTGCTCAGCGCGGGGCAGGACGCGGGCACGCTGACCCCCGAGGGCGCGGCCCTCATTGACCCGACCGGCACGCTCCAGCCCGGGATTGCGCTGTGCCCGCCCGAGGGCGACGCGGGCACCGGCATGATCGCGACCAACGCGATCGCCCAGCGCACGGGCAACATCTCGTGCGGCACCTCAGTCTTCCTGATGGCCGTCCTCGAGCGTTCCCTCACCGAGCTGCACACCGAGATCGACATGGTGACTACGCCCGACGGCTCGCCCGTCGCCATGGTTCACTCGAACAACGGCGCGTCCGAGATCGACGCGTGGGTCGGCTGGTTCGCGGACTTCGCGCGCCTCGTCGGTGCCGATGTGAGTGTTCCCGCGATCTACGATGCTCTCTACATCCACGCGCTCACGGGCGAGGCCGACGCGGGTGGCGTCATGGCTTACAACACCCTGTCTGCCGAGCCGCTCGTCGGCCAGGAGGCGGCGCAGCCGGTGTTTACCCACACCGCCGATGCGCGCGTGAGCCTCGCTAACGCCGTGCGCGCCCAGCTCATGAGCATCTTCGCGGCCGTGCGCATCGGCGTCGACATCCTGAGCGGCGAGGGCGTGCGCCTCGACTCGCTGTTCGCACACGGCGGCCTGTTCAAGACCCCGGGTGTCGCCCAGCAGATCCTCGCCGACTCGCTGAACATCCCAGTCTCCGTTGGTGACACCGCGGGCGAGGGTGGCGCGTGGGGCATCGCGGTACTCGCGCGCTACCGTGCGGTCCTCGCAGGGGACGAGGCCACGCCCGCGCTGCCGGAGTACCTGTCCGAGCGCGTCTTCGCGGGCGCGTCTGTCTCCACCCTCGAGCCCACCCCCGAGGGCGTGGCCGGGTACGAGCGCTTCCTCGACGCCTACCGCGCGGCCCTGCCCGGCGTGGAGGTCATCGCCAGGGCCCGCTGACGAGGTCCGGGCCCGGGTGGACTGGCGCTGCCCTGACGCTGCTCCGACGCTGCTCCGACACATGTTTACCCAAAAATGTCGCACGTAATTCCCCTCGAGCTATTTCAAACATTGAAATCAGATCGTTGGAATTGCAAGCAATTCTCGATACCTAATAAAAGGTAGGGGACCCAAATTACGTGCAACATGTGGGGAGGGTGGGGCGGAGTGGGGGATGCCGGGGCTGGGGCCTGGGGAGGGTGGGGCTAGGGTCTGACGAGGCGCGGGCTGGGGTGAGTGGACCGGCTCGCCCAGCCCCGACCTCGTCGATTGGGCGAAACCCGGTACGATGACTCCCATGGGTAAAGCTAGCCGCCGTAAGAAGGTCACCGATCCCGCCAAGCTCAAGGCGTATCGCCCGCCGATCCCCTTCGTAGCGCGCCCCTACGAGGGTCTGCCGAAGGAGATCGAGCTGGTCGCCATGCGCGAGCTCATCCCGGCGGCCACGCTGACCGCACGCACCGACGCCGACCACGGCGCCGTCGAATTCGACTTCGTCACTCTCCTGCCCGAGGGCCACCCCGCGATGGTGCGCCCCGACGGCCGCATCCTCGTTGCGCTGCAGACGCGCTCGAACTCCGCGGACCTGAGCCATGACGCGGGTGCCGCGCTGCTCGCGGCCATCGCCGCGAAGGAAGCGGGCGACGAGGGCGTCATCTCGATCGACGTGCGCGAGCCGTCTGAGCGTCTCCAGGACATCGTCGACGCAGACAGCTTCACGGACATGAAGCTTGAGGAGGACTTCTCCTTCTGGTTCGACCCGGCCGAGGAGATCGACGAGTCGACGCGTCGCGCCCTCGAGCAGAACCGTGACGAGATCATCCCGACCGAGCCCGTGCCCGGCGTCCCCGGCGCGTACTGGTGCGAGATGAACCGTAACTTCGTGCGTTTCCTGACGGACAACGACGAGACCAAGCTCTTCGACGCGCTCGCCCGCCTGGCCGCGCGCGGCCAGGCTCACGTCGGTGAGGGCTCGCGCTACGTGGGTTCCTTCCGCGCGTGCGGCCTGATCGTCCCGGTCTTCGAGCTGCCCGAGGGTGCCAGCGCGGCCGATGTTGCGCCCGGCACGCAGGCCCTTGCCAAGGCTCTCGATGAGGCCCTGAAGGCCACCGAGCGCCTGGATGACAAGGAACGCCGCGCACGTCAGGGCCTCGTCTCCCGAGCTGTGACGATTCGCTGAGAACAATTTTACCTGTCGTTTAGATAGGTTTGTCGCTCACATTACGGGCGGCGGGGCGCGATCGCGCCCCGCCGCCCGTAGACTGTTAGTCGTGAACTATCCCGCCGGATCTCGAGGTTCCCAGCCGCAGCGCGTCGCCGCGGTCATCGCCGCCCACAACGTCGGCCGCGCCGTTGCGGCCACTGTGCGCGCGTGCCGCGCAATACCCAGCGTTGACCTCCTCATTGTCGTCGACGATGGGTCCACGGACGACACCGGACGTGCCGCCCGTGCCGCAGGTGCCGTCGTCGTGCGCCACTCCGTCGAGCGTGGGCGCGCCTCGGCGATCGAGACCGGCGTGAAGGTCGCCGCCATGCGCGACCGCCCCGACGGGCCGCCCCGCCATATCCTGCTTCTTTCCCCCGACCTCGGCGAATCCGCGGTCGAGGCCACCGCCCTCGTCGAGGCCGTCTTCGCCCGCCAGGCCGACATGGCGATCGCCGTCCCGGCGACGGGACGCGAGTACTCCGGCTACGGGCCGGGCATGGTGCGCCGCCTCATCCGCCGCAAGACAGGCTGGTACTGCCACTACCCCCTCAGCTATCAGCGCTGCCTGACGCGCGAGGCCATCGACGCGGCCATGCCCTTCGCGGGCCGCTACGCGCTCGAGGCCGCGATGACGATCAGCGTGCTGCGCGCGGGCCTGTCCGTCATGGAGGTCCCCTGCAACTTCACGCACTCGGGCGCGGACCGATCGCTGGGCTCACTGAACCGCCCGGCGCGCATGTTCGACGCCGTGCGTGCCACGGTCAGCCAGGTCTTCCACTCCGACGCGCGCTCGAAGCGCCGCGCCGACCACGAACAGGGGATCGGCGTGCCCTACCCGGCCCCGGCCTCGGCCCGCGACGAGGCGGAGGAACCTGATTCTTCTGACGCGCGCCCCGCGGAGATGGTCGGGTGAAGGGCCCGGATCGATTAGCCGTCGGTCGCCTGGCGGCAACCTGGTGGCTACCCACCCTCATCGCCT
Source organism: uncultured Sanguibacter sp. (assembly GCA_916438365.1). The sequence continues at coordinate 386,701 of CAKAEY010000007.1, forward strand.
GCGCAGTCGGCGCGCTCTATGTGTGCTACTCGGTGGCGCAGTGGCGTGCGCTCGCCGCCCCCTCGTGGGACCTGGGCATCTTCACCGAGGCCGTCCAGGCGTATTCGCGCTTCGAGGCACCCATCGTCCCCATCAAAGGGCCCGGCTACAATCTGCTGGGCGATCACTTCCACCCGATCCTGGCGCTGCTTGGTCCGATCTTTCGTCTCTTCCCCTCCGCGCTGACCCTCCTTGTCGTCCAAGATATCTTGATCGCCGTATCGGTCCTGCCGGTCGCGCGCCTCGCGCAGCGCCTCCTCGGACGAGGCGGCGCGCTCCTTGTCGGGTTCACCTACGGCCTGGGGTGGGGGCTGCAGGGTGCGGTCGGCGCCCAGTTTCACGAGGTCTGTGTGGCCGTCCCGCTGCTGGCTTTCGGAGGCGTTGCCTTCGTCGAGCGGCGGTGGGGTGCGTGCATGGCGTGGCTGGCACCCCTGGTCCTTGTCAAGGAGGATCTCGGGCTGACGGTCTTCGTCGCGGGTCTTGCGATCGCGTGGCGCCGCAGGGGCGAAGGGCGTTCCGGTGTCCTGCGATCGATAGCGTACGCTCTGTTCGGCATCGTCGCGTTTGCGGTGACAGTGAAGGTGTTGCTCCCGGCGATGAACCCGGCGGGCACGTGGGCCTACTCCCTCGATGGCTCCGCCACCGGCGCGGGCACGCCGACCGGTGGAACCACCACCGCACGTGCAATCCCCTCCCTGTGGGACATCCTGACAACCCCATCTGTCAAGCTCGTGACTCTCATCGTCTTGGCAGCCGGCGCGGGCTTCGTGGGCACGGCCTCCCCGTGGTTTGCGTTGGTTCTACCAACGCTCGCGTGGCGCTTCGCGGGCTCGGTCGAGGCCTACTACGGCTGGGACTCGTGGCACTACAACGCGGTGCTCGTCCCCATCGCGGCTTGCTCGCTGCTCGACGTCATCGACCAGTGGTTCGCGCCCGAGCGAGCTACCGCCGACACCGACGTGGAGCACGGCGAGGAGGCCACGGCCTCGTCGAACCTGGGCTGGCGCGTCGCCGCCTGGGTGGTCGCGTGCGTGCCCGCTGCGTCGCTGGCGTTCGCGGCCTCGTCGCTGCCGCTGTGGCACCTGCCCGACCTCAAGGAGGACCCGCGCATGGCCGCCGCCCTCGGCGCGCTCGACGCGGTGCCCGAGGGGGGTGAGCGTCGAAACCGACACGACCCTGCTCGCGCGCCTCGTGCCCGGTCGCGAGGTCTACTGGGTGGGAACGACCGGCACCATGGATACCCCTCCGGAGTATGTTGTTATCGACGCGCGCTCCTACGCGTGGGGGGACCAGCAGGTCGACGCCGAGTCGTGGGGGAGCGCCGCCCACCTCGGCCACTCCTACGAGACCGTCTACGCCAAGCAGGGCTTCCGCGTCGCGCGACGCACCTCGTAATACGACAGGGGTTGCACGTTCAATGCGGCTGGGTTCGCTAGACGAATAACAGCTCTATTGCAGTTAGTCGGCATTGTGTGGTTCGAGCCACGGGCTCCTCTTTCTCGCATATACTGACGAGTTAGTTTGAAAGTAGGAGAAGATATGTCCTCTCTCATGCCTCGTCGCGCCGGTGCGGCCACCGTTTCCGTGCTGCTTGCAGCCGTCGCGCTGTCGGGTTGCTCCCTCTTCGGTGGGGGCGGCTCTAAGTCCACCGATATCAGCAAGCTGCCTAACATTCCTCAGGGGCAGAAGCAACAGCTGGTGCAGCAGATGCAGTCAGCGTCAGGCGAGCAGAAGAAGCAGATCGCCGAGAAGGCCGTCGCCTTGAACAACATGGTCGGCGCGCAGCTGGTGGGCGTCGAGCCCAGCCTGATTGCTTCCCAACAGTTCAAGCTGGATCCCAAGGGCCAGACTGTGGTCAACAAGAACGACACGGTCTACCAGATGATGTCGGCCACCGACTTTGGCGACTGGGCGATGACACCTACGACCTGTGCGTGGAGCAGAACTGCGAGTACTACTCGTCCTGGACCGTGGACGTGGAGGGTTCGGGCTCTGACCTGACCTACGTGTGGACCCTGAAGATCGAGGGCTCCGACCAGCCCGACCAGCCGCTGGTCCGCCGCTTCAAGGTCGCCAAGTAAGCAACCGGGCGCATTGCAGCGCTCTCTTTATCTTCCATCGACAATTTACTGAGGAGTCAATGATGACTGGAAATGCAGACGCTTCTTACGACGGCGAACGTCAAGAAAAAGCCGCCCGAAAGGTCGGTGACAGCTGGGAAGCTGCGACGGGTTCGCGATAGCACACCGCTGCTCTGGGATCCGCACAAACATACACGTTCTGGGGACATGAAGACGGACCTGCTCTCCTCAGACAGCGCTCCGCCGAGATGTTTGACGCTGTTTCCGAGTTACTTGATCGAGAGACAGCGATGTTCAAGGATTTTGAGGAGAAGATGCATGCTGCCATGACTCGTTTCACGGGTGCGGAATATGAGAACGAGCTGGGTTTCAAGGAAGCTCAGGCTGATATGGCTGCGCAGTCAATCCGCGCAAAGGACCAGGACCAATTGACGGCTCTGCTTCACAGGATTGGTTTGACCTTGGATGACTTCATGCCGCTGCCGGTCGACTCTGGAACCTCCACGACTGCGCCCCAGTCCTCTCCGGGTGGTACCGCCCCGACCGGTAGCAGCCCAGCCACTCAGACTGGCCAGAAGAAGATCTGAGTTAACGAATAGCTTTTTGAAGGGAGTGTCGGATGGTTTCGTCCCCAAACTATGATCGTCTCAAGACCTTCATGGAGACTGCCCGCGTCAACAAGGATTTATCTGCGTGGGATAAGGACCACGAGAAGGCTGTACAGGGCTTTGAGAAGACAATTGAAGACCTGCACGCATACCGTGATAGCCATGGATTTGTTGGAGTAACCGGTAAAGCCATGGACCGGTGGGTAGAGGACTCGGTCAAACGAATCGCAATGTATAAGGAAGCCTACGAGCGTGGCTACCAGAAGTACTGTCGAGGTCGCGGCGTCATGGCGACCGCACTCGCCGAGGGTGAGAAACTTTCTGCAGACCTTATCGATGCAGCGACCGAGGCAATGCGCGATGACTGGGTCGTCTCGGTCCCCGATAGAGAGCCCGGCCCGGGCATTCGCTTCATGGGCAAGCTCTACACCACAGGAGCAGCCTACGTAGAAGCCGTTGAAGCGCAGGCCAATGCGCAGCGCGAAGCTGCCGCGGAGCGCATCCTCTCGATGCTGAACTCCAGGACCGCCGTTATTGGTGAATCCATGGTCGCCACTCCGGACGGTGTAACTCCGCGCAAAGACTTGGCTGAATACGAAGAAGAACAGCGGAAAAATAACCAGGGTGGCGGTGTTGATGGAGATAGTATGAGCGGAGGTGGCGCTGGCGTGGGTGGTAGCACTGACTGGGGCTACAGCCGAGACGACGACTTCGGCCGGTCAGAGGACCGCAGCTCCACGTCTAGCAATTACCCCGGCGGTTTCGATCAGCCGTGGTGGAGCGAGGCCGACGCGGCAGCAGCCCGTAGCCGCATTGCGTCTTCGGGTCCTGTGGAGACGGGCGAACTTCCATACGGAGAGCTTGGCTCGCGTACTAATCCCATCACGGATCCCCAGCAGCTGATGAGCAGGGATCTGCTGCACACGCGAGTCAATGGCACCACCTACCGCAACGGCGTCATTGGCGGTCACACCCCGGCACCCCCCGCGGATGTGGATCACCCGCTGTGGCGCCTCAACGGCGGCCCTGCCTCCGACTCTGCCATAGCAGGCCGCCTCGGCGGTGCGGGTGTCCTTGGTGCGGGTGCCCTCGGCATGCGCGGCGCTGCCCAGATGGGCTCCAGCGGAGCCGCGGGAGGCTTGGCCGGCATGCGTGGCATCACCGGCACGACCAACGGACTGGGCGCCGCGGGTGCCTCCGCCCTCAAGGTCGGCTCCTACTCCGGTTCCGGCTTCGGCTCCTATACTCCCCCCGCGGGTGCAAATGGCGGCGCTTCTGGTGCTGCAGGTGCTATGGGCAGGGGGTCTGGCGGCTTTATGGGCACCGGAACCGGCGCTGGTGCTGGAGCGGGTAAAGAAGACGAGAAGCGTAGCAGGCGCCAGTACGTGGCCTTCAGGTTTGAGGACGATGATGATTCGTTGCCTGCAGGCTACGTGAACCCCATGTCCCAGACTTACGGCACAGACAAGGACATCGCGCCGGCCAGGCGTACGGACGACGGATGGGACCCCCGCCAATGGTGAAGCTTTTCTCTAACGCCGCGCGCGCCCTGACCACCGCCGCCTCCGCTCTGGCTCTGGCCGTTGGTGCCCTGACGCTAGCACCCGCCCCGACCCTTGCGGATGATACGGTGCCTTCGCAGGAGTATTTTTCCTACTACTACCTGGACTCTGCTCGCGAGAAGGGCTTCACGGGTAAGGGCGTGACCATCGCTCTTATTGGAGGTCCGGTTGATACCACAGACCTGCCCTTAAAGGCGCGTCAATCACTGATAAGAGTCGATGCACTATCGAGGCATCACCTAGTGAAACTCGACATAGCACCGACATGGCAATCATTTTGGTTTCCCCAGTCACCGGTGTGGCCCCCGATGCAACGCTGTACACATATCAAGCTGCGACTGCGGAATCGAAGTCTGGCGGTTCATGTGATGCTGCTGATGGGCGTCAGCTTGATACCTTCGCCAATCTAATTAACCAGGCTGTTGAGGACGGTGTCCAGATTATTTCCGTTTCTCAGAGTGTTTCTGAATTTGGATCCGAGCTCAGATGGGCGATCGCGAACGCGATTAGCAGGGGCGTCATTATCGTTGCCTCTGCCGGAAACGGCGCCAGCGATGACAATGTGACGCACCTGAGCAGGTTCTCTGGCGTCGTTGGCGTGTCCGCGATTAACGCCGACGGTACGTTCGCCTCCTACTCCTCGTGGGGTGATGGTGTTGTTACCACTGGTTTTGGTGGTCCCTTCAACTCCTTCGACCCCGCAACGAAGGAACCGAAAAGGGTTAACGGCACTTCCGTGTCAACAGCGATCGTGGCAGGTATCCTCGCTTTGACAAAACAGAAATGGCCCGATGCTTCCGCAAACCGGATTCTCCAGCTCCTGGTCCATACCAGTCTCAACCCCAACCATGCGTGGGACCAATACACAGGATATGGTGCTGCTTCTCTCGCTGATCTGATCCATACGGATCCTTCACAGTACCCCGAGGAGAACCCAATTATCCAGAAGCCCAATGGCTCTGAGCCGAGCGTGAAGGACATTCAGGACTACATGGATGGGATCGCCTATTCGTCACAAGAGGGGGTTTTCCCCCTCCTCCTACGTGTATCGAGGTACAAATGAGGTAGCCGCCTCTTTCAACACCGAGGGATTGACCGTCCACCTGGGCACCAGCCCGCGCTACCACCGGAAGTGACCATGACGCTCGCGCGATCGAGCGCGCAGCCCGCGCCTCATTCTCCCTTCGCTTTCGCGGGGAGGGCGGGACGCGCCCGCGCGCGCCCTGACCACCGCGGTCTCCGCTCTGGCTCTGGCTGTCGGTGCCCTGACGCTGGCACCTACCCCGGCTCTTGCTGACGATGCGGTGCCTTCACAGGATTATTTCTCTTACTATCCCCTGGACACGGTACGCGCCAAGGGGTACACCGGCAAGGGTGTCACGATCGCTGCCATTGGTGGTCCGGTAGATACGAGCGACCCTGCGCTCAAGGGGGCTAATGTCACCGACAAGAGCCGATGCACGGTGGAGGCGACCCCCGACGGGAAGCGTCATGGCACCGACATGGCGATCATCCTGGTTTCCCCCAAGACCGGCGTGGCACCCGACGCGACCTTGTATACCTACCAGTCGTCTACGGCATCGACAACGTCGAACGGCACGTGCAGCTCTGATGGTGGGCGGCTCAACACTTTTGCCAGCCTCATTAACCAGGCCGTTGAGGACGGCGCTCAGATTATTTCCGTCTCGCAAAGTGTCTCGGAGGAGAGTCCTGAGCTGAAGTGGGCGATCGCCAACGCGATCAGCAAGGGTGTCATCATCGTCGCCTCCGCCGGAAATGGCGCCAGTGACGACAATGTGACGCACCTGAGCAGGTTCTCTGGCGTCGTTGGTGTGTCCGCGATTAACGCCGACGGTACGTTCGCGTCCTACTCCTCCTGGGGCGACGGCGTGGTCACAGCTGCTTTTGGCGGCCCCTTCAACACTTTCGATCCTGCGACAAACCAGCCGCAAACGGTCAATGGCACATCTGTGTCCGCGCCGCTCGTGGCCGGCATGCTGGCTTTAGCGCGCCAGCGGTGGCCCGAGGCCACTACCAACCAGATCCTCCAGCTCCTGGTTCGCACGGGCCTGAACCCCAATCACAACTGGGATAAGTACACCGGCTATGGTGCGGCGGCTCTGGGGTCTTTGGTTAACACGGATCCGTCGCAGTACCCGGATGAGAACCCCATTATTCCAAAGCCCAATGGATCTTCTCCCAGTGCCCAGGAGGTGCAGGACTACATGGATGGGATCGCAGGGGACACACTGACAGATTCCTTCCCGTCGTCCTACGTCTATCGTGGAACGGACGAAGGGGTCATCTTGAACGACAACAAGACGATCACCGTCCACCTGGGAACCAGCCCGCGCTACCACCGGAAGTGACCATGACGCTCGCGCGATCGAGCGCGCAGCCCGCGCCCCGTTCTCCCTTCCCCCGTGAGGAGAGAACGGGGCGCACCGCTTAACGCGCCTCGTGTTACGACGAGTGCCGCGCAGACGGGCGCCCCGGCCGCGCGGCACTGATGCCGTTCGTGCGACTACTTGGCTGTGCGCAGCCGCAGCGAGTTGAGGACCACGAACACGGACGAGCACGCCATCGCGGCGCTCGCCAGCATGGGGGAGAGCAGGCCCGCGATCGCCAGCGGCACCATCAGCACGTTGTAGAAGAACGCCCAGAACAGGTTTTCCTTGATGATGCGCAGCGTCCGGCGCGACACTCGGATTGCGGTCGCCGCCGAGGTGAGCGAGGAGTTCATGAGCGTCATGTCCGCGACCTCGATCGCCACGTCCGTGCCCGAGCCCATCGCGATACCCAGGCCCTTTGCGCTCGCCTGCGCGAGGGCGGCCGCGTCGTTCACGCCGTCGCCGACCATCGCGACCGTGCGGCCCTCGGCCTGTAGGTCGGCGACGGTGTCACGCTTGCCGTCGGGCAGGACGCCCGCGATGACGCGCTCGATCCCGACTTGACCCGCGACGTGGCGGGCCGCCGCCTCGTTATCGCCCGTCAGCAGGATCGGCTCGATGCCGAGCTCGCGCAGCTGGGCGATCGCTTCCGCGGAGGACTCCTTGACCGTGTCGCGCACGACGAGCGCCGCGATCGCGTGGCCCTCGACGCGCTCGGGAATCACCAGGGACGAGGCCGGGGCCCCCTCGCGCTCGCCCGCGCCCGGGGTGGTGCCCGGCTGGGTGGGGGTACGGGTATCCCCACCCGCGCTGCCGCCAGCCGCGGGTGCGCCGTCGGCGGTCGCGGCCTCGGAACGGGAGGTGACGGTGCCCGTGTAGCCGGCCGCGTTCACGACGGCCTCGAGCTCTTCGTCACTGTGCGGAGCGGTGAGCGTGATCCGCGCGGATTCCGTGGCGAGGTTGACCTCGGCCTTCACGCCGTCGAGCTTGCCGAGCTTGCGCTCGACGCGGCGCACGCAGGAGGCGCAGGTCATGCCGCCCACGCTCATGGTGAGCGTCGCGAGGGGCAGCTTGGCGTCGGGGCCGGGCAGTGTGATGGACGCGGGCGCCTCGGGCGTGGAGGCTGCCGGCTCCGGGGAGGAGGATGCAGCGGAACCCAGGTTCGGCGCGAGAGCCGCGACGACGGCGGATGCACCCGAGGCCTCGGCCTCGCGCACGGCATCGAGAAGGGAAGCGGGCACGTCGATGCCCAGGGAAGCCAGCCACGACGGGCGTCCAACCAGCACGCCGCCCTGGGCGGTGATGCCGACGACGCCGAGCCCGGGCTGGTTCGCGAACGCGGTCACGGGTACGAGCGACAGGCCGCGCTCCGTAGCGCCCGACGTGATGGCGCGGGCGACGGGGTGCTCGGAGAGGGCCTCGACGGAGGCCGCGAGGGACAGGGCCGAGGCCTCGCCCGCGCCGGGCGCGACCGCGACCGACTCGAGGGACATGACGCCGGTGGTCACGGTGCCCGTCTTGTCGAGGAGCATCGTGTCGATCGAGCGCGTCTGCTCGAGGATTTCCGCGTTCTTGATGAGGATACCCAGCTGCGAGGCGCGCCCCGACCCGACGAGGATCGCGGTGGGTGTGGCCAGGCCGAGCGCGCACGGGCACGCCACGACCAGGACGGCGACGGCCGCCGTGAACGCGGCCTGCACGCTGCCGCCCGCGAGTAGCCAGCCGACGAGCGTCAGCAGGGAAACGACGATGACGATCGGCACGAACACGCCCGAAATCTGGTCCGCGAGGCGCTGGACGGGGGCCTTGCCCGCCTGCGCCTCGGCGACCATGCGCCCGATCTGCGCGAGCGTCGTGTCCGAGCCGACGCGCGTGGCGCGCACCAGCAGGGAGCCCCACGTGTTGACGGTCGCGCCCGTCACCGCGTCGCCGGGGGCGGCGTCCACGGGCACGGACTCGCCCGTCAGGAGCGAGGTGTCCAGGGCGGAGGAACCCTCGACGATAATGCCGTCGGTCGCCACCTTCTCGCCCGGGCGTACCGCAAACAAGTCGCCGACCTGCAGGGACGAGGCGGGCACGACGCTCTCGGAGCGCTCGCCGGTCGCGGGATCGACGCTCACGAGCGTCGCCTCCTTCGCGCCCATGCTCAGCAGCGAGCGCAGCGCGTCGCCCGCGCGGTAGCGTGCGCGCGCCTCCAGGTAGCGGCCCGTCAGCAGGAACACGACGATCATGCACGCGCCCTCGAAGTAGATCTCCGCGTGGCCGGCGTGCGCTGCGCGCGGGATCAGGCTCATCTGCATGCGCATCCCGAGCATTCCGGCGCCGCCCCACAGGAGGGCCCACCAGCTCCACAGCGTGGAGGAGATGACGCCGAGGGAGACCAGCGTGTCCATCGTCGTCGACCCGTGGCGCCCGGCCGCGAAGGCCGCCCGGTGGAAGGGCCACGCCCCCCACGTGACCACCGGGATCGAGGCTGCCGCGACGACCCACTGCCACCCCGTGAACTGCCACGCGGGAACCATCGACAGGAGCATCGCGAGGATGCCGAGGGGCGCGGAGACGATGAGGCGGCGGCGCAGGTCGGTGGCGTGGGCGCGGGTGCCCTCGCCGACCTGGGGGTGGGGGACGAGGCCGGGGTGGCCTCAGGGGAAGAAGGGACGGCCGCGGGAGTGGTCGTCACGGAATCAGTGGACATAGGTACCCTCCGGGGGTATGTATCGGGCGAAAGGAAACGAGGCCAGGGAAGGTGCCCCGGCCTCGTCGGTGAGGCGTGGAAGTCCTCAGAAGTCGCGCGAGATGCCGGTCAATGTGAAGCCGGCCTCGGACACCGCGTCGCTCAGCGCCGCGTCGTCCAGGGGGGGTGTCGGTCAGGACCGTCACCTTGGAGGTGGCGCCCGAGTTGAGAATCACGTCGACGTTCTTCACGCCGGGGATCTCGCTCAGCTCTTCGCTGACGCTCATCACGCAGTGGCCGCAGGTCATGCCGTCGACGGACAGCTCAATGGTGCGATCAATCTCGGTGGTCATGATTTCTCCTTGTTGTTAGGACTTGATGAGGCGCGCGATGGCCGCGGCCGCCTCGTCGACTTTGGCCTGCGCGGCCTCGTCGGATTCGCGCGCCGCCGTGACGACGCAGTGGTTCATGTGGTCTTTGAGCAGGTTGACCGCGACGGAATCGAGCGCGGATTGGACGGCGGAGACCTGCGTGAGGATGTCGATGCAGTACTCGCCCTGCGAGATCATGCGCTGCAGGCCGCGGACCTGGCCCTCGATGCGGCGCAGGCGCGCGAGATGATTCTCGGTGTTGCCGTGGTAGCCGTGTTCGTTGCTCATGGAAGCGATGGTACCCCTAGGGGGTATGGGTGTCAAGGGGTGTCGACAATCGAGCGCTGTGGGGGTGGCGACACGCATCCCCCAATGCGGCGCGCCCAGCCCCGGCCCGCCGTAGGGTGGAGGCAGCACACAGGTAAGGAGGGGGACATGAAGCGACGCCCGCGTCGGTGCTACCGCGCGATCCGCCGCGTCCCCCAGGCCTACCCCGGTCTCTACCTGCGCCTCAAAGTCGCACCCATCGTCCCCGCCCTCGCGGCCACGGTCGCCGTTGGCGCCCTCGCCGACATCTCCGCCCTGCCGCAGGATGTGCGCGCTCGCGCGCGCTCCCTCTCCGACGACATGGGAACCGCGATCAGCGAAATCGCAGCGCATCTTCTTCGATACCCCCGGCCTCGACACCCTCCTCATCCGCTCCTTCTCGCATGTCGCGCGGCGCACCGCGACCGTGGGACGCGCATGGGCGCGAGCGGTCGTCGCGCTCGGCGCGGACAAGGACGGGCGCATGGCCCGCATGCTTCCCCTCATCCCCAGGCGCGGATACGACGCCCTCATGACCGGCATGCTGACGATCGGCACGGCAGTGGGCGCCCTGCGCGGCGGCGAGGTCCACGTCGCACTCCTGCGCGACTCCGATGCTGACCCCGCCTTCCAGGACCCGCTGCCCGGCCACCCCGAGGCCCAGATCCGCCGCGTCGATGCGCCCGCGCTGCTCTCCGACATGTGTGCCGACATCGATGAGCTCTACTGGTCGCGCACGATCGGCCCGGCCGTCAAGATCACCCGTGTCGGCGAGGCTGAGGCCCGCCGCTGGCTCCTCTCGCTGGTCGGAACCGAGTCCATGACGTGGCGCTCCACGAACAACCCGGCCGACGTCGAGACGAATATCCGACTCATGCTCGGCCTGGAAAGCGCGATGAGCGTCGGCGTCGTGCGCGCGCTGCACGCCGCCATGGAACGCGACGGCGTGCCCGCCGAGCGGTGGGCGCGCGAGCCCGTCCTCATCTGCGGACACTCCCAGGGCGGGATCGTCGCCGCCGCCCTCGCCTCCGTCCCCCCCGCACGAGGCCGGGGTCAACGTCGCCGGCATCCTGTCCACGGGCGGCCCGAACCGGCGCATCCGCGTGCGCCCCGATGTGGTGACCGTCGCCGTCTACCATGACCAGGACGTCATGCCAAGCCTCGACGGCTCGCCCGACCGCGCCCCCGACCGGCGCGTCACCGTCGGACGAAGCCTCGTGAGGCCTCGTACCCGCCCCCTCTACTACGCGCACTCCTCCTCGACCTACACCGAGACCGTGCGCCTCCTCGAGCGCAAGGTGCGCGTGACCCCGTGGGGGCGGCTGGCCTCGTCGATGGCGGCCCTGCAGGATTTCCTACCCGCGCCGGGCGAGCCCACGCGCGTCATGCACTACGAGATCTGGCAGGACGTTCTGACCCCCACCCCGGAGAGCACGTGGGACACGGTTGCCGCGCTTGAACGCGGGGGCTCCTACGAACCCGCCACCTACCACATCGACTACGCGGTCACGGCACCCCGCCTGCCCCGCGTCGCACGAGCCCCGGCGCCGTCCGGCCCTCCCGGCGCGCATCGCTTCCACCCTCTCCTCCCTCAGAAAGGACAGGTCATGACCGACCCCAACGCCCCCCTGCGCGAGGTGCGCCGATGGATGCGCGTCTCGACCCCCGTCAACAAGGCGACCTCCGCGGGCCTGCGCGGTCGGCTCCCGCAGATCGCCGGGCCCCTCATGATCGGCGCGCTCGGCGTGGGTGCCCTGGGCGCGGGCATCGCGTGGCGCGCCCTGTCCTCGACGAGGGGCACCGGGCGCACGCAGCGCTTCGTGGACCTCGCGACCGCCGCGCTCGACTCTGGCTTCCCTGTGCGTGCGCACGAGGCCGATGCGGGTGAGGCCCGCGTGCCGCGCCGCGTCGTCCACGTGGAGGTCGGCGAAGGCTTCGGTCGCCCCTCCCTCGTGTCCATTGACGTCGTCGTGGCCTCCTCGGACGAGCTGTCCGAGCGCGAGGCAGCGACGCGCGCTCTCGACGCGATCACCCGAGCGACCTGGAACAATCCCGAGATGGCACCGGTCAGTGTGCGTGCACGAGTCCTCGGCGCCCACGACGACGACCTCGAGGCCCCCGGCGCCCAGACCGACACCGTCGTCGACATGAGCGCCCTCGGCTTCGCCGACGAGATCGCGCGCCCCGACGAGCTTTACGATCGCTACGGCGCGCCCGAGTGCGACCCCGCCTGGAGGCCGTGACCGGCCGGCGAGAGTCGGCCTCGTTCCTTTGACGAGGCGGGGTGTCCCACTCCTTGGGGGCGCTCTTGTTCGCTTCGTGACCGTTTGGTAGGGTCTGGCTTAACAGCACCGAAGTGACGTCGAAGGAGCATCATGGCCGGCGATCTTGTCATCGAAGAAGGGGACCTCGAAGTCCTGCGCGACCGCACGAGAGATCTGTCCGGCAGACTGCAGTCGGTGACCGTCGCGACGGCGGGCGACTCCATTTCCTCCGGGGTTGGGGGGGAGCGAGCTCGCGGGGCTTGGACGCAGTGCCGGCGAGACGATCGACAACGCGGTCATGGCGGTGTCGCGTGACCTGGACGATTTCTCCCAGTCCGTGAACGATTCGATCAACGCCTACAACGCAACTGAAAACGACGCTGCGGTGACCTTCCAACAGACCGCCCATGGCGGTCCGGCAATGACGATGGATGATCTGCGACGCATGAGGGAGGAGCAGTAATGGCAACCTGGGCGGACATTCAGAGCTGGGACCACAACGCCATCATCGAGGCCGAGGACCTCATCGAGGACGAAGTGCGCGAGGCACGCGAGATCATCGCCGACCTCGAGCACGCTGCGAACGACATCCGATCTCAGGGCGAGGCGCCCGACCGTATGCGCCAGCGACTCTCCGAGATCCAGGACAAGCTGGACTCGCGCCTCAACGAACTCACCGAATACGCGCTGGCGACCGCGGAGCTGCACGGGTACGTGAGCCGGGTTGTGGCCATCCGCGAGTCGGCGTACGAGGTCGCGGCAGAACTGAACTATGAAATCCCTGCGGATGGCAAGGTTGTGAACCGCGAATCGATGAAGGAGAGGCCTGACCCAGTTAAAAGTAACAAGTATGGCGAGTTGTCTGATTGCGTCTCAGAGGCAGTGAAACTGGCGACGGAAGCCGAGGAAACGGTGGGGCCGCGCTATAGGGCGTTGGCTGACGGCCAGTACGCGATGGACGAGGGGCGACATTCGGAGTCCGCGGGCCTGGCAAACGACGCCGACCCCTCGTGGACCCCCGAGGAAGTCTCCGTGTGGTGGAAGCTGCTCTCCGATTCCGAGCGCGAGGCGCTCATCAACAAGGATCTCGAAAAATACGGAAACTTGGACGGCATCGACATGGCGTCGCGAGCAAAGGCCAATGAGCTTGTGCTACTGGGGCCTAAGGACGCTTCGGGGCAACACGTGCCGGGGGCTGGATTGCTGGGGGAAGCTGAGCGAGACCTCGCGGAAGCAGAAGAAGCGCTTAACAATGCGATCAAAACGAGTTCGGGAAGTCCGAAGCACCTCGATGACCTCATCCGGAAGAAGAATGATGCCCAGAATCGGGTGGACGATCTCAGGGCTCTTCGTGACCAGATGAGAGACCCACAAGTGACGCTCGTTGCCCTGCAGCCGGGCAAGCCGGGTGAAAACGTTCGCGCCGCACTCGCGATTGGGGACGTGGATAACGCTGATCATGTCGCGACACTCGTTCCGGGGCGAACGACCAACTGTCGGAACTCTTCGGCTGAGAATGTGACGTATGCGCAGAATCTAAGGCAAGCGGCAGCCCGGCAAGGGAATATCGATCCGAGCAAGGTCGCGACCATCGCCTGGATGAACTACCACGCCCCGCAGGAAGGGCTTGACGCAAGAACCATGACGGCAAGCCTTGCCCGAGAAGGCGCAGACCCGCTGAGGAAATTTGCGACGGGCATCCACTCGTGGCGTAGTGAGCGGGGAATGGACGTGCATCAGAGCATCATCCCACATTCATACGGGTCGACGACTGCGGGCATCGCGATGCGCAGCATCGGTAAGGACGTTGTCGATGACTTCGCGTACACGGGATCTCCGGGTGCGGGAGTCCACTCCCTGGGAACACTTGGCGTGGATAAAGAGCATGTGTGGGTGTCCGCAATTGATCATCTCGACTGGGTGAGGGGGAATGGGCCCGGACGAGGACTTTGGGCGTAATCCGGAGCAGCTGGAGGGAATCGGGCATCTGTCCGGAGATGCGAGTGGAGCTAAGGACTACGAGGCCGGATTCAAAGGTGACCCCTTTGATAACCACTCAATGTACTTTGTTGCGCCTAAGGATGGTCAAGACAATCTTGTGCTGAATGACCTCGGCCAGGTGATCGCTGATGTCAAGGAACGATGATGAAAAAGAAGGTGCTGTCCTGTCTGTCGGCTCTGTCGGTGTCCTGCCTGCTTGCGGCGTGTATTCCGGGCCTATCGGATGATGCTGGATTGTATTTTGGGCGCGGCAGTGGGAGTATCCCGATCTCCGAGGGGCAGACGACGGAGGTTCACATCAGGGATACCTTGCCCCGGTATCTGGGCATCATCGAGGAGGTTGTCGTCGAGTCCGGTGGCGTGCTAGGAGTCAGTGGCAAGAATCGAATCGACGGTTGCGCGACGAAGGACACGACCGATATGGATATCGACTGGATGATGATGGTTATTCCTGCGATCGATTATGAGGATTTGCGCCGGATGGTCGTTGAGGGGGCGCAGCGTAACGGTTTCGGATATTCGTGGGAAACGGAAAACAAAAGTAAACTCAACACGCGGAGCGTTACTGTCGGGGATGGCTACGGGAATAAGCTGAGTTTCTATCACCACGAGGCTAAGGACAGCATTGTCATTAGTTTGTACTCGGGGTGTATGTTCCCATCCCAGCCTCTCGATCCGGACACCCTGCGGTGGTCCTATCCGCTTCCTAGCCCCGAAGAGATGTTTCCGAATCTGACAATCGTGCAGGCCTTTGACGACAACGGCGACGAGAATCCTGAGTTGCGGCCGCAGTCGGGGGTTCAGTCCGGAGCGCAGACGGGAGAATGAACATGACAAAGAAATGGACCCCAGTACGCGTGGGGGCCGTGGTACTGGCGGTGCTCGTTGTCTGCTGGCTGGCATTGATGTGGTTCGGCGGCAGCGTGCCCTTCCGCGACCGTCAGAGCCTTGACGAGTACGTTGATGAGAAGCTGCCGCAGCTTTCGCAGATTGCCGGTCAGGTGGCCGCCGAGACCGGTGGCGAGCTGACGGTGATGGGCTTGCCGTATGTGCAGGTGTGTGGCAGTGGTGATACTCAGGGGTATCGGGTGGTTGGCTACACCACGGTGGCTCCGTCGATGTCCTTTGAACGGCTCGAGAAACTGGTGAAAGAAAACAAGCACGATTGGTCATCGACCGTGCAGGTGGAAAAGGAAATTGACAGGGATGGTACTCGGGATATTCGTCTGATAGACAAATTCGGCGGCATGGCCGAGTTCAAGTTTTCGGAGGGCTCTATTGCCATGAGGTCGCGCTCCGCGTGTTTGCCGACGAATAAGCCTCTGGATGATCCCGGTCAGTTCGTCCTGCCGTCGGTGGAGGAGGCGTTCCCGGGCATGCACGTGACGATCAGCGACAACACGAACCCGGATCTGCATCCGGTTCCTACGCTGACACCGGGTGGCCACGTCACCCCACAATCCGGTGCCCAGAGCGGCGCCCAGTCGGGGGAGTGATGGTATGAGTTCTCGGTGGGTAGTGGCAGCCACTGCCGCCTTTGCCCCGCTGCTCCTTGCAGCGTGCGTGCCAGGGCTGTCGGATGATGCCGGCCTGTATTTTGGGCGCAATTACGGGAGCGTTCCCATGGCGGAGCGTCAGACTGTGGAGGTTTACATCAGTGATACTGCACCTCGGTATGCGGGGATCATTGAGGACGTTGCGCGCGAAGCCGGCGGTGTCCTTGGGACCGACGGTGATTCTCGATACGGTGGTTGTACGACGCAGGATGAAGCAGATGTCGATATCGCGTGGGCGGCCTTAGACGTTGCATTAATCGACTATGAGGACCTGCGTCGGATCGTCTGGGAGGGGGGCGCAGCGCAACGGTTTTGCCTACTCTGCAACACCCGAATATAGCGGAAAACACAATAGTCGAAGCGTTGCTGTCGGGGACGAGGACGGGAATCTTGTCATTTTTACTCATCTTGAGGGTAGGGGCTTCATCAATATTGGCTTTTATTCAGGGTGCATGCTTCCAACTCATACCTATGACTTGGATACCCCCTACAAGCAATTGCCACTTCCTTCTGTTGAAGAGATGTTCCCGAACCTCAGGATTGTTGATGCTTTTGATGAGAACTCCAATCTGAACCCGGAGTTGAGTTCGCAGTCGGGGCCCCAGAGCGGCGCCCAGTCGGGCTCGTAAACCTGCCCCGGCCTCGTCGATACAGGGCAGAAACGGGAAGGCGGCGAGGCGCGGACCAACCGCGCACCCGCCGCCCCAGCCGATAGAACTCAGGCCTCCCAGCGCGCCAGGCGCTCGGACAGACCGATGTAGGTCGCGGGGGTCAGCGCGAGGAGGCGCTCCTCCACCTCGGCCGGCAGGCCCAGGCCCGCGATGAACTCACGCATGTCGCGCTCGCCCACCTCGTGGCCGCGCGTCAGCTCCTTGAGGCGCTCGTACGGGTTCGCCATGCCGGTCGCGCCCGCGATTGCGGCCGCGCGCATCGCCTGCTGGACGGCCTCGCCGAGCACCGCCCAATTCGCATCCAGGTCGGCCGCCATACGAGCCGCGTTGATCTCGATGCCATCCAGGCCGCGCACCAGGTTGTCGTAGGCCAGCACCGCGTGACCGAACGCGACGCCCACGTTGCGCTGCGTCGTCGAATCCGTCAGGTCGCGCTGCATGCGGCTGGTCACCAGCGTCGCGCCCAGGGAATCCAGCAGCGCATTCGACACCTCCAGGTTCGCCTCCGCGTTCTCGAAGCGGATCGGGTTGACCTTGTGCGGCATCGTCGACGAGCCTGTCGAGCCCTGCGCCGCCAGGTTCTGGTGGAAGTAATCCATCGAAATGTAGGTCCACGCGTCCGTCGCCAGGTTGTGGGCAATGCGGCCCGCGCGCGCCACGTCCGAGTACAGCTCGGCCTGCCAGTCGTGAGACTCGATCTGCGTGGTCAGCGGGTTCCACGTCAGGCCCAGGCCCTCCACGAAGGAGCGAGCCAGCGTCGGCCAATCCGCGCCCGGCACCGACACGACGTGCGCGGCCCACGTGCCCGTCGCGCCGTTGATCTTGCCCAGGTACTCCGTGGCCTCGACGCGCTTGATCTGGCGGGACAGACGGTGCGCGAACACCGCCATCTCCTTGCCGATCGTCACGGGGGTCGCCGGCTGGCCGTGCGTGTGCGCCAGCATCGGGACGGCCGCCCCGGCCTCGGCGAGGCCGCGCAGGCGATCCAGGAGCGCGCGGATCGCGGGCAGCCACACCTGCTCGGTCGCCGCCTTGATGGTCAGCGCGTACGCCAGGTTGTTGATGTCCTCGGAGGTGCAGAAGATGTGGACGACCTCGCGCAGGGACGGCAGATTCGTGTCTGCGCCCAGCTTGTCGGAGGCAGCCTCCAGGTATTCACCGATCAGGTACTCGACGGCCTTGACGTCGTGGCGGGTAACCGCCTCGAACTCGCCCAGGCGCTTGATGTGCTCGGCGCCGAAGTCGCGGGGCAGTGCGCGCAGGTAATCGCGTTCGGCGTCGGTCAGCTCGGGCGCGCCCGGCAGGACCGAGTTGTCGAGCAGGAAAATCAGCCACTCGATCTCGACGTGCACGCGCGCGCGGTTCAGGCCCGCCTCGGACAGTAGTTCGCTAGGGGTGCGGCGACCGCGCGGTAGCGGCCGTCCAGCGGGCTGAGCGGTTCACCCCCGCCCGCCAGGTCCGAATAGCCGTGGGCAGTGGAGAACAGTGTCATCGTGTCGCTCATACCCCTATCTTCCCAGAACGAGGGGCCTTCGGGACGCAGAGTCCGCTCGGCGGTTCGTGGCGTGGGTAACGTACGAGGCCGTGGCTGGGTGGGGTGTGTCGACGACGAACTCGGGATGGCGTGTCATCCACAGGGGTGGGTGGTGTCAGGTGGTTATCCACAGGGAGCGCCGTGCGGCTGGCCGTAGGGGAGTGAGGCGGCGTAGCGTGCGAGGACAAGCAACGACTCTTCCAACGACGGGAGACACCATGATTCTCGATCCGACCAGCCCAGGCCTGTCCCTCCAAGCCGCACAGGGCCTCGTCGACGGCCTGCGCGGGGTGCTCGCGGGCGCGACGTGCCCGCAGTGGACGGGAGTGGGAGGTAACTCCTACCGGGCGCGCTGCGGCGAGACCGTCGCCGGCGCTCAGGCAGTCCTCGACCAGATCCAACAGGCCCTCGACCTCGTCCCCGCCTTTGACGCGGAGCGGGCGCACGGCCTCGCGCGCAGCCTCGCCGAGTCCGCCGAATCAGCCGAACTTCATCCCGAACTCGTCATGCTTGGGGCGTGGTGACCGTGGCCTTCGATCCGAACCGACACGTGTCCGTCTCCTCGGGGTCCTTCCATGTGGATGTCAACGAGCTGTGCGCCGCGCACACCCTCGTCACATACGAAGAGAACCTCTCGGTCGGCCCCGCGCGCCTCGCGCTGGGTGCCGCACTGACCGAGGCCGACCTGGCCTCGTTCTTTGCCCCGGAAACGGCTGCCGGCCTCATAGCCGCGATCAGCGCCGCCCTCAGTGCCCTCGACGCCCTTCAGACCAGCGTCGACGACCTGCGGTGGAAGCTGCAGGACGCGGCCCTCACCTACGCGGACGCGGAGGCCGGCGCTTCCCTGTGGGAGGCCGTACCCGGCAGCCCGTTGGGGGCGCAGCTTAGCTGGCGAAGTCTCGGAGCGTTTGCCCTCTTCCCAGCCGGTGCCCTGGTCACCGGTGGCGGGGCGCTCTACCACGAGTTTCAGGACGCATCCGCGAGCGCGGGGGTGCCCTGGCTACCCGCGGTTCTCATGCCCGGGATGACGACCATGGCGCGCAGGAGGGACCTGTGGAACGCCGCGATCGACGGTATCGCTTTTGCTCTGCATGGGGACGAGGAGTCCGGTGCATTGTTCCAGCGTGACCTCGGCAGGTTCGCCCTCGACGTGAATTCCCTGCCTGCGTTCCGAAACGTCGTGCAGTCACTGGCCGGGCTGGGGGTGAGCCAGGACCTGAACTCGACCTCGACACAGCCCGCGTCCGGTATCGCCGCGCTCGCCGCGCCCTGGGTGGCCACCCTGTCTAACCGCTTTGGTTGCGGGCACGGGGCGAGCTACGGGGTCGCCGTGCGGGGAACGGATGGGAACACTCGTGTTCATCACAACGATGCGGCCGCCCATATTCCGTCCGGCACCCTCGATGCGCGAACACAGGCCGCGCTCGCGGCCATGCCTGACGCGGCACCAGATACCCACTACACAGGTGTCACCACCAGCGCGGACACCATCGAGCACATCGTCGACATGCACGGAGGTGATGCCGACAACGGAGAGATCGCCATCGAGGAACACGTGACGGTGGCCGAGGACGGCACGACGACCCGCTCGTGGACCGTCGACATTCGAGGCACCCAATCCTTCGCGATCGGGCAGTCAGGCCCCCAGGACATGACGACCAACCTGCAGGGCGTGGCGGGAATGGCCTCGGATCAGCTCAACGCCATCATGGAAGCCATGGACGCCGCCGGTATCTCGCCCGAGGATGCCGTCGAGTTCGCCGGCCACTCGCAGGGTGGCATCATGGCGGCTCAGCTGGCCGCCGACCCCGCCGTGCGCGCACGCTACAACGTCGTCTCCGTCGTCACCGCAGGCTCGCCCACGGCGACGGTTGCACCCAGCGACGTTCCCGTCCTCTCCTACGAAAACTCGGGCGACATCGTCCCCGGCCTGGACGGGAACGCAACGCGCGGGGAAGGCGTGACGACCGTCAGGTTCCACGACTACGAGGCCACGACTCACCCGGAAGACCCGGTTCCCTCCTCGCACAGCGCGCCGCTGTACGTGGACGAAATCCGAAGCACCCTGGATGCGGCCCGGGCCTCGTCCGATCCGGGACTCAGCGCCCTGGCTGCCGCCGAGGCCCACCGCACCCAGGCACTTGGCCTCACCCCCGGCACACAGACCACCATCCACCACTATCAAACGAGGCGCATCACCCAGGGGTAATGCGCCTCGACGGAAAAGGGAAACGATACGTCAGTCCCGCTCGTCCTTCTTATCCCGCAGGATGCCAGAGACGATCGAGGACACGACGGAGGTGATGACCGCGCCGGCCAGGCACGACCAGAAACCGCCCGTCGTCATGGGGAATCCGAGCGACGTGGACAGCCAGCCCGTCAGCGCGAACAGCGCAGAGTTCGTCACCAGGGCAAACAGGCCGAAGGTCAGGAGGTACAGGGGGAACGCCAGCGTCGTCACCACAGGCTTGATGATCGAGTTCACCGCCGTGAACACTAGGGCGACGCCCGCCAGAATAATGACGGTCTGCGAGCTTGACGACGACTCAATCGAGATTGACGAGACCACGTGGATCGTCACCCACAGGCCGGCCATCGTGGCCAATAGACGTGCAATAAATTCCATTTCTCCATTCTTGCGCAGTGGGATGATGCTTGCACGGTCCAAGTCCATGGGATAGG
Source organism: uncultured Sanguibacter sp. (assembly GCA_916438365.1). The sequence goes on from CAKAEY010000007.1 coordinate 407,440, forward strand.
ACTACACACATGACCAACCTGCGCATCCGTCCCGCCGTCGCCTCCCTGCCTCGCTACGTCCCCAGCAAGACAGCGCCCGACGCCGTCAAAATTTCCTCCAACGAGATGCCGACGCCGCCCAGCCCCGCGGTCCTGGACGCGATTGCGCGCGAACTCGAGACGATCAACCGCTACCCCGACCTGACGGCCGCACCCCTGCGAGAGGCACTCGCGCAGCGCTTCGGCGTCGGCGCCGACCAGGTGTGCGTGGGCACCGGTTCCTCGGCGATCCTCGTCGCGGCACTGTCCGCCGTCTGCCAGCCCGGCAGCCAGGTCGTCTTCCCCTGGCGCTCCTTCGAGTCCTACCCGATCGCCGTTCCTTCCGTGGGCGGTGACCCCGTGCCCGTCGAGCTCCTCCAGACGGCACCCACGACCTCGACGCCATGCGCGCAGCGATCAACCCCGACACCGTCGCCGTCATCGTGTGCTCTCCCAATAACCCGACGGGCCCTGCCCTCACCTACGAGGAGATCGCCGGCTTCGTCGCCGACGTCCCCGACGACGTCATGATCATCGTTGATGAGGCCTACATCGACTTCGCGACCAAGCCCGGCGTGCGCACCGCGGTCCCCCTCATCGAGGAGCACCCCAACGTCATCGTCATGCGCACCTTCTCCAAGGCGCACGCACTGGCGGGCGTGCGCGTCGGCTACGCCATCGGCGACCCCGAGGTGATCGGCGCGATCCAGGCCCTCCTCGTCCCCTTTGGCGTCAACTCCCTCGCCCTCGCCGCGGCCCTCGCCTCCCTGAAGGACGCCGAGGGTGTGCAGCGCGCGGTCGCCGAGATCATCGCCGAGCGCGAGCGCATCATCCCGGCCCTGCGCGCCCTCGGCTACGACATCCCCGACAGCCAGTCAAACTTCTACCTGATCCGGGGCGACGTCTACGGCCTCGTCGAGGCGTGTGCGCGCGTCGGCCTCATCGTGCGCCCCTTCCGCGTGGGCGTGCGCGTCTCGGTCGGCTCGCGCGAGCAGAACGACCTCTTTCTGTCCGTCGCCACCGAGTTTGCACGAACCGCGGGCATCGGCGCGTAGGGGTGCGTGCGAGGGCGCGCCCAAAGAATCGGACGCGCCCATGCACCCGTCGAGGTGCAGCGGATTAAGGGATCAGCAGCGAGACAATGAGGAGAATTGACCAGCCCAGCTCGCTGAATCCGATGAGCTTGGGAGAGAAGGGGCGCGCGCGGGTCCGGTTCAGCGTCGGCATCACCCACGCTCGTGCGCTCAGGCACGCCCACATGAGGACCGGCCAGATCGCCAGCGCGCCGAACCACCACGCCACGGCCGCGCACAAGGTGAACGCCGCGTGCAGCAGCGTCGAACCCACCGCCCAGCGCGGATCCCTGCGGCCGCGAATCATCGAGCGCACCAGCGGAACCGTGCCGATGTAGTGCAGGCCGAACGCGGCGCACGTCGCCCACGCGTGGAGCGTCACCGCGGACGGTGAACCGTCGGCGACCGCCAGCGAAACGCGATGGGACCCATGATGTTACCCGCCAGGATCGAGGCCGCGCGGGCCCCCAGGGAGCGCTCGCGGCCCTTCCACACGAGGTAGAGCGCGGACGAGGCCAGGGGCGCGAAGGCGATCGCCCACCACAGCAGCTGCGGGCGCAGTGCCAGGAGGGTGGCACCGGGGAGCGCAGCGAGCACTCCGTAGGTGAGGACCGCCGGGGCAATCCGGGAGCGGCGCTTGGCGGGGGTTTTGACCCACAGGCACACGGCGGAGAACATCTGGAACGCCATCGCCCATGCGACCAGCATGAGGACGACCATCCACGAGAAGGAGTAGGACAGCGCCCACCCGAGCAGCGGCGGGAAAGCCATCATCGTCCACGCGCCGTGCTGGTCGGAGATCCAGCCGTCGCGGGCAAGCTTGCGCATGCGGGGGTTGTTGTGGTGGCGCGGCTTCGGACCGTTCTGTGGGCGACCTGTGGCTCGGTCGCGGGATTTGCTCGGGGTGCGTTCGGGCGTTGTGTGAGTCTGCGGCGCTGCACTGTGCATAGCCTTAGCTTAGTGAAGTCCACCTGTGAGGCTCAATACTGGGAGGTTCACAACGTGAGACTGAAACGGGAAAATTTCAACAATCGGTGAAATATGGGGGCATGTCCACATCTGACACAGTGACAACTCAATCCCCCGTTCTTTCCTCAGAAGACCGTAGCGCGCGCATCGCCGTCACGGTCTTTCCGCTGCTGATCCTGGCGGCCTTCGCGATCGCCATGATCACGCCCGACACCTTCAAGCCGCTGGCTCCCGGCGTGAACTGGGCGCTCGGCGTCATCATGTTCGGCATGGGCCTGACCCTGACGCTGCCCGACTTTGGGCTCATCGTCAAGCGTCCGCTGCCCGTGCTCGTGGGTGTTGTCGCCCAGTACCTGATCATGCCCCTCGTCGGTTGGGCCCCTGTGCTACGTGTTCCGCCTGCCCGACGCGGTCGCGGTCGGCGTCATCCTCGTCGGTTGCGCGCCCGGTGGTACAGCCTCGAACGTGATCTCCTACCTGGCGAAGGCGGACGTCGCCCTGTCGGTCACCATGACCTCGATCTCGACGCTGCTCGCGCCCCTCATGACGCCGCTGCTCACCGCCTGGCTGGTGGGCAATCGCATGCCGGTTGATGGTGCGGCGATGGCGAAAAACATCCCTGCTGATGGTTCTCGCCCCCGTCCTGGGCGGCTTCATCGTGCGCTACATTGCGGGCAAGTTTGTGGAGAAGATCCTGCCGATTCTGCCCTGGATCTCCGTGCTGGGCATCTGCTACGTGCTGGTCGTCGTCGTGTCGGGTTCCGTCGACAAGATCCTGACGTCCGGTGCCCTCATCATCGCCGTGGTCATCTGCCACAACCTGCTCGGTTACCTCTTCGGCTACCTGGCCGGACGCGTGGGCCGCGGCTCCGACAAGGCGGCGCGCACGACCGCGATCGAGGTTGGCATGCAGAACTCGGCGCTGGCCGCGACGCTGGCGAAGACCCACTTCGCCGCCACTCCCGAGACCGCGCTCCCGGCAGCCGTGTTCTCCGTGTGGCACAACCTGTCCGGCGCGCTGCTGGCGATGTTCTTCCGTCGCTGGAAGAACGGCGGACAGGCCTCAATGGACGAGGCCGGGCGGGGCGAGCACTGATCCCCGCATCCGGTTCTCAACTGAGTAGATGACGAGGAGGGGGTGGCCCGCAGGGGTTGCCCCCTCCTCGTATCGAGTGGTGTGGCCACCACGCTCGTTTGTGATTCGTGCAGTGGAATGTGTCAATAATGCACGAATGTTCGTTGACCGCGAGGAAACTAATGGCGTGAAAATGCGATATGATTCGCGCGTACCCATCACAAATACTCGAAGGAGTAACCCTCATGAAAAAGCGTCTTCTGACGGCCGCCCTCGTTGCACTGCTGCCCCTGAGCTTGGCCGCCTGTGGTGGGCAGTCCAAGCAGGCTGCCTGCCAGATCATCAATGACAAGGCCGTCAAGGCAATTGATGGCCTGGATCCGAGCAACACGGAAGACATGATTCAGGGCATGACCAACGTTGCGACTGTCCTGAAATCTGACGAGATTACCAACAAGGATGTGAAGGCTGCTGCGGTGGCTGCGGGCGATAGCGCTCAGGCTCTCGCCGATTTCGCCAAGACAGTGGGAGATGATCCTTCGACAGATCAGATGACTGAGGCCATGGATCTGTACACGACCTTCACGACGTCGATGTCGTCGCTCGAGACGGTGTGCAACGGGAAGTGACGAGCAACACCAGATTTTATGCGCCCGCGTGCGGGCGTTAAGAGTTGAGGGCGGCCCCGCGGGGCCGCCCTCAACTCTACCTTGACGCGTGTCACATGCTCGTCAGAGTGTCACTTACCGGTGCACACCGACTGAAGGCTGTTCATTGAATTCAGGTACTCTGTTGTCGCTGACAGAATCTGGGCGCGCTGCTCGGAGGTCGGCTGATCGTCGGCTGCCTTGGTCGCGTCGAGAAGCTTCTGTGCACTGTTCGCCAGGCCATTTGCCGCCGACTTGACATCGGGGTTGGTGATCTCGTCGGACTTCATGATGTCGATAAAACTCGACAGGGTCTTGATCACCGAGGCCTTGTCCTTATTGTCGAGGCTTGAGGAAATAGCATTGGCCTTGTCGTCGAGAATGGCGCAGGCTTCCTCCTTCGTCTGACTCGATTTCGAAGGGCTTGACGCGGAAGGTGATGCCTGCGTAGGTGTGCTGGTCGGCTCCTGCGAAGGTGCGGACGATGATGAGGGTGAGGAAGTTGGGTTGCTGGATTTGAACGGACTGCAGGCCGCCATGCTGAGGGGCAGAATGACGATGAGGAAGGCGGTTGCGATGCTGCGCTTCATGGGATGCTCCTTGAAATGTTGAAGTTTGTGTTCGCATTCAGTCTAGCCCCAACCGGGTGAAATTAACATATCGGTCAGCGAGGTAGTGGTAACACGGAATGCCAGGGTTAGACGGTGATCTGGATCGGTCTTTGACCCCGTTTGGTGTCAGATTGTTGCGTGTTCTGTCAATCCGTTTGGCGTCCGTGGTTTGTCCTGTGTTGCCGTTGGGCCTGACCTCTGTCCCGAGGTGTCGTTTCCGGCCGCGGCTCCGACAAGGCGGCGCGCACGACCGCGATCGAGGTTGGCATGCAGAACTCGGCGCTGGCCGCGACGCTGGCGAAGACTCACTTCGCCGCCACCCCGGAGACCGCGCTCCCGGCAGCCGTGTTCTCCGTGTGGCACAACCTGTCCGGCGCGCTGCTGGCGATGTTCTTCCGTCGCTGGAAGAACGGCGGACAGGCCTCAATGGACGAGGCCGGGCGGGGCGAGCACTGATCCCCGCATCCGGTTCTCAACTGAGTAGATGACGAGGAGGGGGTGGCCCGCAGGGGTTGCCCCTCCTCGTATCGAGTGGTGTGGCCACCACGCTCGTTTGTGATTCGTGCAGTGGAATGTGTCAATAATGCACGAATGTTCGTTGACCGCGAGGAAACTAATGGCGTGAAAAATGCGATATGATTCGCGCGTACCCATCACAAATACTCGAAGGAGTAACCCTCATGAAAAAAAGCGTCTTCTGACGGCCGCCCCTCGTTGCACTGCTGCCCCTGAGCTTGGCCGCCTGTGGTGGGCAGTCCAAGCAGGCTGCCTGCCAGATCATCAATGACAAGGCCGTCAAGGCAATTGATGGCCTGGATCCGAGCAACACGGAAGACATGATTCAGGGCATGACCAACGTTGCGACTGTCCTGAAATCTGACGAGATTACCAACAAGGATGTGAAGGCTGCTGCGGTGGCTGCGGGCGATAGCGCTCAGGCTCTCGCCGATTTCGCCAAGACAGTGGGAGATGATCCTTCGACAGATCAGATGACTGAGGCCATGGATCTGTACACGACCTTCACGACGTCGATGTCGTCGCTCGAGACGGTGTGCAACGGGAAGTGACGAGCAACACCAGATTTTATGCGCCCGCGTGCGGGCGTTAAGAGTTGAGGGCGGCCCCGCGGGGCCGCCCTCAACTCTACCTTGACGCGTGTCACATGCTCGTCAGAGTGTCACTTACCGGTGCACACCGACTGAAGGCTGTTCATTGAATTCAGGTACTCTGTTGTCGCTGACAGAATCTGGGCGCGCTGCTCGGAGGTCGGCTGATCGTCGGCTGCCTTGGTCGCGTCGAGAAGCTTCTGTGCACTGTTCGCCAGGCCATTTGCCGCCGACTTGACATCGGGGTTGGTGATCTCGTCGGACTTCATGATGTCGATAAAACTCGACAGGGTCTTGATCACCGAGGCCTTGTCCTTATTGTCGAGGCTTGAGGAAATAGCATTGGCCTTGTCGTCGAGAATGGCGCAGGCTTCCTCCTTCGTCTGACTCGATTTCGAAGGGCTTGACGCGGAAGGTGATGCCTGCGTAGGTGTGCTGGTCGGCTCCTGCGAAGGTGCGGACGATGATGAGGGTGAGGAAGTTGGGTTGCTGGATTTGAACGGACTGCAGGCCGCCATGCTGAGGGGCAGAATGACGATGAGGAAGGCGGTTGCGATGCTGCGCTTCATGGGATGCTCCTTGAAATGTTGAAGTTTGTGTTCGCATTCAGTCTAGCCCCAACCGGGTGAAATTAACATATCGGTCAGCGAGGTAGTGGTAACACGGAATGCCAGGGTTAGACGGTGATCTGGATCGGTCTTTGACCCCGTTTGGTGTCAGATTGTTGCGTGTTCTGTCAATCCGTTTGGCGTCCGTGGTTTGTCCTGTGTTGCCGTTGGGCCTGACCTCTGTCCCGAGGTGTCGTTTCCGGCCGCGGCTCCGACAAGGCGGCGCGCACGACCGCGATCGAGGTTGGCATGCAGAACTCGGCGCTGGCCGCGACGCTGGCGAAGACTCACTTCGCCGCCACCCCGGAGACCGCGCTCCCGGCAGCCGTGTTCTCCGTGTGGCACAACCTGTCCGGCGCGCTGCTGGCGATGTTCTTCCGTCGCTGGAAGAACGGCGGACAGGCCTAAATCGACGAGGCCGGGGCGTGGAGGCGTTGATCCCGAGCTCTGGTTATCGGTCGAGGAGACGGCGAGGAGGGGTGACCCGATGGGCCGCCCCTCCTGCGTTGCTCTTGAGTTAGAGGTCGCTCAGTTGTTCACGTCGCACAGGTTGGAGAGCGTCTCCTGGTGCGAAGTCATGTTCTGGATCGCGGTCGTGTATTCGCCGAGCTTGCTGAGGTCGTTCTCGACGTAGACGGCCTTGATCTGGTCGGTCACGGCCTGAGCGTCCTTGGCGAGATCATCGACGGCGTTCTTCACGTCAGCGTTCGAGATGGAGCTGGAGGCCGACTTGTAGGCGTCGGTGAGGGCCTGCCGCGCTCGTGCTCGCCTCGGCGGAGGGAGTGGTGGATGCGCTGTCGGACTTCTGACCACCGCATGCTGCGAGGCTGAGCGGAAGAAGGGCGATGAGCATGGTGGCGGCGATGCGCTGCTTCATGGGGACTCCTCTGTGAGTATTGACGGATACAGTGGAAGTATGGGGGGAGTTTCTGGGTAACGCAAGGAAATTGTGTGAGAGTGTCAATTGGAAGCAGTGATGGGTGCGAGGTCACTACAACTGGGGTCGTGAGTCGGCGCTATCGCTCGATTTGAAAGGGTAATTATGACGACTGTTGATAGTGTGTCGTAGCTGTTTGTGCGTGTCTGTATGTTCTAGCCTTCCAATACGTGAGCAGAGTCATGCTGTGACCGTTGAGTCAGGTTCTCGGAGGCCGATAGGCTCGGAGAGCATCCATTTTTTAACACACCAAGGAGCAATCAAATGAAGCGCCGCATCGCCGCCGCAATCCTCGTGACCCTTCTCCCCCTCAGCATGGCTGCCTGCGGGTCCCAGTCGAAAGCTGACGCCTGCAAGCTGCTCGAGAAGCCTCTCAACGACGCGGGCCTCGCCCTCGCGAATTCAGCACAGAATGGTGACGCTACCAGCCTCGCTGACACCTACACCACGTTTGCCACCACCTACGAAGAGGCCTCCAAGAAGATCACCAACAAGGAGATTAAAGAGTCCGTCGATCAGGTTGCGGCCGGATGGCGTGCCGCTGCTGACAACTCGGGTGTCCTGAAGGCGGACCCGATGAGCATGGACGTCCAGAAACTCGAAGAGTACCAGAAGATCATGGAAGATCTGAACGCGAAGCAGACCGAGCTGTTCGACAAGTGCGAATTTAAGCACTGATTCGTCACTGAAGCGGATATAGCGAGGAGGGGCGGCCCATCGGGCCGCCCCTCCTCGCTATGCGATCGATGACTGAGCGCTCAGAAGCGTGTCATCACTTCAGTAGCGAGGGGCACAGGTTACCGAGCGCGAGCAGCGACGTGGTCAGGTTCTGCGTCAATTGCTCCGCCTCTTTCGGGTCGGCGGCACTCGGGTTCGACTGGTACTTCTTGCTGAAGTTGACCATGTCCGAGAGGACCGAGGCCACCTTGCTGGATGCCTGCTTCACGTCGGGGTTGGTGATCTGCGGAGAATTCAGGGCGTCAATGGTGGCCTGAGCAGCTGCCAGTGACTGTGTGGGGTCGCTGTTGTCTTTGTAGCTGTTGGCGAACGACGTCAGCTGGTTGTCGACCAGGCTGCAGGCTTGGTCGACGGACTGGCCGGAGGCACCGGGTGCCTGCGTCGGGACGGGTGCCTGCGTGGGAACAGGAGCCTGCGTGGCAGTGGGGGCCTGCGTCGGGTTGGCGCTGGCGGTTGCAACGGGTGCCGGGGTGCTGGGGGTGGCCTTGCGGGACTTCCCGTGGCATGCTGTCACGCCCAGCGGGAGCGTGATGATGAGCAGAGCTGCTGCAAGACGACGCTTCATGGAGATTCTCCTCAAAGTGAATGATGGATACGACCTCAGTCTAACGGGCAATTATGCTCTTTCTACCCATCGGTTAGTGATTCTCAGCATAGCGCCTATACAAACGTCGCCGGGACCAAATGGTCCCGGCGACTACCGGTCGGGGTGGCGGGATTTGAACCCACGGCCTCTTCGTCCCGAACGAAGCGCGCTACCAAGCTGCGCCACACCCCGGTGCCGTTCGAGTATAGCCTCACCCCGTCGATATTCCCAAACGGAGACGGAGCGAGCGCTCGAAGTGTGGTCCACGCCGCATGTTGTCAGGCCGCGTCGAGCCTCAGAAAGCCGGGCAGCCTGCGGCGGTGACGCCTTCCTACGCGGGGTGCACGTGCAGCAGCGACGCCTCGGGGCGCGTCGCGATGCGAACCTTTGCGTAGGGGGAGGTCCCCAGGCCAGCTGAGACATGCAGCCACGCCTCAGCGCCGTCCGGAGCCTCCCAGCGCTTCAAGCCCTTCGCGTACGGGCGCGAAATATCGCAGTTCGTGATGATCGCACCGACCCCGGGAATCCCGATCTGGCCGCCGTGCGTGTGCCCGGCGAGGATCAGGTCCGAGCCCGCCGATGTCAGCGCGGACACGACGCGCGTGTAGGGAGCGTGCGTGACGCCCAGGCGCAGGACGCCCGGCTGTGCCCACGACGAGGCCGGCGCACCCACACGATCCCGGTGGATGTGTGCGTCATCCGTGCCCAGCAGAGACACCGTGCCGGCGGGCAGGTGATCGTGCCGGCAGCATTCGACAGGTCGACCCAGCTGGCCTGGCGCATGCGGCGCACCATTGGCAGGTAGGGAAGATCGGGAACAACCCGCGCGGGGTGCGGCTTTGAGCGTGACAGGTAGCGGCTCCAGCGCTTCGGGATCGGCGAGTAGTAGTCGTTCGACCCGAGGACGAAAGCACCCGGATAGACAGGAATGGGCGGTATGCGTCCATCACAATGTCCAACGCATCCTCGGACCCGAAGTTATCGCCGGTCGCCACGACCATGTCGAAACGCTCCGAGGTCGCGACGTCGGACAGAAAGCGCAGGAGAAACTCCTGACCGGCAAACAGGTGCAGGTCCGCGATCTGGAGGATCGTCACCTCGGGAACGTTGCGCTTGATCGGGACGTCGTAGCGGCGCAGCACCGGCATCGTACGCTCGACCGAACCCCACGCGAGCGCCGTGCCACCCGCGGCCAGGCCGGCGAGACCCAGCCCGCCGACGATCGTTCCCGCGGTGCGCAGGAGGCCACGGCCTCGTCGAGTGGACGAGGCCGTGGCCCCTGCGAGTGTAGACGCGATGTCAGTGGTCATTGCTGGTGGGTGACGCGCTCGGCGTGGGAGTGGGAGTCGCGCCGCGCTGAGGCGTCGTCGCGCCGATGTTCGCGTTCGAGACGGCCTCGACCGGAGTGCCCGCCAGCGCCTGCGTCATGTAGGGCGCCCAGATGTTCTGGCCAACGTAGGTCTCACCGAAGATCTCGCTGTGGTACACGCCGTTGATGACAACGCCGGACACTTCCTGCGAGGAGTTGTCGCCGTGGCCCACCCATGCGGAAGTGGCGAGCGAGGGGGGTGAAGCCGGTCAGCCACGTGTTGGCGTGGCCGTCGGTGGTACCCGACTTCGCCGCGAAGGGGCGGCCGTCGCCCAGGCGCGTCGACGTGTAGTACTGGCCGGCCGAGGCCGTCAGAAGTGCCGCTGTCTTGTTCGCGAGGTCAGGGGAGATGACCTCCTTGCAGTCCGCTGCAAACTCCTTCAGGACGTTCTCGTCACGGTCGGTCACGGACTCGATGGACTGCGGCTTGCACTGCTGGCCGGAGTTCGCGATCGTGGCAAACACGGAGGCCATCTGCAGCGGGGAACCCGACACAGAACCGAGGATGTTGGCGGGGAAGGGAGACGGAACCTCGCCGTCCTCCGTGATACCCATGTCGTAGGCGGTCTCGAAGATCGAGCAGAAGTCCACGCGCGACGCCATGTTGACGAACGCCTGGTTGACCGACTGGCCGGTGGCGCGTACGACGTTCATCGTGCCGGTCTTACCCGCGAGGTCATTGACCTGGTAGCCCTCAGTCGTGATGGAACGGCCATCGCACTTGAAGGAGCCGTTCGGGTAGAACGTGTTGGCCGAACCCACGGTCTCGTAGGCCGAGTGTCCCTCCTTGAACCACTGCAGGAGGATGAACACCTTGAAGGTTGAACCCACCTGGAAGTTACCGGCGGCCGAGTAGTTCGCCATGGTCTGGCCGCTCTCAATGCCGTAGGTCGTGTTCTGGGCCATCGCGAGCACCTTGCCGGTGCGCGGGTCCAGTGACACGAGCGCGTCGTTCAGGCCGGAGGCGTCGCCCACGGGGATCGCGTTCGTCAGGGAGGCGTAGGCCGCGTCCTGCTTCGCGGTGTCCAGCGTCGTACGGATCGTGATGCCCTGGGTCTTGAGCAGGCGCTCGCGCTCGATGCGCGTCGCGCCGAATGTCGGGTCCTCCAGGAACTGGGACAGGACGTAGTCGCAGAAGTATGCCTTCGAGGAATCTGCGCCCGAGCAGCCCTCCGAGGATACCGTCGGGTGCAGCATCGAATCGACCGACGTCGCGATGCCCTCGTCGTACTCTTCCTGCGTGATGACGCCCTGGTCAAGCATCGTCGCCAGGACTGTGTCGCGGCGTTCCTGAGCGGCTTCCGGGTGGGTCAGCGGATCGTACTGGACGGGGGACTGGACGAGGCCGGCGAGGAGCGCAGCCTCCAGGTAGTTCAGCTCCGACGCGGACTTGGAGAAGTATCGCTGCGAGGCGGCCTCGACACCGTAGGTGATGGGACCGAAGGGGGCGATGTTGAGGTAACCCGTGAGGATTTCGTCCTTCGACTGGGTCTTCTCCAATGCCAGCGCGTACTTGATTTCGCGCAGCTTACGCTCAGTGGTCTGCTCGGTCGCCGCGCTCACCTGGTCCGCGTCGCCCTCAAGGTAGCCGCGCTCTGCCAGCGAGTTACGCACGTACTGCTGGGTGATCGTCGAAGCGCCCTGACGGCCGCTGTCGCCCAGGTTCGTCACGAGCGCACGAACGATACCCGTGGCATCGACGCCGTTGTGCTCGTAGAAGCGCTTATCTTCGATCGCGACGATCGCCTTCTTCATCACGTCAGCGATGTTGGCGCTGGGCACCACGATGCGCTGCTTGTCGTAGAAGTGCGCGATCACGCCGCCGGACGAATCGAGGAGCTGCGACTCCTCGGCCGGGGCCACGGTCTGCAGGTCACCGGGCAGCTCGTTGAAGACGGAGGGGACCGACTTCGCTGCCAGCGCGGTGGGCCCCGCGATGGGGACGAGCATGCCGGCCGTGACGACGCCCATGAGCGAGGACACGCTCAGGAACGCCAGCAGCAGCGCGAGCAGCTGGGCTGGTCGGACAGCGCGAGAGTGAGAGTACGACATATTCCTAGCTTACGTGCCGGCCCGCTCATCTGGCGTTTGGCGAGGCGTGAGAATTGCCTGATGAATCACCTTGAGGGGCCTTCGACAGTGGTCGCAGCGTTTGCACCCGCACACGTATGTGTGTATGGTCACAAGCAGGGCTCGAAATACAGTGAAGTGGAGTTCCACGATGTCAACGCAAGGCGACGACCAGAGCTGGGTCGCCCGCGCGCTCTGCGCGTCCATAGAACCGGACGTGCTGTTTGTGCAGGGTGCCTCCCAGCGTCAGGTTCGTATGCGCTGCTATGAATGCGAGGTTCGCCTCGAATGTCTCGCCGATGCTCTCGAGTCCGAGGCTAACTATGGCGTGTGGGGCGGCCTGACGGAACGTGAACGTCGAGCGATTCTGCGCCACCATCCTCACGCGGACAATTGGCTGGAATGGCTGCGCACCTCCGACGAGCCGCTCGCCCGCGAGCTCCGCAGCCCCCATGTCCCGAAGGTTCTCTCCTTCGTGCGCCCCCAGTTGGCGGGTGGGTAAGATAGAGCCATGACTAAATGGGAATACTCCACGATTCCGCTGCTCACGCACGCGACGAAAGCAATCCTCGACCAGTGGGGCGCCGACGGGTGGGAACTCGTCCAGGTGATCCCCGGTCCTACGGGTTCCGAGAACCTGGTGGCCTACCTCAAGCGTCCGATTGAGGAAGCGCCCGCCGTTCAGAACTGACGCACGCCAGCTATACGCACCAACGAGGCCGTGGCTCCGACATGCGTTGACCGCACGGGGCCGCGGCCTCGTTTGCGTCCTAGACACATAGGGTTGGGCCCGACACCGTGGGGTGTCGGGCCCAACCCTATGTCAGCTGCGGTCAGCGAGCGCGACGCGCCAGGCGATCGACGTCGAGGAGGGTCACGGCGCGACCTTCCAGACGGATCCAGCCGCGCGACACGAAGTCGGCCAGAGACTTGTTCACGGTCTCACGGGAGGCACCGACCAGCTGGGCGAGCTCTTCCTGCGTGAGGTCGTGGGGGACGTGGACGCCCTTGTCGGTCGCGGTGCCGAAGCGGTCCGCAAGGTCCAGGAGGGCCTTGGCGACGCGGCCGGGAACGTCGGAGAATACGAGGTCCGAGAGGGACTCGTTGGTGCGGCGCAGGCGCTGCGCGAGGGCGCGCAGCATGTGCTTGGCCAGGGTGGGGTTGGTGTCGAGCACGTGCATGAGATCCTCGTGCTCGAGGTAGAGGAGGGACGCCGGGGAAACGGCGGTTGCGGTCGTCGAGCGCGGACCCGGATCGAAGAGCGTGAGCTCACCGATGATCTCACCGGGGCCCAGGACTGCGAGCAGAGACTCGCGGCCGTCGCTGGACGTGTGGCCGAGCTTCACCTTGCCCTCGGTCACGATGTACAGGCGATCGCCGAGATCGCCTTCGTCGAAGAGAGTCTCTCCGCGACGCAGGGTTGTATGACCCATCTTCTGCTGGAGGGACACCTGCTGTGCATCATCCAGGCCACCGAACAGCGGCACCTGGCTGATGAAGTTTCCATCACCGATCATGGTGCGGAGCTCCTTCCGCTCGTTCCCGATTGCTCGGGCGTTTCGATTTGGATTGCGCAGTGGATCCCATACGTAATACCACTCACGAGGAGGTACCGCGCATCACACCATTATGCCCTATCTATCAGGTGAAATGGGCTTCATTTTGTATTTTGTGTGACCTGTCTAATGAAAATTCGGCTACTTGGCGTGTGCGCCGACGTGCTCTGACAGAGCGTCGGCCACTGCCTGCGGTGCTTCTTCAGGGAGGAAGTGCCCGGCCTCGCGGATGACGATCTGCGTCAGTGGCGCATCCACGAACTGGGCGTCGGCCGCGTGATCCAGCGCCGACCATGCTCCGTCGTCGCGCCCCACCAGGGACAGGACGGGTACGCGCAACGGCTCGGAGAGGATGTGTCGCTCCTCGCGCGAGATCTTGCGTGCGGCGCTCAGGCCGCGCAGCGCGGTGTGCGCGGCGAAGGGGCGACGCAGCGCGGCGCGGTACGTGCCCGACTGGGAGACGAGGCCGTCCACGTTCCCGGGCGAGGCCCACGCGCGGAACACGGTCGTCACGAGAGAGCCCGAACGCAGCGCGCGCTCACGCCCGGTGGGCAGCGCGAGGCGACCCTGCAGGACGCGGCCACCCGCCCAGGGCACGCGACCGATCACGGGCTGGACGCCGAGGGGGTGCGGCGCCGACAGGACGGCCACCGATCGCAGCTCGAGGGGTGCCAGGGCACCGATCATCCACGCGACCGTGCCGCCGGTTCCCATGCCGGCGACGGAGAACGAGGCCACGCCGAGCGCGCGCACGACGCCGATCACGTCGTTCGCCATCTGCTGCAGGTCGCAGTCTCCGCGCGTCAGGTCGGAGGTTCCGAAGCCTCGTAAATCGAGGGCGAACACGCGCGAGGTTGACTCTGCGAGGGTGGGCAGGACATCGCGCCATGCCCACCAGTGCTCGGGGAAGCCGTGCAGGAGGACGAGCGCATGGTCCATGCCCTCGCCCATGTCAGCGACGTGGAATGCGGCACCGCCAGCGCTCACGTGCCGATGGGTCCACGGCCCCTCGAGCTCGATCGCGCTGGCGGGAATCAGAGTTTTTCACTTGCGGGCCGCGTCCTTCGCTGCCTTCTTACGGGCGCGCTTGGAGTAGAAGGCGCCCGCTGGGTTGGTGGCTTCAATTGAGGTGCGCAGGGCTTCCTCGGCGCGGCCGGTGCGGCGCGCCGAGTGGGACACGTACGCCAGGCCGATGAGGGCGATGCCCAGCAGCGCGAAGCGGCCGGAGTATCCGGAGGCCTGCAGGGTGGTGCGAGAGGTTCGCGCCCAGGGAGCCCGTGTTGGTCAGCGCGGTGAGCGCGGACAGTGCCGATGCGGCGGTGATGCCGGGGGCCATGAGCCACGGCAGACCCACGATGAGGGTCACGATGCCCATCAGCCATGCGCCCTAGCGAGGAACGGCGTGCGACCACGAACAGGATCGCGGAGATGACGATTGCACCGAGGATCTCGCCCAGGGCCATGATCGAGGCGACGCCGGTGTACATGGGGGCGGCGTCAGCCAGAGTCATGCGGGCACCCGCGTCGGCGGCCAGGTACCAGCCGACGGGCACGAGCAGCAGGAAGAAGAGGAAGGACAGCCAGTGCGCGCCCGTGCGCGAGGGCATCTCCGTGATCTCGGGGGCGGCGGAGAAGATCTCATCGTCCAGGCTCGAAGGCGCGCCGGACTTGTCGCCGCGCGCGGCGGTCGACGCGATGGCGGCCAGGGTCGCGGCCTCAGCGTCCTCGTTGCCCTCGCCCAGCAGGGAGCGGCGGCGCGGGCGTGCGGCCTCGGCGGCATCCTGATCCTGGAAGGAGTACGAGGCTTTGGTGTCTTGCGTCGGCAGTTGGGCCGTCGGCTCGGTGAAGGGGGTCGCTTCCTCGGCCGTGGGCTCGTCCTCGGCGGAGGTTTCGGCGGGAGCGTTCTCCTGGGCTGCGACCGCGGGAATCGAGGGGGACAGCGTCTCGTCGTCGCCGAAGATCATGGAGCGGCGCGAGGATGGCGAGTGGGTGGAGGCTTCGGCGGCTGCGCCACCGACCGCGGCGACCTCGCCCTCGGAGGGCTCATCCTCGTGGGAGGGCGCCTCGGCCTCGTCGGAAGCCTCGTCGGAAGCCTCATCGTTGGCCTCGCTCAGGGCGGCGGCCGCCTGAGCGGGCGTCATCACGGGGGCGAGCGCGGGCTCCGTATCCTCGGTCGCGTCCTCGGCGGCCCTCGTCTGCAGGTGGCATCTTCTGCGGAGGAGAGCAGGGAAGCAAAGGAATTCTCGGCATCTTCCGCCTGGTGCGAGGAGGTTTCGGGCTGCTCGCCCTCCTCGTTCGACGAGGCGGGGGCGGGCTCATCGGAAGCGGCGTCCACTGCGGGAGCCTGGTCCTCGGTCGCTTCCTCAACGGGAGCCTCGCGAGAGGGGCGTCTCGGTGGCCTCGGGCTCCTCGGTTGCCTCTGCAGGCCCCAGCGTCGGCCTCGGTGGGCTCATCGGTTCCCCTGATCAACGACCGGAGCGTCGGCGGGAGATTCCTGCTCGGCCTGCTCCTGCTCGGGGGCGGCCTCGGCCTCGTCGGAGGAAGAAACGACCGGAAGATCGCCCTCGGGGCGGATACGACGGGCAGCTCGCCCGTGGAGATCTTGTCCTCGATCGTTGGCTTGAGCGGCGCTGCGGCCGGCACGCGGCCCGTCAGGCCGCCGATCGCGACCGCCTCGATTTCGCCCGTGTGGATGGGCTCGCTGGACTCGCCGATGATCGCCGACGCGTCGGAATCCTCGCCGGGCAGCTCGATCTCCCTCGCCGGTCAGCACCAGATTGTCCGGTGCCTCCTCGGCGCGGTCGCGCTCGGCGTCAAACTCGTTATCAGACATGCTTCCTCCTTATATCTGCCCACATATTACGGTCAGCGTGAGCGCTTGCGCGCATTAGCTCTCGGCAGGCCCCTCTTTTGCTGTCGAATCCTCATCGGCCTCGAGCTTCTTGAGCGCCCGTATGCGGGCCCACAGGACACCCATCGAGGCGCAGCCGGTCGCCATTCCGAGCGCCGCCAGCGGCGGCTCTGCGAGCGCTATCTTCGTCAGCAGGGACGATCCCGGGACAATCACGTTGCCTGTCAGCGACGCCCACACGGGCAGGGACCACGTACGTGGGGAGCACCAGAATGAACCAGCTCGCGATCTGCGTACCCGTGATCGACCAGCGCGCACTCACCACCAACAGAGCGAAGGACAGGCCCGCCCCGAGTGCCAGCAGCGGCATGAGGGTGTGTCCCTCGAGCACGCCCTCCAGGCCCATGGCCGCGACGTTTGTCGAATCGGAGGGTGCGGCGGCCACCATCAGCACGCCCGCAGCGGCGGATGCGGGCAGCGCGACCGTCGTGCCGAAGGCGTGACGGTGCACGCGCGCGAGCGGCATGCGCGTAGTCCTTGCCCGCGCGCACCCGCACCGACTTAATCGTCAGCGCGCACGCGCCCAGCATGAGCGACAGACACACCGGGTACATGCACCACAGGACGCCGGCGAACATGTCCTTGGTGCCCACCGAGGACTTCATAAGCAGCGGCAGACGCGCTACGCCCAGGAACTGAGCGGCCCCCACGACGATCGACCACACGAAGGTCACGACCATGCCCGCGCTCGACTCCTCGCAATTGAGGGCGATGAGGGCCAGCAACAGTGACGCGAGCGCCATGCCGATGAGCCCCTCGACCGAGGCCAGGGGGCTGCCCGACCGCGGCCAAGGCCTGCACGTCGACCATCGACGAACCCAGGAACACCAGGGCAACCGGCGCGAAAATGAATGCGAACAACCCCGAGCGCAGGCGCGCGGAGAAGTTTCGATGCTGCAAAAGCGTCATGCCCCTAGTGTAGAGGGGTGAGTATCGAAGCCCTCGTCGACCCCGCACCCGCCGTGTTGTGCGCGGCAGCAGCCCGCCCCGACGTCGCATCCGCCATGAACGAGGCCCACGTGGCTCTCGCCGACCTGCGTTTCAGTGAGGGGCTGCGCCGAGGCTGGGAGGAGGCGCGCGCGAGGCAGCCGTGCGCGAGGCCGCCGCCCCTGTCCATCATCGAGGGCGCTCGCACAAGCGTCGACGACGTGCGAGCCCCTGTCCATGGCCGACGATGGGGGAGCGGCCTCGGACCCGGGGCCGCCCTAGCGCTGGGGATCTGGCGCTCGCAGTGGAACATGGCCTCGCATTTCCCTGCTCTCAACACCCGCTCTCAGGGGCGCGCGCGCGTCGCCCCCACGCCCCTTCCTGCGCTGATCGCGGGACTGCATAGGGATACCTGCTCGGGGCTCGTTGCCGCCGGCCTCGTCGAGTCGCGTTCCGTCGCTGTGCCCGCCGACCCTTCCCTGCTCGCGCCCGCCCTCGCCTACGCGCGCTGCGATGCGCCCGGCCTCGCCGTCGCCGCCGCCCCTGACCGCTCACTTCCGTTTCCGGCGCGTCTTCGCCCCTGCCTCGTCCGTCGTGGGAGGCGGACTGGCGCGGTGGATCCTCGTCACCCGAGGCGTCGATCCGACCGGCGTGTGTGTGCCGGCCGCCTACGACGCGCTCGACCCGGCGCGCGCGGGACGCGAACTCGCCGGGTGGGTGAGGGCCGACGAGGCCGGCCTGGCCCGGTGGATCACTCACTACTGCGCGGGAGTCGTCTACGGTGCCCAGGTGGGGCGCGACGTCGCCCGCCACGTGCAGGCGGGCCGCCTCTCCTAGGGCTGTTTCTCAGCGGCGTAGGAGCGCACAGGCCGCCGCGCCCACGGCGACGCCGGCGATGAAAGGAACCGCGACTTTCGCGGGCGTGGGAACCTCGCGCGGCAGGACGCGCACGGTGGACGTGAACGTGAGGGTGGGCCAGCCTTCGCGCTGCGCCATCTCGCGCAGGGCGCGGTCCGGGTTGACCGCGTAGGGGTGGCCGACCAGGCGTAGGAGCGGCGCGTCCGACACCGAATCCGAGTATGCCGAACACTCCGACAGGTCCCAGCCGCATGCGCGAGCCAGGGCCTCGCAGGCATCCGCCTTGCCCTGAGCCTGGTTGAAGTGCGTGATCTCGCCCGTGAAGCACCCGTCCTCGTCGACCGTCGCGCGCGAGGCGAGGACCTCGTCAGCCCCCAGCATCTGCGCGATGGGGCGCACCACTTGCTCGACCGACGCCGAGGCGATGACGACGATGTCGCCCGCGCGCTTGTGCGCCTCGATGCGCGCGAGCGCCTGAGCGTAGCAGACGGGCTGGATCGTGCGCTCGAGCGCGTCCTCCACCGTCGCCTCAAGGAACGCGGCATTCCAGCCGCGCCCCATGCGCCCCAGCGCCTGCGCCATCTGCTCCATGCTGGACTCGTCCGCTCCCGCGAGCAGGTAGGGCAGTTGAACCAGGACGGAGGTCAGAGCGGTACGCCGGTTCATGAGGCCCGCCTCGATGAAGGGGCCCGAGAGCGCCACGTTCGAGGACGTGTCCAGAATCGTCTTATCCAGGTCGAAAAAGGCCGCGCGTACCATGGCGTCTACCCAGCGTTGGCTCAATCCACAGGGTCCTCCATCGGATCCTCTATGCACAGCGTGGCACCTCGGGTGCGCGTTGTCCACAGGGGCGCGCACGCGGGTGGACGGGCCGTGCGCTGCGGGCGCATCGTCGTCCTATGAACACCCACGTCACCCCGCATCGAGGAACCGTTGCCCTCGTCGGCCTCACCCCGCCCGACCTCGACGGCGCGCGGGATGCCGCGGTGCTCGCGGGGGCGCGCGTGTGCTCGGACCCGGGACAGGGCCTCGTTGATCCTCGCCTCGGCATCGGCTCCCGTGCCCGAGGCAGTGCCCTGCGTGCGCGTCGGGCAGGGCGGTCGAGGTGAGGCTACCGGGGACACCGCGCTCCTCGTATCCCTCATCGCCGAGGCATCCTCCCGCACGCGCCGATCGGGCGCGGTGTGGGTGGTCGCTGGGATCGCCGGAGGAGTCGGGGTGACCGGCGTCGTTCGGCTGCTGGCCCGCGAGCACAGGCGTCGTCGGGGTACCCGGTGGGGTGGGCGGCGCGCAGAGCGTGGGGAGCGCCGAGCGGGGGCGGGAGGCGCGGTCGTCGTCGACGCGTCCGGGTCCGTGCCCGGGTTTGCGCTCGCGGGTGACCACGGCGTTCCCGGCGTGCGGTGGGCGGATCTGGACGCCTCCGAGGACTCCTACCTGCCGTCGCTGCGCGATCATCTGCCCGTCGTCGGGGAGTGCGCGCCCTCGTCGGGGACTGCCGAGGCGGTGGCACCGCCGACGATCCCCGCGTGGTCGCGGCGTGCCGATCCCTCGACGCGCCCCTCGTCGTGGACGTGGGCCGATGGGACGAGCGAGCTGCACGGTGCGTGTCCGCGATCCGCGCCGACGCGCTCGTCTTGGTCACCCACGGGGACCTGGAGGGAGCCGCCGCGCTGTCGGCGACATGCGCGGCGCTTCCGCCTCCATGCCCCGCGATCACGCTTTGTGTGCGCTGGTGAGCGATGGGGAGCCGGCGTGCGCGAGTGTGCCCCGGGCCCATCCTGCGCGCCCCCACGCGCCCCGGTCGGAATCTGCGTGGCCCTCATGCGCGCCCTCGAATCCGTTTCCTCTGCGCGCGCAGGTGGGGACGCATCGTTACCCTGGCGAGCGGCTCGCGATCGAGGCGTGCCATGCGTGACGCGCTGCGCCCTGCTCGCCCGCGGTGAGGACCCGGCCCGGGCGGCCGCCGCGTGCGCCACCCGGCTGCGGAGCCGTCGCGGTCGCCTCCGCGCTGGAGACCCTGCGCGCCCGGCAACGGGGCATGGACCCGCCCCTCGCGCGCCTCCTCGACGACCCGGCCGTCACCGACGTTCTCATCAACGGCACCCAGGCGTGGGCCGACCGAGGAGGCGGCCTCGTGCGCGTGGACGCCGGCGTCCGAGACGAGGCCGATGCCCGCCGCGTCGCCATACGCCTCGCGAGCGCGTGTGGCGTGCGCCTGGACGATGCGCGCCCCATCGCGGACGGCAGCCTCGCCCGGGGTGTGCGCCTGCACGCGGTCCTCGCCCCCGTGTCTGGATCCGGCACGCTCATCTCCCTGCGCGTCCTCGGCACCCGTCGGCGGGGCGTCGCCGATCTCGAGGCCCAGGACACTGCCCGGAGCGGTGGGGACTCCTGCGCTCCCTTGTCGCCTCGCGCGCCAACGTCCTCGTCAGCGGGGCGACCGGAAGCGGGAAAACGACGCTCGCGAGCGCCGCGCTCTCCCTCGTTCCACCTGGCGAGCGCATCGTCTGCATCGAAGAGGTCGCCGAAATCGCACCCGCCCACCCACACTGCGTGCACCTCATCGAGCGCGCCCCCAACGTCGAGGGGCGTGGCGCGATCACCCTTGCCGACCTCGTGCGCGCGCCATGCGCATGCGCCCCGACCGCCCTCATCCTCGGCGAGTGTCGAGGTCCCGAAGTGCGCGACGTCCTCACCGCCCTCAACACCGGGCACGACGGCGGATGGGCGACGATCCATGCCAACGGTGCGCGCGACGTGCCCGCGCGGCTCGCTGCCCTCGGAGCGCCTGCGGGAATGGGGGAGGGTGCCGTCGCCGCCCAGGCCGCCAGCGCCATCGACGCCGTCCTCCACATGCGGCGCGGCGCAGAAGGCGTCGCTGGGTGTCCGAGGTCGGGGTCCTCACGCGCGCTCGCGGGCCTCTCGAGTGCGCGCTCGCGCTCAGCGCCACCGACGATGGCTGCGTCACCGCGCACGAGGCCTGGGCGCGCCTCGCCCGAAGGGTCGGGCTATGAGGGCGGGCTGGGATGCGTTCGTGGAGGCCTCGGCCTCGGCGAGGTGGCGGCGGTCAGCGTGTTCGTTATATGCGTGTGTGCGCTGTGTTTACGGTGTTGCGTCGCCTTGTGTCGGCAGGCGCGCGAGAAGCGTTTCGTGCGCGCATGGGCGCGCCCGACGCGTATGCGTAGCCCGGACCGCGAGGCCCGGGGGCGGTGGGGTCGGCTACGTCCCGGCACAGAACGATCCGTGCGCCACCGAGGCCGAGCCCAGGGCCCGCCTACCCCGCGCGAACTCTCCCTCCTCGTCGCCGAGGTCGCGACCCGTCTGCGCGCGGGAGCTCCCACTGCCGCCGCCTGGGGCCTCGCCTTGGCGCGCATCGACGTGGGAGGGAGCGTCGGCGTGGACGATTCCCACCCCTGCCGTCCTCGATGAGTGGGCGCGCGCTCCGACGCGCTGGCGCTGTCTGCGTCGATCAGAACGGGCGCCGGGAGCGGCCGCATCCCGCGCAAGCGCCACATCCGTTGCGCGTGCCTGCCGATTCAGCCACGGCCTCGGCGCTCCGCTCGCCGACGTGCTCGACGCGATCGGCAGCGCGATTGACGACGCGCAGGTGCTCGAGGAGGCGCGTCGCGTTGCCGCCGCCGGCCCGCTCATGTCCGCGCGCGTCCTCGCGGCCCTTCCCCTCGTCGGGGTCGTGGCGGCGCTCGCGCTGGGGGCCCTCGCCCCTGGCAGTTCTACACGGGAGGCGGGGCGGGGCGGATGTGCGCCTCGTGGTGTTGCTGCGTGGGCGGCAGGGGGTGGCCTCGTGCCGACGGATCCTCGCCCGGTGTCGGCGCGTCGAGGAGGGATGGACGGCGCGCTCGCCCTGCGACCTCGTCGCCTCCGCCCTGGCCAGCGGCGCGGCGATCCCCCGCGCTCTCGACGCGTTGGCCGACGCCTGCGCCACCGAGACACTGTCGTGGGCCGCCGCCTCCCTGCGGCTCGGCGCGACCTGGGCGGACGCGTGGGAGGACACCCCCGAGTGGAGCCATCCCTGCGCGACGCGCTCGAGGCCTCGTGGACCAGCGGAGCAGCTCCGGACACGCTGCTCGCCCGCAGCGCCGCCTGGGAGCGCCGCTCGCGCCTCGTCGACGCGAAGGCGCAGGCCGAGGAGCTGAGCGTCCGCCCTCGTCGGACCGCTCGGTGCCTTCTTCCTGCCCGCGTTCCTGACCCTGGGCATCGCACCGCTGCTCGCTCACCTCGTGGGAGGAATCGGTGTGTAGTCGGGTTATCCACAGGGGGTGTGGTGCCTCGTTGGTTATACACAGGGGTTCGAATCCGCGTGGAAACGTGGGACGGCACCCGCGCACACTGGCCTTGCGCGCGACCGCGCGCGAAGGAAGAAAGGACAGATCAATGACGATCATCGACAGAATCGACTGCGCAGCCACGCGCGCCCAGCTCATCGCGATGGCGGCCGTTCAGGAGGGAGCTCGGACCCTGCGGCCCCGGACCACGGCCGATCCCACCGAGGGGCGCGATCCCGAGGAGGGCGCGACCACCGTCGAGTACGCGATCGGCACCATCGCCGCCGCCGGTTTCGCTGGCCTGCTCATCGTGATCCTCAAATCGGACACCGTGCGCGCCGCCCTCGAATCCGTCATCCAGGAGGCGCTGAATACCCGATGAACAGCGACGAGCGCGGATACGTCACCGTCGAACACGCCATCGGTTTCGTCGCCGTCACCCTCGTCGTCGGCGTCATCGTCGCCGCCGCACAGGCCGGGATGACCGGAGCGTCCCTGTGCCAGGCGGTGCGTGAGGGTGCCCGGGCCGCCTCCATCGGAGCGGCCGACCCGCAGGAGCGGCCTCGGCCGCCTACCCGCCCGGATCCTACGCGGTCGCGCGCTCCGGCGGGTGGGTGAGCGTCACCGGCACCGCCCCTACCACGGGGCGGCCGGCTGGGTCGGGGCGTCGCCCGATGCTCGGTGACCACCATCGACGAGGGGGACCTGCCGTGATGCCGGGACGTCGGGCCGGGTGTTTGGTTGCCTCCCGAGGTGGGCCTGTCGCGGATGGGTGTACCGGCGAACGTTCCGACGAGGAAGGATCCGGGACCATCAATTCCGTGGGACTCATTGTCGTGGCCGCGGCGCTCGCGGTGGTCCTCGGCGGGGTCGGCGTCGCCCACCGCGAGCGGGTGCGCCTGCAGGCTGTCGCCGACCTGGCGGCCCTGGCTGGGGCAGAGCAGTCGGCCACGGCTGGCTGGGAGGATGTGGGGAGCGGCCGTGCGAGGCAGCCTCCGCGGTCGCTGCAGCGAATGGCGTAGGTGTTCAGTCCTGCGAGGTGCGCGATCTCGACTCGCCTGGTGGTCCTCACGCAGCCGGTCAGAATCGCTGGTATTTCAATGAATGTGAGCGCCCGGGCGCGCGCCGGGCCGGAGCAGTGAAAAAAATTACAGGAAATTGCCAGGTTCGTTCAATGGTTCCCACAGGTGGGGTCCGTACATTAATAGTCATCAAGCCAAGGGCGACACCCACAAAGGGTGAGCCGAGAAAGGGAGCGCATCGGAAGACTTGCACTGTGTTGATGCGGATACTCGAAGGGGTCGGCCTTATGGCCGGCCCCTTCGAGTGTGTGCTGACGTGTTCCGTGCGCTGTGCGCATTCAGCCCGAGCGGTTTCACGGATGCGGGGTGATAGGACTCTGGTGTTGCTGGTGAGGGTGACTTTTCACCGGTGCCTCGCTCGGTCACCGTACGTAACGAGGGCAGGATCCTTCGGGGTCCCGCCTCGTCATATCCCTGGGCGTATAGAGAGCGTCCGGGGGCCTGCGAGGCCGTCAGGTCCGTCTTCTGTTTCTGTTCCTGTGAACGCATCCTGCGCGTGGGCGATGACCTGCACATGGGCGGCCTCGCCGCCGCAAGCGGGGAAATGGCGTCGTTAAACCGTAAACACGCGGCGACACGCCGGCAGCCGACTAATGCTGCGAAAACCCCCACCACCATCGGCGTGGAGGGCACCGGAGGATCGGAAGGCCTGGCTGCGGGCGGCGGCACTCGTGGGCGGCGGCACTCGGTGCGGGCAGCAAGCCTGGCTTTTCCTCAAAGTCGCGTACAATTCGATTGGTGAAGGTCCAACAAGGCCTTAAACGTTGCGATTTCAACGCTTTGTGAATTCAGAGTTTGAGATAATTCGCGGGTGCATGCGAGGTGGTGGTTGGCAGCCATGGGTGGGCTTCAGGGCAACGCGCCGACAGCATCAGCCGAGGTCCCGCCGGTGCCGGAGGCACCGGAGAGGCCGGAGTGGCCTGGCTGCGGCACCGGAGATCGGAAGAGCCTGGCTGCGGGCGCGCGGGCCGCGGTGCCCGGCGGCAGGGGCCTGGCCTTCCCTCAAAAAGTCGCATGCAATTCCGGTGGTGAAGCCAGCCAAGGCCTTAAAACGTTGCGATTTCAACACAATTCAGAGTTTTGAAATAGTCGTGGAAATTGCATGCGAAATTGGCGGTTGGCAGCCATAGCTGGGCATAGGGCAACGCATGGAAAAACCACGTCAACCCGCCAGGCCCGCAGCCGGGCCAGCGCCAGAAAACCACGGGTCCACACAGCAGCAACCGGTGCCACACAGCAACACGTAGTGTCCTATAACCCCTGGACGCGCGGTGCCCGGCATCATTCGACGCGCCGACGCCCCGCACCCCGTTGGCTTACTTGCCGTGGTAGCGCGGGCTGGTCCCCAGGTGGGTGGGGTAGGGGTTGCGCTCGTCGCCGATCGCGTTCTCGTCCAGGCCACGGTACGTGTAGGAGTTGTCATAGGCGATCTCGAAGGGAGAGACCACGCTGTCGGTGTACTGCTTAACCTCGTCAGGGCGTCGGACTGGAGCCGCCCTCCTTGACTGCCAGAGGATTCTCGTCCGGATACTGGCTGGGATCCGTATTGACCATGGCACCGGGCGCGACGCCGCCGTAGCCCGATGTACTTGTTCCACGTGTGGTCCGGGTTGGTCCCCGTGTGAATGAGGAGCTGAAGGAGCTGATTCGTGGTGGCCTGGGGCCACTTCTGTCGAGCGAGCGCGAGAGAGCCGGCGACGAGGGGCCGAGCTGATGTGCCGCTGGTGAGTTACAAGTTCCCCACTTGAATAATCACGAATTTTTACGGGACCTCCTACAGCTGCACGGACGACGCCTTCGCCCCCATGAGGAGTAGTCTTGGCGGTTCCCATTGACATCAATGGCAGTTACGCCGATGACACCGGACCATTTTTTCATAGGTGACATCCGTTTCGTTCTTTGCATCATTACCGGCGGCGGCGGTGATGATGATCCCCTGGGACATTGCTCGTGCTGTGCCCACTTGAGAGGATTCGTTCCAGCCTTGTTGAGACGATGAAATACTAATGATCTGAGCGCCGTCATTAATCGCAGTATTGATCAGCGATGAGTTCATTCTTGTCAATACCAGAGACGCCCGAACAATCTGAGCCGGCTGAGTCATCGGAAACCAATCGGTATGAGAGGACTTTTGCATTGGGAGCGATGCCGTAGTCGTGTGCCACAAGGAGCGCAGCCACGGCAGTGCCGTGGGTGATTGATGCATTGATGATGTCACTGTGCAGGGGCGACTTATCCGTGATGTCAGCGCCTGCTAGTTCTGGTGCGCTGGTGTCGACTTCGCCGTCCAGGATTGCGATCGTGACACCTTGCCCGGTGTAGCCTTTTCGCGCGCGCCTGGTCGAGGTGGTAGTACGCGAAATAGGGGCTGGTCGGCGGCGGTAACAGTGTCCGCCGCATGGGCCGGGCCGGAGGGCAGTGCCGTGGTCCCCACAGTGAGCGCCAGGGGCCGAGGCCGCGACGCTAAGCAGGCGCGCCGCGCTGTTCGTGCGTGTCACCATTGGCGGGGATCCCATCCGTCGTCCTTGCGAGGTGCAGGGGCGATGTCCTTGTCGGACCCGTAGGTCTGCGACAGGGGTTCACGTAGCCCTCGGGCAGCTCGTCCCTCATCGTCCTCGAAGCGGAACGGCGTGTAGCGGCGTCGCTGGGCCTTCTTCTCGTCCTTCTTTCCTCCGGCACCAGCGCCGCCAGCGCCCATGAAACCGCCGGATCCCTGGGCGCGACCGCCGGCCGCGGAGCTTCCAGCGCCATTCGCGCCACCCGGCGCCCCGACATGCCCGTCACGCCAGAGGTTCCACTGGTGCCAACCCCGTCGCTCCCGCAGGAGCTGGTGGCGTGTACTTGCCGAATCCGGGACCGGAGTAGGAGCCGGTACGCAGGGCAGCTGAAGCAGCCGAACCTCCCTACTCCCGCTCCACCGGCTCGTCCCATGGTAGATGCGGCAGAACCCATGCGAGCGGACCCGCGAGGCCCAGTGCCCCTGCGCCGAGCATACCGGTGCCGCTGAGGGCGACCAGCCGTCGACGATTCGGTGGCAGGGGCCACCGTTGAGGCGCCACAGAGGGTGATCGCGATCGACGGGGAAGCCGGTGTGTGACCGCCGATGACGCCGTTCGCGTGACGGTCACCGTTGACGCGCGTGTGCAGAAGGTCGATATCCATGAGGTCCTGTGGATCGGTCACGGGGTTCAGGCGGGATCCAAGCTCCCCTTCGGAGATGTATTGGTTGGGAATGCGCTTCGAGGACATGATGCGGTCGCTGATTGGACCGCCCTCGTCATATCCATCCGCGTACAGGCCCGATCCTTGACCGCGAAGGTCGGAACGCCCGTAGTCGTCATCGCGGCTGGCCCCGTACACGCCCTGCCTCGTGGGGCGAGACCCACATGTTGCCTTGGTTCAGCTGATCGGACACGGATGGGCTAGAGGGACCTGAATGGGAAGAAAAAGGACTTATCATCAATGCCGTCCTTCAGATCTTTGAGCTGTTCCGTGTGCGCCCTGCAACTGATCGGCGAGCTTCTGCGCCTCGTCGTTCACACGCTGCAGAATGGCCGTGGCGGCGGCCTCGCGCTGCCGCGTTTGCCTGCGCCTCGATCGCGTCCACGTAGGCAGCGCCGGTCGTTGCGATCGTGTTGATGGGCTCTCGAGTGGACCCATGTGCTTCGCGACAGGAATGACGACCTGAGCAAGCCCCGCATTGCTTCGGTTGCCTTGTCCAGGAGTGTGGGGACAGGAGCTTTGCGTCCTCGGCGGCGTGCATGAGCAGGCGTCGGCCCTCGACGTGAGTGCTCGGTGCCGGTCACGTACCCCTGTCGCTCACTGCTGTGGCGTTGCTGCGTCTGATCGATCCAGCCGTCAATGGCCTCGCCCGTTTGTCCCTCGAAGCCCTGGTATTCCTGAAGTGGGACACGCTGGCGCTCATCATGCCCATTCCGGAAAATGATCGTGGAATGTTCGGTGTCGTAGCCGCTGAGCTTGCGGATTCAGCGACTCCTCAACGAACTTCATGAGGCGGTCGTACATGGGGCTGCTCACCATGGTCTGTCTCCTATCGTGCGTCTCGGGTCAGAACTCTGTCTGTGCGTCCTGGGTGGGCGCGCCGTTAGCGCCCGCCGTCGTTCCCAGGGATCGGGACTTGGTGCTGATCCCCGGCAGACGACGCGGAAGGGGGCGTCGAAGAAGTTGGCGTCGGTGACGTGTAGGGCCGACGGGTCCCCCATCGAGTCACGAAGTGCCTTCAGTTCGTCTCCGGTGGCCTGCTCGAGGGTGGCAAAATCTTCGATTGCTTGATCGACATTGCGACCAAAGGAGCGGAGAGTGTCGCGCTCGTTAGCGGCAATATCGCCGCAGGCACCGAGGAAAGCGATATAAGCTTTTCGAAGGGCCTGAGGGCCTGCCTCATCGGTCCAGAAGCGCTCGTATTGACCGTTGGAGAGACGGGTGATTGCCTCGGAGCTGGAGGCTATTGCCGCCCCCCCGTGCTCGACGTCCTGCCGAGTTTGGGCATGCTTGTTGGAATCGAAAGCGACGTCAACCACGGCGTACCTCCTGCGTAGCGAGTCCGCTCAACACGTGTCCTGCGGAACAAAATGAGACGCTGATCAGCATATGACCAGGTGTTCAAGAAAACAAGTCATATGACGGACGAGTGGACGACGTGCAGTGTTAGTTACTGTGCCCCGTTGGCTTTCTTGCCGTGATAGCGCGGGCTGGTCCCCAGGTGGGTGGGGTAGTGGTTACGATTGTCGTCGACCACCCTCTCGTCCAGGCCGCGGTAGGTGTAGGAGTTGTCGTAGGCGATGTCATAGGGAGACGACCCCGTCCACGTACTGCTGGACCCTGCTCGGGCGTGGGTTCTACATCCGGGCGTTTAGTCATCAGGGGTTCTCGTCCGGATACTGGCTGGGGTCCGTATTGACCATCGCGCCGGGGTCAGCGGGGCCGTAGCCCGTGCGATCGTTCCACGTGTGATTCGGGTTTGTCCCGGTGTGGACGAGAGCTGGAGCAGCTGGTTCGAGGTCGCCTGTGGCCACTGTTGGCGGGCCAGAGCCACGAAGCCCGAGACCAGTGCAGTGGACACAGAGGTGCCCGTCACCACCGTGTTTGCTCCCGTCGAATAGTCGCGTACGGTCGCGGTGCCCACGGCCGCCGAGACGAGGGCCTTCGCCGCTGGAAGAAGAATCGACCACCTTTCCTTGGGTGTCGATTGCGCCGACACCAACGACGCTGGACCACCAGGATAGGGCGAGAGCGTCGGAGTTCCTGCCTGAGTTACCGGCGGCACCAACGACAATGACGCCCTGGGGAGATGGCGCGGCCACCGCCCACTTTTAGGAAGTCTTGTTGTTCGTCGCTGGATACGGACATGTTGATGACCGTCGCCCCGTCGTTCATGGCGTGGTTCATGAGGGAGGCGTAAGTGTCCTTGCGGACGCCAAAGGCGTCGTCGCGAGTCATCCCCGGACGTGTCACCCTGGGCGGTAAACGACATGCGATACGACAGGATCGTCGCGTCGGGGGCAACGCCGTAGGCATCCGAGGCAATGATCGAGGCCATCGCGGTGCCGTGCGTCCTGCTCAGCGTGGTGGAGGTGACGGTACAGGAGTCTTGTCGGTGATATTCGTTTTCGCCAGCTCGGGGGCTGTCGTGTCCACCTCGCCGTCGATGAGCGCGATCGTGACCCTTTACCCCTCAAGCCCATGTTGCGGGCTTCGCTCAGATAGTAGTAGGCAAAATACGACTGGTCTGCTGCCGTGATCGGGTCGGCGGCGTGTGCGGGGCCAGTCGGCAGAGCCGTCGCACCTGTGGCGAGCGCCAGAGTCGAGGCCGCGACGCCGAGCAGGCGCGTCGTGCTGATTCGTGCGTGTCACCATTGGCGGGGATCCCATCCGTCGTCCTTGCGTGGTGCGGGCGAAAGGTCCTTGTCGGACCCGTAGGGTCTGCGACAGGGGGTTCACGTAGCCCTCGGGCAGCTCGTCCTCATCGTCCTCAAAGCGGAACGGCGTGTACCTGTGCCGACGGGCCTTGCGGTCTTCCTTGCCGCCCTTGCCACCCGCGCCGGCACCGGCACCCATGAAACCGCCCATGCCGGGGCGCCCGGATGCGCCGCTAGCACCAGCTGCGCCCGCAACGCCCGTGCCTCCCACTCCGGCTCCAGCTGCTCCCGCGGTAGCTCTGTTGAGAGACAAACTGCCGCGCATCCCCAGAGCGCCCGCGCCGAGGGCGCCAACACCGAGGGCCCCTGCGGCAAGGGTGCCGGCACCGAGGCCGGAGCCGCCCGCCGGGCCGCCGTTAAGACGCCACAGCGGATGATCGCGGTCGATGGGTGAGGCGGGGGTGTGCCCGCCGATCACGCCGTTCGCGTGCCGGTCTCCGTTCACTCGAGAATGCAGCAGATCGATGTTCATAAGATCGTTGGGGTCTGTCACGGGGTTGAGACGAGAGCCGAGTTCGCCTTCGGGCACAAACGTGTTCGGGATGCGCTTCGACGACATGATGCGATCGCTGATTCGGCCGCCTTCGTCGTAACCATCCGGATACACGCCAGACTTCGGGTCGCGTTGGCCGGAGCAGCCAAAATCAGTGTCACGGTCCCCACCGTAGACGCTTGGATCATGGTCAGACACCGGCACGTTGCCCCGCTCGATTACTTTAACGACGGGGGTGGGCGACGGGGGAGGAACGGGGAACTTCATGCCGTCCTTAGAGTCGGGGGATCTTCCTCATCGCTTCTGTGCATTCATGCAGGGAAGAAGCGAAAGCGAGGACGAGGCCTTTGTTATTCGGGCGAGAATCGTTTCAGATTGTTCCTCGCGTGCCGCATTCGCCTGCGCTTCGACGGCGTTAACGTAGGCCCTCGCCCGTTGTCGCAAGGGAATTGAACGGAAAACCCCAAAGTCCCATGTACTTTGTGACCGGGATGACGACCTGCGCGAGGTCGCGCATTGCCGCGGTCTTTGAGTCGAGGAGGGCGGTTGGGAGGAGCCGCGCGTCCTCGGCGGCGTGCTTCAGCATGCGGCGCGCTTCCAGGTAGTGTGAAAAGCCGCTGACGTACCCCGTGAATTCAGCGTCATAACGGGATAGTGAGGCCTCAATCCACTTCTTGATAGCGTCACCAGTCAGGCCTTCAAACCCCTGATGCTCGCGAAAATGCTTCACACGCTCGATCATGTCCGTGAGCCCTTCAATGGTCTGTCTATGAAGGGGTCGTGCTTTTCGAGCTGGGTCAAGCCGTCTTCGGCCGCTGTGGCGAACCGCATCAGCTGCTCGTATTTAGGGCTGCTAACCATGAAACTTCTCCTTGTGCCTGGAACCGCAGGGGAACATTACTGGCCGGTGATCGTGGGGCCGCCGGACGCGGATTGGCCGAAGTGGGACGGACCCGAATACGTCGCATCCGCACCAGTGGGTGCTTCGGTTGCCCTCGGTTGCCGACGTGTCGGACCCGTCAGTCTGGGCGGGGGTGCCCGCCTGCAACAGTCCCCTTCCGAGCTTGTCTCTGACCTCCTGGTTGGTAATGCTGTCCTGGATACGTTTCAGTTCATCGCCTGTGGATTCGTTGACGCGAGCGAATTCTGCGATGGCGAGGTCGACGTTCGTGCCGAACTCGTGCAGAGTGGCTTTCTCCTTAGTGAAGGCTTCGTCGCAGGTAGAGAAGAAGTGGATGATGGCCGTGCGAAGAAGCTGCGCCGCAGGTTCGGGCGTCCAGTCTCGCGCGGTCTGTCCGCTGGCTAGCTCCTTGACCGCTTGAGAGCTCTTCTGCAGGCCTTCCTCACTCTGAGGAACGTCAGACTCCGTGAGCTTGTGATCTGAGGAGTTGAAAGAGACGTCAGCCACGGCTCACCTCCTGTGTGAAGAAACCGTCGAACCTGTGTCCGACGAAACAAAGATGGGATCTTCCATAGGATATGTTGGTTAACCGCTAGATACAAGTTAACAGACGGCTCATCACGCCTCCGGCGCGCGTTCCTGGAGGTAGGTGAGCAGCGTGATCGCTCCCTGCTTAGACAGGGGTTCGTTCCCGTTGCCGCATTTGGGGGACTGGACGCAGCGCGGGCACCCGGACTCGCAGTCGCAGGAGGAGACGGCCTCGAGGGTCGCGGCCACCCACGACCGGGCGCTGTGAAAGCCGGCGAGCACGTGCCCGGCGCCGCCCCGGAACGCGTCGTGGATAAAGACGGTGGGCGCGCCCGTGTCGTCGTGCAGCTCGGTGGACAGGCCGCCCAGGTCCCAGCGGTCGCAGGTGGCGACGATGGGCGGGATCCCGATCATCGCGTGTTCGGTGGCGTGCAGAGTGCCCGCCAGGTCTGCGGCGTCGATCCCCATGGCGGCCAGCGCCGCCGGCGTGAGGGTGAACCACGTGGACTTTGTGGGCAGCGTGTGGGTGGGCAGGAATAGCTCGATGTTGCGGATGAATTCGAGCCCGGGCAGGCGCAGCAGGTCGTAGTCGGTGACCCGTGTCGACACGTTCGTCGGCCCGTGGTGCCAGGTGACCGTGCCGTCGCCGCACACGTACGTCTCCTCGATGGCGCACACCTCGACGCTCGTGTGGGTCGCCGAGCGCGTGCGCAGGGGAGTGCGCACCTCCTCGACCAGGGCGACGCGCGCGTCGTCCGTCCGCGCGGGCGGGATGATGATCGACGAGGCCTGGGCCCCTCGCGCTGCCCACCCCCGAGGTGCTCGCTTCCCCGGGTGCCGCCCGACGCCTCGGGCAGGAGGGCGCGCAGCCACCCCTGGGCAGCGGGAGCGGTGGGCGCGGTGAGGGAGTTGAGGGCGAGGACGTGGAACGTGCGCCCCTGGTGGATGTAGATGGCGCCGGGGAAGACGTGGGCGTCGGCGGAGGCCTGGTCGATCGTGCCGACGACGGTGCCGGTGGCAGCGTCGACGATCTGGACGTCGCCGGCGGCTCCCCGCAGGTCGGTGAGGTCGCTGGGCCGCTCGGGGCGAGTGGCATCCCAGAAGTACCCTGCGGGCCTGCGCTTGAGGTACCCGTCGGCGACGAGGCGCTCAGTCACGCCTCGCAGTTCCTGGCCAAAGTAGGTGATATCGGACGGCGTGATCGGTATTTCGGCGGCCGCGGCGGCGACGTGCGGGGCCAGCACCCACGGGTTGGAAGGGTCGATGACGGAGGCCTCGACCTCGCCGAGAATGTGCTCCGGGTGGCGCACCAGGTACGCGTCCAGCGGGTTGTCGGAGGCGATGAGCACGGACGTGCCCGGCGCGCCCGCACGCCCCGCGCGCCCGATCTGCTGGCGCAGGGGAGGCGCGCGTGCCCGGCCAACCGACCGTGATCGTCGCGTCCAGGCCCGAGATGTCCAGGCCCATCTCCAGCGCCGACGTCGTGGCGAGCGCCCGCACGCCTCCCGTGCGGATCGCCTCCTCGAGGGCGCGGCGCTCCTCGGGCAGGTAGCCGCCGCGATACGCGCCCACCCGGCCCGCGTTCGCGGAACCACGCGCCGAGAGCCGGTCGCGCACCTGAGCGGCCACGGCCTCGGCCCCCGCGCGCGAGCGCACGAAGGCGAGGAGACGCGCCCTCCTCGACGAAAGCGGTGGCCAGGTTGGCGGCCTCGACACCGGCGCTGCGCCGCACGATCGGGACCTTGAGGGTGGCCGCCCCCGGCGGCGCGTCGAGGGCCTCGAGGAAGGACGAGATGTCGACCTCGGACTCGTCGGCCATGATCGCGCCCCTGCCACAGGACCAGCTCGTGGGCGCCCGCCGGCGAGCCATCCTCGGTGATGGCGACCGCGTCGCGCCCCGTGAGCGCGCGGCCCACCGCGCCCGCGTCGCGCACGGTCGCGCTCAGCATGACGACGCGCGGATCCGCCCCCAGGTGGTGGGCGACGCGCAGCAGGCGGCGCACGACCAGCGCGATGTGCGAGCCGGTCACGCCCCGCCAATGGTGGGCCTCGTCAATGACGATGAGGCGCAGCGACGACAGGAAGCGCGACCATCGCTGGTGCGACGGCAGCATCACGTAGTGCAGGAAATCAGGGTTCGACAGGATCAGGTCAGCACCCGCGCGCGCCCACTCCTTCGCCTCGCGCGGCGTGTCCCCGTCCACGGTCGTCGCGCGCACGCGGCGCAGCCTCTCATCGACGAGGCCGGGGCTTCCTTCCGGGGTGGACTTCCCTCGTGCGACGTCCGGTTTGCTGTCCTGGCCGAGTAGCGACATGAGCGAGGCCAGCTGGTCCGCCGCCAGAGCCTTCGTCGGAGCCAGGTACAGGGCGGTTGGGCGGCGGTGGATCGCGGAAATACGCGACGAGTCCTCGGCCTCCACCAGGTCGGAGAGGATCGGCGTCCATGCGGCCAGCGACTTACCCGACCCCGTGCCCGTCGCGAGCACGACGTCGCGGCCCCGATGGATCGCATCCATGGCCTCGCGCTGATGAATCCACGGGCGCTCCACGCCCCGACGCGCCCACGCGCCCACGACCGCGGGGCTGACCCACCGCGGCCAATCCGCGATCCGCCCCGATCGTCCCGGCAGCGTCACGTGGCCGAGCATCCGATCATCCCCGGCGCTCAGGCGCTCCAACACATCCAGCAGGGTGCGCGGGAGAAGGAGAGGATGCGCTCTGCTGTGCCCGATCGGGCGAGGAAGCCCCGGCCTCGTGCGACGAAGACGCCTGCGACGAGGGTGGCAGGTCAGCGCTCATTCGCGCCCGGACTCACCGAGCCCCAGTGCCTCGGAGGCGGACTCCTTCACGTACTGGATCGCGGCGATACCCGTCGAAATGCCCGACGAAATGGCGTCACGCAGCTGCACGTCCGACAGGCCGGCCTCCGTGTCGACGACGAAGTCCGCGTACACGCCCAGCGTCCCCTCCGGCGAGGTCGACGTGTACACCGTCGGGAAATACTTCTCGCGATTCCAATTGTCGGCCGTCGCAAACAGTGCGGGCTCCGCGCTCTTCGCCGGCAGATCCGACTCCCACAGCGCACGAATCGACAGGAAACGCCCCGCCGTATCGAAAGACACCAGGAACGGAATCTCGTCAAAAATTGCGCCCGCCGCGTGACCCTTCTCGATCACGTCCAGCGCGTAGCCCATCTCGCGCACGGCGTCCACGACCCGCTCAAAATCGGCGGGGTGAGGGGGTCACCTCATCCTCAGGCACCACGTACGGAACGTTCACAGCGACACCTCCCGACCCTGGGAATCCCAATCCACGAACCCGGGCAACGTCACCTCAAGATCCGCGAAGAAACCCATGATCATCGACATGGACGTCTCAAAGAAATTATCCAACTGAGCCTGCGTGAGCCCCGACATGACCACGACGTTGCACTCCGCGATCAGGCCGTACTGCGTGCCATCCTCGAGGGGAGCCAGGTACGCCTTCGGGCCCGTGCGCGTCGAATTGCAAGCCGCGACCTCCCGAGCGAGCTCACCGAACTGCTCGGGCGTGCGCGCAATCCCGCGCCACTGAGCGCGCAACTGCAGGATCTGAGGGTTCGTCGCATTCCAGAAAAAAGCGGCGTTCGGCGTCAAATACGCCAGCTCGTCCTCGTTGTAGTCACCGAAACGCACGTCCCGGGAACGCAATAAATCCCGAATACGATCGGTGCTGACAGGTGAAGATGCAGCCACTGACAACTCCCGCGTGAGACGTACAGAATCGGACACCCCCACTGTAACCGAGGCCTCTGTCCCGCGCGCGCCCACCTTGTCCGACAAGTCTTGACACGGGGCCTCCCGTCTCTCTTGGACGAGGTCAGGGCAGGTGCGCGGGACGCCCGCCCTCTGTGTGCTTGCCTTCGATGTGCGAGAAAGCGGAACCAATAAGCGCACCCGCGCCCCGCTCCACTACAGTGGATACGGAATACGGCATCGACACGAACGGAGGACACCATGGACGACCCCAATGCCGCCCTGCCCTCCGACCCCACCGTCGACGAGGTCCTACACCAAAGGCTCGCGCCCCGTGCGCCCCCGCAACCGTTCGTCGGCACCCGCCGACGCAGCCGGCCGCTCCTCCCGAGCGGAGCGCGCCCCCGCCACCCAGCGGCCCGCCCGAGGACGCACCCCCGGACCCCAGGCCAACGGCGAGGCACCGGCGGGCGGGCCCCAGCCTCGTCGCCTCACCTCCGACTCCTGGTACCGGCGCAAGCTCGCCCGACGCCTCGGCGGAGTCGCCACCTGTCTAGCGCTGACGATGCTCATCAGCCACGTGGCGCTCTCGACCGCACCCGGGCAGGGTCCTCGACACGATCCCTCATGGAGGGCACCGCATGCGCTCCGCGAGCCGCTACGAGGCCTTCTCCATGCTCATCACGGGCATCGTGTCCGTGCCCGTCATGGTCGCAGCCGGCATTGTCGTCGCCCTCGTCGCCGCCGCGCGACGGCGGCCCACGCTCGCCGGGCGCGCCCTCGGCGCAGTCATCGGCGCCAACATCACGACGCAAATCCTCAAGGACTACATCCTCACCCGCCCCAACCTGGGCGTCACGACCGGTGCGGGCAACTCCCTGCCCTCCGGGCACACGACCGTCGCCGTCACCCTGTCACTGGCCCTCATCGTTGTCGCCCCGCAGTGGTTCCGCAGCCCCTCCGCGTGGATCGGGTGGGCGTGGACATCCCTCATGGGCGTATCCGTCATGATGGAAGGCTGGCACCGCCCCTCCGACGTCATCACCGCCGCCCTGATCGCTGGGGCGTGGGCGCTCGTCCTGTCGCCCATCGAGCGGCGCCCGCGGCACGGCGCGCAAGTCCAACGTGTCATGGTGTGGGTAAGCCTCGCACTCATCGTCATCGCGCTGCTGGCCACCGGCGCCGCCATGTGGGGCTTCAGCATGTCGGCCGCGTCCCCCGGATCCGGATACGGTTTCGAAGATTTCCTGCAGATCCGGCCCTGGCGTTCGCGCGTCCTCGGCGTCGCAGCCGTCGCGTGGGTGGGCGCCGTGTGCGGCCTCATCATGCATGAAATCGACCGCCTCGCGGGCGAGTAACTCCTGCTGTTGTCGCTTCCTCCCCCGACAGATCTCCGGCCGCCGCGCGGCCTGCCCGCCCGCTCGCCGTCCGCGCTGCGAGCTTCGCTCGGCGCGTCGTCTCGAAGCCCGGCCAGGCCCCGCAGGCCTCGCGGCGGCCTCCAATCGGTCGGGGTGTCTGCGTGTTGCCCGGCCAGGCCCCGCCACCGCCCACCGGCACCGCGGCAGGTCTCGCCGGCGCCCTCCCGCACCGGCGGTGCCTGGTGTGCTGGTGTGTGGCTGGGTGCGTCGGCCCGTTGTCCGGCCGGGCCTCGCCACTGCCTCATCAATCTCGCACGTAATTCCCCCGTGGCTGTTTCAGGATTTGAATTGTGTTCGTTGGAATTGCAACGTTTTGAGACTTTGTTGAACGTTCATCCAATCGAATTACGTGCGAGTTTCTGGGGAGTGGGTTTGTGGCTATGCGCGAGTGTCGTAGATCTGTCGTGTGAAACTGCTGTCGCCTTTGCTCGCGCAGTCTGGGCCCCAGTTGAAACCGGCGTCGCCTTTGCGGGTGCGAAATGGGTGTATTTCGTGTGTTTTTCGGTTGCAGAGGTGTTGTGGGTTTCAACGGTCGCTGTTTAGGGGCGCGCAGTGGTGATGGTGGTTTCGTGCTGGCCCGCGTCAGTGGCTGCAGAGGTGTCATTGGTTTCAAAGCCGCCATGTCGAAGCGCCCTGTGCGCGAAAAAGTTCGCCCTGCGCGGCCTGGTGTGGGCGCGAGCGCGAAAAAGTTCGCCCTGCAAGCCCAAAATGGCCGAAAAACGCTGTTTTCAGGCGCGTTGGGCGAACTTTTTCGCGGAAATGCCGCTGGACGGGCCGCGCCGGGCGAACTTTTTCGCGGAAATGCCGCTGGAAGCCCTGTGCTGGGCGACTTTTGTCGCGGTCGTCCTTGTTGTGCTCGCTGTGGGCTTGCGTCATCCGCGCCGCGAGCTTCGTTGGGTGCAGTGTCCCTGGCATTGTGGGGTTCGAGCAGTGGATAATGAAGCACGGGCGTCATGCCGTCGAATCGGCAGCAGTCACCTGTGGGCAGTCACCTACAGCCAGCCGCCGCCCACCCCAACCGCAGATCCGTCCCGAAAGGACCGACATGCCTCGTCCCGCGTCAGCCGTCGTCACCTCCAAGCCCGCGCGTTTCGTCCTGGCCCTGCTGCGCATCGCGGTCGGCTTCATTTTCCTGTGGTCGTTCCTGGATAAGACGTTTGGCCTGCACTATTCGACGGGCCCGTCGCGCGCGTGGATCAATGGCGGCACGCCCGCGCAGAGCTACCTGACGGGCGCCACGACCGGGAAGCCCCTGGCCTCCTTCTTCGAGTCGCTGGCCGTACCCGCCATGGATTGGCTGTTCATGCTCGGCCTCCTGGGTATCGGCCTGGCATTCCTGCTGGGGATCGGCACGCGTCTCGCTGCCGTCGCGGGCGTCGTCATGCTGGGCTTCATGTACGCGGCGGTCGCCCCGTGGGTGTGGGGCTCCCTCAATCCAGTCGTCAATGAGCACCTGGTCTACGCGCTCGTTCTCATCCTGATTCCGTTGACTAGCGCGGGCGACACGCTCGGCCTGGGCGCGTGGTGGAAGGGCTTGGGGCTCGTCAAGAAGCTTCCCTTCCTCATCTGATCCGCATCGATCGACGAGGCCGTGGCCGGGTTCTCCGGTCGCGGCCTCGCTGTGTGTTGGGGGGCTGCGGTGTCGACGGTCATTGTGTCGTGGTTTCCTAACAATCTCGCACGTAATTCCCTCGCGTGTCTTTCAAACATTGAAATCCAGTCGTTGGCATTGCAACGTTTGTGGAGGTTGTTGAATCGTCAAGAAAACGAATTACGTGCGAAATTTCTGGAGCGAGGCCGGGGTGCCGGGAGCGTGGGAGCGTGGGAGCGCGGGGTGCCAGGAGCGTGGGAGCGTGGGAGCGCGGGAGACGCGGGGCGTAGCCTCGCGGGACGTAGGTCCCCGATGGATGTCGAAAAAGGGCGCGCGTGACAAGTGGAACTGCTCGCCACGCGCGTCGCGCTTCTGACGCACGTATGACACTAGATATTGTGGTCACTGTTCGCGTCAAGCACTACATCCAGTGATTGATGGTCGCGTCTCCCTAGATCTAGGGGAGCCTCACGCCGGGCGGGGGAAACCACCTCCACCCACAGTGCCACGGCCTCGCCCCACGAGGGCGGAGTATCCGCGACGTGTCGATCACGCGACCAACCAGCAGTGGCCCGCCGCCCACCGAAGCGCAGGGCCAGGGGTGCCCACCGCCACACAAACACACAGTCCCACGAGACCACACATACCTCCCACCACCCAGCATTAGCAGCCCGCAGCACACCACGGAATCAAGACAGGACAAGGAATATGACCAGCTCACCGCGCTACGACGTCGACGCCATCGCAACCGTGCAGGAGTACCTCGACCGCTCCGACTGGCGAGTCAATGCCAACGCGAACCAGGGGTATTCGCTCGGCGGCCTCATCCTGAACTCGGCGGGCAAGATCGTCGCCAACTACTGGCTCGAACACGTCTACACCCCCGAGATCGGCGCGCCGCACCGCGAGGGCGACTACCACATCCACGACCTCGATATGTTCGCTGGATACTGCGCCGGATGGTCCCTCAAGCGCCTCATTCAAGAGGGCTTCAACGGCGTGGGCGGCGCGATCGCCTCGGCCCCGCCGCGCCACTTCTCCTCGGCGTGCGGCCAGATCGTCAACTTCCTCGGCACCCTCCAAAACGAGTGGGCGGGTGCCCAGGCCTTCTCCTCCTTCGACACCTACATGGCGCCCTTCGTGCGCCTGGACAACATGGAGTACGAGGAGATTGTGCAGTGCATGCAGGAACTCATCTATAACCTGAACGTGCCCTCGCGCTGGGGCAGCCAGTGCCCGTTCACGAACCTCACCTTCGACTGGACGTGCCCGGACGACCTCGCGGACGAGCACCCCTCATCGGCGACGAGGTCGTCGACTTCACCCTACGGCGACCTGCAGCGGGAAATGAACCTCATCAACCGCGCGTTCATCGAGGTCATGACGGGCGGCGACGCGGACGGGCGAGTCTTCACGTTCCCGATCCCGACCTACAACATCACGCCCGACTTCGATTGGGAGGGCGAGAACGTCGATGCCCTCTTCGACATGACGGCGAAGTACGGCCTGCCCTACTTCCAGAACTTCATCAACTCCGACCTGGACCCGCACATGATCCGCTCGATGTGCTGCCGCCTCCAGCTGGACCTGCGCGAGCTCCTCAAGCGCGGCAACGGCCTCTTCGGCTCGGCGGAGCTCACGGGCTCGATTGGTGTGGTCACGCTGAACATGGCGCGCCTCGGCTACCTCTACAAGGGCGACGAGGAGGGCCTCGTCGCGCGCATGGACGAGCTCATCGACCTGGCCTCGAAGTCCCTCGAGATCAAGCGCGAGACGATTCAGTACCACATGGACCACGGCCTCTTCCCCTACTCGCGCCGCTACCTGGGTACGCTCGATAACCACTTCTCGACGATCGGCGTCAATGGCATGAACGAGATGGTGCGCAACTTCAGCGACGACGCCTACGACCTGACGGACCCGCGCGGCTTCGACATGTGCGTGCGCGTCCTGGATCGTGTGCGCGAGCGCATGGTTCAGCTCCAGGAGGCCACCGGCCACATGTACAACCTGGAGGCCACCCCCGCGGAGGGTACGACGTACCGCTTCGCGAAGGAGGATCGCAAGCGCTTCCCCGACATCATCCAGGCGGGCACGCCCGACGAGCCCCTACTACACGAACTCCTCGCAGCTGCCGGTCGCGTACACGGACGACCCGTTCCAGGCCCTCGAGGATCAGGAGGTCCTGCAGGGCAAGTACACGGGCGGCACGGTCCTGCACCTGTACATGGGTGAGCGCGTCTCCTCGGGCGAGGCCTGCAAGGAGATGGTGCGCCGCTCGCTGACGGCCTTCAAGGTCCCCTACATCACGATCACGCCGACCTTCTCGATCTGCCCGGTCCACGGCTACCTGGCCGGCGAGCACTTCACCTGCGACAAGTGCGCGGCCGCCCACCCCCACGCGGAGCCTGCAGGCCTGCGAGGTGTGGACGCGCGTCATGGGCTACTTCCGCCCGGTCCAGTCCTTCAACATCGGCAAGAAGGGCGAGTACCACGAGCGTCAGATGTTCTCCGAGAGCGCCGCGGATGCGCACGGTGAGCTCGTCAGCGCCTTCCCTCCCGCGGGGAGTCGCTGACGTGAGCGCCCGCCCCCATGACGGCGAGGCCGGGGCGACCCGGGAGGGCACGCTGAGCCTGGGCGTCCCCGGCCTCGCCCAGGGACGGGATGCGCGCGAGTGGACGCCGGACGACCTGCAGATCGCGGGCCTCGTGCCGATGTCGACCGTGGACTGGCCGGGGAAGTTCGCGGCGTCCCTGTTCCTGCAGGGGTGCCCGTGGGCGTGCCCGTACTGCCATAACAGCGCGATCATCGACCCTCGCATCCCGGGCGTGGTCGCGTGGGGCGCGCTCGAGGATCTGCTGGCGCGCAGGCGTGGCCTCCTCGACGGCGTCGTGTTCTCCGGCGGCGAGGCGACCCGCCAGATCGCGCTCGGGGCGGCGATGGCGCGCGTGCGCGAGCTCGGCTTCGGCGTCGGCCTGCACACCGCGGGCCCTACCCGCGTCGTCTCGAGGAGTTGCTCGGCGCCGGCCTCGTCGACTGGGTGGGCATCGACGTGAAGGCGACCCGGGGCAACTACGAGGCCGTGGCCGGGCGCGGCGGCGCGGGCGAGCGGGCGTGGGAGTCGCTGGGCATTGTCCTGGCCCACCCCGAGGTGGATCACGAGGTGCGCCTGACCGTCTACCCGGACGGGCCCGGTGACGGCTTCGAGGTCGCGGCGCGGGCGCGTGAGATGGGGGCGAGGACCTTCGCCCTCCAGCAGGCCCGAGACCTGGGCGCGCCCGCTGGTTTTTCCGCGACGAGGCCGGGGTGGGACGACCAGGTTCGGTCCCTCGCGCGGGACATCGAAACGCTGGACTTTGACAGGTTTATCTTCCGTGGGGACTCGTAGAGCTTTTGTCAAGTGACAGCGCCGCATGTTGGGAAAAAATATGGGGAAGGTTTCACTTGTGACCCCTGATCGCGGTATTGTGTAACAACCTCGTGACCGTGAAGTCTGGAGTTTCGATGGCTGAAGAGCTGCATTTCGACGACCCTGCGGCGGCTGCCCAGGACCCGTCGACCGACGCTGAAGCGCTGCGCCAGCTGGCGTACCGCTACCCCGAGCTGCGCCCGGCCGTGGCCGCGCATCCGCACGCCTATCGCGGGTTGCTCGACTGGTTGCATCAGTTCAACGACCCACAGGTCAACGCGGCCCTCGAGGCCCGCGACGACTATGACGGCTACATCGACTCCAACGGCTACCTCGTTATGCACGGAGACGTGTCCGGCGCGGTCGCCGGCTCGTCGATCCGCACCTCCGAGTCCGGCATGTACGTGCTCGGCCAGGGGTGGCGTGAACTCCTACTCGCAGGTCGAGCGCACCACCCCCTACTCGGCTGTCGTCGGCACGAATGCTCCCGTCCCGCAGGTGGGTGCTCGCGAGCAGGTCGTCGCCCAGGTGCAGCGCCACTCCATCATGGGTAGCAAGGGGACGCAGGATCCCGAGGCGACCGCCGTCTACCCGAGCGCATCCTCCGGCTCGTCCTACCCCAGCGCGTCGGGCACCCCCGCGCGCCCCCAGCCCACGCCGCAGGCCTACCGGGGTGCCGGCGCCTCTTACCAGGTGCAGCCCACTGCCTCGCAGCAAGTCGCCCCGCAGGAAGAAAAAGGAACGCCGTGGCTTCCCGATGATGGGCCTCGTCCTGGGCATCCTGGGTCTGATCGCGGTCATCCTCCTCGGCTTCGTCATCTACGTCTTCACGCGCGGTTACGAGGGCCCGTCCACGAACTCGAACACGACCCCCTCGACGTCCTCCTCGGCGCCGGCTCAAGCGACGCCCTCCCCGAGCGCGACCACGGAGGAGCCCGTCAAGTACCCGGCACCCGCCGGCGCGATCACCGTGGACTCCTTCTCGTCCCCGTCCGGCAACATCACGTGCTCCTTCACCGCTGACGGCGTCAGCTGCGGCATCAAGGAATCCGACTGGGCCGAAGACGGGTACGCCTCCTGCTCCGGCAGTCAGGTCGGCGTCCTGAGCGCCACGAAGGACAAGGCGGGCCAGTCCTGCGAGAGTGCGGTGCCCGGTGGCGGCAACGCCCTCGCGTACGGTGCCGCAGCGACCAAGGGCGACTACGCCTGCCACTCCACGCAGGATGGCATCAGCTGCTGGAACACGAAGACCGGCCAGTCCTTCGCGCTGGCACGCGGCGGTTGGATGACCGGCACGACCGGCGAGATCAGCCCCCAGAAGTTCAGCTGGAACGACTGACATCACGCGCATAACAGGGGCGGGCCCGAGGATTTCCTCGGGCCCGCCCCTGTCTTGGCGCAAGCCTACTGAGCCTTCTCGATGGGCCCCAGGATCAGGTTCGCCCATGCGGCGTGCAGAGACTCCTGATCGGAGGGCTGGAAGAGGCCGGCGAGCGCGTCGCGGTACAGGCGCGAGAGCTCGTGCGTGTTGTAGTAGGCGCTGCCGCCGCACGCGCGCATGGCCTGCTCGACGGCGCGCAGCGTGGCCTCGGCGGCCGCGTTCTTCGCGGCGGACAGCTGCGGCATCCAGGAGCGACCGCGGTCCGCGCCCTCGTCGATGTCGCGGGCAAGCTCGCGGATCTGCGGGCCGACGGCGTTCATGATGAGGGCGGCCTCGGCGATGCGCCAGCGGATGTCGGGGTCGTTGGAGTAGGTCGTCTGGTTCTTGACCGAGCGGCGCTTCGCCACGTGCTCTGCGGCCACCTCGACCGCGCGCTCGCCGACGCCCTGGTAGGTGGCGGCGAGCAGGATCTCGAAGTGGGAGAAGATGCCGAAGATGACCGGGTCGGCGCTCGGTCCCGGATCCGTGATCGTGAGGATGCGCTCCTCGGGCACGGTGACGCCCTCGAGCAGTGTCGTCATGGACTGGGTGGCGCGCATGCCCAGCGTGTTCCAATCGTCCTTGATCGAGTAGCCTTCATCGTCACGGTGGACGATGCCGAACACGGACTTGGGGCCCTCCTCGCTCTCTGCGCGCCCGAAGATCAGCAGGCGCGTCCACACGGGGGACAGGGAGGTGAAGATCTTGGTTCCCTCGAAGGAGTACCCGCCGTCTGCCGTCGCGGTCGCGCGCGTCGTCGAGCCGAAGAGCACGAGGTCGTTGCCCGGCTCGGAGATGCCGAAGCCGAAGACCTCGCCGGCGACGGCGTCGCGCAGGATCTGCTCGCCGCGCGCGTTGCCTGCCGCGACCAGGTAGCGGCCGAGCCCGACGATGATCTGGTGCATGTTGATGCCCAGCGCCGTGCCGGGAGCCGCCTTGGCCAGCGCCGTCTGCTCGGCGGCGATCTCGGTCAGGCTCAGGCCCGCGCCACCGAACTCGGTGGGGACGAACGCCGACAGGTACCCGGCCTCGCGCAGCTCCTCCAGATCCTTCTCGGGGTAGGTGTTGGTGGCGTCCGCGTCGGCGGCGCGCTCGTGGATGCGGGCGAGCAAGTCGGAATCCAGGAAGCTCATCGCGGTCCTCTTTCGGGGTGTGTTGGGCGATGGTGGGACGAGGCCGTGGCGGACTCGGGCGCGTCGCGCCGAGCTCGCGGAGGCCCGTACTAAGGGTGACCTCACTGTATCGCGGGTCGGCCGCGGCGCAGATGTAACGCTCCCGACGGGGCGTTGTCTGGCCGCGGGCCGCTCCCATTCG
The DNA here is from genome assembly GCA_916438365.1 of uncultured Sanguibacter sp. The sequence continues at coordinate 451,612 of CAKAEY010000007.1, forward strand.
ATAGGCTGGACACTGTGAGTATTCCGAACGCGCCCCGCCCTGCCCCTCACCCCGCGTCAGCGTTTCTTGCGCGAGCGTCAGCAGCGTCAGAACTTGACGTTCGCTGTGGTCGGCGTCGCGCTGCTAGCGGCCGCTGTGGCCGCCGCCCTCGTGTTCACCGGCATTGTGCCGGTTCCCTTCGGCAACGACTTCTCCGTGAAGGTCAAGTACGCCGAGACCGGCGACATCCCGTGTCCGACGGCGGACGCGAAGCCCGTGGCGCCCTCGCAGGTCACCGTCACGGTCATCAATACGACTCAGCACCAGGGTCTAGCCTCGAAGGCTACGGATATGCTCCAAACCGCAGGTTTCCACACCGAGGAACCCTCCAACTCGGACGTGGAGTACACCGGTAGGGTGCGCATTACGGCAGGCGCGGACTCGGTGGACGCCGCCTATTCGGTGGCCCGATTCTTCCCCGGTTCCCACGTGCGCCTGAGCGACGCGGAGGACGCCACCGTCAAGGTCGAACTCGGTGCCTTCTACGATGACGCGATGAGCGCCGAGGACGTGCAGCGAGTGCTCAAGTCCAACGACTCGATCGAGCAGCCCGAGAAGTGCCGACCGATGTCGGGCACGAAGCAGGACTGAGACAGAAGAAAAGGCCGCCCCGAGTGGGCGGCCTTTTCGCATCGGCTCGGCGCTCATTGAGCGCAGAGCGTCGCTGATCGGTCGCGGGTGCCGCGGTCAGCGGCCGGTCAGCGGCCCGGCCGTGCCACGGCCTCGAATGTTCTCCAGGAGTGCCTCGCCGTCCGAGCCGTACCAGACGGGGATGGACTCGGGGACGGTCCACAGGGCGTCGGGCACCATGGCCTCGAAGCTGCCGTGCGCCATGAACTGCTCGATCTCGGACAGGGAACGGATCGCGATGCCCGCGACGCACTGCGGGAACTCGCGGGCGAACTCCGCGTAGATTTCCGGGTCGTGCTGGCCGTCGTCGCCGACGAGGAGCCAGCGCATATGCGGGAACATGCGGGCCAGGCGGCGCAGCTCGCGGCGCTTGTGCTCCGGTCCCGAGCGGAACCAGCCCGTATTCGAGGGGCCGAAGTCCGTCATGAGGAACCCGCCGGCCGGGTAGCCGGAGCGCTCCAGGAAGGAACGCACTGTCGGCACGACGTTCCACGCGCCGGTGGACAGATACATGATGGGGGAGTGGGTGCCCTCGGGAACGCCCTCCGACGAGGCCGACGACGTCGTCAGCGTCGTCAGCAGGCGCGCCATGCCGGGGACGGCCTCGCGCGAGGATACTCGGTCCAGGAAGGCATGTTTCGCGGCCGTGACCAGGCGCGGCAGCATCGACACCATGACGGTGTCGTCGATGTCGGAGACCACGCCGAAATGCTCGCGATCCGACACGATGCGCACGCGCACGCAAACGGGTCGGCCGGCGCGGATACGGCCCTTGCGGGGGCGCTCGTACATCGCCGCGGCCGGGGCGGGCAGCGGGGTCGCCGTGCGCAGGGTGGTTGCGAGCTTGGCGGCGGTGTCCTCGGACAGGCCGAGCGCGCGGATGTCGCCCGCGTGCAGGACCTGAATGGTCGCGTTGTGCCAGCCCGGTTCGAGGCCGTGGCCGAGCACCGTCATGTCGACGAATCCGCCGCGGTCCGCGAAGGCGAGCCTGCGGGCGCTTCCCACCGTGATGAGGACGGGCTGGCGCGGGACCTGCGCGTTGAAGAACTGACGCCATCCGCGCCGGGTCTGCAGCCAGGAGCGGCCCTCGTCGCCGCGCGCCATGAGGACGCGGCCGAGGATGCGGGCGCTGCGTTCCGATCCGATGCCGCCGAATCCAACCACGCCCGGGTAGTACCAGCCCTGCGACATCGCAGCGACCAGCAGAGACGACGCGAATTCACCCACGCCTGCCGTCAGGGCGAGCGCGAGCGAAGGAGATTCGTCGTCGATGAGAGGCGGTCGGAGGCGCATGAGGGCAATCATAGGGCCTCGCGCCCCCGGTGGCGCAAGGATCGGGGATTTTGGGTGCGAGTGGCCCATGGTAGGCTGACCACGTAATAAAAGGGCATGAAGATGCATGTGACAGGTCTTTCCCAGCGTGGGGAATCGTCGCTGCAACTGGAGGGGAAACCATGCGACTACTGCTGCACTTAGGCATCGTCGCCTGTCGATTCGTTAAACGTGGACCGGGTGCTATTATCGGGCTCGCTCTCCTGCTTGCGTGCGGGGTCGGCCTGGCATCCTGGTATCGAGACCTGCCTGTGACTGAGCCTCAGACTCCCGAGACGCTCGCGCGCGAGTACGTTGATCTGCTCTTCACGGGCCGCTACGCGGAGGCTGAGGAGTACGCGAAGGTCGAGTCGCGCACGTGTTCTGATGGCGACTGCTTTCTCGATCCCTCGCTCGCCACGCCCATTGAATATCCGCAGCTGGTCGAGCTGACGGTCAAGCCAAGAAGCGCGGAGCGGAACAACGAGAGCTATCAGGTGCTCGTTCGATACACCCTTGGGGGAAAGGAATCGTGGGGCATCTTTACCATCGTTAAACAGCCTCAGCACTACCCGACCCCGGGAGTGCGAACGGTGGGCGGATGGATGATTGATAAGCCTGGCAGAGTCAATCAATTATCAGGATCGATCACGCCTTTGCGTCTGCGAGTGTTGGCGACCTTGAGGTCTATCGGGGGCATGGCATTGGTTCCGGGCGGAGGAGCTACTCGTGGGAGTCCATCACGATGCGAGGATATCCTGCGATGTATGACCTTAACGTCACGAAGATTACCGACCGGTGGCTTGTGCTGATGCGCGATCGGAATAATCAGGAGGTGGATTTTGGCGATTATGATTCTGTCCCCATCTCTTTGGGGGAGGAAATGTCAATCGAAGCGGTCATGGCACCCGAGGACTACGACGAGCTGTACGTCCAGGTTGAGCGCGAGCTCCGTGCCTGTCTGCGTGGCGAGCCGTCCCCTGTGTGCACTCGCCAACTGTCCGGGAAGGGTGAGGAAGGGGCTGTGCTGACGGTCGTTACCCGTCTTCGGAACCGCCCGAGTCTTGACTCTGTGACCGAGGAGGACACCCTCTCGGTGGAGGTGACATTCCCCGATGGGCGCACGGAGCTTGTTCGGGTGAAGTGGCGATACTCGCAAGACTCGACGGGCACCGTGAGCATTACGTTGGAAACTGATCTCCCCCCCGTGGGAAAAGGAGAGAAGGGGATGACGATGAGGCTGATGCGCTATGTCAAGCGCGGGCCGGGAGCGTTTGTGGGGCTGGCACTCCTGCTGGTCCTCGGGGTCTTGGGATGTACCGCGTATGCGGACTCTCTGCGTTCTCAGATCACGCCTGAACAGGCCGTGCGAGCCTACGTCCAGCTGATCATCGACGGGAAGTACTCGGAGGCTGAAAAGGTCATTCCCGCCCGGGACAAGCAGTGTGCCGGAAGCTTGTGCAGGGTTGGCGACGACATCTCGGAGCTGCGCGTTGAAGCCCCGCAGCTGCTGGATGTGACGGTGAGCAAAGAATGCGGGGAGAGGAACGTCAGGTGCAGTGCGAAGGTCCGCCTGCTCGTGGGAGGTGTCGAGCAGGAGTACCAGTTAAGCCTCACTCGTGATGAGAGCGAGGGATCCCCCGTGACGGGATGGTGGCACCTAGATGGGGCACTATACGGAGAGTCAACGGTTGTTCTCGACCCGGTATTCGCGGCGGCGACGTACGGAGACGACTACGAGTTCGCGCAAGTGGGTCCCACGGCCCCCAGGGAGTCACAGTGGCGTATTACTCGATCGGCCTATCCCGGGGTGTACGAGCTTCGCGTCTTCCCGCTCGCTCATCACTGGCGCCATGTTCTGAGCGACACTCAGGGCAATGAGTGGTGGTCCGGGGAATCGGATAGCATCCCCGTTTCCCTCGGTGGAAACTATCAGCTGAGCGCTGTTTTGTCGGAGCGTGACTACAACGATGTTCACGTGGATGCCGAGCAGGAAATTCAGCGGTGCGTGCGCGGCGAGGAGTCTCGCGTGTGCCTGCAGCGCCTGCGTGGGCACAGCGCCGAGGGCATGAGGGTGTCCTTCGATGATTCATCCGAGGATGTCGCCGTCTGGAAATCCCCGATTGATCTGCACAAGACCGAGGTGACGGTAGCCTACGCGGATGGGACGTCGAGCCACTTTACCCTCTGGTGGCGCTTCGTGGCCGATGGAGACGACGTGCACGTTACCTACACGTCTGGCCTCTATCAGCGAGCCCTGCCGGTCGATGGCTCGGGTTCGACAATGAACGAAAGGTTGTTCTGATTCATCGGTGCCGCCGGTGTTCGCGACGTGCGAGCGCCGGCGGCACGCTCATGCGCCGATTAGTCGAGGGGTAGGGGCGGGGTCGGGGTGTCCGCAGTGCTCTTACGCAGAGCGGGCAAACCGATGAGCATGAGGAGGACCATCGCCCACCCCGCCCCGGACATGGTGAACAGGCCGCCGCGCGCGCCGAACGCGTCGATCGCGGGGCCGGCGATCGCCGTGCCCAGCGAGGTACCCAGGTTGATCGAGGTCGACATCCAGGTCAGGCCCTCGGTGAGCTTCGCGGGGGAGACGGACTTCTGGATGATGACGTTGACGTTCGTCATCGTGGGGGCGCAGGTCAGCCCCGTGACGAGGATGACGACGGCCATCGTCCAGACGTTGAAGGCCACGGGGAACAGGCTCATGCCGATCGCCATCGCGATCACGCCGATCACGAAGAGCTGCCAGGTGGGGCGCCTCCACGTGCGCGCGCCGTACACGAGGGCCGCCGTCAGCGAGCCGATGGAGAACAGAGCGAGGAGGATGCCGCCGAGCGCGGGGGCACCCAGCTCCTCGGTGAAGCTGACCATCGACACTTCCATCGCGCCAAACGTCGTGCCCATACCGATGTAGGTCGCGGCCATGACGAGGACGACGGGCTTGCGGATGACGGACTCGCGCGGGGCGCCTGGATCGTAAGGAATGATCGCGGGCTCGGAGTCGCGGCGCGACAGGAAGAGGACGCCACCCACCGCCAGGCTGGCGATCGAAATGATGAGGCCGGTGGCCGGATGCAGGGCGGTACCCAGGACCGTGGAGAGCACGGGGCCCACGATGTACACGAACTCGTCGACCGCGGACTCGAGGGCGTAGGCGGTCGGCAGCTGGCCCGGCTTGTGCAGGATCGTGGACCAGCGCGAGCGCACGAGCGCGCCGGGCGCTCCCCACGTGGCGCCCGCCAGGGCGGCCGGAATAAAGAGCAGCCACTCGGGGGCGTGCATGATGACGGCCGCGACCAGAGCAGACATTGACAGGACTGAAATAGTCCAGGCTGGGCCCATGACGCGCAGCTGCCCGTGGCGGTCGATGCGGCGCGCGAGGATGGGCGCGCAGAGCGCCATGACGATGATGTTGACCGCGGCAACGGCACCGGCCAGCGTGTAGTTGCCGTACTCGGCGCGCACCATCAGGATCGTCGACAGTCCCACCATGGACATCGGCAAGCGCAGAACAAGGCCAGCCGCGGAGAATTTCCAGGACTGACGGTAACGCAGAATGTCAAGATAGGTGCCGAGCATCCGTCCATTCTATCGCTGGGGCAGCGTCACGAAAGCCAAGCGAAATGGGGCGTACGTAACCATTCGAGCCCTCCACGAGGGGAGGACAGGCTGCGAAAAAAGCCACGGCCTCGTCGAATGTGGACGAGGCCGTGGCCGGGGAACGGGGGCACGCTCAGTCGGTCACCTCAAAGACTCCGAGCTGGCCCTTCTCAGCCAGGGAGAGCGCGTGGTTGACGAAGGAGTAGTGGCCCGCCTCGAGCGGCGTGAACTCGACGAAGCCGCCCTCGGCGGCACCCAGGGCCAGGACCTGCCCCCAGCCGCCGCCGCTTCCTCCGCCTCGGATGACGTAGGCACCCTCGCGCCACACGGTGTCAAACTGGGTGCCCACGACGTGGAAGGTTGTCGCCAGGTTCGGGCCCGCGTCCATGACCCACACGCGCACGCGCTCGTTGGTCTTGATCTGGATCGGGTGCGCCTTGTACTGGAAGGGCACGCCGTTGAAGGCCATCGCGTTGGGCGCCAGGGCCGACAGGAGCGAGGCGTCTGCGCTCTGCCCGTCCGCGCCCAGGTAGAGCTCGGAGGCGACCATGACGTACTCGCGGTCGACCTTATCCAGGTCGGTCGGGTCGATGACGACGGCCCCGAACATGCCGTTCGCGATGTGCATCGACATGGGAGCGGTCGAGCAGTGGTAGAGCCAGATGCCCGCGTTCTTCGCGACGAACGTGTACTCGAGGCTCTGCCCGGGCTCGATCGAGCGCATGACGTTGTCGGGGGCGACGAGGCCCGCGTGGAAGTCCAGCGAGTGGCTCATCGTCCCGTTGTTCACGAGCGTGATGTGGAAGGTGTCGCCGATGTGTCCGCGCAGGATCGGGCCGGGCGCGTCCCCGTTGAAGGTCCACGTCTGGCGGGTCAGCGAGCTCGTGACGTTGACGGTCTGCTCGGTGACCGTGAAGGTGTAGTGGCGCTCGGTCTCGTTCGTGGCCGGCGGGAGCACCGGGTCGCGCGCGTCGATGGTCGCCGCGTAGTCCGTCAGCTCGGTCGGGGTGGCGGGTCCCTCGGCGGCGTCCTGGCCGTGGTCGTGCCCGTGGCCTGCGTGGCTGCCCGAAGCCGAGGTGTCCGAGGAGGACGAGGATGACGAGGATGCGCCCGTGGCCTGCACGTGCAGGGTCATGCCCATCTCGCGGTGACCCGGCAGGGAGCACCAACCCTCGACGTCCCCGGAGATGACGCCGAGGTCAAGCTCCTTCGTCTCGCCCGTGGTGAGCGATCCGGAGGACACGCCCGTCTCGAACACGAGGTCGTGGCGCTGGTCCCCCGAGTTCGTGAAGTCGATGATGAGGCGGTCGCCGACCGGCACCTCGATGTGGTTTGGCGTGAACGCCATGCCCTCGACGCCCACGGACACGCGGGTCGTGTGCCCGGTCGGCGTCACGGACGAGGCCGTGGTTCCCGACGCCGTTCCCGTGCCTGCGTGGTGGGCGCGGACGGGTTGGACAGGAAGATCGCCAGCGCGAGCGCCACGACGGAGACGACGCCGATGAGTGCGCCCGCGGTGCGGCTCGCGGGCGAGTGGCCGCCCGTCGGGCTCACGCGCAGCTTGGGGGCTCCCGCCGCGGGCCCTGTCGATGCGGATGCCTTCGGTTTCTCGCCGCCCGACGACGGCGAAGCGGACAGATTCAGGTCAGCCACGGCGGCCTCCTTGTGTGGTGGGGGATGAAGCGGCGGCGCGCTTTGGCGCGCGCCTGGGCCACGCCGCAGCGGGCCATGAGGACGATGTCGACGACGTAGGTGGCCAACAGGACCACCCACGCGGCGATAGTGAGCCGTTCGGCGGAGGTTCCGCTCAGGGATGCGACGGCGAGCGCGAGGATTGCGGCCACGTTGCGAGCCGCCTCCCGGATCGGAGCCCCGGCCTCGAGCACGCCGACGCCGACGCGCACCGCGGACGGGCCGCCGCCGATGACGACGGGCATCAGGTAGGTGAGAGCGCCGACGAAGAGCTGGCCCAGCCCGGCCGCGCCCAGGATCGGCATCCACGCGAGGAACGCCGCGCGTAGGCCGGTCGCGTCCGCCGCCTCGAAGGCGCGCAGGGAGGCTCCGGCGCCGGCGACGAGAATCCAGGCGGCGCCCAGCATGAGGGACCATGCGCCGTATTCGGCGGGGCCCTTTGTCAGCGCCACGCGGACCAACGGAACGCCCACGCCCAGCGCCGCCGCGCCCACGACGACCAACAACCCCACGGAGGCAACGCGCATTGACCCGGCCACAGCGCCCGCGCCGGCGACGAGAAGCGCGGCCACCCACATGGGCAGGGCGCTCGTCGCGAAGGACACGGCACGCGGATCCATGCGCGTGCGCATCGCGGTCGGCCCCAGCGTCACCAGGGTGCCGCCCATCGTCAAGCCCACCCATCCGGCGATCCCCGCCAGCGCGTGGGCGACCGTCAGACGGTCCCGGGCCTCGGCCAGCCACGCGGGAGCGTCCGCATCAAACATGGCCGCCGTGACGAAACCCGCCAGCGTCGCGCCGACCACCAGGAAGAACGCCGCCGCAACGTAGTAGCGGATAATCACCGCGAAACGCGAGGCCAGGCGCTCGCGGGACGCGGTGAGCAGCGCCCACCCGTGCCAGGCCGCGATCGCGCCGACGAGCGTCGCGCCCGTGACGGTCGCGTGCCACAGATTCGACCACATGCCGCCGATGAGAAGCAGCAGGGACACATTGAAAGCAGTGATGCGCACGGTATTGTCGCGCCCCGCGCGTCGGTCGTCCGGGGCCAGGTGGGCGAGCGCGCGCGTGAAGTACCAGGACCACTGGAAGATCCCGTTCGACAGGACGCCGAGGGTCACCAGGTGGATCATCGTCCACAGGTTCTGCGGGATGCGGCCTCGGGCGACGATCGTGGTCGCCGCGGCGACGGCTGCCACGCACATCCAGACGGAGGTCGCGCGGTCGGTGCGGGGGACGCGAGGCTTGTTCATCGGGCCTCCCGAGAGGCCGCGCGCGCCCGGCGAATCGTTACCGTCAGCGTCGTGGCGACAAACAGGAGCATGCCGACGACCCCGAGGGTGCCGCCGAGGCGCCACGGGTAGGCCGCCTCGCGCGCGCCCGCGAGGAGACGCAGGAGGAGGGAGACCTGCAGGAACGCGAAGGGGACCCACATGGCGCCGTGGTAGGGGACCTCGCGCCGGGCGACCGCCGGGATGATGACGGGCGCGTGGGCCAGCAGCATCGAGACGACGAAGCCGATCGTGATCGCGTGGACGCCGGCGTCATAGCCGTATCCGTCGAAAGCGGGCGGAGCGATGACCCACATCAGCGCCGGTACAAGCGCCCACGCGTATCCGCTCAGCATGCACACGGCCGCCAGGCGAGGCAGGCCGCTCATGCGCACGGTGCCGCGCGCGACGTCGTGCCACGCGGTGTCCGCCATGAGAACGCCGAGCGAGAGCCCGATCAGTGGGTATCCGATCGCGGGGGAGTAGAGCGCGACGGTCAGGCCCACCATGAGTGCGGCGCTCTCGGCGGTGATGCGCCGCTCGGTGGAGCCGGACGCGAAGGCGAGGCGCGCGAGCTCGACGCGTTCACCGACGATTGTGACGATCAGGAAAGCGAGCCACCAGGGCACCGCGCGCGGCGTCTCGAGGCCTCGCCACCATAGGAGGATGCCGCCCAAGCCAATGAGCGCGCCCATCAGCTGGATGAGGACCGCGTGGGTGGCCTGCCGACGGGTCCATACGTAGCAGTAGATGGCCGTCAGCAGGGCCATACCGAGGGTGATGAGGAAGCCGGGCATCATCCGCTCGGGCGCGAATCCGGGCAGGTGGGCGGCCAGGTAACGCGGAATCGGCAGGTTCGCGAGTGTCGCGCGTACGCCCTCGTTCAGGGAGATGACGACCGCGCTGATGCCGCCGGCTCCGGTGAGCAGGGGGAGCGGCGTACGCCCACGCGCGACGCCCGTCGGATTGTAGGGCGACCGCGCGCTCGAGGCAGATCGCGGTGCCCAGGAACCCGTAGATCATGAGGAGGCCGTGCACGGTCCCCAGGCTTGTCGAGGCCACGGGCGCGATGGCTCCCAGACGCACGAGGGAGGCGTCCAGTCCCGCCAGGAGCGCGATGCCCGCGAGGAGCAGGAACGCGAGGCGGCCGACGGGCAGCCGCGGGATGGGAGGCCTCGTCGTCGCTATCGACGAGGCCTGGGCTGGCGCATCCGGTCCCGCGTCGTGTGCGGGTCGGCGCGATGCCTCGCTCATGTGGGCTCCTGGAGTCGGTGGGCGTTACCGGTGTCCCCATCTGGGGACAGTGCCAAGGTAGCCGTCCTGTCAGCAATTTTCTAGGGGTGGGGGCGGTAAAAATGTGCGATGGGCGAGGAGGTGGCCGGGAGGTGGCCGACGGATGAATGGGTGCGCTGTAGGTTTCCGTCCGGTAATATTGCCCGGGTCATCCATCTATGAATACAGGAGTGGACGATGAGCGATCTTTCATTTGTTGCCGGTGAGTTCCTGCGCCTTGCTTCGACGGCGCGCGAGGCCGCAGAGGCGGTCCGTTCGGCACGCCCCGAGGGTGGGGCCAGTGCTTTCGCTTCGGCGATGCCCGGCACGAACCTGTCGTCGAAGATGCAGGGTGTCGAAGAGAAATTCGCGGATCAGGCAACCAAGACGGGCATGAGCCTGGACGAGCACGCCGAATCCCTCCTGGCAGCCGAACGCGGTTTCATCGCCGCCGAGGAAGAGAATGGCCAGCTCATTGGCTCCATCCTTCAAGGCCACAGCTAAGGTGCAGGTGCTAGTGCTGGTGCGGGTTCCTCGATTGGTGAGGCCATGTCCGGCCACAGCTATGGCGCGAGTTTGGCCGGCTCACAAACTGGGGAGGTTGATGACATGGTGACCTCTGGCTCGCCGGGCGGCGAGGGGCGTGGTGGACTGGGTCCCGGAAACACGGACTGGATCGAAAAGAATCCCATTACCGGAACCGCTCCGCATGCGAAGATCCCCGAACCCGTGAAGGATTTGTCAACGACGCAGTTGAAGGCGTCACGGGGGCCGTGAGGGGTGCCGGCGAGGAGCAGGAATAACCGAAGCGTCGCAGATTGCTAGCCCGATCAAGGTAGGTCCGTGGCGGGATAATCTCAAGCGGGCCGCGTCGCTGGAATCCATCGAGACGTTTGGACGCGACGTGGAGCCGGCGATCATTCGTGCGCGAGATACGCTGATGACGCGCGAGAGCTTTACGCAACCTGCGTGAGCGGCTAGGGAACTTGCTCCTCGAAGATGTTGCCGACAAGTGCATGGACGTCGATGCAATTGGGATCAGGGCGTGGTCGGCCTTCGGCATAAGCGAGTCGAGCCGCAGCCAAGTCTGCAAGACGAATAGCTTGGATAACGATGACGCGACGCAGCCCAGCGGAAACTTCACCGCGTTCGTGCGCGACGGCCGCAACACGAGCGAGCGTTTCCGCACGTCGCGCAATTCGTACGTCCGGGTGCTCACGATCTTCACGGTACTCGTCGGGAATTAAGTTGAAGCGATGAGAGTGCGGTAAGTCAACGAGAGGAGAAGTAGGCGGGATTTTCTCATTGAGAATTGCATGGTAGCTTGACTTTTCGATGGCGTGGACGTACACGGAGTACTCCAGTGAATCAAATGCGGCGCTTCGTTCTTTCCTGTCGGGGTAAGTGTCCAGCAGGTAATCCGCTGGAAAAAACTCGACCTCTGCAACTTCAAACGGATCCAGAATTCTGTAGGCGAGAGTGTCGCTGCGCTGATCTCTGAGATGTCGACCAATTCGAGTCCCAAAGTCCTCCGTTGTTTGGCCAACGTAGATGGGCTCACCGTCGAAGTCGTAAAAGGCATACACTCCGACGCACTTACCGAGTCGCTTACGCGTCAGAGGCTCAACGAAGTTGAGAGCTGCGGATAAGTGTGCGCGGAATAGTTGCACGAAACGTGTAGGCATTGTGCGTTTCAGCGGTGGCTTCATCTCGGAATCTGTGGAACCGTACGAAGCGATTCCTGTGCTAGCCATGTGCGACTACCTCCAGTGATGGGGAACCCTGGTCGAATTCCTGGCGGACTAGGGGCATGAGGTAGTTCTTCCCCAGCCAGGCAACAACAGGGACGGCAACTGCGTCACCGAAACCAAAACGGATTTGGTTATCCGTCGCATCGCCGAACTTGTAGTTGGGGATACCCATGAGAGAGGCATACTCATGAGGAGTCATCCAGCGCACAGCAACCTCGCCCTTGCCGGCCTTGACAACAGCCTGTCGTGAGGATCCGCCTCGAGCAGTCCGTAAACAGCCAGCGATATCATCGGGTCGGATCTCCCATACGGGCTTTCCCTGCCGTGTACGCCGATAAGCGGTACGGTATGACACTGCTTCGATGTGCGAAGAGAATCGAGTCTGGCTGCTTGAATCGGGGAGAGTGAGCTGAGGAAATCCGCAGTGCGGCTAGAGCTCCACCAATGCGGATCGTCCTCGGGCAGATGGTCGGCAAGTGCGGTGAAACCTTCAGTCAGCAGTGGAGGTACAGAGGGAAGTGGAGCTCGGTGAGTGACGAGGGTGGGATCCGAATGTATCCATTCGAGCCATTCGGGACGTAGGTCTGAGGGAGTGTCATCCGAGTCGGGTGGAGTTAGTGCCCCCACAAGGAACATTCGTGGCCGTGACTGTGGAATGAAATGCCTGGCGTCAATAGACAGAGCATCGATGGAATATCCCAGTGAATTAAAGGCGCGGATTGCTGCAGTCAGATCGTCACCTGAATGTGAGGAAGCTAGGCCGGTGACGTTTTCGAGGACTGCGACGGGAGGGCGACTATCGCCCATCTCTTCAAGAATCCGCATGAAGTGCCAAAATGTTCCTGATTGTCTGCCGCCAAGACCGTCTCGATTGCCAGCCAGGGATAGGTCAGTGCAGGGTGAGGAAGCCCAGGCGATCGCGCTGTCCATCGGTAAGTCGCTGCCATGGACGTCAGCAATGTCGCCAACGTGATAGTCGGTGTCTGAACCGTATTGAGAGCGGTATAGTTGGTGCTTTTTGGCTTCGTAGTCATTTGCCCAAGCAATGGTGAATCCTGCTTGTTCAAGCCCTGCACGAGCGAGACCGATGCCCGCAAAAAATTCCAGTGCAGTTGGACTTTCGCTTGAAATTAAGCGAATAGCTGCTGTCATGGTAGTCCTTCCTGATCTGGGTGTTCCAAGGGTACATCGGCCCGTGCACATCTGCGGTAAACAAAGGGGGGGGCGGCGCTCAATCGAGCGCCGCCCCCGTGCAACCCGCGTGAGCGGGCAGCGTTGAAGCGTCAGCCGTTCAAGGCGTCGGACACGACCTTCTTCGCGGCCTCCTGGACCTGCGCCAGGTGCTCGGCACCCTTGAAGGACTCCGCATAGATCTTGTAGACGTCCTCGGTGCCCGACGGACGCGCGGCGAACCACGCGGACTCGGTCGTCACCTTCAGGCCACCGATGGGCGCGTCGTTACCGGGCGCGCGCACCAGCTTCGCGACGATCGGGTCGCCGGCCAGCTCGGTCGCGGTCACGTCATCCGGGGACAGTGCGGCGAGCTTCGCCTTCTCCTCGCGGGAAGCAGCGGCGTCAATGCGGGCGTAGGCGGAGGCACCGAAGCGCTCAACCTGCTCCTCGTGCAGCTGGGAGGGGGGTCTTGCCGGTGACAGCCAGGATCTCCGAGGCGAGCAGCGCCAGGATGATGCCGTCCTTGTCGGTCGACCACACGGTGCCGTCCTTGCGCAGGAACGAGGCTCCCGCGCTCTCCTCGCCGCCGAAGCCGACGGTCCCGGACAGCAGGCCGGGCACGAAGTACTTGAAGCCCACGGGCACTTCAATCAGCTTGCGGCCCATGGCGGCCACGACGCGGTCAATGAGGGCCGAGGACACCAGGGTCTTGCCCACGGCCGCGTCCGCACCCCAGCCGGGACGATGCGTGAACAGGTACTCGATGGCGACAGCCAGGAAGTGGTTCGGGTTCATCAGGCCGTCGGGGGTGACGATGCCGTGGCGGTCCGAATCCGCGTCGTTGCCGGTCGCGATGTCGTAGGGGGTGTTGCCCTCGGCGTCGGGAGTCATGGCCTGACGCAGGGACGCCATCGCGTAGGGCGAGGAGCAGTCCATGCGGATCTTGCCATCCCAGTCCAGGGTCATGAACGGCCACGCCGGGTCGACCTCGGGGTTCACGACGGTCAGATCCAGGCCGTAGTGCTCGCCGATGGCTGCCCAGTAGTCGATGGACGCGCCACCGAGCGGGTCCGCGCCGATGCGCACGCCCGCCTTACGGATGGCCTCGATGTCGACAACCTGGTCCAGCTGCGAGACGTAGAAGTCCAGGTAGTCGAAGGGCTTGATGTTCGGGTCATGCAGCAGGTCCGAGCCGGTCACTCGGGGAACGTTCTTCCATTCACCCGAGTCGAGGAGCTCGTTGGCGCGCGCCGCGATCCAGCCGGTCGCGTCGGTGTCGGCGGGGCCGCCGTGAGGCGGGTTGTACTTGAAGCCGCCGTCGCGCGGGGGGGTTGTGGCTGGGGGTGACGACGATGCCGTCAGCCAGGCCGTCGCCCTCGGTGCGCAGGTTGGCCGGCGCGCCGTTCGCGCCCAGGATCGCGACGGACACGGCGGGGGTGGGCGTGTAGGAGCCGCGCGAGTCGATACGCGTGTCAATGCCGACGGCCGCGAGGACCTCCAGGGCGGTACGCCACGCGGGCTCGCTCAGGGCGTGCGTGTCACGGCCGATGAACAGGGGACCGTTGATGCCCTGCGACGCGCGGTACTCGATGATCGCCGCGGTGATGGCGATGATGTGCGCCTCGTTGAACTTACCGTCCAGCGAAGCGCCGCGGTGGCCCGACGTTCCGAACGCGACGCGCTGTCCCACGTCGGTCGGGTCGGGCGTGATGTCGTAGTAAGCGGCGATGACATCGTCGACGTTGATGAGGTCTTCTGGAAGGGCACGTGTGCCAGCTCGATCATGCATGAACACAGTGTTGCACGTAACGTCCCTTCGTGTGAAGCGCCGTCCCACGGCGTGGACTTTCTCTTGTTTTCTCTTGTTCGAGGCCGTGGCCGCGCGGGCGCAAAAGGCCAGGTGAGAGCGGGGGTAGCCCCGGCCTCGTCCGTGGGGGAAAGAAGGGGATATGCACGTTTTCCCAAAATCGGCACCGAACGACTATCCTATGAGATGTCGGTCACCGCAGACCGTGACTGTGTTGTCAGGAGGAACATCGTGGGATGGTTTGATTCCATCGAACATAACCGTTGGCTGAGTGGCCACATGCAGGCCCTCATTGAAGAGGCAGAAGGCGCGATCGTCGCGACTGGTTTCGCGCACCTCGACGCCGATGGGAAGCCCGACCCGACTCGATCGATCGACCTGGCCGTCACGGGTCGCATGGCCTACGTGTTCTCGCTCGGTGCCCTCATGGGCCTGCCCGGCACGCGCCGCTACGCCGATCATGCCGTCAAGGCGCTCACCAACTACTTCACCGACCCCGTCAACGGCGGCATGTGGTTCGCGATCAAGCCCGAGCCTGACGCCGACGGTCGCGGCGTGCCGTGGGACGAGGATGCGCGCGTGAAGTCTCAGTACCACACGGTGTACGCGCTGCTGGGCGTCGCCGCCGCGACCGTCGCCGACCGTCCCGGTGCCCACGAGCTGCTCAACCGCATGCTCGAGGAGCAGAAGAAGCTGTGGGCCGACGACTACGGCCTCGTGTGGGATCAGTACGACGAGGCGTTCAACGAGCCCGTCCCCGTGCACACCCTCGGCACCCTCATCCACACGATCGAGGCCTACATGGCCGCGGCCGAGGCCACGACCGAGCCCGAATGGCTCGACCGCGCCGAGAAGATGACGGCCTTCGCGTACAAGATCGCCTCCAAGAACGGCTGGCGCGTTCCCGAGTTCTTCAACGATAAGTGGGAGGCCGACCCCGAGGCGGGCAAGCTCCTCAACGACGGACGCCGCTACTACGAGGGCTACGTGACCGGCCACTCGATGCAGCTCGCGCGCTTCGCGCTGCAGGTGCGCGCGGGCCTGCGCTCGATGGGCTGGACCGTGCCCGACTACCTCCTCGAGATGGGCACCGAGCTCTTCGAGCGCGCGCGCGTCGACGGCTGGCGTCGCACCGACGGCAACCCGGGCTTCTCCACCGGCGTCAACGACGAGGGTGACCCCGTGCCCGGCGAGGACGAGCACCAGCAGTGGGTCGTCTGCGAGGGCGTGTGTGCGACCGTCGCCGTGCGCCGCGCCATGCTAGACGACGGTGCTCGCATCTCCGACGTCGAACACTTCGAGCACTGCTACCGCTCCTTCGTCGACTACATCCACGACTACCTCATCACCCAGCCCGGCAGGTGGGTGCGTCGCCTCGGCCCCCGCAACGAGAACGTGCAGCCCGCCAAGTCGTCGCGCTGGGATGTCTACCATGCCGTCCAGGCGACGCTCGCGATCCGCCTGCCGCTGTGGCCGCCGACGGCCCCCGCGATCTCGCGCGGCCTCCTCGATCACCCCGAGGAACCGGCTCCCGACAAGAAGTCCTGGAACTTCTTCGGGCTGCGAGGCTGACGCGTCGGATTACTGATGGGCCCGGGCTCGGGGACGTGAGGGTCGCATCCCCGAGCCTCGTCCTGTAGGATGATCCGCGTCTGGAGGGCTGTCTGAGTGGCCGAAAGAGACGGTCTTGAAAACCGTTGTGTCAGCAATGGCACCGGGGGTTCGAATCCCTCGCCCTCCGCTTTGCCGGCCGCCCACGGGCGTCGCGGCGAGTGCACGTTCGCGCTCGCGGCGAAATGCCCTAAAGTAGTCGGCACTGGAGACGTCGCATAGTCCGGTCGAGTGCGCCTCCCTGCTAAGGAGGTAGGGGTGCATAGCCCCTCGCGGGTTCAAATCCCGCCGTCTCCGCTCCCAGCCCCGGGATTCCACTGGAATCCCGGGGCTTCGTGCGTGCCCGTGCCGCCTGCGCGGGTCCGGGCGCCCGGGTCGGTCCGCGTTTGTGGTGTTAAGGGACATAACGTGTTGGTTGTGTGGCGACTTGTGGGTTATAGGACAAAACGTGTTGGTTTTATGGTGACTTTTCGGCTTTTTGGTGCGGGAAAATCGGTATTGAAGTTGGTGGGAGCCAACTTGAAGGATGGACAAAACGTGTTGGTTTTGTAGCGACTTTTCGGCTTGCTGGTGCGGGAAAATCCACATTGAAGTTGGTTGTTTCATCGTGGGGGTATGAATACCCCCAAATGTCCGGTGTGCGGGCGAGTGATGACCAGGTATGGGCACTCAGCGTCAGGGGCGCAGTTCGCCGAGGCTCGCTAATTGCCCGCGCTCCTTGCCGCGCACGTGGGTCCCCTGATCCGCGCCTGGGCCCGCTAATGCGAGCGTGGGCAGCCCCGCCCAGACACGGAATAGCGGGTTTACGTGCGATATAGCCGGTTAGCGCACGCTATAGCGGGTTCGCGTGCGAGCGACACACCAGGCCGGGCACCGTTGTGCCCACAACGCAGACCACCTCGCCCACGACGCCCATTGTCGGCGTTTTCGCCGAGGTGGTCTGCACTTTGGGCGCCACGCCGCCCCGAACCGCGACCTCACCACCACCAAACGGGGGGGAATTGCAGCATTAGGGGCGCGACACGCCGGCGACACGCCGTGGTGAGGCTTCTAGTGGTGCAAAACCCCCATCGCCAACGATGCGACGCTCTCCGGAAGGGTCAGAGAGCGCGGGCGGGCCCGGGCGCGGCCTGCTTTCCAATGACACCGCCACCAAACGGGGGGAATTGCGCTGTGAGAGGCGTACAGTCGGGCTCGCCCCATGTCGAGGGCGCCACCAAACGGGGGGAATTGCACCAATAGAGGCGCGACACGCCGGCGACACGCCGAAGCAAGGCTTCTAATGTTGCAAAACCCCCATCATTACCCCTGGTGTCATGCTCCCCAACTGCTGCAGGACTGTCCGGCCAGGCGCTGGCTCAATGCGCTGCTCGTCACCTCCAGTCCAAGGCCATCCAGGCGCGTGAACGCGCTCAAATCAGGACGGTCAAAGGTGGAATCAGACGTGTCGAGGTCTTTCAGATGGACGGTGTAGGAATCTCCATCATCGAAAGACCTCGACCCCTACACAATCACGATATGCCGAACCCCGCCCAACACCTCTACACCCTCACATGCGAAGAGCCGGTGATGTGCCTGCCTGGGTTCTGCGGTGCCCTCTTTCCGTGCGAGGCTGGGCCATATCGGCAAGCCTGCGCTCCATCGGCGGGCCGCCACCAGTCCCCCGGCAGCGCGCCAGTCCATCGGCGGGCCGCCATCAGGCCGTCAGTAGATCGTCACGTAGGTCCCCGATGGGATCGTGTCGTGCAGCCACTTGGCGTCCTCGTAGCGCAGGCGCACGCACCCGTGGGAGACGTGGCCGCCGAGTGTCCCGTCTTTCACCGTGTAGCTTCCCTCGTAGTAGAGGACGGAGTGGAAGAGGTAGTCGCCGTAGAACTGGGTCCACCAGTACGCCGTGTACCCGTGCCCGAAAGAGGAGCCTCGGTTCTTGATGGTGAAGGTGCCGGTGGCCGTGGGGGTCGATGCCTTGCCGACGGAGCACGGCATGTCCGTGAGCGGCTGCCAGGTGCCCTCCGCCCAGTAGAAGGTCATGCAGTGCGGGGCGCCGGTGTCGACGACGACCAGGTAGTTGGTGGGGCTGTAGAGGGTCTTCGCGTAGTTCCAGTCGGCTTCGAAGTCGGCGCGGCCAGACACCCAGAAGCCCTTCCAGCGGTCGAAGTAGTTCCATGCGCCGCCGACTGCGGCCCAGCCGGTGGCCATGGCGCCGCCGGCGTTCGGGTTCAGGTAGTACCAGCTCGATCCCTCCTGAATCCACCCGGTGCCCATCGCGCCCGAGGGGTGCAGGTAGTACCAGGTGCCGGAGTCGTTGAGCCACCCGGTGGCCATGGCACCGCTGCCGTCCGCGTAATACCAGGATCCGTCGGCGATGAACCATCCGGTGGCCATGGCTCCGCTGCCCGTCAGGTAGTACCAGGCTCCCTCACGCACCCAGGTCGAGGACTTCATCGCCCCGGAGGCGTCCATGTAGTACCAGGTGTTGTTGTCCTTGGCCCAGCCGGTGGCCATGGCGCCGCCTCGCGTGGGGTCGAGGTAGTACCAGGCGCTCCCGGAGAGGCGCCATCCGGTGGCCATGGAGCCGTCGCCGTCGAGGAAGTACCAGGCGACGCCGTCGTGGTACCAGCCGGTGCGCACGCCGTCCTCGGTGGAGGCGTACCAGGTGCCCTCTGGGCTGCGGTACCAGCCCACCGGCACGTATCCGTCGTCGGTGAAGGCGTATCGCGTGGCTCCCACCGCGTGGACGCCGCCCTTGAGCCAGGTGCCGTCGGAGAACTCGTAGCGCCATCCGGCCGCCTGGCGTACCCAGTGGCCGGTGATGGGCGGCGCAGGCTCGGTTGGGGTGGCGCTCGGCTCGGGAGTCGGGGTGGGGAGGGTGTGGCGGGTGCGGGGTCGTCGTTCGGCGAGGCCGGGGTGGTCGGGGTGGTGCTCGGCGAGGCCGGGGACGCCTCGGGCGAGGCCGGGGTGGTCGGTGCCTCGCCGGAGGGTGCCGTGACGACGGTGCTGTCTGCGGCCGTGGCGTCTGTTGCAGCGGCGGCGAGGGGGGAGAGGGTGATGCACGCGAGCGCGGTTATCGACGCGCCGAGGCAGTGGAGAAGGCGGATGCTGATTCTGTTCATGGTGACACCTCGTTGGTGGGGGATGCCTCAATCTTAGGCGCTGTGGGGGAGGCAGAGTGGTTGTTTTGGACCGCGCGTGGGGAGCCGTCGCGCGCGCATGCAGGAGGGAGTGCGTGCGTCGCGTCCGGGAGCCTAGAGGGAGGGGAAACCCTTGTGTTCCACAGTAAATTAGGGCTTATGAGACTTTTATAAAGCTCGTCAATACTTGCCCGCTCGTAAGGATTGATTACCGTGTCCAAGAAGGACCTCGTCATCCCCCTCGTGCCCGCTGCCCTGAGCGCCGCGCTCCTGGCGTCCGTGGGCCTGTCCGATCTGGCGGACGCGCACCCCAACGAGCTTTCTGGCGGCGAGCTGCGTCGCGTCGCCGTTGCCCGAGCGCTCCTCATTACCCCGAGCGTCGTCCTGGCGGACGAGCCGACGGCCGGGTTGGATGCGCAGAACGCGGCCGGCGTCCTGCGTCTCTTGCGCGAGGCGGCCGAAGGGGGAGCGGATGTCCTCATCGTCACCCACGAATCGGAGGCGCGCCGTTACGCCGACCGCACGTTCGCGATGGAAGCGGGGCGCCTGACCTGCGAGGATGCGTCCTAGCGGGGACGAGGCCGGGGCGGGGGCGCGTCCCCCGCGCCGTCTGGGTGCGCCCGCAGATAATCAACCCAACGATCGGTCAAGGGTGTCGATAGAGGGGCGACGTCGTGTGTTCAGCCGGCAACATCCCCGCATGTGAGTTGTGACACTCAAATCGTGGTAAATCTTCCCTCCGATTTCGGCACTAGTGGTCATAATTTGCGTACTCGGTGGCCGACGTCTCCATGATTGTCTGATAAATAGATGAGGGCAGGCATTTTTTTCAGCACTGACCAAGAGTTCAGAGAAGTTGTTATATTGCCGTTATTCCCGGAATTTCAACGAAATACACCGTTGTAGTTGTGGTTCAGGTGATACCTGTTAGGCATGGTGGCAGCCCCTACTCCTTTACTACCCTGGGACACAAGTCCTGTCAATTTTCAGTTAATCGAAGGAGAAGTCGATGTCTCGACTGCGTCCGTTCCGCGCCCGCGTGGGCGTTGCGGGTGCTGCCAGCCTGGCCGCTCTCTCGCTTCTCGTCACGTCGCTGACACCCCTCGCTATGCGAGCCAGCGCCGCCGACGAAAGCGCGCAATCGCCCGACGTAGCAACCTCGCAGGAAGCTGCCATGGCCTCGTCCAACTCTGAGGCCGTCGAGGCGCCTGCCGCCGAGGCCGGGGCCGAAGCCCCCGCCGCTGAGGCTGGTGCCGAGGCTCCCGACGCGGAAGCTGGCGCTGAGGCTCCCGACGCCGAAGTCGCCCCCGAGGACCAGCCCCGCACGCGCCGCGCCCGCGCGGTCGCGGACGACCAGGCGACCCTGGCCCTGAACGTCGTCAACGATGAACCGACCCTGCGCATCCACGACGATCAGATCACGACGATCAACTTCTCCTGCTCCTCGGTCACCACCCCCTGTAAAGGCGCCGAAATTGAGCTCACGCTGCCCGGCCCCATCACGCCGGCCGGCCTCAAGCTTGCCGAGCGCGGCTACACGGTCATCCCCGTCGCCGGCGACAGCGTCACCAAGACGACGAACTCGACGGAAAAGACCCCGGACGGCACCCGCGTGCAGCGCTACATCTTCAAGCTGAAAGACCCGCTGCCCGCCGGCACGTCCGACCGAATCCAGGTCACCTGGCACTACGACTACTATGACGCGCCGAACAACTCCACGACGAACCAGACGGTGACCTTCCGGGCGACGAACGCCCAGACGGTCGAGCAGGCGCTCACCACCACGTGGACGGCCACCACCGACGTCGCCATCGAGAAGAGCGGCCCCACGAATCCCTCCAACTATCCTGCGGCCGGCGGCGAGACGACCTACAAGCTCCGCTACGGCTACCAGCAGATCGACCAGACCAACCCCAACAAGGTCGGCATCCGCTGGAACGGCTCCTCCAGGAAAGGCGACAGCCTCAACGGCCTCGGCTTCGTGGGTGTCCAGAACATCAAGGTTGTGGACCCGCTGCCCGCCCAGGCGGTCTTCGTGTCTGCCTCCGACGGCGGCGTCTACGACGCGGCGACCCACACCGTGACCTGGTCCTACGACAAGTGGTTCTGGCAGAACCCGCTCGAGTCGACCGTCACCGTGAAGTACCCCGAGGGCGCGGTGACGACCTCGGACACGGTCACCAACAAGGCGACCATCTCCGCCGAGGTCATGAACGACCCGGCGACCATCGTCTCGAAGAGCTCCGAGATCACGCACGGCTTCTCCGTGCGCAAGCCGGGCGGCAGGATCGCGAAGGCCGGTAACGACTGGGCGTACCAGACGCGCGGCAACCTCGCCCAGTGGCGCTTCGGCGGCACGAACTCCGGTAACACCACACTGCACTTCCGCTGGGAAGACACGCTTCCCTGCACCTGGTCCACCCAGGACGCCAAGGCCGCCGGCGACTCCTGCGATCAGCCGACCATGGTCGGCCCCTACCGCTTCACCGTCTTCAGCAAGTCTGGATACGAGGACAACGGCGGATGGACGCTCGAGTACTGGACCAACAAGGGCAATCACGAGACCGTCAACTACACGAAGACGACCGGACTGACCCTGCCCGAGGGGGAGTGGATCACCCGCTTCACGATCGACACGGACGCCGCCCCCCCAGGCGAACCCCCAGGCGTGGCTGCACGGCACAATCCCCACGAACTTCCCGAACAAGGAGCCCGCGGACTTCGCGTCGCACTACAACCCTGTGTACCCGCCCGAGAGGTACTACAACTACGAGGCCTCCCCGGACTACGTGCGCTTCCAGAACTGCGCGAGCGGCACGGTGACCGATAAGGACACTGGGACCGTCGTCACCTCGAGCGACGAGCTCTGCTCCTGGATGCGCGTGCGCGACGAGTTCCCGAGCGTCCAGGTCTACACGTCCGTGCGCACCAACCCCGTGGTCGTTGGCAAGCCCGCAAGCTTCTTCATCAACGGCACCGCCAAGACGAAGGCCGACGGTGGCGCCCCCACTCCCTTTACGGTCGTCGACCTGCTGCCCGAGGGCTTTGACGTGGACGACGCCTCGGCGATCGTCCCCGAGAAGCGCTCGACGCTGAAGAACCCCGACGGCACGCCCTACGACCTGAGCAAGGTCACGGTCGAGGTCGAGAAGGACTTCAACGGAACGGGCCGCACTCTGATCCGCTGGAACGTACCCGACCCGGTCGAAGGTAGCCTCTACTCCACCTTCGACGTGAACGTGCTCGCGACGGCCGCTGCCGGCAAGAACACGAACGATGCCATGGCGTTCATGCCCGGCGACGGTGCTAAGTCGACGACCGAGGACAAGAGCCTGCGCAACACGAACTACTGCATCGGTAGCCGCGCGGTCGACACCTTTGACGTGAACAAGAACGGCTCGACGACCGACTACGTGTGTAACGCGGCGACGAACTTCAACGTCGCGACCACCCCGTCGATGAACATTGCGAAGGAAGTCAAGGGCAACAAGAACGCCGACTTCGTCCCCGCTGGCGAGGTCGCCGAGATCGACCCGGTGCCGACGGCGCCTACCGTTTCACGATCGCCAACACCGGTAACACCCCGCTGACGAAGGTCGTGGCCTACGATGTCCTGCCCCACCTGAACGACGTGGGTGTGGGTCCCGCCGCCGGCCAGGCTCGCGACTCCCACTGGAAGCCGAACCTGAACTCCACCACCTGGGCATTCCAGTCGGTGAAGCAGAAGCCGGGTCGTGACCCCGAGATCACGGCCGTTCCGGCCTCGGACATCACGATCCAGTACTCCACCGTCCCCAACCCCTGCCGCGGCGAAGTCCTCTCCGCGGGCGGCTCGATGAACGATGCTCCCGCCGGTTGTACCCCCAACGCGTGGGGCGACGCTCCCGCCGACCTGACGACGATCACGGGCTTCCGCCTGGTGATGAACCGCGACATCGAGGTGGGCGAGAAGATTCAGTTCATCGCGACCATGACCTCTCCGGTGAACGCCAACCTGACCGCCTGGAACTCCGTCGCCATGTCCGGTGGCTCCATGCAGAACGGCAAGGTGTCCTACCTGCTGCCCAACGAGGCCCCCAAGGTCGGCATCAACGTCTCCACTGACGTCGAGGTCGCCAAGACGGTTGCTCGTGCGAAGATGAACGGCGACGAGCCGGTTCGCGACGCGAACGGCGTCATCGAGACCGTTGAGTCGAGCGATCCGATCATGCCCGGTGATTACATGCTGTACTCGGTGACCCTGAATAACAAGGGTCCGGCTGTGGCCTCGGGCATGACCATCAAGGATGTGCTCCCCGCAGGTGTCGAATTCGTCTCCGCGGAAACACGCCTGTGCCAGGATGGGGCAACGAACCCATGTGCCGGTGCAGTAAAGACGGATTCACCCTTTGGTGAACTTTCCACCGACTGGGAAGCGATGACTTCCGGCGTCCTGAACACCAACCTGAGTGTCGGTGGCACCGAGACGCTCTATGTCCTGGTGAAGGTCGCCGACGGGGTCGAAGGCCAGACGATTACGAACACGGCGACCCTGGGCGACTACGATCAGAAGGATTCCAATCCGTCGAACAACACGGCCAGCGCATCCTTCACCGTGGGTGGCACCATCTCGGGCACCATCTACAACGACAAGGATGCGACCTGGTTTAACGACTCGCCCACCTTCGACAGTCCTTTCGAAGGCGTGACGGTTCGTCTGCTCGATGCCGACGGTAACCCGGTGAAGGACGCGTCCGGCGCGGACATCACCGCGAAGACCGACGCCGACGGTAACTACACCTTCACCCGTCTGCCGATGGGCTCGTACAAGGTCGAGGTCGTTCCGGGTGACGCGAAGGTTGACGGCGCCGACGTGAACCTGTCCGACTACAAGCAGACCTACGGCTACGGCTCGTCGACCAAGCGCAGCGAGGCCGGCAAGGGCAAGCTCGTCACGCCGACCGCAATCGAGCTGACGACCGCCGCCCCCAACGCCACGGAGGTCGACTTCGCGTTCGTGAAGCCCGCCTCGGTGGGTAACTTCGTGTGGTTCGACGCGAACAAGAACGGTCTCCAGGACGCGGACGAGGCCGGTGTCCCCGGCGTCACCGTCACCCTGACGGACGGTGCCGGCAACCCGGTCATCGACCTGGACGGCAACCCCGTCAAGCCCGTGACCACGGACGCCAACGGCAAGTACGAGTTCACGAACCTCATGCCGAACGTCGATCGGATCGTCGCGAACGCGGGCGAGAGAACTACAAGATTGTCTTCACGGTTCCCGCCGGCTACTCCGCGACCAAGAGCTACGCGGGTGCGGATGCCGAGAAGGACTCCAACGGTGCCGAGGTAACGTGACGCTCACCGAGGGCCAGAACGATGAGAGCGTCGACTTCGGCCTCGTCGCCGACGGCACGATTGGTGACACCCTGTTCTGGGACGTCGACAACAACGGTGGTTCCGAGCCCTCGGGTCCGGACAAGCCGCTGGCCGGCGTGACCGTCAAGCTGACCTACACGACCCCCGCGGGCGTTGAGAAGACGCTGACCACCGTCACGGACGCCGACGGACACTACTCGTTCAAGGACCTGGCTCCCGGCGATTACGTCGTCACCGTTGACAAGGCCTCCCTTGCCACCGTGTGCCCCGAGTGCACCGCTCAGACCCACGCCCCGTCGGGCGACCTGACGGCCTCGGAGGACCAGGAGCTGTCGCTGACCTCCAAGGTGACGCTGAGCCCCGGCGCGATGACGAACAACGACCAGGACTGGGCGTTCACCGGCGTCGCCAACACGGCGATCGTCAAGGCGATTGCGGAGCCGGCCGAGGTTCCGGCGGGTGGCTTCACCCCCGGCACGTCCGTCACCTACACGCTGACCGTCACGAACGAGGGCCCGAGCCCCGCCACGGGCGTCATCGCGCAGGATAAGCTCCCCTCTGGCGTGACCTTCGTGTCCGCGCAGGGCGATGGCACCTACGATGCCGCCTCCGGCAAGTGGGACCTGAGCTCAGAGGTGATCGAGAAGGACGCGACGCGCACCCTGTACATCACCGTCACCATCGATTCTTCCGCCGCCGGCTCGGTTGTGACCAACACGGCCACGATCGAGAAGCAGGATCAGATCGGCGACAAGAAGCCGGACAACACCTCGTCCGTGCCGCTGACCGCCGGCTACACGATCGCTGGCAAGCTCTACAACGATGCGGACGCATCGTTCAGCGCCAGCGAGTCCGAGGCACCGTACGCGGGCGTCACGGTTGCGCTCCTCAAGAAGGACGGCACCCCGTCCTCGACAAGGATGGCAACCCGGTCACGGCCGTGACCGACGCGCAGGGCAAGTACTCCTTCATCGGTCTGCCGCTGGGTGAGTACAGGGTCAGCGTCGTTGACCCGACCTCCGGACCGCTGGCGGGCACCAAGCCCACCGAGGCCTACACCGGCCGCTACAAGACGACCGCGGACGTGACCATCGCCGAGGCCACCGGTTCGGTCATCGACGTGAACTTCGGTTTCGTCAAGCCCGCCTCCGTTGGCGACTACACCTGGATGGACGTCAACCGCGATGGCATCCAGGATGCCGACGAACCGGCTCTGCCCGGCGTGACGGTTACCCTGACCTACGAGGACGGCTCCGCCGTGACCGATGCCTCGGGCAACGTCGTTACAGCGAAGACGAGCGACGCGAATGGCAAGTACTCCTTCGAGAACCTGCTGCCCGGCGGCTACAAGGTGTCCTTCCAGGCACCTGCAGGCTGCGAGGCAACAACCTCGGATGCCGGAACCGACCGCGCTTTCGACTCCAACGGAGCTACGGCCTCGGTCACCCTGGCTCAGGATCAGACGGATGACACGATTGACTTCGGTGCCGTTGGTACCGGTGTCATCGGTGATCAGCTGTTCCTCGATGTCAACCAGGATGGTGGCAACGCCCCCGACGCTGGCGACAAGGTGCTGCCCGGCGTGAAGGTCACGTTGACTTGGACCGGCCCGGGTGGAATCACCCGCACCTACGAGACCACGACCGATGCGGATGGCAAGTACAAGTTCGAGAACCTGCTGCCCGGCGAGTACAAGGTGAGTATCGATCCTGAGACTCTCAAGACCGCCGAACCGCTGCTCGACGTTCTCACCCACTCCCCTGCTGGAGATGTTGAGAACAAGACCGTGGTCAGTGATGCAACCAAGGCTGATTCCACCGCCTTCGCAACGGCCATGAAGCTCACGGCTAACCTGACGTTGACGGGCGAGAAGAACCAGAACCTTAATCAGGACTGGGGCTTCGGGATCTCGGCTGACACCGCCATCAAGAAGGCGATCACCGATCCGGATGAGGAGGCTCAGAAGACCTTCGAGTTCACCCCGGGTCAGCACGTGACGTACACGCTGACGCTGACCAATAACGGTCCGGGCGTGGCAACCGGTGTCACCGTCTCCGACAAGCTCCCGGCGGGCGTGAAGTTCGTCAAGGCTGAAGGCGACGGCACCTACGATGCGACCGCCGGCGTGTGGAACCTCTCCGGAGAGACCATCGCCAAGGGTGATGATCAATCCATCGAAATCACCGTCGAGATCACTGGTGAGGGTGCGGGCGCGCTCGTTACGAACGTCGCGCGTATCTCCCACCAGGATCAGGCGGGCGACAACCCGACGAACAACGAGTCCTCGGCGTCCTTCAAGGGCGGCTACAACCTCGGCGGCACGATCTACCGTGATTCGGATGGGTCGTACTCCAAGAGTGATTCTGAGCAGCGCTTTAAGGGTGTGACGGTCGCTCTGCTGAACGAGGACGGCACTCCGGTGCTTGACTCTGAGGGCAAGCCCATGACTGCAGGGTCACGGATGAGAAGGGTGCCTACCAGTTTGTGGGTCTGGCTCCCTGCCTCGTACCGTGTGGTGATCGTGGATCCGGATAAGGGTGATCTGGCTGGTCTGATTCCGACCCAGGCGTACACGGGTCGGGGCGCGACCGAGGCGTCCGTGACGATTACGGATGCGTCGGTGCAGGGCGTGGACTTTGGTCTGGTTGCTCCGGCCACGATTGGTGACCGTGTGTGGAATGACGCTGATGGTAATGGTGTGGATAACGGTGAGCCGGGCGTGCCTGGTGTGACCGTGATCCTGAAGGACGCCAACGGCGCGGAGGTGGCTCGTACCACCACCGACGCGAACGGGAACTACCGTTTCACTGGTCTGGTTCCGGGTACGTACACGGTCGATATTGAGGTTCCTGCCGGGTTTAATGCGGCGACGACCTCGATGACCGTCACGGTTGGTGAGGGTGAGGAGAACCTGGATGTGGACTTCCCGCTCACGGTGATTCCCGCTCCGACTCCGGCGACCACGGTTGCCAAGGTGCTGGCTCGTACCGGCTCGGACGCTTCTGTTCTGGGTGGTATGGCGGCCATGGCAGCTGTTGCTGGCATCGCGGCCCTGGCGGGTAAGCGCCGCCGGAACCGTCAGGAGGCCTAACCGGGTGGGCGCACGCCCGCACGCGGGGTGAGCCCATCAGAGGTGAGGGGCGCGAGACCATACTGGTCTCGCGCCCCTCACCCGTACCCACCACCCCGCCCCGGCCTCGTCAATGAACGAGGAGCCCCGCAGCGTGTGGAACGCGCGGCGTGGGACGCAGATGAGGGTGGGAGCAACTAGGCTTGGAGGGTGACCACAGCTCTGTATCGCCGGTATCGCCCCGACACCTTCGACCAGGTGATCGGCCAGGAACACGTGACGGAGCCGCTCAAGGCGGCGCTGCGCGCGAATCGCGTGACGCACGCGTACCTGTTCTCGGGGCCGCGCGGATGTGGTAAGACCACCTCGGCGCGCATCCTGGCGCGCTGCCTGAACTGCGCGCAGGGCCCCACGGACACCCCGTGCGGCCAGTGCGAATCGTGCCGTGAGCTGGCCACCGGCGGCCCCGGCTCGCTCGACGTCGTCGAGATCGACGCGGCCTCGCACGGCGGCGTCGACGATGCCCGCGACCTGCGCGAGCGCGCCACCTTCGCGCCGGTGCGCGACCGCTACAAGATCTTCATCATCGACGAGGCCCACATGGTCACGAACCAGGGCTTCAATGCGCTGCTCAAGCTCGTTGAGGAGCCGCCCGAGCACGTCAAGTTCGTCTTCGCGACGACGGAACCCGAGCGCGTCATCGGCACGATCCGCTCGCGCACCCACCACTACCCGTTCCGCCTGGTGCCGCCGGACGTGCTGGGCCCCTACCTGGCGGGCCTGTGCGCCGAGGAGCACATCGGCGTGGGCGAGGGCGTCCTGACCCTCGTCATGCGCGCGGGCGGCGGCTCGGTGCGAGACACCCTGTCGGTGCTCGACCAGCTGATGGCCGGAGCGATCGACGGGCAGGTCACCTACCAGACGGCCGTCGCGCTGCTCGGCTACACGGACTCCCGCCCCTGCTGGATGAATCCGTCGACGCTCTCGCGGGTGGTGACGGCGCGGCTGCCTTCCGCGTTGTCGAGCGCATGGTCGAGTCCGGTCACGATCCGCGCCGCTTCGTCGAGGATCTGCTTCAGCGTCTGCGCGACCTCCTCATCATCGCGGTTGCCGGCGATGGCGCGCGTGACGTCCTGGCGGACACCCCGCACGACCAGTTCGAGCGCATGCAGCGTCAGGCGCAGAACTGGGGGCCGCACGGGCTGTCCCGCGCCGCCGACCTGACCGACGAGGCCCTGCGAGCCATGACCGGCGCGACCTCGCCCCGCCTGCAGCTCGAGCTGCTCGTCGGCCGTATCCTCGTTCCAGCCCCCGGCCCCGCGCAGGCCCCCGTGCAGGGAACGGTCGGCATGACCGGTGGGGGAGCGCCGCGCGAGGTGGCCTCCGCATCGTCCGAGGCCTCCTCAGGGTCGTTTCTGGCGCCCGCGAGGCCCGCGAGGCCCCTGGCCCGCAGAAGCAGGAACGCACCCAGGCCGCGGACCCCGCTCCTCAGGCGCCCGCATCGCCTTCCGCGCCTGTCCCCAGGGCGTGCCCGCGTGGGGTAGTGGCCCCTGACTGGTCCGCTCGCAAGCCCGCCGCCCCGGAGTCGAGCTCCGCGCCCGCCCGCGAGGCCACGCCCGCGCAGACCGAGCCGCGCCATGCCGCTCCTGTGCGGCAGAGCCGCGAATCCGCCGCGC
Organism: uncultured Sanguibacter sp.; assembly: GCA_916438365.1. The sequence goes on from CAKAEY010000007.1 coordinate 481,010, forward strand.
CGCAGCGCCCGGAGGCGCCCGCCCGCGCGGAGGCCCCGGCTTCCGGCCGCGACGCCGACATGCTGCGCGGTCGCTGGAACGAGGTCGTCGAGCGCCTGTCCTCTATCAGCCGCGTCACGTGGTCGATGGTCGGCGGCAACGCCCAGCTGGGCGCCGTCGACGGCTCCCAGGTGGTGCTCCTCTTCCCCGTCGAGGCCATGGTCAATGCCTTCTCGCGCGGCTCCCGCGCGGCCGACGTCGAAAAGGCCATCAACGAGGTCACAGGCCTGATCGTGAGCGTGTCCGCGCAGGTCGGGCAGGGCCTCGGGCGGCCCGGCGACGACCGGCCCGTCGGCGCAGGCGTCGCGCCCCGGCCCCTGCCGCGCAGCCGTCCCAGCCCGGAGGCTGGGTCTCGGAGCCGCCCCTTTTGATGAGGGCCGCCGCGCAGGCGCACCCCAGGGCGACCCCGAGCCGGCTGACACCGGTTGGCCCGAACCTGTTCGCGTCCCCGAACCCACTCCCGAGCCGGCGCGTGCACCCGAACCCGAGCTGCAGCCTGCGCCCGAGCCCGAGGACGCAGGCTGGCCCGAGCCCGCGACGGTGACACCGATCCGACGCGATGAACCCGCCGCGCCGGCACCGGCACCGTCCACCAGGCCCCTGATCCGCAGCCCGCCGAGCGCCCCCGCGCTGCCCGAGGCGAGCCGCGCGCGCCCTCGCGGCCGCCCCCGAGGTGACCGAGCAGGCCTCGTCCCCGAACGGCGACGCGGCCCCGCGCAAACATTCCTTCACGGTCTTCCGCTACCCGGGCGACCCGGAGCCCGCCGACGAGCCGGCGGACGCGCCCGCGCAGCCCGCCCCGGCCTCGTCCCCCGTCTTCGACGACGCGCCGATCGAGCCCGCCGCGCACACCCCTGTCGACCCCCGACCGGATGGGGCGACCCGGTCGTCATCCCTGGCGGCGCGTCCGTGAACTTCGAGGACAGCGCAGACTCGTGGACCCCGCCCGAGTCCGCCGCGCCCGCCGACGTGACCCCGATCAGCGCGGCTCCGAGCGCCTCCGCGCAGGCCCCGCCTGGCTGGCTGCGGCCCCGAGCCCGCGTCGGCTCCCCGCGCCCGGATTCGGTGCCCCGGAGGCCGGGTGCGACGCCACAGACGCGTCCGATGGTCCGCTGACCGGACGCGCCGCCGCCGAGGCCGCCCCTGCGCGAGAAGGCCCAGCGCGAGGTAGCCATCGTCTCGACCCGCACCCACGCGGCCGATGACGATAGCGCCAGCATCGACGACGAAAACATTGAAAACTCGCAGACGATCGGCCTGGCAGCGGTCCTGGAGATCCTCGGCGGACGCGTCATCGAAGAAAAGATGACCGAGGGAGGATACTGACATGTACGACGGTGCCCTGGCCGACCTCATCGACCAGTTCGGGCAGCTTCCCGGCATCGGCCCGAAGTCCGCGCAGCGCATGGCCATGCACGTCCTGGACGCGGAGCCCGAGGACGTCGCGCGCCTCGTCGACGCGATCAACGCCGTGCGCGGGCGCGTGCGCCACTGCGACATCTGCGGCAACCTCACGGAAGAGGACGAGGTGCTCCATCTGCCGCGACGTGCGTCGCGACCCCAGCGCGATCTGCGTCGTCCAGGAGCCCAAGGACATCCAGGCGATCGAGGGGCGCGTGTGTTCCGCGGCCGCTACCACGTCCTCGGGGGCGTCATCGACCCGATTCACGGGGTGGGGCCCGACCAGCTGAACATTGCCGCGCTCGCGAGCCGCCTCGCCGACGGGACGGTCACCGAGGTCATCCTGGCGACCAACCCGAACGTCGAGGGCGAGGCGACGGCTGCCTACCTCGCGCGCATGCTCTCCACGATGGGCGTTGAGACCTCGCGCCTGGCGATGGGCCTGCCCATGGGCGGCGACCTGGAGTACGCGGACTCGGTGACGCTGGGCCGCGCGCTCGAGGGGCGTCGCCGCCTCTGGCTCTTATCGACGAGGCCGTGGGCCTCGCGTCCCCCTGTCGGTGATGCACTTGTGACACAATCGGAGGGTAACGCTCCGACATATGAGGAGGCCATGATGGCGACCCAGGCGAGCTCAGACGCGCCCCGAGTGCTGGTTGTTGACGACGAGGCGATGCTGGCGGACCTGCTCTCGCAGGCCCTGCGCCACGAGGGCTGGGAGACGGCCACGGCGAAGGACGGGCTGGATGCGCTGGCGAAGGCGACGAGCTTCCAGCCGGACGTCGTGATCCTCGATGTGCAGATGCCGCGCATGGATGGCCTGGAGACGCTGGAGCGCCTGCGCGCTCGCGACCCGGAGCTGCCGGTCCTCTTCCTCACCGCCCGAGACGCGGTCGCGGATCGTGTCCAGGGCCTGCGCGCGGGCGCGGACGACTACGTGACGAAGCCCTTCGACCTGGACGAGGTGGCGGCCCGTGTCGACGCCCTGCTGCGTCGTGCGGGGCGTACCCAGCAGGCGGTTTCGACCGTGCTGCAGGTCGCGGATCTGACCCTCGATATGGACTCCCACGATGTGCGCCGTGGCGGGGAAGAAATCACGTTAACGAACACTGAGTTCGAATTACTCCGGTATCTCATGGAAAACGTTGGAATCGTGCTATCGAAGCAGAAGATTCTCGATGCCGTGTGGAGCTACGACTTCGGCGGCCAGGTCAACGTCGTCGAGCTGTACATCTCCTACCTGCGTAAGAAGATCGACGCGGATCGGCCGGCCCTCATCCGCACGGTGCGTGGGGCTGGGTACATCATGCGGGAGCCTCAGTGACGCGCCGCCGTTCCCCTGGCCGGGCGCCTGTCGCGCGCGCTGGCCGCGTGCGTCGCCCTCGCGCTGATCGTCATGGTCGCCGCGTCCACCCTGGTCATGCGCTCGTGGATGCTGGGCAACATGGACTCCGAGCTGCACCGCCTTGCCCAGCGCGCAGGTGAACACCTGGATGTCGAGGACGCGCCGGACCCGGACGTGGAGGACGCGCCGGACCCGGAAGAAGACGGGGGCGATGCCGACGGCGGCGCGCGAATGGCCCCTGCAGTCCGGCGGCCGCATGCCTCGCCCCGGCGGGCCGGCCATTCCGGGTGCGCCCACGGGACCCGGATTTGGTGGGCCCGGCATTTCCGAGGGCACCCTTCAGTACGTGAGCGAGGACGGCGAGTCGGCCGGTGCGGTCGTTTCTAATTTTTTTCGGTGAAGTACCTGGATCAGGGCGCGCTGGAGATCCTGGCGCATGTGCCCACGGATGGTGCGCCGCACACCGTGCGGCTCAAGGGTTTGGGTACGTTCCGGGCGACGTCCCAGGTCATTGATGACAAGACGGTTCTCGTGGGCGTGCAGATGGACAGAATCGACGACGTCACCTTTATGCTCGTCGCGGTTGAGGTGGGCCTGTCTCTCGTCGTCGCTATCGCGGCGGGCTTCGTCGGACGCGCGTGGGTGCGCCGCGAGCTGCGTCCCCTCGGTGTTGTGCGCGCGGCAGCCGCGGACATTGCGAGTCGCGACCTCGCTGACGACGCTGAGGAGTTGACCCGCGTCGGCGAGGAGGCCACCTCCGGCCCCGTCGAGGTCGCGGACGTCGCGGGGGCCCTGAACTCGATGATCGACGCGGTCGAAGACGGCATGGAGCGCCGAGCCCTGCAGCGAGGCGAAGCTGCGCCAGTTCGTCGCCGACGCCTCCCACGAGCTGCGCACGCCGCTGGCCTCCGTTCAGGGTTACGCGCAGCTCGCGCGCCGCGACATCGACGAGGCCTCCCGGACCCAGGCGCTCGAGCGCATCTCCTCGGAGGGTGCGCGGATGGCGTCCCTCGTGGAGGAGATGCTGACCCCTGGCGCGCCTGGACGGTGACCGCGCCCTGAAACGCGACAATGTCGACGTTATCCCGCTGATACTGGACGCCCTGTCAGACGCCCACGTGGTCGCCCCCGACCACGCGTGGGGAGCTCGGCGAGGCCTCGGACGCACCCGTCCTCGGCGACGAGGCTGCCCTGCGCCAGATCCTCACGAACCTCCTCGCGAACGCCCGCGTGCACACGCCCGCGGGCACCCGCGTGACAGTCTCCCTGACCCGCGCCCCACAGGGGGCGGAATCCGACAAGGGGGCCCCGGCCTCGTCCATGGTGACGCTGCGCGTCGCGGACGACGGTCCCGGCATCCCGGCCGAGATTCGCGACCGCGTCTTCGACCGCTTCGTGCGTGGAGACTCCTCGCGCACGCGCGACGGCCACGGCTCCTCGGGCCTGGGAATGTCGATCGTCGAGTCGCTCGCCCGCGCGATGGGCGGGTCCGTGCGGCTGGTCGACTCCGAGCAGGGGACCGTCATCGACGTGACATTGCCCGCCGCCTGAGTGCGCCTGCGCGGACGACGCTTTCGCGCGCTGATCAGGATCGTTGCAATTCCGGGCGTTACGGGCCCGTGTGTCCTGGGTCGCCCCGGCGCGTCCCATGTCACCTGCGCCCACATGCCGGTCGTTCCCGGCGCGATGCCTGGTGGGCCGTAGGATTGTTGTGGTGGCATGCGCCACCCGAAGGCGTGCGAATCGACACGTACCGATAGAAATGAGGCTCTAGTGGCACTGATCGTGCAAAAGTACGGCGGTTCTTCCGTCGCCGACACCGAAGCCATGAAGCGCGTCGCCCAGCGCATCGTGGACACGCACAACGCGGGACACCGCGTCGTTGTCGTCGTATCGGCGATGGGCGACACGACCGACGACCTGCTCGACTCGGCCTGCAGCGCTCACCGACAACCCGCCCGAGCGCGAAATGGACATCCTCCTGTCGGCCGGCGAACGCATCTCGATGGCCCTCCTCGCGATGGCCGTCAACGAACTCGGCGTCGAAGCCCGCGCCTATACCGGCGCGCAGGCCGGCATCAAGACCGACAGCCACTTCGGTGCTGCCCAGATCGTCGGCATGGTGCCCGAGCGCGTCGCCCGCGCCGTCAAGGACGGGCAGGTCGCCATCGTCGCCGGCTTCCAGGGCATCTCCAGGACGACGACGTCACCACGCTAGGGCCGCGGCGGCTCCGACACGACCGCCGTCGCCCTCGCCGCCGCCCTCCATGCCGACGTGTGCGAAATCTACACGGACGTCGACGGTCTCTTCTCCGCCGACCCGCGCATCGTCCCCAAGGCCCACCGCCTGCGTACCCTCACCCAGGAAGAAACCCTGAAATGGCCGCGCACGGCGCCAAGATCCTCCACCTGCGCGCCGTCGAATTCGCGCGCCGCTACGGGGTCCCCCTGCACGTGCGCTCCTCGTTCTCCGAAAAGAACGGCACCTGGATCTCCGACTCCCCCGCAAACCCTGAACTCAAGGGCCTCGTGCCCGACGCAGCCCCTGAAAGTCTCCCGAGGAAAACGCCATGGAAAAAGCCCGTCATCTCCGGTATCGCTCACGACCGCTCCCAGGACAAGATCACCGTCACCGACGTGCCGAATAGCCCCGGCGTCGCCGCCCGCGTCTTCGCCGTCGTCGCCGAGGTCGGCGCCAACATCGACATGATCGTCCAGAACCTGCCGATCTCCGACCCTACGAAGGCCAACATCACCTTCACCCTGCCCGAAGGCGACGCGCAGAAGGCCCTCGACGCCCTCGAAGCCCACCGCGACGAGATCGGCTTCAACGAGCTGCGCCATAACCCCAACATCGGCAAGCTCAGCCTCGTCGGCGTCGGCATGCGCACCAACCCCGGCGTCTCCGCGCGCCTCTTTTTCCGCCCTGTCCGACGCGGGCATCAACATCGACCTGATCTCCACCTCCGAGATCCGTATCTCCGTCGTCACCCGCCTCGACGACCTCGACCGCGCCGTGAAGGCCGTCCACACCGCGTTCGGCCTCGACGCCTCCGAAACCGAGGCCGTCGTCTACGGCGGCACCGGCCGCTGATCGTTCATCGACGAGGCCCGGGCCGGTTCCGCTGATCCGCGCGGTTCTGGCGCTCCCGAGAGTGAGCCCCGGCCTCGTCCCCCATAGATTTCATCCAGCGTTCGCCCCGTCGTATGGGCGCGCGCACCAACACAAGGAGAACACCATGAGTGGATTCAATGTCGCCGTCGTCGGTGCGACCGGCCAGGTCGGCCGAGTTATGCGCACCCCTGCTGGAGGAGCGTCAGTTCCCGGTCGAGACGATTCGTTTCTTCTCGTCCGCGCGCTCCGCGGGCACCACCCTGCCTTGGAAGGGGCAGGACATCGTCGTCGAGGACGTTGCGACGGCCGACTACTCCGGCATCGACATTGCCGTGTTCTCCGCGGGCGCCACCGCCTCGCGCGAGTACGCCCCCAAGTTCGCGGCCGCCGGCGCGGTCGTCGTCGACAACTCCTCCGCGTGGCGCAAGGACCCCGAGGTCCCGCTCGTCGTCTCCGAGGTCAACCCCGACGACGTCGACAACCGCCCCAAGGGCATCATCGCGAACCCCAACTGCACCACGATGGCCGCCATGCCCGTCCTCAAGCCCCTCGTGGACGCTGCGGGTGGTCTGACGCGTCTCTTCGTCTCCTCCTACCAGGCCGTCTCCGGGTCGGGCCGTGCGGGCGTCGCCGAGCTGACCGGCCAGATCGAGGCCGGCGTCGCTCAAGACCTGGCAGCGCTGGCCCTGGACGGCCGCGCGGTCACCCCTGCCCGAGCCCGGCGTGTACGTCGCCCCCATCGCCTTCGACGTCGTGCCGCTCGCCGGCTCCATCGTCGACGACGGAAGCGAGGAAACCGACGAGGAGCAGAAGCTGCGCAACGAGTCGCGCCGCATCCTGCACATTCCCGACCTGGCCGTGTCCGGCACCTGCGTGCGCGTCCCCGTCTACACCGGCCACACCCTCACCATCCACGCCGAGTTCGCCGGCGACATCACGCCCGACCAGGCCCGTGCCCTGCTGGCCGAGGCCCCCGGCGTGCGCGTCGTCGACGTCCCGACCCCGCTCGAGGCCGCCGGCCGCGACGAGGTCCTCGTCGGCCGCATCCGTCACGACCAGGCCGTCGACGGCAACCGCGGGCTTGTGCTCGTCGTCTCCGGCGACAACCTGCGCAGGGCGCTGCCCTGAACGCGGTCCAGGTCGCCGAGGTGGTGGCTGCGCGACTGCGTTGAGTGTTCCACTGACTGCGTGAACGCGCGGCGGCCCGGCGGGCTGCCGCGCGTTTGCGTTGCGTCGCTGGTGTTCCGGGCACCGGTCCCGGCCGCTGTGTGTGCCGGTGGGCGGCGGCTCGCCCGCGAGCCGCGCGCGCTGCGAGCTTCGCTCGGCGCGTCGTCTCGAAGCCCGGCCAGGCCCCGCCACCGCCCACCGGCACCGCGGCAGATCCCTCCGGCGCCTCCACACCGGTGGTGCTTGTGGTTCTGGTGTGCCCGGCCAGGCCCCCGCCACCGCCCACCGGCACTCGCGGCAGGTCCCTCCGGCGCCCTCCACACCGGCGGAGCCTGCTGGGTGCGTCGTCTCGGAGCCCGGTCTGGCCCCTGCCGCCACCCACCGGCACTGCGGCCAGGCCTCGCCGCAACCCCCACAGGTGTCGTGTCAAGACCTCGCTTGCCGCATTGTTGAGTCCACACCCAATTTCGCACGTAATTCCCCCGTGGCTCTTTCAAATGCTGAATTTAGATCGTTGGAATTCCAACGTTTCGAGCTTTATTGAAAGTTCAGGCAATCGAATGACGTGCGACTTTTTCCGGCGGCCTGGTCCTACGCCCCTGTCATGTCGCATGCAATTCCCTTCAAGGGGTGTCGTGGCGTGAGGCTTGATCATTGGAATGGCATGCGGAATTGGGGAAGCCCCTCTTCCGTGGTTGAGCTTGTTGCTCAGGGTATTGCACTACATAGGTGGGCGATGCACTGCTTCGTTGCTAGTGCACTGCTGCGCTATCTGGTGCATTGGTTCCGTATCAGTGCATCGCTTCGCTGTGGTGAAACTGGTGGCGCCTTTTGCGACCTTGTGTGAGCGCTGGCTTGAAACTGGTGGCACCTTTGCGCGGGGAAAATGCTGGTTTTCCGGGTGTTGGGGGCTTGCAAAGGTGCTGGCGGTTTCATTGGTGAGCTCGGGCAGGCGCGTGGTGGTGCCGTCGGTTTCAATAACTCACTACCGGAGGCGAGCAGTGGTGTTGGGTTACGCTGCTGGGTCCTCGGTTGTGGAGACGCCCTCGCGTAGTTCTGCGAGCTCCTCATCGAAAAAGCCGCCCTCTGCATCGCTGATCGCTGCAAGCCGATCAACCCAGGCGCCAGTGACGGCACCGTACTTAACGAGCGAAGAGACCGCTCCGTCGACATCCGGGCCGTCGCATTCGAGCATCATGCGCAGATACTCTGTTTCTTCGCGGGCACCCAGCGCATCGAGCGCTGCGATAGCGTCGCGCACGAACTGTGATACCGCGTCAGTATCCATAGGCGTATTGTACCTACTTTCCAATCGGAATTATTGATTTTAAGCGATTTCCTGGAGGGGCCTGGGTTCTTCGGACCGTTTGTTTTGAGAGGGTTGTTCTGAGTAGTCGCGGCTGCTTGTGGCCGGAAGGTCTGTCACGTCATTGATGAGTTCACGCGCCAGCACCTGGCTGTGCGCGTTGAGTTGCGCATGGGAGCCGTCGACGTGATCGACATGCGTGACCTGGCTGTCTTGGCCCATGGGGCACCCCAGGTACTACGGGCCGATAACGGGCCTGAATGCATCGCCGCGGCCGTGGGACGCTGGGCCAGCGACCGCGACACGCTCTCCACGCATTCATACCCCCGGGCCAGCTGTGGCTCGGCGGGTTAGTGGAGTCCTGACACAACCGCATGCGTGATGAACTCTTGGAAGACAACATGTTCGCTGGGCTCGACCACGCCGCCCCCTCATCGCCGCCTGGTCGCGCCGCTACAATGAAGAGCACCCCACAGCGCGCTGGGCTGGCTCACCCAACCAGTACGCGCGCTGCGAGGTGCATACATGCGTGCGGCGGAACTAACGAGTGGCGCAGGTGAACCCAAACAGGTTTTCTTCTCATTCGATGCGACAAAGACGTATGGCCAGCAAGCCGAGGAACTCGTCGAAGCGACGTGCGTCATCCACCTTGGCGACGGCCCTGAAGCCCTCTACGGCTTCACCTGGAACACAGAGACCACCGAGGAAGGTAACTAACCATGCGTATCACCTTCAAAACCGCTGTGGAAACTCCTCATTGACCGCGACATGACCCGCGAATACCTCCGCCGAGCCGCAGGACTATACCCAGCAACCATCGCTAAGCTCAGCAAAGACGGCAACGTCACCACCAACGTACTGCTGCGGATCTGCCAAACTCTTTAGTACAATCTGAAGATATCGTTGAAATAGTGCCAGAAACAGCAAATAAGGAAATGTCAGCGTGAGTAACCTTGGACCCTTCATTTGGGGCATCGCCGACCAGCTCCGAGGCGATTACAAGCCGCACGAGTACGGTGATGTCATCTTGCCGATGACCATTTTGCGCAGGCTCGACTGTGTGCTCGAAGACCATCGGGAGGACCTGGCTGGGCTTGTCCGAGCCTTTGCTGACAAACCTGAACTACTCAGCGCGCAGGTCAAGCGCAAGACCGGCTTGTCTTTCTACAACACGACACCGTGGACGCTGCAGATGCTACTCGGTGACCCCGCAGGGCTCGAGGCCAACTTCAAGCAGTACGTCGATGGATTCTCTGACAACCTCGACGTCTTCGAGCGGTTCAAGTTCGGCGACCAGATTGCCAGGATGGCGGAGAAGGATCTGCTCTTCATCATCATCGAGAAGTTCGCGCGCGTAGACCTGCACCCGAACAAGGTCCCCAACGCAGAGATGGGCGACCTCTACGAGTATCTGATTCGCACGTTCAACGAGTCCACCAATGAGTCGCCCGGTGAGTACTTCACACCCCGCGACGCAATCCGGCTCATGGTCGACCTGATCTTCGCGGGGGACGACGACGCACTCTCGGTTCCAGGTACGGTCCGATCGATTTACGATCCCACCGCAGGAACAGGTGGGATGCTCTCGATTGCAGAAGAACACCTCATCGGCACCCCGGAACACCCTGGCCTCAACCCCGACGCTCAGCTACGCATGTACGGGCAGGAGCGAAACGACCAGTCCTACGCAGTCTGCAAGTCCGATCTGCTCATCAAAGGGCATGATCCGTCCAACATCCAGCTTGGCGACACACTCGCTGATGACAGGTTCCCCGGCCAGACCTTCGACTACTGCTTGTCCAACCCGCCCTATGGCGACGACTGGAAGAAGAGCCAAGCTGCGGTCCTCGCCGAGCTTGAGGAACTGGGAGAGGCGTCCCGCTTCTATGTCGGAGCGAAAGAACCCAAGAAGAACACCCCGGCAGTCTCGGACGGCCAGATGCTCTTCCTGCGCCACCTCATCGCGAAGATGCGCCCCAAGAGCAAAGGTGGCGGACGCGCAGCCATTGTCATGAACGGCTCACCACTGTTCAACGGTGCAGCCGAGTCAGGTCCCTCAAATATCCGGCGCTGGGTGCTCGAGGCAGATCTCGTTGACGCCATCATCGTGCTGCCGAACGACATGTTCTACAACACCGGGATTGCAACCTATATCTGGGTACTGGACAACAACAAGCCCGCCGATCGACAGGGCAATGTTCAACTGATCGACGCCACCAACTTCTACGTTAAGATGCGCAAGAAGCTCGGCGACAAGGGACGCGAACTCTCGGAAGACGACCGCCGCCAGATCCTGAGAGCTACAGCGCCTACGAGGAATCCGACTACTGCAAAAATCCTCCCCATTGAGGAATTCGGATACTGGACCATTACCGTTGAACGCCCCCAACGCGACCAAGACGGCCAGATCGTTACCACTTCACGGGGAAAGCCAGTAGCGGACTCGAGCCTCCGTGACACAGAGAAGGTTCCATTCACCTACGCGGGCAATACGGACGGGATCGGCGGCTATGAAGCCACCGTCGATGCGTACATGCGCAGCGAGGTGCTGCCATACGTTGATGATGCCTGGATCGACAAGAAGAAGACCAAGATCGGCTACGAAATTCTATTCAGCCGATACTTTTATTCCTATGCGCCGCCTCGATCGATCTCATGAAATTGACTCGGAACTGCGAGGGGTTGCGACGGAGCTGCTCGCGCTTCTCAAGGAGGTTGGGGCTTGAGCCGGCAATTTCGCGGAGAGCACTTGCCAGACTGGGTGCTTGAGCCAAACTATGAACATGAAATCATTCCGGTTGGGTATGTGTTTCAGAAGTCCAAGGTTGTCCCCGGACCGAGTGAATCGGAACAGTATCAGCGGTTGTCGCTGACGATGAACGGCGTACTCCCTCGCTCGCGCGAGGGCAACAGATGGCCTTCAGCCCGAAAACTTTGATGGCTATCAGTTAATCAAACCGGGACAGCTGATCTTCAAATTGATTGATTTGCAGAATGTGTCCACGAGCCGCGTTGGCTTGTCAGAAGATCTTGGGCTCGTCAGTCCGGCCTATATCGCTCTTTACAGCGGACCGCCGCGTACTCCCTAAGTACGCCTACTGGTACTTTATGGATCTGTACAACAGGCGCATCTTCAACAATCTAAGCGAGGGCGGAGTCCGGGCAAGTCTTAGCTGGGAAGGATTACGGCAACTGCCTTTTTATTCTGCCGTCCATTGAGCGTCAACGTCGCATAGTTGAGTTTCTCGATGCTGAACTCGAGCAAATTGACGCCCTCGTCGCAGTACAAGAGCGTCTCACGGCGTTGCTCAGTGAACGGCGCGTGACACTCGCTGACGTCATCATGGAAAGCGTCGAAGCAGATCTTGTGAAGTTGCGGTTCCTGTTTGCGCCTCGGAATGAACGTGCAAATGGTGACGAAGAGGTGCTGTCCGTCTACCGCGATTATGGGGTCATACCCAAGAATAGCCGCTCAGACAACCATAATGTGACACCTGAAGACCTTTTCGAACTACCGTAGAGTCACCGTCGGCGACCTTGTCGTCAACAAAAATGAAGGCTTGGCAAGGATCTGTGGCAATCTCCGATTTTCGAAGGTATTGTGAGTGGTGACTATCAAGTACTTCGTCCCATCACAACACGTTTTTTTCGAGCCAGTTCGCTCACTACATCCTCCGCTCTTCGAGGATGATTTGCGAATACAGAATTCGCTCAAAGGAATTCGACCGTCCCAATGGCGCCTGTATTGGGAAGATTTGGCCGATATTCGCGTGCCTGTTCCGGACCTGCCCGTTCAAGAGTCCATCGAGAGGCGTTTCGTTGACATCGCAGAGCAGGATCCAGTAGGAGAGTCGCTGGAATCACTTCGACAGTTGTTGGAGGAACGACGGGCGGCACTGATCACGGCGGCAGTGACTGGCGAGCTGGAGGTGTGAGTCATGGCAACGCAGCATGAGAAGGCTTTCGAGGAGGAGATCTGTGACTACCTAGCTGCTCATGGCTGGTTTATGACCGCCACTACCGTGGCTACGATCAGGGTCCCGCGTTGGTGCCGGATGATGTGTTTGCTTTGGCTCCGTCGTACTCAGCCGGAGCAGTGGGAAAAAGGTCGTCAAACCGTCGACGACTCCTGCAGAACAAGAACGCGCCAAGCAAGGAATTATCGACCGACCTCGCGAAGGAGCTCGACCAGCCCCCTGGAGCATGGCGGTGGGGCGCTAGCGGTACTACGTGGCGGATTCAAACGCACCCCGGCCAAGTTCGCCATGTGCGCGTTCAAGCCCGCAACCACGCTCAATCCCACTGCACAGCAGAACTACGAGGCCAACATTCTGCGGGTGATGCGCCAAGTCCACCACTCGGCTAAGCATCCCAATGACGCGATTGACCTGGTCTTCTTCGTCAATGGCATTCCGGTGGCTACAGCTGAGTTGAAAACGGACAATACCCAGTCCATCGATGATGCGGTTCATCAGTACAAGCACGATCGCAAGCCGCAAGGCGAGCCACTTCTGAAGTGGGGATCACGTTGTCTGGTCCATTTCGCCGCGTCCACGGACGAGATCCGTATGACGACACGACTCTCGGGGACTGACACAGTGTTCCTGCCGTTCAACCTGGTAATGACGGCGGTGCTGGCAACCCGGTCAATCCTGATGGTGCGGCGACCTCATACCTTTGGGAGCGTGTGCTCCAACGTGATAACTGGCTGCAGATCATTGAGCGCTTCATCAACGCTCAAACGTTGGAGAAGATCGACCCGGTGACCGGGCAGCACAAGAAGTCGACGCAAGTCATCTTCCCGCGTTTCCACCCAGTGGGAGGCCGTCACCGAACTTTTTGTCGGCCACCAGAGCCGAGGGGCCAGGGCACCGCTACCTCATCCAGCACTCGGCAGGATCAGGGAAGACCAACTCCATTGCCTGGCTGGCTCATGCGGGTTGGCCAACCTTCACGACGACACCAATACCAAGATCTTCGACTCGGTCATCGTGGTCACCGACCGGACAGTCCTCGATGACCAGTTGCAGAAGGCGATCAAGGCGATCGAAGGCACCCTGCGGGACGGTGGGAACGATCAACGCCGATGAGGTCCGCAAAGCAGCAGAAACCTCCAAGTCGGCTCTCCTCGCCAAGGAACTGGCTAGCGGCAAGCTGATCATCATCGTCACGTTGCAGACGTTCCCCTTCGTTCTCGAGGCGATCTCTGAGCAGGGTGGAATGGCAGACAAGAACTTCGCTGTCATCGCGGACGAAGCACATTCTGTCTCAGACTGGAACAAGTGCGCAAAAGCTGCGCCAAGTCCTCTCGCAGGCAGAGGTTGAGGCGATCGGCGAGGGCGCAGAGCCGTCCGTTGAGGACGTGCTGGTTGCGGAGATGGCTGCGCGCGCCACATCCGAAAAACGTGTCTTTCTATGCCTTTACAGCCACCCCCAAGGGTAAGACCCTCGAAATGTTCGGTCGCCCCGGTGCCGACGGGACACCGCAGGCGTTCCATGTGTATTCGATGCAGCAGGCCATCGAGGAAGGGTTCATCCTCGACGTGTTGCGCAACTACACCACCTACAAGACGGCATTCCAGCTCGCACAGAAAGCCGATGGGAAAACCGCGCCAACTGATGAGGTGGATGAGGCCACCGCGACGAAGGGCCTTATGCGATGGGTGAGCCTGCATCCGACCAATATCGCCCAGAAGGTCCAGATCATCGTTGAGCACTACCGCACCAATGTGGCCCGCCTGCTTGATGGGCATGCCAAGGCAATGGTGGTGACCTCCAGCCGGGCGGCAGCCCTCAAGTACAAGACCGCGATCGACCGGTACATCGCCTCTCATGGTTACGAGATGGGCACCTTGGTGGCCTTTTCAGGCAGCCTTACCAGTGATCAAGTTGAAGAAGTAGTTCCTGGGGTTACCGAGCCCCTATACCGAGCACAACATGAATCCGGGGCTACGCGGACGCACCATTCCCAACGCATTCGCTGGTGACCACTACCAGGTGCTGATTGTGGCCAACAAGTACCAGACTGGCTTTTGACCAGCCGCTCCCTCTGCGCGATGTATGTTGATAAGAGGCTCGACGGCATCGAGGCAGTCCAGACGCTGTCACGCTTGAACCGTACCCCTGCCGTCTAAGGGCAAGGACACCACCCACGTCCTCGACTTCGTCAATGATCCCGAGACAATCCTGAACTCTTTCCTGCCGTACTTCCGCGCGGCCCAGATCACCAAACAACAGACCCTGATCTGGTGCACGATCTAGCGCGCAAGCTCGAGACGGCCGGTATCTACACCGCAGACGAGGTGGACCGCTTCGCTCACGCCTTCATCATCGAAAAGGCACATGGCAAGCACACCGGCTCCCCTCAAGAGCGCTGCCGATCGCTTCAATGATCGGTACTGCGCAGCGCTCAGCGACCAGGACAAAGCATCCATCGACGAACTGGACCTCTTCCGTAAGGACGTGGGATCTTTCGTCCGCCTCTACGACTTCCTCTCGCAGATCGTGGACTACGAGGATACGGATCTGGAAAAAGCTCGCACTGTTCCTCCGCCTCCTCGCCGCGTCTCACGGGGGCGCAGGAGCGCCGAGGAACTTGACCTGTCGAGTATCGAGTTGACCCACATCAAGCAAACACGGCGCAGCGAGGGTTCAATCTCGCTGATCGGCGAAGGCGACAAACCTCAAGCCGATGGGTGTCGGCGGTGGGACCACACGGGACCCGAACATGGTGGCCTGGGAACAGATCCTGAAGAACATCAATGATCTGTTCGAAGGGGAGAACTTCGACCCCGACTCGGTCAACTCTGGGTGCAGGGAGTCGTGACCATTCTCGTCAAGGACGAGGCGATCCGAGAACAGGTCAACGCGAACAGCAAGGAACAGTTCCGCGAATCGCGCACCATTGAAGAAGCTGTCACGAATGCTGCCCTCGACCACCATGATGCTCAGAACATCATCCTCGAGAAGTTCTTCGAGAGCCCTCAGCGTCGAGCCGCTGTGATCCGCGAGATTTCAGACCTCATCTACTGGGAGCTCTCCCACGTCGTGCAAAGAGGTGAACAGGACGAGATTGCCACAGGCGCATGAGTTGAGAGTCGAGTGCCTGACGCTCGCAAACCGTCGACAAACCTGAAGGTCGCCGCCGTACCATCGGGGCAGGGCTATGCAAGATCGCCGAGGGGCGTCCCCTCGCTGGTGCGCCAGGTGGCGTTGCCGCTGCGGTTGGAGCCTGCCACATAGGTGGCGGCAGTACTGGGCGAGGTGAACATGAGGTCGACGGTGGTACGGCCGTCGCGGATCTGCCCGTCGTACTTCGCCCGCAGAGCGCGCCCGGTGTCGTTCGTGGGGGTTGGGTTCACGGGTGAACCAGCCTTGAGGACCCACACTTTGTCGCTCATCTTGTGCGCGACCGCAGGCTTCTCAGCAGAACGCAGCGCCATGTAGAGGACCAGTTCGGGCTCACTGTCTGGCAGCAAGGTTGCCTCGGGCGCGCTTGAGTCCTGAGCCTCACCCGTGTTGTTGGGTTTAGGGTTCTTCGCGGCCGAGCCGCCGTCAGGACACGGGTCGAGGATGTAGATACCCAAAGCTCCGAGCATGAGGCGAGTGGTTTCCACGACCTTATCCAAGCGAAGCCGAGTCGCCAGCGTCAGCTCACTATTGGAGGGCTCGCAGCCGTTACGCACCCGGTCAGACCAGCCTCTTGCGCGGCAAGGGTGAAGGTGTTCTCCAGGTTCGTCAGCTCGGTCGGGCCGAACTTGCGGGCATCGTCGACCAACATGATGGCCCACTGGCAGAACAGGTGCTCGCCCCGGTCGATGTGCTCGATGATCCGGTGGATGGTGCCGTTGCCGTTCTTGCGGCGCTTGGCCCTGCCCGATGTAGACCTCAGGCTTCTTGTCCGTGGGGTCGCCCAGCATTATGTAGATGCCGGGCTTGCTCGTAGTGCTTGTGGGAGCGGAAGTCGCGGATCTGGCGGGCTGGCACAACGTAGAGCCGGTAGGAGACGTCCGCGGAGGCCACTCGCACTTCCCGGGAACCAGCGAAGGATCCGTCTAGCAGAGTTACCTCGATGACTTCTTGCGATCCGCCCATCACGGCCTACCTTTTCCCGTATTTCACGCGCCACACCTCATTCTCGCAGAAGCAGTGACGACGGGCTGTGAGCACACCCGGGCAGCAGGGGAATTCCTGTGACGACCCATACCTTTTGACGCTGGCCTGCGCCTTTTCACGAGCGGTTCGCCGAAGCGCCCGAAACCGCCCTGAAAACCCCAGCAGTGCCCCTCAGCGCCGCCCGTGGGTCTCAACCCGTCCCATACGACATCCCCTGAAACCGCGGAATACCAGGAAAACAAGAAGAACGCCCACCCGGATACCTTGTATCCACATGAGCGTCCTATTAGAGCGGGCGACGGGAATCGAACTCGCCTCTGAAGCTTGGGAAGCTTCCATTCTACCGATGAACTACGCCCGCAATTCATCGTCCCGAAGGAATCGACCCGTCGATCATATCGTCACGCCGGATAGCCGCGCAACCGGCGTTGGCGGGCGCGGTGTGGCAGTGCTAGGCGGAGGGTGTGGTGACGAATCGCGGCGGAGGTGTGGGGAGGGTGTGGGTCGCGGCGTCGCCCGGCATGCAGCCTCCGTGGCCTGCGCTCCCGCGCCCGATACACTGGCCTCGCCCAACTGATTGGAGTACCCATGCCTCGTCCCGTGGTGGCGGCCGCGATCGTCGATTCCCTGAGCGACCCCACGATGCTACTCGCATGCTCGCGCGCCTACCCGCAGGAGCTGCGCGGACAGTTCGAGCTGCCCGGCGGAAAGGTCGAGGACAATGAAGATCCGGTCGAAGCACTCACGCGCGAGATTGCCGAGAGCTCGGCGCCCGCCCTCATTATCGGCGAGCGCGTGTGCCCCTGAGGGCGGCCAGTGGTGGCCGATTCTGGGCGGGCGCGTCATGGGCGTGTGGCTCGCCGAGGTGGCGGCCGGCTCGCCCGCACCGCGCGCGGGCGCGTCGCACCTGAGGCAACGTGGGTGCCCCTCGCGGATCTGGTCGAGCTTCCGTGGATCGTCGCTGACCCTGCCGATTGTCGAGGCCGTGGTCGCCCGCTGCGCTCGCTGACAGTCCGGCGCTGCGCTCGGGGGTGCTGGCGACGGGTGAACGTACACGTCGCGACCGGCGTCGTTGCGCGAACGCGCAGTTCACCCCCGCATGCTCCCCAATTTGACGACACATAGGGGACAAGTGTCAGAATAGGCCTATGCCGAAGATTATTGGCGAGTCGCTCGCCTCTCACCGCGAGCTGACTCGCACGCGCCTGTTTGATGCGCTCGGCTCGCTGATGGCCGAGCAGGCCTTCGAGTCGATCACCATGAGTCAGATCGCTGAGCGTGCGGGCGTTGGGCGCACGGCCGTCTATAACCACTTCGCGGACAAGGAGGTTCTCCTGCTGGCCTACATGCGGCAGGTGACCGAGGAGTTCACGCGGGTGCTGACGGCCCGTCTCGAGTCCGAGCCGGATCCGCTCATGCGTCTGCGCCTCTACATTCGCGCGCACCTGCAGATGATTAGCCGATACCACGTCAAGGCTGGCACGGGCCTGCGTCGTCAGATGTCGGGCCAGGGTGCCTCGCATCTGCATGATCACGCGGGGTTGTTGGTGAGCTCCTCATTGGGATTCTGGACGAGGCCATGGAGCGCGGGCTGATCGTTGAGCAGAACACGCTGGGCGCGGTGCACCTGATTCATGCGACGCTGCAGGGGCAGCGCCTCCCCGAAGGACCCGGTGCATCGTGAGTCTGCACTGCAGTTAGTCGAGACGTTCATCTTGCGAGGCCTGGGCGCTTCGGAGGATAATGTGCGTCACGTCACCACCTCTACGCTCCCTGCCGGGGAATAGAGGGGCGCGTCGCGCCCGTTGAATCGTATAGTTCACTCAGGGGCTCTTGCCCCGACCAACAGACCGGTGATAGCGCCGGCGACAACAGGAGAAACATGGCTACCGTTACCCCTTACGCAGGAGAACTTCGAGCAGATCGTTTCCGCCGGCGGCATCGTCCTGGTGGATTTCTGGGCGACCTGGTGCGGCCCGTGCCGTCAGTTCGGCCCTATCTTCGAAGAGGCCTCCGAGAAGTACCCGGACATCGTGTTCGGCAAGGTCGACACGGATGATCAGCAGCAGATGGCGATGGCCGCTCAGATCACCTCGATCCCGACCCTGATGGTCTTCCGCGACGGTATCGTCGTGTTCCGTCAGTCCGGCGCTCTGCCGCTGTCCGCGCTCGAGGACCTGATTTCTCAGGTCCAGAACCTCGACATGGATGAGGTCCGCAAGCAGATCGCCGAGATTGAGGCTGAAGAATCTGCCGAGTGATGAGCTCACGATAAGGCCCCGAGGCAACGTGCCTCGGGGCCTTTTCTGTGCGATGGGGGCGCACTCGCAAGGGTGCCGCGCCGGGAGATGAGTGACCGGGTGCTGCTTAGGACGTGCCGACGGGCGGGTGCTTAGCGTGTAGGCCGCGCCGGTCGGCGGGTAATCAGCTCGTGGTCGGCGTGGTCGCCCACCATGAACGAGTAGTCGCCAACGATCTCGAATCCGTGCCGCGCGTAGAAGCGCTGCGCCCCGTAGTTTTCGCTCCACACGCCGATCCACAGGGTGCGCGGGCCGTCGCGCTCGAGCCATTCGAGCGCCGTCTTGAGGAGGAGGGTGCCGCGCCCCGCCCCCTGGTGGCCCTGCAGGATGTAGAGGCGTGGATTTTCCCGTCGCCGGGCGCGACGTCGGGTGGGCAGGTGCGCGGGGCATGCGGTCACGTACCCGATTGGGGCATGGGACGCCGACGAGGCCGGGGCCTCGTCAACCGGTTCCGGCGCGCAGTTCACGGCGGGGGAGGGGTTGGGCCGCGAGAGCCCTCGTCGGCTTCGTCCTCGAAGAGGAACCACGTCGCCCGGTTCGGATCCTCGAGTTCGGCGCGCAGGACGTCGGGTGCGTAGGCCTCGTTGAGGAAGGTCTCCAGGTCGGCGGGGACGTAGAGGTGGCCGAAGGTCTGCGTGAAGCAGGTGCGCGCGAGGGTGGAGAGCGCCTCGGCGTCTGCGGGGGTGGCGCGGCGGATCATGGCTGCCTTCGTCGGTTCGTTACCCATGGTAGGGGCCGGTGAGTGGGACGCCCAGCCGGCGGGACGGTCCCCTGAGAAAACCCTGAATAGATGGGGATAGCGTTGTTGCGTTAATGAGGCGCACCTTACAATTGGTCAACGCCGTTCATCAAAGGAGACGCACGTGGCACATAAGACCCGCACCGCCCAGGTGCTCGACATTGTCAAGGTTCTTGCCTGGGTAGTTATCGCCGTCGCCTTGGTGAAGTTCGCGTTTTTCCCGGCTGCCCAGGAGGATCAAAGCACCGATGGCATGGACCCGGGCGGCAACTTCGGGCAGATGACGATCGAGGTGGGCCGCGCCGACATCACGAACACCGTGAGCGTCACGGGGACGATCCAGGCCGATGAGCCGGTGGTGGCCCGCGCGACCCTGGACGGCAACGTCGTGCGCACCTTCGTCAACGACGGAGACAAGATCTCCAAGGGCGACGCCATCGTGCAGATCCGCAAGGAGATCCCCGGCGAGACCCGCCAGGTCACCGACGAAGAAGGCAACGTCAGCGTCGAGACCGCCGATCCGACCCTACAGAGTACGAAACCGTCGTCTCGCCCGGTGATGGCACGGTCTCGACGAGCGTGCTCGTCGGCCAGCAGTTCGCGATCGGCGACACGGTTGCGACCATCGCTCCCGCGACCTTCTCCGCGGTCGCGCCCCTGAGCGCGGACCAGATGTACCGCCTCCAGGACGCCCCTGTCGACCGCGACCGTCACGATTAAGAACGGCCCCGCGCCCTTCGAATGCTCGGGGGTCAAGCTGGTGAGCCCGACCGGCAAACAAACGGACCCGAAGTCGCTCGCCGGCTCCGGATAACGGTGCCTCGGCTTCGACGGATCTGAAGCGAGCTGCGCGATCCCTGGAGACCAGACGGTGTTCGCGGGCCTGCAGGTCACCCTCGAGATGACGGCGGGTTCGGCGACGGGTGTCCTCGCGGTGCCGATTTCCGCAGTCGAGGGCCGCTACCAGTCCGGCTCTGTCTACCTGCCGACCGACGACCCGACGAAGCCGGAGAAGCGTGCGGTGACCCTGGGCATCACCGACGGCAAGATGGTCGAGGTCAAGGAGGGCCTGACGGAGGGCGAGGAAATCCTCGAGTTCACCCCGACCTCGAACAAGGACAACCAGGACGGGCAGACCGGCCCATACGGCGGCATGGACTCCGGCATGGTCGGGGGCCCGGGCGACGCGGCGGGCACGCAATGAGTCTCGTGTGCCTGCGGGACGTGACCCGCACGGTGACCCTGCCCGATGGGGAGGACCTGCACATTCTGCGCGGCGTCAACTCTGGACGTCGCCCAGGGCGAGCACGTCTCCATCGTCGGCCGATCGGGCACGGGCAAAGTCGACGATGCTTAACATCATCGGCCTGCTGGATACCCCCACCTCGGGCACGTACGAGCTGGACGGCGTGGATACGACGCGCCTGGGCGAGGGGCGCCGCGCTCGCATGCGCGGAGAAGACTTCGGCTTCGTGTTCCAGCAATTCAACATCTTTTCGGCGCGCACGGCCGCCGAAAATGTCGAGGTTCCCCTCCTGTACGCCCCCGGCCCCCAGCTGCTGCGCAGGCGCTCGATCGCCGTCGACATGCTCGAGCGCGTGGGCCTGGGCGAGCGCGGACCCTCACCCGGGCGAGATGAGCGGCGGCGAGCAGCAGCGCATCGCGATCGCGCGCGCCCTCGTGCGCCGCCCGCGCGTCATCCTCGCCGACGAGCCGACGGGCGCCCTCGACCCGGACACGGGCCGCGTCGTCATGGCCCTCCTCGGGAGGTCGCACGCGAGTCCAACGCCGCCCTCATCGTCATCACGCACGACATGGCGGTGGCCGCGCGGGCGCAGCGCGCCTACGAGCTCTACGACGGCACGCTGCACGAGGTCGAGGATCCCGCCGCCTCACGCGCCGCGCGGAGGCCGGGCACGGCGGCGACGAGGCCGGGGCCGACCAGATGGGCTCAGAATCCGCTGTGGCCGAACCGCCGCGTCCGCCCGCCGAGGGTGACCCGGAAGCTGAGCAGGCCTCGTCCCCGAAATGCCGCAGGAGGGTGAGCAGTGAACGCCGTGAGTCAGCTCCTGGGCGCGCTCATCGAGGCCTGGGGCGAGGTTAAGGTCCAGAAGGCGCGCGTCGTCCTCTCCTCGTGGGTGTGGTCGCGGCCGTGGCCGCCATGACGATCGTCATCGCGCTCGGAGACCTGCTCCTGCAGTCCTCGCGCGAGTTGGCGGAGCTCACGAGGGGCGCCCGTCACCCCGCGACTGACCCCCGAAAGCTCCTCGAACGCCACGGAAGGATCGGCGGCCGGCGGCCCCTATCAGGACGCGTCCGATCCCGCGTCGGCCACCGGCGCGCAGACGGCGAAGCGCCCCGACGAGAAGGACACGATCGGCGAGGCCATGGGAACCCCGGCCGAGCGCACGGACATCCACTACTGGTCGCGCTTCTCCAGCGGCGGTGGGGACATCGTCGAAACCCGACAGGCCCGCTCCAGCGGACAATCCCGCGGATACCCCCTGACGAACATCGGCGACATGGTCGACGGCGTGACGTTCCAGGGCGTCGACCCCTCCTACGAGGTCATCTTCCGCACCCGCATGCTCGCCGGGCGATGGGTCGTGAGCAGCGACGCCGACCAGCGCCTGGTCCCCGTCGTCATCTCCGAAACCCCGTGGAACCAGCTGGGGCGCGCCCCCCATCGACCAGGTTCCGATCGTCCTGCACACGAGCGAGGGCACGGCGATGCGCGTCGTCGGCATCACCAAGTCCAAGAGCTCCCACGACATGCCGACCGTGTTCGCGCACTACGACGCGGCGCGAATCTCCTTCCCGCAGATGAGCTCCCCGTCCATGATCGCGTGGGTGGGCACCGAGAACGCGGACCAGGCCCGCGAAAACCTGCCGCGCGCCCTGGCCTCGATCCTCGGAGAAAGGCTGAGGGTCTCCGTCTCCGGCGGCGAGCACGAGGACATCGGCGAGGAACAGCTGGGCACCATCTCCAACGTCATCATGGTCATCGGCGGCATCATCGTGTTCCTGGGCGCCCTCGGCCTGCTCAACGTTGCGATCGTGACCGTGCGCCAGCGCGTGCGCGAGATCGGCATCCGCCGGGCCGTCGAGAGTCTCCGCGGCGCGCGTCTTCTTCGCGGTCTTCGTGGAGTCGGTCGTCGCAACCTTCGTCGCCGGCGTCATTGGCGTGGGCATCGCGGTCGTCGTCGTGCGATTCCTGCCCTCGAGGCCCTGGGCGTCACGCTCAGCGACACCCCGGCCTTCCCGCCGGAGCCGCCATCGCGGGCGTCGCCATCTCCACGAGCATCGGCGCCCTGTGCGGCATCATCCCGGCGCTCGCGGCCGTGCGCATCAAGCCGATCGACGCGATCCGCTACTGATTCATCAACGAGGCAGTGGCTGCCTCCCGGGACCGCGCGCCGCCGCGTGGGTGCCCCGGCCTCGTCTGTGAACGTTACCGGGGGAGCGTGACCCGCTTGGTGTCCTCGTTGTAGACGATCATGCCGTCCTTCAGGAGTGCCCGGTAGACGCGGGTGGGCTGGTAGCGGTCGCCTCCGTCGATGCGGGCGGCGTCGAGGACTCGGCGTTTCGTGAGGCCGTCCGTGCCCTCGAAGTGGGCGGCACGCAGGGCTTTTCATGATGCGTCCGCGCGCCTGGCGGTCGGTGCCCGCGTAGGGCTGGGGCGTGGGCCGCTTCTCGTCCTTGGGGAATCCGGCGAGCGCCCACGCGCAGTTGTTCGAGATCGTGCACTCGTCGCACGAGGGACTCAGCTGTGTGCAGACGAGGGCCCCGAATTCCATGAGCGCCAAACTCACCTCGGCCGCGCTGTGCCCGTCTTCGGGCAATAATGCGTCGGCTCGCATTGTTTCCGCTTTTGAGGGCGTGGTGTGGGGAGGAAACTCTTTGCCGTCCAGAAATCTGACCAGCACTCGACGCACGTTTGTGTCGAGGACCGGTACGCGGATTCCGTGGCGGAAGGCGAGCAGCGCGGATGCGGTGTAGGTACCGACGCCCGGCAGGAGTATCAGCTCCCTTGAGGGACAGGGGGACTTCTCCGTCGTGCTTCTCGACGATTGCGGCCGCGCAGAGCCTTGAGGCGCAGGGCGCGTGAGGGGTATCCGAGGTTTGCCCAGGCCACAATAATGTCTGCCGACGAAGCGGCCGCCACGTCCGCCGGCGTGGGCCAGCGTTCCATCCATTCGAGCCAGATCGGCTGGACGCGTGCGATGGGCGTCTGTTGGCTCATGATCTCAAAGACGAGGGTTCCCCAGTCAGAGACGTCGGCTGTGCGCATTGGCAGGTCGCGCTAGGTGTTGCGAACCACCGAGGCAGGTCGCAGTGGAGTACTCGTGTGGCCTCTGTCGATGGATTCATGAACACCCAGTCAGTCTAGGGAATGAAAAGGGCAAAGTGACGAATGAAAGAAATTTTACTGTGACCGGCCGTGTAAAAATGGGTGAACATTGTAAAAATTAAAAAGGGTTCGCCATTCTGACCACGCCTGAAAACAGTGCCCTGTGGGTCCCGCCAATATAGGAGACAGGGTGCCTGGCCACGCACCTTTGTGGACCTGGGAGGGCACTCCGGGATTAATCAGGGTTCCTCGGGGTGGACTGGCTATCGCTGAATGTCGACCGCACGCTACCCTGTACCCGTACGGGCCATTTCGGCCCCCACGTCTATCGAAAGGCTTTTCCCATGACGACGCCCGATCCGCAGGCCACCCCTTCCAGCCTGAGGAACCCGCTCAGGGTCCCCACCCCCGAGGCTCCGGCTTTCCCCCAGGCCTCGGCCCCCGCCTACGACGAGGCCACGGCGACCCCCGGTTCGACGACCTACGGCACCGCGTACGACGCCCAGCAGGGCTACGGCGTTCCCGGCTCCCGACGCGTACGCGCAGGGCGCGTACGGTGCGGATGCCTACGGTCAGCCTGGTTACGCGCAGCCCGTGTACGGCCAGCCCGTCGTTGGTGCCCCGAAGCAGTGGATCGTCGCCGTGCTCCTGGCCTTCTTCCTGGGCACCCTCGGTATTCACAACTTCTACCTGGGCTACACCACGAAGGGCATCATCCAGCTGGTGCTGACGATTACCGTCATCGGTATCTTCGTCTCCGGCCCCTGGGCGCTCATCGATTTCATCATGCTCATCATGCGTTCCGGCTCCTACGCCACCGACGCTCAGGGCCAGCCCCTGCAGTGACCCTCTGAGGCTGTTGTCGCGGCGCTGAGTATGCGACAATCGAGTCATGCTGCTCAGTGACCGCGACATCAAGGCCTCCCTGGACTCTGGACGTATCCAGCTCGACCCGCTGGACCGGGACCTGGTCCAGCCGGCCAGCATTGACGTGCGCCTGGATCGACTGTTCCGCCTCTTCGATAACCACCGCTACCCGGTGATCGACCCCGCCACGGACCAGTCGGACCTCACCCACCAGGTGGATGTGGGCCCCGATCAGCCCTTCGTGCTGCACCCCGGCGAGTTTGTCCTGGGTGCCACCTACGAGCTGGTGACCCTCGGCAACGACATCGCCGCTCGCCTCGAGGGCAAGTCCTCCCTCGGCCGCCTCGGCCTGCTCACCCACTCGACGGCTGGCTTCATTGACCCCGGCTTCTCCGGGCCACGTGACCCTGGAGCTGTCGAACACGGCGACGATGCCGATCCTGCTCTACCCGGGCATGAAGATCGGGCAGCTGTGCTTCTTCGACCTGTCCTCCCGGCCGAGCATCCCTACGGTTCGAAGGGCTCGGCTCGCATTACCAGGGTCAGCGCGGGCCCACGCCCTCACGCACCCACGAGCGCTTCTCGTGCACCCGCATCGAACGGTGATTCCCGATGTCGGCTCTCCCTCCTCCGCCTCCCTCCCGGCTTGAACGCATGCGCGCCGAGCGCGCCGAGCGCGCGGCCCGCGAGGTGGGCTATCCGCCCGCACCGGATCCCGCTGAGCTGCCGGAGCCGCCCGCTCCCCGAGCCGGCTGACCTGCAGGCACCGCCCCTGCCGGAGCCGCCCGAGCCGACGCCCGTCCTGGGTGTGCCTCAGATGAATCCCGCTCCTCAGGGGAGCGCCAGCCGCGGGGTCGAGGCCGGCATCCCCCGGTGGCTCCCAGCCAGACGCGCACGGGCGTCATCCAGGGCGTCGCTCTGCCGGGCATGACCCCGCGCGAGCAGGTCACCAACAGGGACGAGGCCCCCAGGCCTCGCCGGTGAGGCGTTCCCTCAAGGAGCGCATGGCCTCGGCCCCTCATTCTTTCGCGGACCCGACGCCAATGAGCGCGACGGACAACCCGCTCACCCAGACGAACGTCGGCCTGACGACGATGACTTCGGCGGACGCTGCCTTCCAGATCGCGGCCGACGGCGAGGTCCTGAGCGCAGAGGCCGCCATCCCGATCGCCGCCGCCATCGAGGTCAGCGAGCCCGCCGGCGTCATCGACCTGGACGTCGCGCGCGAGCATCACCTGTTCCTCGTCTCCGACGCCGTCGATCCCGCCGAGCTTGAGGCCCTCGCGATTTCCATGTGGGACGAGGCCGGATGGCTCGCCCCGGGCCGCCTGCGCCTGTCCTCCGACGCCGAGCTGGAGGGGCCGTGGACGCTCGACCAGCCGACGCGCGCGGCGCTGGGCACCCCGGCCTCGCTCGCGAACGCGTGGATCCTGCGCTGCCCGCAGGCACCCACCCGCCAGCAAAACAACGGCGTCATGGGCGAGTGGGACAAGGCGTTCCCCGGACGGCCTGCCCACGGGCCTGGAGTACCGCGTGCTCGAGGCGCTGCGCCGCATGGCCCGACGCCTCGCGGGTGGCCTGCGCATCGCGGGCAGCGGCTACGTCATGGTCCCCCGACGCCGACTCGGCCGTGAACCTGACGGTGTATTCGCCGCGCTGGATTAACCCCGAGGACCTGCTTTCCGCGATGCGTGAGCGCGCCGGATTCGAGCAGATGAAGGACGCGCGCGACGTTACGCCCGAGGCCCCCAAGCCCCCACCGCTCACCCCCGCGCAGATCGCGCAGATCGAAAAGCTGAAGGCTGAGCTCGGCCCGGTGCGCGAGGACATCGCCTCGAAGATCGCCAAGGCCCGCGAGGAGCATGAGGCCCAGCGCGACAAGCCTGCAGGTCGTCGACGGCTACGCCCTTATAAGCCCGATCGGCCACCGCTCGGACATGATGATCGAGGTACACGCCGTGCCCACGCCGCCTCGCGTCCTGCGCTGGGAGCCGTGGACGGCCGGAGCCATCATCGAATACCAGGTCCGCTGGCTGCCCACCTCCGCGCCGACGCCCGGCGCGGGTGCGATGAGCCGAACCGCGCGCCTGGAGCGCCTGCGCTCCACCCAGGACGTGGAGAAGGCCGCCGGAATGATCGCGACCCTGGTGGGCGGCAACGTTATCGACGAGGACGGCTTCCTCGTCGGACTCGAGGAGATCTCCCCTGAAGACGGGCAATAGGGCTCCCGTAGACGGAACGCGTGTCACCCGCTAGTGTTGCTGTGTTTTCACATCCATACGAAGGGAAGGACACAGCATGAAGCTCTCCGCACGCAACCAGCTCCCCGGCACCGTCGTTGAGGTCTCCGAGGGCGCCGTGAACGGCATCGTCAAGATCGAGGTCGCCCCCGGCCTGGTCATCTCCTCGTCGATCACGAACGCCGCCATCGAGGAGCTCGGCCTGACCGTCGGCTCCAAGGCCGTCGCCGTCATCAAGGCCTCCAACGTCATCGTTGGTGTCGAGGACTGATCCTTTCAAACGTCACAGTGCGGCCCCGCAGGTTTTCCTGCGGGGCCGCACTGCGTCTGGGGAGCCTGTGATTACTGTCCGCGCTTGACGGCCTCCAGCAGCATGACGGCCACGTCGCGCACCTCGGGGAGCTTCTGGCCCGGACGAGGCCGTGGCGGCCTCGTCGGTCGCGGTGCCCTGGTCGGCGCCGGAGGAGACGAAGCCGGCGGACGTGCCCGAGGCCGAGCCGAGCATCTGGGAGCAGAACGGACAGGCCGTCGCGACGACGTCCGCGCCCTGTGGACGCGGCCTCGACGATGCGGGCGTCGGCGATACGGGTCCCGCGCGTCTCCTCGAACCAGGCGTGCGCGCCGCCCGCGCCGCAGCACATCGCGCGGTCGCGGTTGCGCGGCATCTCGACGAGCTCCACGTTTGGCAGGGGAGCCCACGAGCTCGCGCGGCGGCTCGTAGATCTTGTTGTGGCGGCCCAGGAAGCACGCGTCGTGGTAGGTGACCTTCAGGGGCGCGCCGACTGAGGGCAGTGGTGCCCGCGGGCTGCGCCCCGGCCTCGTCCGTGGTGTCCGCGCCCGTGGGGGCTGCGGAAGTGGGGAAGCCACGGGAGTGAGCAGGCCGTCGCGCACCAGGCGGTTGAGGAGCTGCGTGTGGTGGACGACGTCGAAGGACCCGCCCAGCTCCGGGTACTCGCCGGCGATCGTGTTGAAGCAGTGCGCGCAGGAGACGACGATCTTCTGGGGCTTAGCTTCCTTGAGCGTGTCGATTGCCTGGGCGGCCAGCATCTGGAAGAGCGCCTCGTTGCCGGCGCGGCGGGCCGGGTCGCCCGTGCAGGACTCGCCCGAGCCGAGGACCGCGAAGGACACGCCCGCCGTGTGCAGCAGCTCGGCGACGGCGGCGCTGGTCTTCTTCGCCGTGTCGTCGTAGGCGCCCGCGCAGCCCACCCAGAACAGGTAGTCAACCTCGGAGGCGTCCTCGATGTCCTCGCCGACGACGGGGATGTCGAAGTCCAGCTTCTTCGCCCAGTCCATGCGCTTGCGAGCCGGGCTGGTTGTAGGGGTTCGCCTTGGATTCCATGCCGCGGAACGCGCGGCCCAGCTCGCGGGGAACGCGCCCTCCATGAGGACCTGGTGGCGGCGCAGGTCGAGGATGTGGTCGATGTGCTCGATGTCGACGGGGCACTGCTCGACGCAGGCGCCGCAGTTCGTGCAGTCCCACAGGACCTCTTCGGAGACGACCTCGGGGACGAGGGGAGCGGTCACCGCGGAGACGCCCTCGGGGCCGGTCGCGCCCGACAGGGACAGGGCCAGAGGCCAGGTCGAAGGAGTGCGGCGAGGCCAGCACGCCCTTGTCGAGGAGGACCTCGCCGTCGCCCAGCTTCTGGTGGCCCTCCTCCTGCTCGACGATCTGCACGTTGGAGGCGGACTCCATGTGGTCGCGCAGGCCCATGATGAGCAGCTTGGGGAGAGGGGCTTCTGGGTGTTCCACGCGGGGCACAGCTCCTGGCAGCGGCCGCACTCGGTGCACGAGTACAGGTCCAGGCGGGCCTTCCACGAGAAGTCGTCGATCGTGCCCACGCCGAGGACCGTGTCTTCGGGGAGGTCGTCGAAAGTCGTCCTCGCTGGTGACCGGCTTGCCGTCGATGAGCATGTGGTCGGCCGGGCCCAGGGACTTTGGTGCCGTCGGCGTTTCGGCGCGTGTACAGGTTGAGGATCGCGACGAAGCGGTGCCAGGCGACGCCCATGCCGGTCTGGATGCCGACGACCGTCAGCCAGGTCACGGAGGTGAGGACCTTGAGGGCGCTGACCAGCACGATCGCGTTCTGCCAGCGAGGTGGCCGAGGAGGAGGCGGTGGCCGCGAAGAGTGCGCCGAGCCAGGCGGTCAGCGGGAAATGCAGGGCGGTCGCGTGGGCCTCGAGGCCCGGCGTGAGGCTGAAGAGCGCGTATTCGAGGCCGCGCAGGGCCACGACGCACGCGCACACGATGAGGATGACCCACTCGACGAAGATCGCCTGCCAGCGGGTCGAACCCAGGAAACGGGAGGCCAGGCCGCGCGGGGAGGAGTCGCGCGGGTGGGGGTGTGGTCAGAGACGAGGGAGGGTGCCTTCTGGGTCCGCCGCGGCGGCAGCGCCGTCGGGATCGTCGTTGGAGAGGGCCGCCTCGGCGGCCGTGCTGCGCCCCTGCGCGCTGGCGCACGATCATGAGGAGAATGATGCCGACCAGGCCGCCCCACGCGAAGGCCTCGGTGAGCCACTCCCACGGCGCGAAATGGCCGAGGAGGGGCAGCGTGAAGGTCTGGACGCGCAGCTGCGCGTAGCCCGTGACCAGCGTGAGGAACAGGATCGGGAAGGACACCGATGACGAGCCAGTGGGCGCACCCTTGATCCACGGGCGCCCTTGAATTCGCGGTGGGTGAGGGCCGCGGAGATGACGCCCCACGCTCGCTTGCCGACGGGGCTCAGGCGCCCTGGGTCGGGCGTGCCCGCTGAGACGGTGCGCCACATGTGTGCCAGGCCTCGCGCGAACGACAGGACGGCCAGGGCGCTCACCAGCAGGGCAAGTCCCCACATGATGGCGCTCAGCGTCGGATTGGCCACGTTTCCTCCTCAAGATTGCTGCACTCCCATTGTGTCATCTCGACCCGAGGAGACCGAATTCTGCCCCGCAAAGCGTGCGCAATTACGCGCTGCGTGAGGGCTTCGTCGCGCTCGTGTGCTCGCCACAACGTGGATATATGCCACGAGGAGGCAAAAAGTGTGGGAGAGTGAGAGCGTGCTTCCCGTCTCGCAGCCAGACATGACACTGTCCGACCAGGAACTCTTCGGAGACGATCACCCGCATGATCACTGCGGCGTCTTCGGAGTATGGGCCCCAGGGCGAGGACGTTTCCCGCCTGACCCACTTTCTCCTCTACGCCCTGCAACACCGCGGCCAACAGAGCGCCGGTATTGCGACGTCGAATGGCAAGCAGATCCTCGTGTATAAGGATCAGGGCCTCGTGTCGCAGGTGTTCTCCGAGCAGTCCCTGCAGGGCCTGCGCGGCCACATCGCGTTGGGTCACGTCCGCTACGCGACGACCGGCGCGGACGTGTGGCGCAACGCCCAGCCGACGCTGGGTCCCCACCCCCACGGGCACGCTCGCCCTGGCCCACAACGGCAACCTCACCAACACGGTCGAGCTGCGCGAGCTGGCCGTCGAGATCGCCGACGAGGGCGAGGACTTCTGAACGCGGTGCCTCCACCGACACTTCCCTCGTGACCGCGCTGCTGGGCATGGCTGACCGCATCCCCGGACCGACACCCTTCATCGCGTCTCCGTCCGTGACGCCCGGGCACACGGGTGCGGACGAGGCAGCCCCGGCCTCGTCGATGGACGATCCCTTGAGCCCGCGCCCCTCGTCGGCGCCGCCCTGAAGGTGCTGCCGCGCATCGAGGGCGCGTTCTCCCTGGTCTTCATGGACGAGCACACGCTGTACGCAGCGCGCGACCCGCACGGCTACCGCCCGCTCGTGCTGGGCCGCCTGGCCTCCGGCTGGGTCGTCGCCTCCGAGACCGCCGCCCTGGACCTGTGCGGCGCGACCTTCGTGCGCGAGGTCGAGCCCGGGAGCTCATCTCCATCGACGCGTCGGGCGTGCACTCGCGACGCTTCGCCGTGCGCCGCTCAACACCTGCGTCTTCGAGTACGTGTACCTGGCCCGCCCCGACACGACGATCGGCGGGCGCCGCATCGTGGCCGCGCGCCACGAGATGGTGCCGCCCCTGGCGCGCGAGAACCCCATCGAGGCGGACCTGGTGATCCCCACGCCCGACTCGGGCACGCCCGCCGCGATCGGCTACGCGCAGGAGTCCGGCATCCCTCGCCCAGGGCCTCGTCAAGAACGCGTACTGGGCCGCACCTTCATCCAGCCCACGCAATCCCTGCGCCAGCTGGGCATCCGCCTGAAGCTCAACCCCCTGCGTGAGGTCATCGAAGGCAAGCGCCTGGTCGTCATCGACGACTCGATCGTGCGCGGTAACACGCAGCGCGCGCTCGTCAAGATGCTGCGCGAGGCCGGGGCCGCCGAGGTGCACATCCGCATCTCGTCCCCGCCGGTGCTGTGGCCGTGTTTCTTCGGTATCGATTTCCGACGCGCGCCGAGCTCATCGCCTCGTCCATGAGCGTCGAACAGGTGCGCGAATCCATCGGCGCCGACTCCCTGGCCTCACCTGTCGATCGACGGTATGGTCGCGGCCACCGGACAGGGCACGTCCCTGTGCATCGGCTGCTTCACGGGCGAATACCCCGAGACGATCCTCGCCGGGACGCCCGTGCCCGGAACCCCGACGCCACCCCTGCTAACCTCCACGCCCGCGACGCTCCCTGCGCCGCGGGCGTCGCTCAACCCGACCACCCAGACACGGCCTCGTCGAGCGCCATCTGCGAAAGGCACCACCCATGACCGACACCCCCTGGACTACGCGACCGCTGGCGTCGACACCGCCCACGGGCGACCGCGCCGTCGAACTGATGAAGAGCGCGGTGGCCGCCACCCACGACTCCACCGTCCTGGGCGCGACCGGCGGATTCGCCGGCATGGTCGACGCGTCGGCCCTGCTGGGCATGGAGAAGCCGCTGCTCGCGACCTCCACGGACGGCGTGGGCACGAAGATCGCGATCGCGCAGGCCATGGACGTGCGACACGATCGGCCGGGACCTGGTGCGGCATGGTCGTCGACGACATCGTCGTGATCGGCGCGCCCCGTCCTCATGACTGACTACATCGCCTGCGGGCACGTGGTCTGAGCGCATCGCCGCATCGTCACCGGCATCGCGCGCGCCTGCGAGGACCACGGGCACGCCCTCATCGGCGGCGAGACCGCCGAGGCACGGCGTCATGGGCCCGACGGCTACGAGCATCGCGGGCGCGGCGGGCCGCGTCGTGGACGCCTCCAGCTGCACTGGGGCCCCCGAGCGTGTGACGGGGCGGCGACGTCGTCATCGTCGCATGGCGTCCTGGGCCTGCACTCAGCGGCTACTCGCTCGTGCGCTCCGTCGTCTCGCGTCGGCGCCTCGCTGGAGTCCCACGTGGCGAGTTCGGCCGCACCCTCGGCGAGGCTCCTCGAGGCCCACCCGCCTGTACACGCGCTTGTGCCTCGGCCTGGTCGAGCGCTGCGGCGTCGAGGATTCACGCCCTGCCGCGCACGTGACCGGCGGCCTGGCCTGACCGCGAACCTGTCGCGCGCGTCCTGCCCGTCGGCGCGGTCGCGACCGTCGACCGCTCCATGGACCGTGCCCGCCGTGTTCGACGGGCAGCCGCGGCGGCGACGTCACCTGGGTCGGCATGGAAGACCCCTGAACCTGGGCGTCGGCATGGTCGCCGTCGTGTCGGCCTCCGTGGCCTGAGGTCCTGTCCGCGATCAACGAGGCCGGGTGGCCGCGTGGGTCCTGGCCCGTCACGTCGGTCGGCGCCGACGGAACCGTGGCCGCTTCGTCGGTTGCTGGTTTCGGTGCGGACTCCTCCGGCGTGCGCCTCATCTCCGGCACGAAGGGCGTGCAGGCGGGTGCCGTGCTGCTGC
>CAKAEY010000008.1 GCA_916438365.1 uncultured Sanguibacter sp.
ACCAGATCAGGACCTCCGCCTCGACCTGAGCACCATCGCCCATCATGGCCTTCGCCAGACGAGCCAGCTCATGACGCGCACGCTCACCGGCCTGCACCACCTCCGGGAGCGCTCGGGACCGCAGACGTCGGGTCGGAACATCACCCGGAACACCCCGGGGGTGACGTAGCGCGAACTCAACATAGGCGTTTCCCGAGGCCACCAAAACCGCATGCGATCCGCACCCCCAAGCCCCTCGTGCGCCACAGCGAGCCGGTCCGCGAGCTCATCGAAGCCCTCACATACCAAGGCCGCCAGGATGGCCTCGCGGTTTTGCGAAGCAGTGGTACGGCGCCTGGTGCGTACAGCCGGCACGACGTGCAACCTCTCGCATACTCAGGGCACTGGGGCCGCTTCATCGAGGAGCTCCCCTGCTGGTTCGCAGCAGCTCGGAGCGCAGATCGGCTACCGTGGCGCCCTGAGGCGCCTGTCGTTTCAGAGGTCATGGAAGGAGTCTAGAACCGAACTACTAGACAGTGTCCAGTTGACTGCTATGCTGACTTGACACCGTCTAGTCAATGGAGGGGTAAGGGGATGTCCCACGACGTCATCGTGATCGGTTCGCATTGGAGGCCTGACGACTGCCGGCCTGCTGGCGCGGGCCGCCGGCAAGCGAGTTCTGGTCCTGGAGCGGCATACGGAACTGGCGGACTGACTCACACCTTCCGGCGTGACGGCGCATCCTGGGACGTGGGGGTGCACTACATCGGTCAGGGCTCGGCCCCGGAAGCCAGGCCGCGCCTACTTCGACTACCTCTCCGGTGGCGAGCTGGAGGGAACCGTATGCCCGACTCCTATGACAGGTTCGTCTACCCGGGCGTGGACCTGCGCGTCAGCAGCGATCCAGTTCGGTACGAGCGTGATCTGGTTGCCGCGTTCCCCCGGGAGGCCAGAGCCATTCACCGTTACTTCCAGGATGTTCGCCGGGTGACACGGTGGCTGACGCTGGGCTTCGTCCAGGGATGGTCCCCCAACCTGCGGCCCTCGCTGCTCAGGGCCGCCCAGCGCCTGGGAGGCCGGAAAGCCACCAGACGACGAAGGCGTATCTGGATTCCCCACTCCGCTCCCCCAGGCTCAAAGCCGTCCTGGCCAGTCAGTGGGGGACTACGGCCCGCCGCCGTCCCAATCGGCCTTTGCCGTGCACGCGCTGATTGTCCCCACTACCCTCGAGGGCGCCTGGTTCCCCGCGGTGGCAGCGCTCGGATCGCCCGCACCTTCGAGAAGGGCATCGAGCAGGCCGGAGGCGCTGTCCGCGTCGCAGGAGGTCACCGAGATCCTCACCGAGAACGGGACGGCGGTCGGGGTCCGAGTCATGGACCACCGCGGCGCCCAGGTACGCGAACGCGTCTACCGCGCCCCCGGTCATCGTGTCCGCCATCGGCGCCTCCAACACCTTCAACCGTCTGTTGCCCACATTCGGAGAGATCGGGAGACGCACCGGGCCCGCACGCCGCTCGCTGGAGCACCTGGGTACGGGCACGTCCGCGGTCACCGTCTTCCTACGCTTGCGTGATGACCCGCAGCGTCGGCATCGATGGTGGAAACATCTGGGTGAACCGGGACCTCGATCACGAGGGTGCACAACGGTACAGCGATTCGCTGCCTCGAGGGGCACCCTCACGATGTCTTCGTCTCCTTCCCTCTCTGAAGTCCGGCGAGTCCCCGCATACCGCCGAGCTCATCTCCTTCTGTGACGCGAGAGCCTTCCGGCAGTGGGCCGAGCAGCCCCGAGAAAGCTCGCGGCCCCGAGTACTTCGCTCTCAAGGAGCGCATCGCCCGAGGCATGCTGGAGCTGGCTGAGCGCGGCTCTGGGGCTGACCGAGCCTCGTGGACTACGTGGAGACCTCCACCCTTTGACCCTACGAGCACTACACCGCTCATCCCTGCCGGGGCCTTCTACGGTCCTCCGGCCACTCCGCTGAGGTTCCGGTCCCTGCCCCTGGGACCGCGCACGGCCGTCCCCGGTCTGTTCCTCTCCGGACAGGATGCCGGGAGCGCCGGCATCATGGGAGCCATGATGGGCGGAGTCGCAGCCGCGTGCCAGGTCCTTGGGCCCCGCGGGTATCCCACCATCGCCTCCCGCTCTGCGCGAGAGGCCCGAGACTCCTGAGTCTCGCGCAGTGCACCCACTGCCCGAGGGCGAAGCACCTCGCCACCCTGGTCTCCAAACGGCGTCTGACTCAGCGTGTGGGAGGCGGAGCTGCAGTTGGACGGCAGGATCGGCCTCGTGGGCGCCAGGGCAGTTCGCCCGTCTGCACGTGGGCGATGACGCATGGCGTGACTACTCGATCGCGGGGCTGGAGGAGGATCGTTCAGTCTGCTCATCTCCACCCGGACAGGCGGCCGAGGTTCCCAGTTCATTGAGAACGCGGACACGGGCGCGCAGACAGTGGTGGAGCTGCCCCTGGGCGGTTTCGGGCTCGCCGACTCGGGCAGGCGCCGCCTGTTCATCGCCACTGGCACGGGATCGCGCCCATGCTGGCCATGTTCGCTCAGGCTGCCGGCCCGAGCACGACACTCTGCTCTTCGGGTGCCGTTACCAGGAGGAGGACCTGACCACCAGGATCAGCTCCCCTGCCGGGGACCGTCGTGCGCTGTCTGAGCCGCCAGGAGGCTCCAGGCGCATTCCACGGACGAGTCACCCAGGCCCTCACCGCGCTCGCTCACGACCTCCAGCTCGATCCCGAGTGCACGGACGTCTACCTGTGCGGTTCGGCGGCGATGGTGGCAGACGCACGAGACGTGCTCGAGCACGAGGGCTACACGTCGGTCCTGACCGAGCCGTATTGAGCCCCACGCGGACCATATCCGCCCTGAGTTCGCTCCGATCGTCGACCGAGCCTGGCCTGCGGTGCCCCTGAGAGGTCACCCACGGCTCGAATGTCCGCAACGCGCCACGGCTCCGGGACGACGATGAGCACGACCTGGCGAGGTGCGAGGGCTGGAACCGTCCGCGTTCCCTCAGGCCCCGAACGTGTTGAGGCGCTTTGAGACAGCGTCACCTGGACCGCTCTCGCGCCGGCCCACTGCTCCGCCGCGTCATCAGGCAGCCTCACCTCAGCGACCTGGCCGACGGAGGTGTGCAGCTCCTCGACGCCTTCTCCGGAGTCCGACAGCTCGGTGAGAACCTGAGTATCGGCGGCGCCGCGGGCGACCCCGGTACCGTCGTGGCCGCCAGAGCGACGGCATCGCCGGCCATGAGGGCCCGGTCTCGAGCCGCGGACAGTCCGACGACGACGCTGGCCACGTCGACGCCGCCGCTCCCGCCAGGAGCCTGCGTCGACGCCGTTGCGACTGAGCTCCCGGCGACTAAGGAGACGGGCTACGTGAAGGGATGGCTCCGGCGCGGGAGGAGGTCAGCGGTCGCGCCGATGCTGTCGGGCCGGCGGCCGCTCTGAGCGCCCACGCGGGCCCTGTGCGACACCAGGGCCTTGGCCGGCCCCCAGGCGGCCAGGCAGATGGCCACCAGCGCCACTGCCGTAAGTCCCCAGGCGCGCGCGTGTCTGCGCCCTGATCCTCCTCTTCTCCCCCAGCGTATGGCCGCGGGCCCTCGCCCGGTGCGGCCGGCACTGCCATGGTTGTTCCGTGGCTCGATCCTCGTCCTCGGCCGGCGGCTCGGTCGGGCTTTGGGCCTGAGCCTGGAGCCGACCGTGCGTGGTCGGGTGCGGGCTGCTGCTCTGCAGGAGCCTGCAGCCATGCGGGCGCCGTCAGGCAGTTCGATGGGTGAGGCCTGCCCGGCTGAGGTGCCCGCCGCCAGATCCCGTGCGGTGGGACGGTCTGCGGGCTCCTCGGCCAGGGCATCAGTCAGGATTCCCGCCAGGCGCCGGGAGGCGGTACCGCCCTGTCCCGAGCACTCGGTCAGCAGACGGGCCAGGGCGTAGACGTCACCGGCCGCGGAAGGCGGGGCACCGGCGAGGCGTTCCGGCGCGGCATACCCTGCGTGCCCGTCTCCATGACGGAGCCCAGCAGGTCAACGAGAACCGGGTGCCCATCGGCGGTCACCAGGACGTTGCCACTCGACACGTCCCCGTGGGTCGCCCGTGCTCGTGCAGGTAGGCCAGTGCCGAGCCCAGAACGTCCAGGAGCGTGGCCAGCGAGGAGACGTTCAGCCGTCCTCGCGCCCCAGAACCACGTCGAGTCCCGCCCCGTCGACGAGGTCCATGATGACGCCCGCCCGATGCTCGGGCAGCGAGACCACCTCCCGCACGGTGACCAGGCCGGGGTGGCGCAGGACGCGCAGATCGGCCAAGCGCCGTAGGACCAAGGCTCCACGCGCCCGCGGGGCAGGTCGACGACCCGGATGACCACATGGCGGCCCTGCGCATCCAGGCCACGGCGAGGGGCGCTGGGGCAGTGGAACGCCCCATGACCTCACCGACGGTGTAGCCCTGTTGCGACAGGGCGCCCAGCGCCGAATCGGGAAATGCCTGGCCCGCGTCCGAGGGAGCGCAGTGAGCCGGCGCGAGGGGCATCCGACGCGGCGCGGCCGCAGTCGCCGGCGAGGTACGGGACGGCGTCGGGGCCGGGGACGGTGGGAGGCGCCATCTCCGGGGCGGTCGGCGGGGCGGGGGCACGTCGTCGGGCTCATGCACTCCATGGTCATCACGGCGCGCCGTGATGACCAGCCCTTTCGACCGGCCTGTGGATAACTCCAGGTTCGGGGGCCGGCTGTGGTCACGTAGACTGCACCCGTGCTGCGTGAGGACATGGAGCTCGGTTCCCGGCTCATCCCCTTCCATGAGGGCTGGCAGCGGCAGAGGGATGTTCACGGCGAGATCGTGGAGGGGCGCCGCCCCTCGACCCTTC
Organism: uncultured Sanguibacter sp.; assembly: GCA_916438365.1. Next base: position 4,846 of record CAKAEY010000008.1, read on the forward strand.
TACTCGTGGAGCACGAACCGGTCTACACCGTTGGCAGGAGGGCCCACTCCTGGGAGCGCCCAGCGCCGACGTCGTCGAGGCCCGGTCACGTACCGGTGGTCGACGTGGACCGTGGCGGCAAGACCACCTGGCACGGGCCCGGACAGCTGACCGTGTACCCGATCCTGCGCCTGGCCCAGCCCATTGACGTCATCCGCTACGTACGGGCCCTGGAGGCCGCCGTCATTGACCTGTGCGGCCTCTACGGACTGGAGACGATCCGTGTCGAGGGGCGCTCCGGGTCTGGCTGCCGGCCGATCCTGAAGCCGCGGGCGAGGCGGATCAGCTTGCGCGCCCCGAGCGCAAGATCTGCGCCCTGGGGGTGAGGGTCGCCCGCGGCGTGACCATGCACGGGATCGGCCTGAACGTCGATCCCGACCTGGAGGCCTTCTCCCTGGATCGCATCATTCCCTGCGGAATCGACGACGCCGGAGTGACCTCACTGGCAGCGGAGACCGGCCGGCACCTGGCGACCGGCGCTCCCGCGGACGCCTTGGTATCCACCCTGGAGAGCCACCTGTTGCCCTTGGTGGCGGATGCCACGTGACAACAGGCCTTACCTCCCTAGGCCGGAGGTCCTCAGAACCTCGGGAGCGTACTAGACTCCCCGTAGAACCGTCGTCAGCGAGGAGAGGTAGACGTGAGCACCACCGTGGCCCCTGAGGGACGTAAGCTCTTGCGGGTTGAGGCGCGAAATGCCCAGACCCCCATTGAGTCCAAGCCCGACTGGCTGCGCACCCGCGCCGTCGTCTCCGACACCTACCAGGAGGTCCGCGGCCTGGTGCGGGAGAAGAGCCCTGCACACGGTGTGTGCCGAGGCGAACTGCCCCAACATCTACGAGTGCTGGAATGACCGTGAGGCCACTTTCCTGGTGGGCGGCGAGATGTGCACCCGACGCTGCGACTTCTGCGACATCGCCACCGCCGCCCCACCGAGTACGACGTCGATGAGCCCCGGCGTGTGGCGGTCTCGATCAAGGAGATGGACCTGCGCCACGCCACCGTCACCGGGTGGCCTCGCGACGACCGTCCTGACGGTGGCGCCTGGCTCTACGCCGAGACCGCCCGCTGGTGCACGAGCTCGCCGGGCACCGGCGTCGAGCTGCTCATCCCCGACTTCAAGGGAAACCCCGACGCGCTTGAAGACGTCTTCTCCTCGCGCCCCTGAGGGTTCTCGGCCACAACCTGGAGACGGTCCCGCGCATCTTCAAGCGGATCCGGCTGGCCTTCTCCTACCAGGGCAGTCTCGACGTCATCACGGCCGCCGCGGAGGCAGGACTGGTCACCAAGTCCAACCTCATCCTGGGCATGGGCGAGACCCGTGACGAGATCGAGGCGGCCATGGCCGCCCTGGTGGAGGCGCGTTGCGACATCCTGACCATCACCCAGTACCTGCGCCCTCCAAGCTGCACCACCCTGTTGACCGCTGGGTCAAGCCTCAGGAGTTCGTGGATCTCAGCCGCCTGGCCGAGGAGATCGGATTCGCCGCCGTCAGCGAGCGGCCCCATGGTGCGTTCCTCCTACCGCGCCGGCATGCTATGGGGACGGGCCATGGTCAAGCGCGGTCGCCCCATCCCCGAGCACCTCTCGCAGCTCGCCGAGCCGGCCACCGCCCGCCAGGAGGCGTCGGCCCCTGCTGGGAGCCCACCCCCACCTCGCCGCCGCCTGCTGAAGGCGAGGCGCGGGTCCCACGCAGCCGACCGGGTTCCCGGTGCACCGGCCTGCCACGCTGACGGCGAGACCATGTGTGCCGGCGCACCAACGTCGTCTATGGATGTGCCCGTGAGTAGTGCCCAGTCCCCCAGCCGAAGAAGAAGCGCCGGCTGGCTCAGTACTCTTCAGAACATCAAGGACTCCCACACGATCTCGCGGCGAAGCTACCCGTGGATCGGGTGGACGATGCTGGCGGTGCTCGCCACGTGCCTCGCACTGGGGGCCGCTGTCTCCTTCGGTTACGGACTCGTCCCTGTGGTACTGGCTGATGGTGGGCATCCTCATGGCGCTCATGATCGACATGGTTATTCTGTCGTTCACGGTGCGCCGCGCTTCCTTCTCCCAGATCGAGGGAATGCCAGGAGCGGCGAAGGCCGTTCTGGACCAGATCGGTCGAGGCTGGTTTGTGGAGCCCGAGCCCGTGGCCTTCACCAGGACCAGGACCTCGTGTGGCGGCTGGTGGGACGCCCCGGCGTCGTTCTCATCGCTGAGGGCCCCAGCACCCGAACCCGCCGCATGCTGGCCGAGGAGGAGCGCAAGGTCCATCGGCTGCTGTCGACCGTCCCCATCCACACCCCTTCAGGTGGGCACCGACGCCGGACAGGTGCGTCTGACCGACCTGACCAGACGCTGCGCCAGCTTCCAACCAAGCCCCACGTCACTGACTGACAGCGAGATCACTCAGGTCTCCAAGCGTCTGACGTCGATGGCGGGCAAGAACCCGCCGATCCCCAAGCACATCGACCCCAATCGGGTCCGCCCTCGACCGCCGCGCCATGCGCGGACGCTGAATCTCCGCCCCAGATCACCTCCTTCTCCCATGACACATGGCCCCTGCCGACTCGAAGAGTCCGGCGATCAATGGGCGAAACACTCAGGCAACACTGACGCCATTCCTTTGTCACGGTAACGTCAATATAGTGACTGCCGTCAGCCACAGTACATACGCGTGAAGTATGTGCGCCGTTCCCACCTGGAGGAGATATGTTCAAGGGACGCATCCGAGGCACTGACGTTCATCGAGACGGAGAATGTCGCGCTGGTCGATGTGCGGTTCTGCGACCCACCCGGCGTCATGCAGCACTTCACCATTCCTGTGGCCGCCTTCAGGACGAGGCCCTCACTGACGGCCTGATGTTCGACGGCTCATCGATCCGAGGCTTCACCGCGATCCACGAGTCGGACATGAAGCTGGTTCCCCGATGTGACCACCGCCTTCCTGGACCCGTTCCGCGAGGAGAAGACCCTGGTCGTCAACTTCTCGATCGTCGACCCTTCACGGACGAGGTCTACTCGCGAGACCCCGCTCGATCGCCGCCAAGGCCGAGGGACTACCTGCGCTCCACCGGAATCGCCGACACCTGCTACATCGGGGCCGAGGCCGAGTTCTATCTCTTCGACTCGGTGCGCTACGAGGCCCTCACCGGCCGAGTCCTTCTACGCCATCGACTCCTGCGAGGCGGCCTGGAACACCGGCCGCGAGGAGGAGGGCGGCAACAAGGGATACAAGACCGCTTTCAAGGGCGGATACTTCCCGTCTCCCCCAACGATCAGATGGCCGATATCCGTGATCGCATGGTCCGCACCTGCCTCGCCTCCGGACTGGAGATCGAACGGGCCCATCACGAGGTCGGGACCGCCGGACAGCAGGAGATCAACTACCGTTTCAGCTCTCTGCTCGCCGCGGGCGACTGACATGATGAAGTTCAAGTACATCATCAAGAATGAGGCCTGGCGCAACGGCAAGACAGCCACCTTCATGCCCAAGCCGATCTTCGGCGACAACAGCTCGAGCATGCACACCCACCACTCGCTGTGGAAGGACGGCAAGCCACTGTTCTTCGACGAGCGGGGCTACAGCCAGCTCTCGGACCTCGCCCGCTGGTACATCGGTGGGATCCTGGCCCATGCCCCGGCGCTGCTGGCCTTCACCAACCCGTCGGTGAACTCCTTCCACCGCCTGGTTCCCGGCTTCGAGGCGCCGGTCAACTTGGTCTACTCGGCCCGCAACCGCTCGGCCTGCATCCGCATCCCGGTCACGGGCTCCTCCCCAAGGCCAAGCGGGTGGAGTACCGGGTGCCGGATCCCTCCTCCAACCCCCTACCAGTGCTTCGCCGCCGTCCTCATGGCCGGAATTGACGGCATTCGCAACCGCATCGAGCCCCGCGAGCCCATCGACAAGGACCTCTACGAGCTGGCTCCCGAGGAGTACTTCGACATCGACAAGCTCCCCGACAGCCTGGACGAGGCGCTGGAGGCCCTGGAGGACGACCACGACTTCCTCACTGAGGGGAGACGTCTTCACCCCCGACCTCATCGAGACCTGGATCGAGTACAAGCGCACCAACGAGATCGAGCCGCTGCGGCTGCGCCCCCACCCCTACGAGTTCCAGCTCTACTACGACCTGTGAGCCGCTGACCCAGCTCAGACGGCGGCCCTGAGCCTCCTACGCACGAGGCTCAGGGCCGCCGTCGTGCTGTACGCCACCACCCCAGTTTGCATATCTATACTGCATTGCGGATATTCTTTCTCTGTCTTGATCCACCCGAAGAGGAGATCCCACGATGAGGATCCGCCATCACGCCTCCCTCGGGCTGGCAGCCACCGCCTGCCTGGTCCTCAGCGGATGCACCAACGCCGCTGACTGGAACGCGAACCGGAGCTCGCAGATCCACTCCTTCGACACCTCGTCGATCCAGGCGCAGCCCGACATCATTGCCAAGCTCCCTCAGGGCGCCCTTGAGGACGGTGTCCTCGACGTGGCCGCCTCCACGGACTACGCGCCGGCCGAGTTCCTCGACCCCTCGGGCACGGCCGTGGGCTACGACGTCGACCTGACCAATGCGATCGCCGCCGTCCTGGGCGTCAAGGGCAAGGTGCACACCGCCGAGTTCGACTCCATCATCGCCTCGATCGGCTCGAAGTACGACGCCGGCATCTCCTCCTTCACCGTCACCCCCGAACGGACCGCGGAGGTCGACATGACCGCCTCACATCAACGTGGGCTCGCGATTCAACGTCCAGGCCGGCAACCCCAAAGGGCGTCGAGACCTCCGACCACCCTCAAGCTGTGCGGACGGACCATCGGCGTCCAGGTGGGAACCGCCCAGGAGACCACCATGCGCGACGCCGCCGACAAGTGCGCCCAGGCGGGCAAGCCGGTGCTGTCCGTACGCTCCTACTCCAAGCAGTCCGAGGCCACCACCGGCCTGGTGGGCGGCACCATCGACGCCACCTACTCGGACTCCACCGTGGCCGGCTACGCCGTCGAGCTGACCGATGGCCAGATCGTCACCCCTCGGTGAGATCGAGGACGCCGCCCCCAGGGGTGGTGACCGCCAAGGCCGACCCCCATTTCACCGCCGCGATCCAGGCCGCCGTCCAGTACCTCATGGACCACGGCATCTGGCAGAAGATCCTGGACAACTGGGGCGTGAAGGACGCCGCCCTGACCACCGCAGAACTCAATCCCGCAGTGAAGGAGTGAGCAGTGACCGCCTCACCCGCCTCTGAGGACGACAAGGTCGTCCTCAACAATCCCAAGCCCGTCCCCCGCCCGGGGACGTGGATCAGTGCCGCGATCGTCACGGTCCTGGGGGCCATGCTCATCCACGGGCTGGTCACCAATGAGAAGTTCCACTGGTCCACGGTCTGGTTCTTCCTGCGTGAGGTCCACGTGGTCAAAGCCGTCGGCTGGACGCTGCTGCTGACGTTCATGGCCATGGCCATCGGCATCGTACTCGCAGTCACCACGGCGATCCTGCGCCAGTCCTCCAACCCGGTCCTGCGCTGGGTGGCGCTGGCCTACCTGTGGTTCTTCCGTGGCACCCCGATCTACACCCAGCTGGTCTTCTGGGGTGCGCTGTCCGCGCTCTACCAGAAGCTGAGTCTGGGCATCCCCTTCGGTCCCGAGCTGCTGACCTTCAAGACGACGACGGTCTTCACCCCCCTTCGTCGCGGCGGTCCTGGGGCTGGGCATCAACGAAGGCGCCTACCTCTCCGAGATTGTCCGCTCGGGCCTGAACTCAGTGGACAAGGGCCAGAGCGAGGCCGCCGGTGCCCTGGGCATGAGCCGGGGCCAGATCCTGCGCAGGATCGTCCTGCCCCAGGCGATGAGGGTCATCGTCCCGCCCACCGGGAACGAGACGATCTCCATGCTCAAGACGACCTCCTTGGTGCTGGCGGTCCCCTTCACCCTGGATCTGACCTTCGTCACCAACTCCTACGCGTCGCTGACCTACCAGATCATTCCGCTGCTTCTGGTCGCGGCCATCTGGTACATCATCATCACCTCGATCCTCATGGTGGGACAGCACTACATCGAGCGCTACTACGGCAAGGGCTTCGACTCTGACAAGTCCTCCGGCCCCTCGGGCCGGGGCCTGTCGGCCCGCCAGCAGGCCATCCTCGATGCACACACCACCAAGGACGATCCCTTCCTGGAGGTCACCCCATGAGCACATCCGCCCAGGCAGCAGCCGCCACGCCCAAGGTCGAGATCAGCGACCTGCACAAGTTCTTCGGTGAGCTGCACGTGCTGCGGGGCATCGATCTCATCGTCCCGCCCGGCTCGGTGACAGTCCTCATCGGCCCGTCGGGCTCGGGAAAGTCCACGCTGCTGCGCTGCATCAACGAGCTGGAGTCCATCGACGCCGGCCGGATCAAGGTCGACGGCGACCTCATCGGGATGCGTGAGGTCGAGCGCAGGGGACGCATCGAACTGCACGCCCTGTCGGACAAGGCCCGCGCCGCTCAGCGCGCCAAGATCGGGATGGTCTTCCAGCGTTTCAACCTCTTCCCCCACATGACGGCTCTGCAGAACGTCATGGAGGCACCGGTCCTGGTCAAGAAGACTCCAAAGGCCAAGGCCCGTGAACGCGGCATCGAGCTACTGGAGCGAGTGGGGCTGGGGGATCGCCTCGACCACTACCCCTCCCAGCTCTCCGGCGGCCAGCAGCAGCGGGTGGCGATCGCCCGGGCCCTGGCGATGGACCCCGAGCTCATGCTCTTCGACGAGCCGACCTCGGCCCTGGACCCCGAGCTGGTCGGTGAGGTGCTGCAGGTGATGCAGGACCTCGCCGCCTCCGGCATGACGATGGTCGTGGTCACCCACGAGATGGGCTTCGCCCGGGAGGTCGGCGACCAGCTGATCTTCATGGACGGCGGTGTCATCTGCGAGTCCGGTGACCCCGTCAAGGTCCTGGACGATCCTCAGGCCGAACGCACCCGGGCCTTCCTCTCCTCGGTCCTGTAGGGGCGAGCCGAGTTCAGGAGGGACCTGGTCCCAGGCCCCGTCATCCCAGGAGGTCAGGCTCCATCCACCGCCGGGATCGCCGTCGACGACGGTGATCCCGGTGTTGTGCATGGGGCGATCGGCGACCCACAGCGGGTCCACGCCGCCTCCAGCCGCGGCCCTCAGGGAGGTCCACAGACGCAGCGCGGTGCCGTGGGAGACGAGCAGGGCCGCTGAGTCCCCCGCCCGGGCGGCCTGCTCGCAGATACGGCCGACGGCCTCGTCGAAGCGCTGAAGCGTGTCGTGCCCATCCTCCGGGGAGCCGGGGATGCGGCAGGCGGGGCGCCCCGCCATCCAAGCCCGGGTGGTGTCCACGTAGCAGGCCACCGAGCGCGCGTCGGTGTTCATCTCCAGGTCGGCGGCCAGAACCTCACGCAGTCCCGAGTCGACGGTGGCGCTCAGGCCGGTGGCGGCCTCGATAGGGGCGATGGTCTGCCTGGCGCGCAGGATCGGGGAGACCCACAGTGACCCCAGCCCCTGGAGCAGTCCGGCCTTATCCAGACGGCCCGGCAATCCGTCGGCCTGCCCCAGTCCCACCTCATCCAGGGGGATTTCCGGGGAAGGCGGTGTCGAGTGCCTGCATGACATTGGCCTCGGTGCGACCGTGGCGTACAAGAATGAGCCTCACGGCGGCAAGTCTGCCAGGTTCGTAGCGCGGGGACCCACGACGACGGTGCGATCCTCATCGCCCAAAGACCCGCGTCCGGTGCCGTCTGCACCCGGTCAGCTCCAGGGGTAGGGTCCCTCCGGTCGCCTTCTCGTGGCGCGGAGACGGCTGGCCCGCTTGGAGCCCTTGGAGGCTGCCGCCCCAGTATCTCGGCGGGACCGTGCGCGAGAGCTCCGGGCCGAGCCTGCTGAACGTGGCGGCGGTGACTCCTGCCTGTGCGGCTGAGCCGCTGACACGGTGCTCGCCGGCGCTGAAGCGGTGGAGCCGTGGGCGGCGTCGGTGAAGACGATGCGCTCGGCCACTGCGCGCGCGTGGCGGGCGCTGCGGCGGTAGAGGTCCTCGAGCTCTCGCTCCCTGCCCGCACTGAGGCCGATGAGGCGCCCCACCAGACGGATCTCCCGGCTCTGGATGGGGAGGACCTGGGAGCGCGGCCCCGAGGCGCGCCCGGTTCCGAGGACGATCGCCGAGCGCAGGCGGCTGGCCAGGATCCAGGCCGCGACCAGTTCTCCCCCGCCATCCGCGCTCAGTACCCCGGCCTGGACCGCGGCCTGGAGGGCGGCGACGGTCGAGGTGGTCCGCAGCTGGGGTATCTGTCCGGCATGGGCGAGCTGAAGCACCTGGGCGCTCCACTCCACGTCACTGAGCCCACCGGGGCCGAGCTTGAGGTGGCGGGCCGGGTCAATGCCCCGTGGCAGGCGCTCGGCCTCCACCCGCGCCTTGATCCTGCGGATTTCCCGCAGGTCCTGGGGCGCCAGGCCCTCCTGCGCCCAGCGCAGCGGGTTGATGAGCTCCTCGAAACGCCGGCCCAGGTCTCTGTCTCCGGCGCAGGGACGGGCGCGCAGCAGTGCCTGACGCTCCCACAGGGCGGACCAGCGGCCGTAGTACTCGCGGTAGGCGTCCAGCGAGCGGCTCATGACGCCGTTGCGTCCCTCGGGCCTCAAATCGCAGTCCACCTCAAGGGGATGCGGGAGCGCCGCGGCCAGCAGTCCCATGACCTGCTTGGCGACGGCCTCGGCCTCCTGGGCGGCATCCTCCTCACCCGCCCCGTCGCGGGCCTGGTGGACGAAGAGGACGTCCGCGTCCGAGGCGTACCCGATCTCGCGGCCTCCCAGGCGTCCCATGGCGATGATGGCATGGCGGGCGCGGGCGGCCTGCCAGCACCCGCTGGCGTCGGGCCCGGCGGAGACGGCCTCCAACCCGTCGCGCTGGGCGATGACCAGCCCGGTGGCCACGGTCAGCGCCCCGGCCAGGACCGCGTCGGTGGCGTCGGAGAGGATGGAGGCGGTGCGTGCGGGGTCGATACCGTCCAGGCAGTCCGCCAGTGAGGCCCGTACCTCCTCGCGGGCGCACTCTCAGGATCGCCTGAACCGCCTCGAGCGCCTGCTCGGCAAGGGCAGCGTCATCGGGGCCGGTCAGGCTGCGGCGGCGCAGGACGGCGGCGACCTCCTCCGCCAGGGCGCCGGATCGGCGGGGGGCGAGCTCGTCGTCGTCGTCGAGCCAGGCGATGGACTCGGGGAACTCCGCGAGGCGCTCGGTGGCCCAGTGGGCGCTGGAGAGAACCTGGCACAGTCTGCGCGCCGCCACCGGTGAGTCCCGCAGCATGGCCAGGTACCAGTGCGAGCCCCCGATGGCCTCGGACAGCCGCCGGAAGGAGAGCAGACCGAAATCGGGGTCGGCTCCCCCACCGATCCAGCCGATGATGACCGGCAGCAGCTGGCGCTGGATCGCGGCGCGACGGCTGACCCCCTCGGTGAGGGCCTGGATGTGGCGCAGGGCCCCATCGGGATCCGCGTAGCCGACTGCGGTAAGACGCTCGCGCGCCGCCTGAGGACTCAGAGCCATCTCATCGGCGCTGAGGGCGGCCGCGAAGGCCAGCAAGGGACGGTAGTAGATCTCCTGGTGGAGGGCCCGTACCCGCCGGCGCAGGTCCTTGAAGTCCTCCCACAGGCTGTCTCCGCGGCCCAGGCAGTCACTGATGCCCCGCTCGACACGGCGCAGGTCCTCCTCCTTCTCGGGAAGGTTGTGGGTGCGGCGCAGCCGGAAGAGCTGGCTGCGATGCTCCAGCAGCCGCAGGGACGCCTGTAGCAGCCGCTCAAGGCCGCCGCGTCGGTGCGGCTGACGTATCCGCCTGCGCTGAGCGCGTCGAGAGCCTCCAGGGTGGAACGCACGCGCAGGCTCTCGTCGGAGCGGCCGTGGACGAGCTGGAGGAGCTGGACAGTGAACTCAACGTCCCGCAGTCCCCCGGGGCCCAGCTTGATACGCCGGTCGACTCCTGCGCGCGGCACGGACTCCTTCTCAACCCGGCGCCGCATGGCACGGGCGTCCTCGACGAAGTTCTCCCGTCGGCTGGCCTCCCACACGTAGGGCGCCACGCCCTGCTCGTAGCGGGTCCCGAGCTCGACGTCGCCGGCGCAGGCCCTGGCCTTGAGCAGGGCCTGGAACTCCCAGGAGGCGGCCCATCTGCGGTAGTAGGCCAGGTGGGAGTCAAGCGTGCGCACGAGCGCACCGTCCTTGCCCTCGGGACGCAGCGCCGTGTCCAGTGGCCACAGGGGAGGCTCGGGCGCGGTGGCGGAGACGACGTGGGCGAGCTCGGTGGCCAATTGCGTGCCGACCTCCACGAGGCGCTCCTCGCTGATCGGCTCCTGAGCACCGCAGGCCTCGTGGCTGGGGCCGACGACGTAGACGACGTCGACGTCCGAGATGTAGTTGAGCTCTCGGGCCCCGGTCTTTCCCATGGCGATCACGGCGAGGGCCACGTCGTCGGCCTGCGGTCCGACGACGGCGCGGGCGACGAGCAGGGCCGCGTCCAGGGCGGCGTCGGCAAGCTCGGTCATGCGGCGGCACACGGTGGGGACGTGCTCGATCGGGTCGGCGCTGGTGAGGTCATCGGCGACGATCGCCGTGAGCCGGTCCCGGTAGGCGCGTCGCAGCGCCGCGGTCGCCCGGCTGACGGCAGCGTCTCCCGGGTGTGGGGGCCTTTCGTCGCTGTCCGAGGGTCCGCATTCACGGGGGCGGCCTCGCCCCAGCGCGTCGCGGACCGCCCTGCTGCAGCGCCTCACCGGCGCCGGGCTCCTGCGGGGCGTCCCACGCCCCTGTCAGGCGCGAGCGCGGTGAGGCGCTCAGGATGGGCCACGAGGAAGTCGCCCAGGGCCTGCGAGGCGCCCAGGACCGCGAGCAGGCGGCGCCTGTGCTCACGCGGCCCTGCGGCGGGGTCGCTCATGACGCTGCACAGAAGTGCTGCTGGCGTCGTCGTCCCCCGGGCTCGACACCGCCCACCGATGCCCGGTGAGCTGATTCGGCCGCGGTGGCGGCCTCGGCGAGCCGGACGAGGCTGAGCAGAGCCATGTCGGGGTCGGCGGTGAGTGCTAGGGAGTCAATGAGCTCCCTCACGTTCAGGCCCCAGCCGTATCTCAGCAGGTCGGCCGCCCAGCCGTGTGGAGCGGTCCGCCAAGGCGCGCCCACCGTGGTCGCCTGCCTCGCCGACGTCGTCGGCCTGAGTGCCGTCCGGTAGGAAGGGCAGCAGCGCCGGGTCGCCCAGGAGCTTTCCGGCGCGGGCGGCGTCGTGGAATCCGGCCCGCAGCAGCAGGGTCCTGGGCGAGGAGCTGTGCCGGGAGGGGGACCCGATCGGCGCTCGCTTCTCGCTGCGGTCTCTCACAGCTGTCTCCTGCTCCGCTCAGGCGCGCGGGAAGAACTGGCTGATCTCGAAGTCGGTGACCTGGGCGTCGTAGGCCCGGTACTCGCGGCGCTTGTTGCGCAGGAAGAACTCGAAGGTGTCCTCGCCGAAGGTGTCGGCCACCAGGTCGGAGCGCTCCATGGCGGCGACCGCGCTCTTGAGAGAGGTGGGCAGGGCGTGGATGCCCAGCGCCCTTGCGCTCCATCTCCGACAGGGGCCCAGACATCGTCCTCGGCCTCGGGGGAGCTCGTAGCCCTCCTCGATGCCCCTTGAGGGCCGGCGGCAGGAATGACTGCGTAGGCCAGGTAGGGGTTGGCCGAGGAGTCGATGCCGCGGAACTCCACCCGCGCGGACTGGGCCTTGCCGGGCTTGTGCATGGGGACGCGCACCAGGGCGGAGCGGTTGTTGTGGCCCCAGCACACGTAGCTGGGGGCCTCGTCCCCTCCCCACAGGCGCTTGTAGGAGTTGACGTGCTGGTTGGTGACGGCCGTGATCTCCGAGGCGTGGTGCAGCAGCCCGGCGATGAAGGAGCGACCGATGGCGGAGAGCTGGTACTGGCCGGCGGGGTCGAAGAAGGCGTTGCGGTCACCCTCGAACAGGGAGAAGTGCGTGTGCATGCCCGAGCCGAACTCGTCGGGGAAGGGCTTGGGCATAAAGGTCGCCAGGCAGCCCTCCTTGAGTGCCACCTCCTCGACGACGGCGCGGAAGGTCATGATGTTGTCCGCCATGGACAGGGCGTCGGCGAAGCGCAGGTCGATCTCGTTCTGGCCCGGGCCACCCTCATGGTGGGAGAACTGCACCGAGATCCCCATCTGCTCAAGCATGAGGATGGCCTGGCGGCGGAAGTCGTGGGCAGTGCCCCCGGGCACGTGGTCGAAGTAGCCGGCGTCGTCAGTGGGGCGGATGCGCCCGTCGGCGTCGCGGTTGACCAGGTAGAACTCAATCTCCGGGTGGATGTAGCAGGTGAAGCCGGCCTCGGCGACCCGGGCGAGCTGACGCTCAAGCACCGAGCGCGGGTCGGTGCGGGCAGGCTCGCCGTCGGGCGTGAGGACGTCGCAGAACATGCGGGCCACGCCGTTGTCCCCGTCCCGCCACGGCAGCATCTGGAATGTGGAGGGGTCAGGCGCCAGGAGCATGTCGGACTCGAAGACGCGCGTGAGTCCCTCGATCGCCGATCCGTCGAAGCCGATGCCCTCCTCGAAGGCGCTCTCGACCTCGGCCGGTGCGATGGCCACGGACTTGAGCTGCCCGGAGACGTCAGTGAACCACAGGCGGATGAAGCTGATGTCGCGTTCCTCGATGGCTCGGAGCACGTACTCCTGCTGCTTGTCCATGGTGCCTCCTCAGCGTGGGGTGCGGCAGCGGGCCGACGGCGTGGCCGGCGTTCTTGCGCCTGAGACGTTCTGCTTGGTCCAGCCTAGTGCGCGGGTGCGTCAGGCAGGTTTCGTGTATCGCCGTCAGTGGGACAAGCCGGCCGCGAACTGGGCGGGCGACTCAGCCCGTCAAGGACGCCCGGTGACCTCCGGTAGCCTCGGATCATGGCTACACCCGAGTCCCCTTACGGATCTTCATCCGCCCCCGTCGTCGCAGGCGGCAAGCCCGTGCGCGTTCATCACCTGGCATCCGCCAAGAAGGACGGCACCAAGCTGGTCATGCTCACCGCCTACGACGCCGTGACCGCCCGGATCCTGGATGCGGCGGGAACCGATCTGCTGCTGGTGGGCGACTCCATCGGCAACGTCATGCTGGGGCACGACTCCACACTGCCGGTGGAGCTCGATGAGATGGTGGTGGCCACCCGCTCAGTGGCCAGGGCGACCAAGCGCGCCCTGGTTGTGGCCGATCTTCCCTTTGGCACGTACGAGGCCGGTCCGGAGCAGGCACTGGCCAGTGCGGTGCGTCTCATGAAGGCGGGGGCCAACGCCGTCAAGCTCGAGGGCGGCACCCCTCGGGCAGCCAGCGTGAGGGCACTGGCCCAGGCGGGCATCCCGGTGGTGGGGCATCTGGGGTTCACCCGCAGAGCGTCAACATGCTCGGCGGCTTCCGGGTTCAGGGGCCGTGGCGAGGCCGCTGAGGTACTGATGGCCGACGCGCAGGCACTGGCCGAGGCGGGGGCGGTCGCTCTGGTCCTGGAGATGGTGCCCGAGCCCCTGGCCGCGCGCGCCACCGAGTCGCTCACGATCCCCACGATCGGTATCGGCGCGGGCGCGCGCTGCGACGGTCAGGTCCTGGTGTGGACGGACATGGCCGGGATGACGGACTGGTCTCCGCGCTTCGCCCACCAGTTCGGGCAGGTCGGCGAGGCCCTGAGGCAGGCGGCCGCCGACTACGGGGCCGCGGTGCGTAAGGAGTCCTTCCCCGCGGAGAAGCACTGGTTCAGCTCCTGACGGCTCCTGACAGTGATAAGACCCACAGCGCCATGGTGGAGGCCCTGAACCACTGGATGGAGGGAAGGTCCCGCGAACCGGATGCCTCCTTCTATGCTTACGACCATGACTTCTTCGGCTTCCCCTGCGTCCTCGGCCTCACTGGCCGACCGCGCGCCGCGTGGCACGCTGACTCCCGGGACGCTCAGTCCTGAGCGTCATGTGCCTGCGTCCATCGCACGACCCGAATACATGTTCCACGACGGCCCCGAGCGCGTCACGGCCTCGGAGATCAAGGACGCCGAGACGATCGAGCGGATCAGGGTCGCGGGGCGGCTGGCCGCCCGCGCCCCTGGCCGAGGCCGCCAAGGCGATCGCCCCGGGGTGAGCACCGATGAGCTGGACCGGATCGCCCACGAGTACCTGTGCGACCACGGCGCCTACCCCTCATGCCTGGGCTACATGGGTTTCCCCAAGTCGATCTGCACCTCGATCAATGAGGTCATCTGCCACGGCATCCCGGACTCGACCCGCTTGAACGAGGGCGACCTCATCAATCTTGACGTCACCGCCTACGTCGGCGGGGTCCACGGCGACACGAACGCCACCTACGCCGTCGGCGAGGTCGACCGCGAGACGGAGCTACTCATCGAACGTACCCGCACCGCGATGGAGCGGGGCATCAAGGCCGTCAAGCCAGGGCGCGAGGTCAACGTCATCGGCCGCGTCATCGAGGCCTACGCCAAGCGCTTCGACTACGGGGTGGTGCGCGACTACACCGGACACGGCGTCGGCGAGGCGTTCCACTCCGGTCTCATCATCCCCCACTACGACGCCGCCCCTCTGCACGACGACGTCATCGAGACGGGCATGGTGTTCACCATCGAGCCGATGCTCACACTCGGTGGCATCGAGTGGGAGCAGTGGGACGACGGCTGGACGGTGGTCACCAAGGACCGTTCCCGTACTGCCCAGTTCGAGCACACGCTCGTGGTGACCGAGGACGGCGCCGAGGTGCTCACCCTGCCTTGAGGCAGTGGGTATCGCTACCCATCCACATCCAGGACGATCGAGCGCCGTCACGTTGCCTCACGATAAGGTGACGACGTAGGGTCCTTGAGTAGCGGACATCTCTATTCTGCCCAGGAAACCCATGCGGGTTTCTCCCTGTTTATTTCCTCCCGGAGGTTCTCATGGCTTTGCGCTTCAATCCACCGCCGAACTGGCCCGCGCCACCCGAGGGCTTCGAACCACCTGCAGGCTGGCAGCCCGACCCGGCCTGGGGACCGGCTCCAGAGGGCTGGCAGATCTGGGTCGACGACTCCGCCGCCTCCGCCGCTTCGGCCGCAGGTGCCGCCACCGAGGCCGACCCGGCGTGGGCTCCGACCCAGGCGGTGTCGACCGCCCCGACGGCGTCGTTGAGCACCGCCTCGCCGGTTGCCGACCCGACGGGCATGTCGGCCTCCGCCCCCTCCGGGGACTACGCCGGCGCTCCCGCAGCTGGGGGCAGCCCTTACGCGGCCAACATGGACTACGCCCAGTCACCCACGCCCTACCAGCCCCAGGGGGCTGCCGGAGGCATGCAGCCTCCCGCTGGCGGGTGGCAGCCCAACGCCGCCGCTCCGGCCGGCCCTGGCAACGGTTCCAAGCCGCTGACCCAGCAGTGGTGGTTCTGGACCGGTATCGCTGCAGTCGTCGTGGTCGCCCTGGTCATCGGTAGCATCTTCATGTTCAAGGGCGATTCCAGCGAGTCGGATGACAAGGCGGACAGCACGTCGACCTCGGAGCCGAAGAGCCAGAAGAAGGCTGACTCTGACTCTGACTCCAAGAAGAAGGCCAGCGACTCTGACGAGACTGGCAGCTCGGATCAGAAGAAGACCACCAAGACCAGCAAGCCGGGCAGCAACGACCCGGGCTCCAGCGAGAAGAACCCCCTCGACCCGAAGGCCGGGCCGATCACGCTGCATGCCGGTAAGTACGACGACGACCCGAACGCCTCGGTTGATGTCACCATCGGCGATGTCGAGTGGAACGCCAATGAGTCGGTGAAGGCCGCCACGAACCAGTACAGCTACAAGGAGCCTCCTGCCGGCAAGGTGTACCTTCGCGTCCCCGTTGAGATCACCTACCACGGAGAGGACAGTTCCAGGAGTTCAGGCTCCAGGTGGGGTTCACCCACGAGGGGAACACCTCGGAGGCCGAGCTGTCTATCGGCGGGCAGTCGCTCTTCATTCGCCAGAGCATGCCTCGAGATGGAGGTAAGGCGAAGGGTGATTTCGTCTTCCTCGTTGACGAGTCGGCTGCCAATGAGAAGAAGGGCGCCTTCGCGGTGAGCGCTTTCTCTCAGGTGGACAACAAGAATGAGGGTCTACGTGGCGGCGAAGTAAACGCGCTACCCGCCTCTGACCACGTGTCTGTGGCCCGCCAGGATGATCCTGGCGGGCCACAGCCGTTTCAACAGGTTCTATGGGGCGGACGAGCCGACCTGTACGCCGGGTTCTGTTGCCGCCCGCCGTTGCCGGCCTGGGCGGTGGCGACCATTCATCTTGGACCGCTGTTGCCAGCGGCCTCATGCGACCTACCCGCTGACTCGGGCGAGCAGCCTTCAAGCGCCAGCTGTGCGGTCTTGCTCCGGGCGGGGTTTACCGAGCCGCGACGGTCACCCGCCGCGCTGGTGGGCTCTTACCCCACCCTTTCACCCTTACCCACCGGTTTCCGATGGGCGGTCTGCTCTCTGTGGCACTGTCCCGCGGGTCACCCCGGGTGGCCGTTAGCCACCGCCCTGCTCTGTGGAGCCCGGACGTTCCTCAGCCCGCCACCGCCCTGAAGGCGGTGGCCGGTACCGCGGCCGCCCGGTCGGCTCGTCCGCACGGGTCAGTGTAGCGCCGTGGGGCATCAGCACGGAGTCTCGCTCGCCGTCGGCCCCTGACCTTCTGGGAGCCGCCTATCATGTGCGGGTGCTGATCCTGCTGCCTCCCTCTGAGGGAAAGACCGCTCCTGCCAGTGGACCGTCGCTGGAACTTGACTCGCTCCTGGACGCGGACAGGCTCACTGCTGCGCGCCGCGAGGTGATGTCCGCGCTGGCTGAGGTGAGCCGGAGCGATGAGGCGGCCTCCGTCCTGGGACTGGGGCCGCGCAGCGCAGAGCAAGTGACAACGAATCTGACGCTGGAGACCTCGCCCTGTGCCCCCGCCCATCAGCTGTTCACCGGGGTCCTGTACGAGGCCGCCCGGCTCGACTCGATCGCCGAGGAGGCGGCCGGCCGGGCTGCTCTGGAGCGCCACTGTGTTGTTCTCTCGGGACTGTGGGGCATCCTGTCCCCCACTGACCTGGTGCCCGACCACCGCCTGTCGATGGGCACGTCCCTGCCTGGACCGGGGCGGCTGCCGGCGTTCTGGAAGCAGCACCTGGCGCCGTCGCTCACTGATATGGCTGCACAGGGACTGGTGGTGGACTGCCGGTCGGCGGACTATGCGGCCGCGTGGAAGCCGTCCGCGCGCGACGGCATTGAGGTCGTCAGCGTGCGCGTGGTGCGCACCGCCGACGACGGTTCGCGCAAGGTGGTCTCCCACATGGCCAAGCACGCTCGCGGGCTGCTCACCGGAGAGCTCCTGAGGGCCATTGCCGCCGAATCCGTGCCCGAGCACGTCCACGTGGACGACATCGCAACCATCGCCGGGCATCTGGAGGGCATCGACGACGTCGAGGTCGGCGAGCCGGACCGGCAGGGGCGTCGGGCTCTCACCCTGGTGACCCGCTGAAGCCGGTCGCGGCCGGCTTCAGACGGGCCGCGCCGTCAGATGTCCATGCGTACGACGATGACGTCGTTCTCCTCGGCGTGGATGACTTCCTCGGCCGGGGCGGCCACGATGCGGGCCAGCTCCTGCGGGCTGATCTCGACGGCGCCGCCCTCAACGGTGCGTCCTCTCAGGGCGACTGCGCCGAGCCCGCCGGTGGAGGTGCGCACGGCCTCGTAGTCCGCCAGGAGCGGTGCCTCGATGGTTCCGGCCAAGTCCGCCCGCCGGTTCTCCAGGGACTCGATCTCCTCATCGAGCCGGGCGAACTCGGCATCGCGCTTGGCGGTGAGCTCCCGCCCGGCCGCACGGATCTCGGACTCCTCCTGGCTGAGGCGCTCGGCCTCCTGCCGGGCGGAGTCGAGGGCCTCCATGGCCACGATCTGCGCCTCCTCCAAGGCTGACTGGCGTTGGCCGAGCTGGTCGATCTCCCCCCTGGATGGCGGAGAGGTCGCGGGCCGCGCTGCTGCCGGAGTGGAGGCGCTCGCGCAGCACCTCGGCACGGCGCGCCACCTGCCCGACCTCGTCCTCACTGCGAGTGGCCTGCTTCTTGGCCTCGTCGAGGGCTGCCTCGGCCTGGATGGCCGCGCGCTTGTTGGCTTTGAGGCGCTCGATGACCGACTCGATGCGAGTGAGGACCGGAAGGTGCTTGCGCTCGTGACGCAGCCGTGCCAGGTGGGAGTCGAGGTCCTGGAGGTCGATAAGAAGGCGCTGCTGGGCGATGGGGGCGCTGGTCACGGCGTGTGCTCCTTCAGGTGCGTACAAGTTGTTGCTGCGAATCCTCTCATGCCCGGTCTGTTCCGGTCGGCAGGCGCAGCGCCCAGGGGTCCGTGACAATGCGGGAGACCTGGACGGCCAGGGAGGCTCCGCGGGCGTGGGCGTCGTCTACGAGCCTGCGGCCCAGGGGCTCCAGGCCGACCCACTCGGTGGCCCAGTGGGTTCCGCACAGGAGATAGGGGCGGCCGTCCTCGAGGTGCTCGGAGGCCGGGTGGTGGCGCAGGTCGGCGGTGAGGAACACGTCGGCTCCGGCCTGCCGGGCCCGTTGCAGGAGAGAGTCGCCCGCTCCACCTGAGACGGCGATGCGTTCGACGACGGCGTCCAGGTCCCCGCCCACGAGGAGGCCGGGGGCGGAGTCGGGCAGGGCTGAGGCGACGCCCTCGGCGAACCGACGCAGGGTGACGGGCTGGGGTAACGTGCCGATCCGTCCGATGCCCTGATCCGGGGAGGCGGGGTCGGGCTCGAGGGGGACGGTGGAGACGAGACCGACGCGCTCGGCCAGGGCGTCGGCCACTCCCCCGTGGGCGGCGTCGAGGCTGGTGTGGGCGTTGAGGAGCGCGATGCCGGCGCGGATGAGGCGGTGGACGGTGCGGCCCTTGGGGTCGGTGGCCGCGACGTGGTCGGTACCGCGCAGGTAGAGGGGGTGGTGGGTGATGACCATGTCGACTCCGGCATCAATGGCCTCGTCGACGACGGCTGTCACCGGGTCGACGGCCAGCAGGATGCTGCGCACTGGCTCGGCGGGGTCGCCGCAGATGAGCCCGTTGGAATCCCAGGAGGCGGCCAGGCCGGGAGGTGCGGCGGCCTCCACGAGGGCGACGACGTCACCGACGGTCAGGTGGCCTTCCGACGTGCTGCGTGCTGGCCCGTGTCCGGCCTCAGGGGATGCGGGTGCAGGAGTGTGACTCATGCGACCAGGCTAGCGGCCTGGCGAGCAGTTCCTGAGATGTCAGGGGCGACGGAGCGTGGCGCCTGCGCGCGGGCGTACCTGACGGAACACAGTGGGGAAAACGACCGACACGGCCGCTGTCTGGGGTAACCTACTTCCGCGCTGCTGCCCCCTCCGGTGCGGCAGCGTCGGCCTCCTCGACGCCGTCGATGTCGTGGCCGCGCCCCCATAGCTCAGCGGTTAGAGCAGCGAGCTTATACCTCGTATCGTGTCTGATAAACACAAGGTCCTGGGTTCGAATCCCAGTGGGGGTACTGTCGCCCTTTTATTCATATATTGGGGCGCGTCTCGCCTCCGTGGTGGAATCGGTAGACACCGCGACCTTAAAAGTCGCTGCCTACGGGCGTGCGGGTTCGAGTCCCGCCGGAGGCACCAGGATCAAATCACCGGGGCTCCCATTCCTTCAGCTATCAACTCTCCCTGCCGGTCGAGTCGGTATCGGGTGTCGTCGGTGACGATGGTCAGGAGTGTGGGACGCCTGGGTGGGTTGAGGCGGATGACGACGCGGTTGCTCTGGGTGACGTTAAGGAACTTGGTGACGTAGTTGACCGCGTTAGTCCGTACCTGGTCGTCGATGGTGGTGTTGTCGCCGGAGTCGTCCAGGAGGATGACTTCGGTGCCGCGTCGGCGGGCAGCCTGGGCGCTTGTCACGATGCTGGTGCCGGTGAAGAACGGCGCACGGATCTCGTCGCGCAGCTCAGCCTCGAGCAGGTAAGCCTGGCTGCACAGCTTCGGCGTTGGCGCTTTGCCGTCGGCGATCTGGGTCAGGAGGGGGGTGACGCGTTGGCGGACGGAGGCCATGCGGCTGGTCATGATGCGGTCGGCTTCTTCGTGGGCGCGCTGCTGCGCCTGGAGCCGGGCGGTTTCTCGCTGGGTGGCGGCGATCTGTGTGGTGGCTCGGGTGGACAGGTGGGCGACGCCGTGCCAGCTGACGAGGGTGAAGTAGTGGCCGAGCATGTAGGTGAAGATCATGAGTAGTGGCCGCCCGGTGGAGATGACCCAGTAGGCGGTGGCCAGTGTCGTGGCTGCGCTGCCTGCCCAGGCATACACGGGGCGGCCGCGCATCAGTAGGCCACGGCTCAGATCGCTACCAGCGCCGGTGCACCAGGACGCGTAGCCGGGCCAGCCGGTGGTGATGATCTGTGGGAGCACGAGAAAGTTGACCGCAGCGATGACGACGACAGTTAACCGCGCCACCCAGCGCGGAAGCAGGGCGTCCGGCCATGCCTTGAGCAGAAGGACAGCAGGCGGCAGCAGTGCGATGAAGCTCAGTGCGGCTGGAGGCCAGTGCCAATAGCTGTGCACGGCGCATTCGTAGACAAGCAGGATGAAATGCACCAGGGCGAGCCCTGCGGCGATGGCACGGGCACCAACGGACTCCATGGAGGCAGACAGCGACCGTTCCCAGCTGGCTGCTTCGTTCTGGGCGGCATCGCGCTCGGGTCGCTGTTGATCGGCCGAATCCAGGTTAG
Organism: uncultured Sanguibacter sp.; assembly: GCA_916438365.1. The sequence goes on from CAKAEY010000008.1 coordinate 25,590, forward strand.
GTCGCCATCGCAAGGTGACACAGGCGCCTTCCCCCCCGGCACTGAGTCAACGGTCGCACGGCCGCCGACGTCTTGCATACGAGCGATGATCGAGCCAGACACGCCGTGCCTGCCACGCCCAGCCACGGCAGGGTCGAAGCCGCATCCATTGTCACTCACCTCGATGGAGATACCGCAGGCGTCGCTGGTAAGAGTCACCCTGCGCGTCACCAGGGCGTCGTCGCTACCGGCGTGGCGCAGTGAGTTGCGCACGGCCTCCAGCGTGGCCTCGGTGACCGCCTGTGCTACCTCGGACGGTATCTCGTGCTCGCGGGTGAGAACGACGTCGGTACGGATATCGCCAGCCATGACGCCAACCCGTCCGGCAACATCGTTCAGCAGCGTCCTGGTGGCAACCGGGCTGGCCACTGCTGTCTCTGTGCTGAGCGAGTCGAGCGCCTGGCGGGCGCTATCGCGGAGGGCGGCCCGGTCGGGCAGGCCGTTGGCGACGGCGATCAAGGCAGAGAGGATGTGATCGTGGATGAAGCTGTTGGCTCATGCTGGGCTCGAGTGCTGGCCTGCCGGGCAGCCAGCTCCACAGCCTGTGCACGCTGCTGGGCACCGCTGGCGTCCGAGGTCTCCGCCAGTCGGAGGAGCCAAGTCAGTGCGCCGATGGTGGCCAGGTTGGTTGTCATATCGAGCATGACGTCTTCCACCGAGACGAACTGCAGCTCACCGATCGCCGTGGCATTGACCATGAGCAGCAGCGGCGCCAGCGCCACCACGAACGTGAAGCGCCACCGCCGCGTCAGTACCACAGCACCTGCCGCAGCGATGACGAAGTACCACCCCAGCATCGGGTGCATCCGCGCCAGCGCGTCGCCCGGCGCCGCAATCGGCAGTAGCCGGGTCGCAGCAAGGACACACGCGACAGCGACATAGACACCGAGAAGCGCTGCGAGCAGGCCGGCGAGCAACCGATCGGCTCTGCGCAGCAAGTCTCGCCGAGGACTCCCACAGCGGCGCAGATGGATCGCGCCCGCCGCCACGCCGGCTATCACCACTGCCAGCGCCACTATCGGCGCCAGGAGTAGGGCGGCCGCAATCGGATTCACACCCTCGGTGAAGTAGACCGTTGGGCCCGACAGGATGCCAATCTCCAGGACGCCAAGGCCGGCGAACAACGCCACCAGACGGCGGACATGCAGCCGGTACTCACCGGGGCAACTGACTCGCTCAGCGTCCCCGCCGAGGCGGTCAGTCATAGTAGCTCACCAGCCCGTCCTCAGCCGCCCGGCGGAAGAGGTCGACGCGGGTGTCCGCCGGGCGCCCAGCAGCGCGGTACTTGTCTCGGATACGCGCCACGTAGGTGTTGACGGTGTTCTTCGACAGGCTCAGGATGTGAGCCACCGTCTCAGACTTCTCACCCTCCGCGTAGTGCGCCAGGACGTCAGCCTCTATCGGCGCCAGGTAGTCGACAACGAAGTCCTCATCAGCATCCAGCGCTGCCGCCCAGTCCAGGCTGGCACTCGGCCTGCCATCCAGCGCGTCCTGGATCGCCAGCACCAGGTCGCTCGACGGCCCGGACTTACGCACGATCGCCAGCACTCCCCCGGCAATCGCCTCACGCACCAGGATCGGGCTTTCCGCCGATGTATAGGCGATGACGGGCAGGGCCGCGCCGCTCGATCTCGTGCAGGTTTTGCGTTGGCGTGGAGCCGTCCTCCAGCCGCAGATCCAGGATCACCAGCGCCCGGCCATCGGGCCACTCCACATCATGCAGGCTGGCATACCAGCGCACTGACCACGGCAGTCCGGCATCCTCAAACACCAGGCGGCAGCCCTTGGCAATGATGTCGTGGTCGTCAACCACAATGATCGAGCACGCCTGATCCACATTGATCTCCTCATCACGACGCATGATTCAACAACGAAGCCAGCCGACGCAGCCGGCCAGCACCAGCAGACAGATTAGTTACGGCACGAAGACGTCAACACCCCCACCAGGCGAATCAGCAAACTTTCGCCAACCTTTCAGGCGCACCAGGCGAGACCTTCCCTGAGAATGAAGCCAAATAACTCTCAGGAAGACACTTCAATGATTGACAACTCAACACCTCACTTTGATACAGATCAATTTAAACCACTCCATCGATTGACCACATTGTGAGACGAGGTATCACGCCAGCACCCTTTGGCACACGTTCTCACTTGACGACAGTCGCTACGTACTCTGACGTTTTCGACTATATCGACAGGCGCCACTTGTACCACCCCGCTAACGACAGGGATTGCCCCCACGTCCCGACTGATAACTCACACTCATATGGCAAATTCCATCACGATCCAAGTGCTCATAGAAGATCATCGTTATGAAGCTTCCGATCGTCGTATCATATAGCCACCAGTCAATCGCAGCAACGACAAACACGCCAAGGATAAGGATTGGTATAGTGATTTTGTCGAGGAGGAGTTCATGCATATATGTGTATATTATGCTACCTATGTTTATAGGTCAATCATTTCGAGTAGTCTAGCGGCCTCCACCTCAACGGGACTATAGGGCACTATAGGTGGAGGCCGCTAGATACGAAGAAGATCCGCATCGAATCTTCTTACACCTGGCCGCTCCCGGGCGGGTAGCAGCCGGAGGAGCGGATGTTAAACTCGTGAGCCGCACCCGTCATCGCGTCGAATTTCAGTGGGATGTATGGCGCATCATAGTCGTACCTGTCGGATACCTTAAAGCAGTTATCCGAGGTCCTCTTCACATCGAAGGTGTGCAACGACCAGTACAAGTCGCCTTTATCCTGGTAGATGTCAGCCGTGTAGCTTCGAGTCTCTCCAACAGGAACGTTGGCGTAGGCCCACCTAACGAACCTGCTGCCGGGGGAGCCGAAGAATTCCCAATCAATCACCACGTCGCCGCCGTCTTTGTTCCTGTAGTAATAGTTGAGCAACTGCTCCGATACAGAAACCTTGCTCGAGAGATCGACCGCTCGACCAGATACCGGCTCGGGCTGTTCCGCGGGCGGCGGAGTGCCCTGCTCGGCCGGGCACTCACTGGTGACCGGCAGATCACTGCCCGTCGACAACATCGCATCGGCTACCCATCCCGAGTCGTATCCTTTGACCTTGTACCAGAGGGTACTGCTGCCGTAGGGGCCTTTGACTTCGCCGCCGTTGCGGTAGCAATCCAGCTGAACCGTTTGACCCGCTTGGACCTTACCGACCGGCTGCCCATCCGCACTGGGGCCTGGCCGGATATTGGCGTAGTCCCATCCAGGAGCGGAGAACACTGTGGCAGTGACCTCGTCTGCATGAGCCGATGGTGCCACTGTCGTCACTCCAGTTGTCATGGCTGTAGCCAGGCCGAAAAGTGCGAACTGTCTGACCTTGATGGTTGCCTTACTCATCGCGATCCTCCTCGTGCTGAGCTTCGTCAGTCTTCTGATAGGAACTTTGATGTGCTTCATGACGTCCTCCTTGCGTCAGATGGTGGTACCAGAGTGCACCCCATCCGCGCTCCTGGAGCCATATGAGACAAAGTGAGACACTGGTGAGACAAAGTGAGACACTTGCAGCGTGACCAACTCAGACGACAAGCAAGAGGAAGACAAGCAAGAACAGGAGCGGGAGGGAGCCAGGCAGAAGCAAGCGCGGGTTGAATTCGGCCGTGCCCTTCGAAGTTTTCGAGGAGTCAGTCTTCGTAAGCTAGAAAAGAGCAGACACAACCAAGGTAGGGATGGAATTTCAAGGTCCACGCTATCTCGATATGAGCGCGGTATAACCCTTCCCGGATTAGATCAGGCCAAACACCTCGACACTCTATACAACGCCGACGGTAAGGTGGAATTACTTCTAGCCAAACTACGGCATCATACATGGAACCCAGACCATCACAGCCGAGCAAAGCCGGAACGAAACTATTCTCATCAATGGCCACCAGAGTATTCTGGTCTCGTTTGGATCCATCTTAAGCCTGCAGCAGACTTAGTCAATTCCCGTCACAGAATTCATCTTCAGTGGGGCCCATGGAAAATGGTTGCCGACATAGAAATACCTGCAGATGGCATATATCTGACAACCGGAAAAGCTGCTGACGCTGGCAACTTGTCTATAACTCTCAAATTCAACTGCGATCCGCATGTATTTGCGCTATTTGGAGCAGGCGACATAGAAGATGAAACCGCGCGCAAGTTAGACATTAGTCAAAAGTGGACTTGACATTGACGTGTAGCATAGGAGACAGATAGTCCACTGTATGCGATTGCCATAGCGTCACCCTACGTCGCTCACTCACACAGTCTTCTATCTTGGGACGTCATCTTCCGAGGTAGTTATTTCGACAACACGCCGCCAACGCTAGCCTTGCTCCACTAATTATTACGGTTTCATCACACTTCACGGCCCGCACCACTACCGACCGCCCGGGCAATATAGTCTGCGATACGCAGGCGAAGCAGTCTGCTGGAGTCCACTCCATCGCCCTCACTCCCGAGGAGGATCACGATGTGCACGACAACCAACAGGATCAAGCGGTTCGCACTCTTCGGCTTGGCCACAGCCATGGCAACTGGCGTGACGACGGTGGCACCGCCGGCTCACGCGGATGGGGCCACCGCAACCGTCTACTCCGCACCTGGCTGGAACTACGCGAACGTCCGGCCGAGCCCTGGCACCGATAGGCAACCGATCGCACAAATCCAAGCTGGCCGCGCAGTCGAGTTAGATTGCTATCAGTACGGAGGTGAAGCCAACGGCCCTTACGGCAGCAGCACCCTCTGGTACAAGATAAAAGGATATGACGAGGGATGGGTAGCTAACTCAATGTTGTCTACAGGCAGCGACCTACCAGTCACCAATGAGTGCTCAGCCGTACAGGAAGTTCTACATTCTGCCAAGGGGGTGGCAAAGTCAATGGGTGGTTGGCTAGTCGCTGGCGTATTGGTCGTGTCGACTGTGTTGGTGCGGCTGCGGCGTAATTCATCTAATGACACTGAGGAAGCCCGTTCAATCCCGTTGCTGGAGAAGTTACGTCGCTGACGCTAGCGTCCATCGCAATCTCCTTCTGTCGAGCGTGCGAGCTGCCGCTGCCAACACGTGCCTGCTGCTGGCAAGGTGCAGGTTGCTTGTGAAGAAGGGGGAACAGGTTGCCGACTGCGTGCATCGTTACCAGAGTGCGATGCTGAAGATGCGCGGAGGCGCGGGTCTGGCGTGGCTGGGCTACCTACGATGATGAAGCCGCTGCACGAGGCCAAACGAACGAGATGACACCAGGCTGGTCAGCGACGGTCACACCTCACCCAGCCAGCGGTGCCGCTGCTGGCCTGCACTCTCCCAAGCGGACAGGATGGTCATGCTGAATACAGTTGCCAGTTGGGCCACAATCATCAGCGCTATCCCTGTCGCGATTGCTGCCAGCGTCTTCCTCTTCCGGACGGTGCCCACCGCCATCCGCCAGCCCAAGGGACTCCGGCTTGGCCTTGAGCCGGCCATCGGCGACCCAGGCTGCTGCATCCACATCACTAACTACGGCCCCATTGAGCACTACATCAGCCGAGTCGGTGCCATGCCCGCACACCTGCGGCCACGCTGGTCTGTCTGCACCAGACGCATCAATCCCAAGGGCGATCTCCTAGGCCCCTCCTCGTTGAGACAGCATCTGCCAGCATCAATAGAACCATCGAGCCGGGCCGCCATCGGTCGTTCCTAGTGCCACAACAGTCAGATGGAAAGCCCCGTGGTTTTGATCCCAAGAGTCAGCGAGTTGTCATCGAGCGGTACAACAGCTGGCTCAAGAAGGATCAGCCAGGCGGACCACTCCCCCTGGTACCGTACGTCCTCCTCGGCGACGGGAGTGTCGTGCTTGGCAAGAAGACACGAGTCCAACCGCCACCGCAGTGCCTGGCCCAAGTGCCACTGTGCGCCTGCGGGCATGCCATCACGCGGCATGCCCTGCGCCAGCGCACGCGACTCGCACCAAGCATGACGGTGTATGGGCGGTGTGGTGAATGTGGGTGCAGAAGATATGCCGCGCGTGAATAGACCGGCTGGACGTTGGAGGCGTTGCACCAACATCACGGTGCCGTTCTGGCTACTCACATCTGCGTCGCCAGATGCTTCTTGACCGTATCCCGGCCGAAGCCGAGCTCCAGACCGATATCGATGTAGGTACGACCTTGAGCGTAGAGCTGCTGGGCACGTTGGAGGTCATCGCTGGTGAAGTGTCGCTTGCGGCGGGGGTGGTTGCTTGGCCTGGCGGCACGTGGCGCGGACGGTGGACTCAGTGACACCGACCTCGGCAGCGATCTCGCGGGCCGGCATACCTGTGGGCTCAAGCCTCAGGATCTGCTCCTTCTTGGCCGCGCTGATCGGACGGCAGGCCGTGTTGCGGATACCGCGGGTCGTCGTGGTCTCGCTCGCCTGCTCGGTGGGCGCTACGCTAGCCGTGCTCGGTTCTGGAGCCACCTCACCCGCGATGAGACGCTTGCGGAAGGCGAGCAGGGGTAGCCAGTTGTTCGAGTTGATGCTGCCCAGGTGCACCACAGCATCGCTATACAAACCCTCACCTCCGATTCTCGACACATCGGCGTCCCTTCACGGAACCTTTGCCCTCCCGCTACCGGAAGGGGGACACTGGTCCTGTTCTGCCCCCGCGTCAAGGAGTCGTCATGAAGATCGCCGCCCGGGCCACAGCCGCTCAGCCCTTCTATGCGATGAGCATCGGCGAACGCGCCGGAATCCTCCAGGCGGAGGGCCACTCGATCGCCAAGCTCAGCCTGGGTGAGCCTGATTTCGGCGCCCCTCCCGCGGTCCGCGAGGAGATGTGCAGCATCATGGACGGCCGGCCACTTCCCTACTCCCCCGCCCTGGGCCTGTCGCACTGCGTGAGGCCATTGCGGGTTTCTACCGGGACAGGCACGGCGTCGAGGTCGATCCCGCCCGGATCGTCGTCACCACTGGTGCGTCGTCGGCGCTCCTGCTGGTGGCCGCTGCCACCACCCAGCCCGGTGACGACGTCGTCATCGCCGATCCGTCCTACCCCTGCAACCGGCAGCTGGTGGAGACCTACGGCGGTCGGATCGTTCTGGCACCCACCAGTCCTGCCAGCCGCTACCAGATGGACCGGGCCGCAGCCGAGGCGGCGTGGACTCCTCAGACGAGCGCGGTCATGCTGGCGACCCCCTCCAACCCCACGGGCACGTCGATCCCCTTCGAGGAGCTGGAGTCGATCTGTGCACTGGCACGCGAACGCACCGCCTGGCGGATCGTCGACGAGATCTATCTGGGCCTGGCCGATCCGGGCGAGGACGGCACACCCGCCCGCACCGTCCTGGAGACCGACTCCGAGGCCATCGTCATCAACTCCTTCTCCAAGTACTTCGGGATGACGGGATGGCGACTGGGCTGGGCGATTCTTCCCGAGCAGCTGGTGGCCCCCGTCGAGAACCTGGCGGTCAACTACTTCCTGTGCGCCTCGACGCCCATTCAGCAGGCCGCGCTGGCGGTCTTCTCCCCCGAATCCATCTCCGTGTGCGAGCAGCGCCGCCACGAGCTCCTCGCCCGCAGGAGCATCGTGCTCGATGGGCTGGAACACATCGGCCTTCCGGTCCCAGTCCTGCCCGACGGCGCCTTCTATGTCTACTTCGACGTCTCCTCCACAGGGCTCGACGCCCAGACCTTCTGTCACCGTGCACTTGAGGAGGCGCATGTGGCCCTCACTCCAGGGCAGGACTTCTCCACGACCACAGCCCGCTCCCATGTACGACTGTCCTACGCAGCCTCCCGCGACGAGCTGCGCGAGGGAATGGAGCGCCTCGAAACTTTCATCAACAGTCTGTAAATAAACAGGCATTCAACTCAATAATCTAGTGTCGAGCCATGTGCATCAATGTGGCACTCACCTGTTCACATGTTGCACAATTCTCGTCATGTCCGTGCAGACCCTGCTTCTCTCCGCCGCGCTGGCGGTTTTGGAGTGATCGCCACTATCGAGATCTCCAAAACAATCCATCAGAAAATACGCTTGCGCCGCGACAAGGCAGCTTCCGCCCCGCACCGGGGTGAGGAGTCCACATGGAATGAGCTCACTGAGCACCATCGGCCTGTCAGGGACTCTGCGCCCAATGAGTTCACCGCCGGCCCACATGAGCGACTCCTGGCGATCTGCGCGCCGTACTCCCTGTGCCGCCGGGACCCGTGGGACCGTCTCACCTGCTCCGATCTTGACGGCACGCGCACCATGCTCTCCCTCGATTGGGGAGTGTGCTCCCGCACCGACCTCCTCTCCCGGGTCCACTGGCTCATCACCTCCGGCCACCGCACCGGCTTCGAAGCGGAGCGCGCCCGCTGGGTCGACATCTCCCTGGCGGAGGCCGAACGCCACGAACTACGAGAGACTGCCGAGTCATCCTCAGACGCAGCAGAGACACTGTGGCGCCTCGAGCGCATGCTCAACAATGATCGCGACATCCGCAACGTGGACTTCGCCGCCTGGGACCTGGTGCGTGCCAGCATGCTGACGCGCTGTGGATTCGCGCTGGGGTGGCTGACCGAGGACGAGACCTGGGACACGCTCGCGATCCTGGATCAGGGGCTGCGAGAGCGTTATCGGAGCTGGACGCAGGTGTCGGAGTCATTCCGGCTGGCACGCTGGTACTGGAACTCCACGAGCGGCAAGGACGAGCACTTCAACGACCTGCACGACCTCAACCGCTCATTGGTTCTCCTCAGCCCCGATGGGCCATGGGGGCTCATCGACTGGGACGTCGAGACTCCTGAGCCCTCGTTCCTGATCCTCGACGACCTGCTCGACGCCGGCGTGGCCACACCATTGAGTGCGGGTGATCGGAAAGCGTGCCACGCACTGGGAGCGCTGGATTGACGATCAGGTCATTGCTCGCGGGCAGCACCGCCCCCAGCACTTCGGCACCCACGCCGACCAGCATCACCGCTTCGCCAAGCGCGCCTGAGCGATCGCGTCAACGGCGGCTCGGCGCGGGCAGCCAGGTCCGGGCTGGGACTATCCGTGCTTGTCCACCATCATCTCTGCTGCTTTGACGGCCCGGCGACGACGGGTCTCGGTGCGCTTCGCCTCACCGATCCATCGCAGGTACTCGTGCCGGTGCGATGGGGGCAGAGCCGCGAATATCCTCTCCGCCGCCTCGTTCTCCGACAGCCCCTCGGACAGCTCCGCTGGTATGCCCGTCTGGTCGTCACTCATTGCCTCTCCTTCGGCCGCTTGACAGAACTATCGCACGGATAAGGGACAAGTTAGGCAGCTCGTAACGGGCCTCCGTCGTAGACCCAAGCACAGGCGCAGAGGCTCGCGCGACTAGCATCGACGTATGCAGGCCAATCCGTACGCGCCCTTCCTGCCGCCCCACCACCAGCACGCGGCCTCGTTAGCGCCTAAGTCGACGTGGTGGCAGTGGCACGGCCATCGGGTGCACATTGCACGTGCACCCGAACCGGGGGCGCCAGCCAGGGTGCTGCTCGTCCACGGGGCGGGCGGGCACAGCGGGGCGCTGTGGCCCATCGCCGCACTGGTGGCCTCACGCGGCATCGACATCAGTGCCGTCGACCTGCCTCTGTACGGGCGCACGAGGTCACCGGATCCCGCAGCCGTGCGTTACGACACCTGGGTTGATCTCCTCATCGACCTCGTTGAAGCTGAGCGCGACCACCGCCCCCTGGTGCTTCTGGGCGCCAGCATCGGTGGCCTTCTCGCCTATGAGGTGGCGGCCCATTCGCCGCATGTTGCCGCGGTGGCAGCCACGTGTCTGCTCGACCCGGGCAACTGGCGCGCCCGAGCGCATATGACGCGTGCAGGAGCACTAGGGCGTCCTGGGCGGGCCATTGTCGATGCTCGCCCGAGGAGGACTGGCGCACACCATGGTCCCCGATGAGCGCGGTGGCGAACCTGCGGAGGATGAGCCGCGATCGCGCACTGTCTCGTCTGTGCTCTATCGATCCGCGTGGGGGCGCCGCCAGGGTCCCCTTAGGGGTTTTCTCGCCTCCCTACCTGCGGTTCACACACCCCACCCGAGCGCAACCGCACGCCGGTGACGCTTCTGCACCCAGGTCGGGACGCGTGGACGCCGATCGAGCTCAGCGCCCGAGTTCTGTCGCGAGCAGCGGGTCCGGCCGACCTGGTGATTCTGCGCGAGTGCGGCCACTTCCCCGTCGAGGACCCCGGAGTCACGGAACTCGTCGACGCCATCGCCGGCCTGGCTCGGCGCCTCGGTTCTGCAGGGGTGAGGCCTGAAGTACTGCGGGCCTGTCAGCACCAGGTCACGCTCATGGTGGCCCTCCTTACCTCTGTCACCAAGAACTGGCAGACACTACTAGAGTTCGCCAGGACGCTGCCGCTCGAAGGCGAAGTCCCCACCGCCACTGCCACCACCGACGGAAGAGTCCCCACGGCCGCAAGCCCAGCAACCACCGACAACGAAGCCACTACGACCACCATAGCCATTCCCCCGCCTCGGCGTCTGCGCCAGCATCACACCCGCCTTACGCCAGCGCAGAAGGATGAGGTGATCACCCTGTACCAGCAGGGCACGCCAGTACGCGAGATCTGCCAGCGCTATGGCATCAGCAGGGCAACAGGTCAGTGACCTCCGCGCCGCTCGGGGCATCCCCTGCCGGCCACGTGGCTTGAGCGACGAGCAGAAGCGCCAGGCCGAGCAGCACTACCTCGCCGGCCAGTCCTGCGCCACCATCGGCCGCCAGTTCGGCGTGCATGCCGAGACCGTCCGCCGCTACCTCCACACCACCGGCATTGCCCTGCGTCCCAGACCCGGTGCTGCATGAGCGGCACACAGCAGATGTGTAGCACCAGGCAGAACGCCACCAGCAGACGGCGCGCTCATTGTCAGCAACGACGTCGCTCAGCCAGCCGCAACCCACTCACCCTTCATCCTCCACATACCGAGCCAGCGCACTCACCAGCCGCCGGGCACTCTCTAGGGTGATGCCGAGGCCGTGGGAGCGAGAGTCGTCGCCGATGTAGAGCCAGGTATCGCTGTCGTGTGGGCATTGGTAGCGCACTAGGGTGAGTTCGGTGGCGGTGGGGTGATGGTGGACGGTGCCAGTCTCATCGGTGGTGCGTTCTAGGGCGATGCAGGGCATGAGGGCTGGGGTGGCTTCGTGGAGGTGGTCGTCTGTCTCATCCAGTGCAGTAGCGTTGTGGCCGATGCACCAGGTTGGGCAGACGGTGGTTGGTGGTGTCTGTCTCTCGTTGTCTTCTGTCTTTGGCTGCATTGGTCTCCCCTTCCTTGCCCTTCAGCATGTAGTAGGGCTGTCAGGGGGGAGAGTGAGGGTGGGAGGAAGTGGTAGGGCGGACGGCTAAGGGAGAACGAGGAAATAAGCTGGGCTACACCCGTAACACATTGATGATTCAGATTATTCAAAAGGGGCGGGTCGGACTCAAACCGACCATGCCAACATCTGACGGCCTCACTTGCGAGTTACCCGTCAGCTTTCATACGCTATTGCGTGACGGCGATTCAACGCCGCTTCGCCCCTCAAAATGAAGATTAGCAGACTTGTGGGACAAATACAAACTACCCGCCCCATAAGTCTGCTAACTACTCGCCACTAGTGCTCCGTTATCCTCTTCGTCTTATGGTCGGTGGAATGATCCTTTTTCGTCCCCGGATTATCCCACGATCGATGCCAGCCTTCACCGTATACAGTGACATGTTCGTCAGCACCTATAGTACCGTAGGCATTCTTGTTTCCATTAATCGACATCCCGGTCGGCGACTTCCCATTGCTGCCGCGCTGGTAGATTGTTCCCTCCACAGGCTTGTCCGCCATCTGCCCACCCTCTCTGCTAGCCGCTTCGACGATCTTCATATTCTGAAGATAAAATTATTCTACTCTCCACCAACACAAAGTAAATTAACCCAGCAAACTGTAATAAAATCGTTACACACGGCCGAAATAGTCCCACATCGGCAGACCACTCAACAGCGTAAATCCCTACAAAGCTTAATAGCAGTACCACAAATGAGAGCAAGAAGTATAGCCACACCGTAAGGTCGCGGTTCACGCTAACATCAGCACACTACTCACCTTCCACAATTCTAATCCACTCCGTTGTGCCATCAGTAGTATTGTGTACAGCGATCACCTTCCCGCTCCGACTCCCTGGATATATATCTACGCGACACGTTGACCCATTTGCAAACGTGTGAGTGAGGGTGAAGCCGTTTTTCAACTGCTCGCGAGTAACCGCGTACGCCTTCGAGATCGTATACTTTCCTATCTTCGATCTACTGCGATAGCGGCGCTCTATCCTCGGATCTTTAATCCCGTGCCCTTCAAGCAACTTCCCAAGGAGCTTCCGGCAGCCGCCACCCTTCTTTCCTGTGACCAGGTAGTTGTCTGTCGATAGATAACTGCGATAGTAGTACGACCCATTTTTTTGTCAGATAGCCATTATTCTCGTCTTCGTATCTCACACGGCGATCAAGCAAAAGCAGTAGATTTTCGCTCATCGGCGCCCACCCGCCTTCAACTTCATACCTTTGTCTGCTGTATCCCAACCAGATCTGGAAGCTGGAGTAATGAAAGCAGGCAAGTTCGCCAGTGTCAAGCAAGCAATACAGCGAGTATTCGTATATTTGGCGAGACTTCTTCGACATATTCCCAGAGCAAGGATTCCTCAGTTTTTCATTTGTCGTATCTCCAGTCTCAGTTTTACAAATAACCCAGTACCCAATATGCTCCCTCGCGTAACGCTTTTCCGGAGTATCGTTCGGTTCCGCCGCGAAGAGGTTGCGGAAGAACTTTGCGACCTTGCCGGAGCCATCGTTTGCCTCCGCTATTCTCTTATCCACCTCGCCTTGCTTCTCGTCCGTGTATCCCATAGGAGAGATATGATGATCGACGAGCAGCTTCGCCGCTTTCTGCGCGTACGACGTCACCCACGCCATGTCGAGGGTGGATGCCTCGTAGTCTTTGGCTACCTGTTCCCAATCTACCTTTGCCATGATCTACTCCACATCAATACGGATCAGTTCAACTTTGCCGCTTACACCGTCGTAGGCCGGGATAACTTTACCTGGCTTGGTGCATGGTGGAATCCGGACACTCGCCGATCGACCGTCTTCGAATGTGTGCTCAATTCGGCAGCCGTGACGCAACTGCTCGGCAGTCAACACGTATCGTCGCGATTCCTCATTACTGCTACGTACCCAAGCGCTTCGCACTGCCACCGATTTTTCTCGCGCGGGCCAGCAGCTGGTTGAAGTACTTCTTGCAACCGCCACCTTTTTTTCCGCGACAATCAGGTCGTTGTTAGCCGAGAGACTTTTCCCACTCGCTGTGCCAATACTCGCCTGTCGCCTTATCGTATGGCTTATCTATTTCACGATGTCGCACTTCGTGGTCAAGCAGTAAATTTCCTCCTCACTCATCCACTCCCATCTACCTGATGCGGTGGCATCAAAAACGATGTCTAAGTCCCGTCGCCGATGTTCACGAGCATCGAAGTACCGGAGGATCCATCAGCAAGCAGCACGTACCTGGTCACGAAGTTGGCGTCAAGCGATTCAAGACGTATTTTTGTCGAGCCAGTCAATGTAATGGCGCCGCTGCCCTATGGTATGGGCCTTTATCTCGACAAGCGTCCAGTACCCAATATGAGGAAGTTCGTCTGTCTTCGGCAGTATGTCATACGGCAGGCCAAACATCTTTCGGAGGAGATTTTGGTTTAACCTTCGTCCGAGCGCTTTCATTGTACTCGAGGCGATCAAATTCTGCTTGCCGTTTTCTCTACCTCACGCTGCGTCTCATCCACATAGCCGCTGTACGGAATATGGTGCTGCTTCAGGACAGACGCCACGCTGCAGGCGATGTCTTGGAGGGTGGGTAGATCGAGGGTGGATGAGTCGTAGTCGATACTACCCGGAGAATGATCATGTGTAGGCATACTATCCGCCTCAGGTCTCGAGACGTGGTTTTTGTATAGTTGGCATTGAGTTAGGGAAGTGCATGTTACAGAATAAATATCTTCCGTTAGGCTACAGTGCACTGGAACTGTCACCCACACACTGTCAAGTTCACTGGAATTAAAAGTAGTCCACTACCCGAAATACCAGAACATCTCCGCTAAACTGTGAAGTGCGTTTCTAATTTCCTTCCAACTAGAACATTGCATAAATTCAATCGCCACAATAACGAACGCTGCACATACAGGAATAAGTATCATTGCGACAAAATACGCTGGCATGGAGGGTGAAGATACACATAGTCTTATCGCTGCATATCCCAGCAGTAGTGCGAGCACAATAAGCAGCAAGCCGATAATTCTACTTATATACTTCATGTTATCTCTATAATCGCATGTCGTTGAAGCCGTGTCAATGACTTCAACGACATGCGTAGCAACGGACGAAGTTACTTCTTTCCGCTGGTTCCAGTGCGTCCTTTATCGCGAGTGGCGCTGTTGAGCTCCCTGGTTTGGCGCGATGCTTGTTGTTGCTCCCTCATATTTTTCGAACTTTTTGTGCACTTCCGTCGGTTGAGATACTGCAGTGATCGCTACGGCGCCTGCATATACTACCGCTTTTGCGAGTTTTTTGTTTACCATGACGTTTCCCTTCAGGTGTCGGATCGATTCTGTCTTTAGGCTATGCAGACATAATATGTGAGATCTTCATGTTGTCGGCGGAGCATTTTTTCGCAATGACCTCTCCTTTCATTTTGTAGGGTGATGGAAGCCGTTACGCTCCCTCCTCTTTCAATCTTGGATCTGCTTCTCGCAATAACAGCACCAAATTGTCAGTCAGCTTCAGGCTGGCTCCACGCTTAACGTCGAACTGCAAACCATACTTTTTCGATAATGCACGCAAGATTAAGTCTCGTAGCGACTCCCAGATAGGATTGATAGTGATGACGCATTCCTTGTCGTATTCGTGGACCGTGACAAGAATCAGACCTTTCCCGCGAATGCCCATAATGCGCGAGATGAAGATTGCCCACTCATCCTCTGCGTGTGGCGCAGGCGTGAGATGTCGCTGTCGAAACGACGCGCCAATGAGTTTTTTTCGACAGCATTCGTTGATAATATGGTACTACGCAATACCACAAGCGGCCCTTCAGCCATGTCACACTTCCTGTTGCTTGAGAAGAGGTACTGAAACTGTTGTTGCTATTCAGGCCTGCGATTGGTGGAAAGCAAAGGGCTGCTTTGCTCCTCGCAGTTAAAAAATTAGTACGTTCGATTGAGAGGCGCAATATTCTACAACCGAGAACACGCAACTCTAATGTTGTGGACAACTGACAATGTTCCTTCACTTGTATAAGTTCTTAGACTGTCGACGTCTTGACATCCATTCAATATAGGAGTAAGACGCTTCGACACATATGTCATTAAAGCGCTAGCTCTTACTTTGTATAGACATATGTTTTGAGGATCGTGGTTGGTGCCCCCTGTCTAGTCAGGGTAGCCCATGACTCATCCTTTTCAGACGTCTCGCCGGACGGTTCGCTCGACGCATCGCTGCACTCAAATACTCCCACTTTCCCGCACAATCTAGCGGTTTGGAGCTGCTTTGCGGCGGCGACTGACAGCCCCTGCTGGACTCCCTCCTCCACTACCCACGCCGCCAGAGGTGGCCACTGTCCTCCGAGTTGCTTCGCCTCTGCTCAGGCTGGTAGTAGAACCGGCTGGGGCGTCAGTGCTACGCCACCTGCCTGGCGAACTTCGCAGCCCGCGCTGCCTCCTCTCCCTATCTGTGGTTGGCTCTATCTCGCCCAACTTCGCACTGGACTTCTCGGGCATTCTGAGCGTCAATGGAAAGAGACAGTCGGTCATGATGGCTGGTATGTCCAGACAAACGGATAAGCGAAAGGAGGATATGTGTATGACAGCAGGAACAACACAACCAGGCGTGGTGCAAGGCGGCGCGGCGACGGCTGGAGTGGATCCCTTCACCGCCATGGCCGCGCAATTGACACCGAAGCGCGCCGTCTCCCACATCCGCGTCTCCACCCGGGAGCAGGCCCAGCGTGGTGGGTCGGAGGAGGGCTTCTCCCCGCCGGCTCAGCGTGAAGCCAACAAGCGCAAGGCCCAGTCGATGGGTGCGCTAGTGGTCAGGAGTTCGCCGACCGCGGTGAGTCCGCCAGGTCTGCCAACCGCCCTGAGCTACAGAAGATGCTGGCCTACCTCAAAGAAGATGGCGGGATCGACTACGTCATCGTCCACAAGCTCGACCGTCTCGCGAGAAACCGGGCGGACGATGTGGAGATAAACCGGGCCTTTGAAGAGGCCGGTGTCCGCCTCGTCTCCACCGGTGAGAACATCGACCAGACGCCTGGCGGCATGCTGCTGCACGGCATCATGAGCAGCATCGCTGAGTTCTACAGCCGCAACCTGGCCAATGAGGGTCATCAAGGGGATGGGTGAGAAGGCGAGGAACGGCGGGACGCTAGGGAAGGCGCCGCTCGGCTACCTCAACGTCCGCGCCAGGGATGAGAACGGGAGAGAGATCCGCACCATCGCTCTGGATGAGGAGCGCGCACCGCTGGTGCGGCTGGCGTTTACGGGTATGCGACGGGGAATTGGACGGCGCGGCAGCTGGCCGACCATCTCAACAATCGCGGCCTCACCATCCCGCCAACTACCCGCAAACCGACCAACCCTGTCTCGGTCAGACTCTTGCAGACGCTGCTGCGTAACCCCTACTACAAGGGCGTTATCTCCTTCCAGGGCATCGAGTACGCCGGGGCGCACGAGCCCCTTGTGGACGCCGCCACCCTGGCAGACGGTGCAAGACATCCTGACCGCTCATACCAACGGCGAGCGGCAGCGTACGCACAATCATCACCTCAAGAGCACCATCGTCTGCGGCCTGTGTGGTGCCCGCCTGCTGGTGCAGCACGCCACCTCGCGCGCCAGCGGTACCTACCACTACTTCGTCTGCGCCCGCCGCCATCAGGGTACGACTGCACCTTCAAGGCGGTGCTCATCGACGAGGTGGAAGCCCGCGTGGCCGAGCTCTACCAGCAGATACGGCTCAGTAGCGATGACCGCCGCGAGATCGAGCGCTACCTGCGCGCGGAGTTCGCACACATCCAGGCCAACCGCCAGCAAGACATCCAGCGCCTGACCACACGGCAGCAACAGCTAGAAGACCGGCGCCACAAGCTGCTCGAAGCCCACTACGCCGGAGCTATCCCCCTTGACCTGCTCAAGAAGGAACAAGAGCAACTGACCAACGGCATCCTTGCCATCCAACGCGAACTGGACGGCTACACAGCCGACGCCGCCCTGGTAGAGCAGCACCTCATCCAGGCGCTCGACCTCCTGGAGGACTGCTCGCGACTGTATGTGGCAGCGCCCGCTCATCTGAAGAAGCAGCTCAACCAAGTGTTCTTCGAGCGCATCCTCGTCAATCCGGCAGTGGATGAAGATGGCCGCCCCATCATCCCACCACCGGCGCTGCAGACGAGTCTGAAGGCGGGGCGACGAGGTGGAACCAGTGGGCAGACGGCCGCCACGCAGAGTGGGGAGAAGACAGCGGAGAGCGCGACCTCTTCTCGCGATGAGAGTGCTGGGGATCAGTCGGCCGGCTCAGCATCTCATGGTGGCCATGGTGAAGCGCAGCCAGACTCGATGCATACGGTGCGCTGCAACACCATCTCCAACATCGATCCCGCCAGCCACACCGCCGTCACCGGTGAGCTGGCCCCACCCTTCGACCAACTCTGCAGCCGACAGCTACAGCGAGCGGCACAGCAAGCGGCGATGGGCGCAGTACCCGGCCAGACGGCAGACTGCGAAGTGCCCACAACAAGAACGCCCGTCCACAATGTGGACGGGCGTCGTCGATACAATTCAGGTAGTGATTTGGCCCCTATGTTACTCAGGCCAAGGGTTCGTATACGGAGCTTGTGGTGGACCCGGCCGGACTCGAACCGACGACCGACGCGGTGTAAACGCGTTGCTCTACCAACTGAGCTACAGGTCCAGGTGCAGTGGCGGCCGGGGAGCACGTTGCCCGAGTTCCCAGTGCCTGCACACAAAACTGACGGCGCGAGCCGCCTCAGCCGGAGACTTTACCGTCTCCGCCGGACGTGCCACCAATCATCTCCGCCACGGAGAGCGGAGAATGTCGCGCGGCCATCGGGGTCGTCTCAGCGCCCTCGGCTGGAGACCCTGATGCCACTCCAGTGCTGCCCCATGGAGGCTGCGGAGGTCGCATGCATGCCTGCCGTCTGGGCGGCCTCCTCCACCTCAGCGGCCGGGACGGCGCCGGTGGTGCGCGCCTTTGGGCGTCAGCACCCAGATGAGTCCTGCACCGTCGAGGTTGGCCTGGGCGTCCACGAGGGAGATCGGTGAGGTCGTCGACGTCGCCGTCGTCGTCGCGCCACCACACGATGGCCGAGTCGGCCACGTCCTCATAGTCCTCGTCCACCAGAGTGGTTCCGGTCTCCGCCTCAACGGCCTGCCGCAAGGTCTCGTCGACGTCGTCGTCGTAGCCGAACTCCTGAATGATGAGACCGGAGGCGAAGCCGAAAGCCCCACCCGCTGTACTCGCCACGTCTTTACACCGTCCTTCTGGGCTCAGCCCGTCTACCGCTCGCCCGTTGCTGGGCGATAGGGTACTAACCCACCGCACCGGGCACCAGCCGCGCAAGTGAACACGCACGTCAGGCTACCTTGGACTTTCCTTTGAAGGCTGGTTCCTGCGCGGCCGCGAACTCGAGGCTCCTTCCCCTCTGCCCCAGGCACCGAAATCAACCCACCACCATGTGAGCCACACCATACGTGAGGTAGGACTTTCCTCCCGTTGGGTGCAGCGTTCGCGCCGTTGCAGGTCGTAGATTAGGGCCGTCATCCACAGTGGCCTGACTTCAGGCGCACGCCGACGCCGCTTTCGGCGCCACGGCACGCAATGAGGCTCGGGCCGACCGCACAGACGCGAGGAAAGAGGATTCCGTGAGCCCCACCAGTGACTCCACGCCGCTCATTGACGGCCTCCTGACAAAGGTGACCGACAACGACCCAGAGGAGACCAAGGAGTGGCACGAGTCCCTCGATGCCCTCATCGCGGACAAGGGCGCCAAGCGTGCGCGCTACATCCTGCTGAGCATGCTGGCCCAGGCCCGGCAGAAGAACGTCACGGTCCCCACCGAGACGACGACGCCGTACATCAACACCATCGACGTCGCCAACGAGCCCTACTTCCCCGGTGACGAGAGCGCCGAGCGCACCTACCGGCGCTGGCTGCGCTGGAACGCCGCCGTCATGGTCACCCGCGCCCAGCGCCCCGGGGTCGGGGTCGGCGGACACATCTCCTCCTACGCCTCGACCGCGACCCTCTACGAGGTCGGCTTCAACCACTTCTTCCGTGGCAAGGACCACCCCGGCGGCGGCGACCACGTCTTCTTCCAGGGCCACGCCTCACCGGGAAACTACGCCCGCGCCTTCATCGAGGGCCGTCTCACCGAGGCCGACCTGGACGGCTTCCGCCAGGAGGAGTCGCGCCCGGCCGGTGGCCGCGGCCTGCCCTCCTACCCCCACCCGCGCCGCATGGAGGACTTCTGGGAGTACCCCACCGTCTCCATGGGTCTTGGCCCGTCCGAGGCGATCTACCAGGCCTGGTTCGACAAGTACCTCCAGGGCGCCGGCATCAAGGACACCTCTCAGCAGCACACCTGGGCCTTCCTGGGTGACGGCGAGATGGACGAGCCCGAGTCGCGCGGCATGCTGCAGCTGGCCGCCAACCAGCAGCTGGACAACCTCACCTTCGTCATCAACTGCAACCTCCAGCGCCTCGACGGCCCGGTGCGCGGAAACGGCAAGATCATCCAGGAGCTCGAGGCCTTCTTCAAGGGCGCGGGCTGGAACGTCATCAAGGTGATCTGGGGCCGTGGCTGGGACCAGCTTCTCGCCGCGGACAGGACCACGCCCTCGAGCACCTCATGATGGAGACCCTCGACGGCGACTACCAGACCTTCAAGGCCAACGACGGCGCCCTACATCCGCGAGCACTTCTTCGGCCGCGACCCGCGCACCGCCGAGCTCGTCAAGGACTGGACCGACGACGAGATCTGGGCCCCTGCAGCGCGGCGGCAACGACTACCGCAAGATGTACGCCGCCTACAAGGCGGCCACGGAGCACAAGGGCCAGCCCACCGTCATCCTGGCACACGGTCAAGGGCTACCTCCTGGGCGGCCACTTCGCCGGCCGTAACGCCACCCACCAGATGAAGAAGCTGACGCTGGACGACCTCAAGGCCCTGCGCGACCGGCTCCACATCCCGATCACCGACGAGCAGCTCGAGGCCAACGCGAAGATGCCGCCGTACTACCGGCCGGCCGCCGACGACCCCTCGCTGCTCTACATGCTGGACCGGCGCCGTCAGCTCGGCGGCTTCATCCCCGAGCGCCGCGATGCCGGTGTCGAGCTCGAGCTGCCCGGTGACAAGACCTACGACATCCTCAAGGGCGGCTCGGGCAAGCAGGAGGTCGCCTCCACGATGGCCTTCGTGCGCCTGCTCAAGGAGCTCATCAAGGACAAGGGCATCGGACGGCGCATCGTCCCAATCGTTCCGGACGAGTCGCGCACCTTCGGGCTGGAGTCACTCTTCCCCACCAAGAAGATCTTCAACACCCAGGGTCAGAACTACACGCCGGTCGACGCCGACATGATGCTGTCCTACCGGGAGTCCGCCTCCGGTCAGCTCATGCACACGGGCATCAACGAGGCCGGTTCGGTCTCCCTGTTCCAGGTGGCCGGAACGAGCTACGCCACCCACGGCGAGCCCATGATCCCGGTCTACATCTTCTACTCGATGTTCGGCTTCCAGCGCACCGGCGACCAGTTCTGGGCCGCCGGCGACCAGCTGACCCGCGGCTTCATCATCGGGGCCACCGCCGGGCGCACCACCCTGACCGGTGAGGGCACCCAGCATGGACGGCCACTCCCCGCGATCGCGGCCACCAATGACGCAGTCGTCAGCTACGACCCGGCCTACGCCTACGAGATCCGGCACATCGTGCGTGACGCCCTGGAGCGCTGGTACGGCCCGGACTCGGGTCGCAACCGCGACGTCATGTACTACCTGACCGTCTACAACGAGCCGATCCACCAGCCCGCTGAGCCCGACGGCGTCGACGTCGAGGGAATCCTGCGCGGTATTCACCGCATCAGCACGGCTCCTGACGGCGAGGGTCCCGAGGTCCAGCTCCTGGCCTCCGGCGTCGGAGTGCCCTGGATCGAGGAGGCTCGCCGCATCCCTGGCCGAGGACTGGGGCGTGCGCGCCGCCACCTGGTCCGTCACCAGCTGGAACGAGCTGCGGCGCCAGGCCCTGGAGGTGGAGAAGGCCAACTTCCTGGCCCCCGACGGCGAGCGGCAGGGTCCCCCTACCTGACGCAGAAGCTCTCCGAGGCCACTGGCCCTTCATCGCCACCAGCGACTACGACCACCTGGTCCCCGACCAGATCCGCGCCTGGGTGCCCGGCGACTACTACACGCTGGGCGCCGACGGCTTCGGATTCTCCGACACCCGGGCCGCCGCCAGGCCTCACTACCTCATTGACGCCCAGTCGGTGGTGGTGCGCGCCCTCCAGGCTCTGGTGGAGCAGGGACGCCTCGACCGCTCCGTCCTGGCCCAGGCCGTTGCCCGCTATGACTTGACCAACGTCAACGCAGGCACCTCCGGCTCCCCAGGGAGGGTCCTGATCCGCCCCGTGCGGCTATAGTTGGACGCACTGACCAATTGTGGTGCCGGTGGAGCACGGTCTTCCGTGTTCCACCGGCACCACCATGTCTGCCGAATGAGGTCCCCCTTGTCCCGCTCCCAGCTCCTGCGCTCCACCGCCTTCATGGCCGCGTGCCTACTGACCCTGTCCGGTTGCTCAGTCGGCTGGACCGGCGCCAGGGGACGTCCTCGGCCCCGCCGGACCAGGCTCAGGACACCGCTCCAGAGGCCGCGGAGGAGCCGACTGGGAAGCTGGAGGACACCAGCCCCATGGATCCGCTGGAGTACGGCAACTGCACGTCCTCCGACATCCAGAACTACGACGACGAGCTCACCGACAACGACGCGGAGGACACCCGCGCCCAGGCGGAGGCCCAGGTCACCAAGGTCATACCGGCCTCCGAGCAGGTCAGTGTCACCGCTAACGAGCTCTCCACCGATCAGGTGGTCAAGGTCTCGGCAGGCGCTCGAGACGTAACAATCACCGCACAAAGTCTCGTGATTGTCATCGAAGGAGAGATCGAGTCACTGACCATCAACGGCTTCGACAACACGGTCTGGGTCGGCGCTTCCAATAAAGTCACGTTCGGCGCGAACGACGGTGACAGCCAGAATTACGTCTTCTGGCACTCCAGGCCTCCGCAGGCGAAGGTGGATCCGCAAGGCCTCAACATCATCGGCAAGGACGTTCACGCCCCGGTCATCCGCTCCTGCCGTTCCTTCTCATGATGCCCTGCGGGATAGCGCCGGAATCGGCCTTCCGAGGTCGGCGAGGCAGTGCAACAAGCCGCTGACCGCCCGCAGGCCTTCGGAAGGCCGATTCCTCTTACTCCTCCGAGTCAGACGCCGTGGACACAACCGGCGGAGTTGACGGATCGGATCCTGTGTAGACGTTCAAGTCGCGGAAATGGGGGCGCAGAAGGTTCTCAGGGCTGAGAATCTCATCAAGAACAGACTCCTCGAGCAGCCCCATCTCCAGAACCACCTCTCGCACGCTGCGTCCTGAACGGGCGCACTCACGGCCCACCAGGTCACCGTTGTGATGACCGATCACCGGGTTGAGGTAGGTAACGATTCCAATCGAGTCCAGCACATTGCGGCGACATACCTCCACGTTGGCCTCGATCCCCACGACACACAGCTCCCGCAGGGTCGACATCCCGCGGGTGAGCAGATTGATCGACTCGAAAATCGCCTGGGCGATCACCGGTTCCATGACGTTGAGCTGAAGCTGTCCCGCCTCAGCGGCGAAGGTCAGCGCCACATCGTTTCCCATGACCTTGAAGCAGACCTGGTTCACCACCTCGGGGATCACCGGATTGACCTTGGCCGGCATGATGGAGGATCCGGCCTGGCGTTCAGGCAACCTGATCTCCCCCAGCCCCGCGCGAGGTCCGGAGGACAGCAGGCGCAGGTCGTTGCAGATCTTGGACAGCTTCACCGCCAGACGCTTGATCGCCGCGTGCATCGAGACGTAGGCACCCGTGTCACTCGTGGCTTCCAGCAGGTCATGCGCTCCTCGAATGTCCAGACCGGTGATCTCCCGCAGACGCCCGACAACAGTGCTCTGATGGTCCGGAGGCGTGTTGAGCCCCGTGCCGATCGCCGTGGCCCCGAGGTTCACCTCCAGAAGCAGGGCGGCATTGTTGTGAAGCCGGCTAACCTCCTCCTCCAGCAGAACGGCAAAGGCCTCGAACTCCTGCCCCAGGCTCATCGGAACGGCATCCTGAAGCTGAGTACGCCCCATCTTCAGAACATGGACGAGCTCGGTTCCCTTGGCTCGCATCGCCGCGATGAGTCGCTCGAGCTCCTCGATGAGCGAACCGACGAGGGCGAACAGTCCCAAACGGAATCCGGTCGGGTAAGCGTCGTTCGTCGACTGGGACTTGTTGACATGATCGTTGGGATTGATGATGTCATAACGGCCCTTGGCGTATCCCAGGTACTCCAGCGCGAGGTTGGCGATCACCTCGTTGGTATTCATGTTGACGCTGGTCCCAGCACCCCCCCTGGAACTGGTCGACCGGGAACTGATCGAGGCAACGCTCAGCAACCAGCACCTGGTCACACGCCCACACAATCGCACCAGCGACCTCCGGGTCAAGAGCCCCAAGATCACTGTTCGCTAACGCTGACGCCTTCTTCACCTGCACCATGCCGCGAACAAAGGCCTCTTCGTCGCCAACCACTGATCCAGAGATCTGGAAGTTCTCCATCGCACGTAGCGTGTGGATTCCCCAATAGGCTTCTAATGGAACTTCCCGTACACCAAGAAGATCTTCCTCTGTGCGGGTTGCCTTCGTCATCCTGAGCCTCCGAGTTGTCTAGCTAGGCACCTGCTTGCGCACATCCATGCTGACATACGACGCGCACGTTCAGGTCATTGCAGATTCACATACCATGGCTTCCACAATGGTTACGCTATTGTAACCTGACTAATCCGCTCCGCCTCGACGACACACCACCCTCAGTTATCCCCGTATTTTCAAGACAAACTCGTGTCGGATCACACGCCGCGCCAATCGAGAACCTACTGTCCTCAGGATATTCCAGTCGGTAGCATCCACAGCATGGATGAGTTGAGCGCTCCGGGAGTGTCTGCACTGCGACAGGCGCAGGACACAATTATTGAACACTCACTGGACCGTATCAGTTCGGCCCACGATTTCTACCGCACCCTGCCGGAAGGATCGCGCGACCAGATCGCGGCGGTGGCCCGCCTGGGCGTCACCATGTTCGTCGACTCGGCGGAGAACCCCTCGACACCGCTGACCCCCTCGCAGATCTTCTCCGTGGCGCCTGCGGCCCTGACCGGCGTCATCACGCTGGAGCAGACCCTGGCTCTGGTGCGCACTGTCCTCGACGTCGTTGTTGACGAGGCGCCTCGAGCCGTACCCGAGGAGGACCATGACACCGTCCGCATCCTCGTCCTGACCTTCGGACGTGACGTCGGCTTCGCCGCGGCCGAGGTGTACGCCCGGGCAGCTGAGGCCCGCGGCGCCTGGGACGCACGGTTGGAGTCCGTAGCGGTCGACGCGATGCTTCATGACGCCCCCGAGGACGCCGCGACCCGGGCCGGAACCGCCGGCTGGAACGGGACCGGGCCGGTGGCGGCTATCGCCGCCAAGACCACTCTGGACGCGCTCGGCGTCTCCAGGCTGCGCCACGAGTGCCGCAACCTGGCCAGCGACTGTCTGGTATCCGTACGCGGCGACTCCGTCCTCATCGTCCTGGGCGACAGTCAGGCGGCTCACGCCGGGACGTCCAAGCACTCCGGCCGGGAGGCCACCCCTGAGCAGCTGGTGGACCAGGCGGCCATGCAGGTGGCCGGCGGCCTGGGTGGGTCAGCCGTCGTCGGCCCGGTGGTTCCAGGGATCTCGCACGCGGGTCGTTCACTGCGCTCGGCCCTGGCCGGGCTGCGCGCGCTGCCCGGCTGGGCCGAGGCTCCCAACCCGGTCCACGCCGACGATCTCCTTCCCGAGCGCCTTCTGGCCGGCGATGAGCTCGCCTGCGAGCAGATCCTCAACCTGGTGCACGCCCCCCTGCACGAGATGGGCGACCCCTTCGAGAGCACGGTGGCCACCTATCTGGCCCTGGGCGGCAGCCTGGAGGCCACTGCTCGGAACCTGTTCGTGCACGCCAACACGGTGCGATACCGCCTGGGCCGGGTCAGCGAACAGGTCGGCTGGGACGCGACGAACGCCCGTGACGGCCTCATGCTGCACATGGCAATCATCGTGGGCCGACTCGCTGTCAGCCGAGAGGCCTGACGCGCCGCGCCCTAATACGCACCCGCGTCCACTCCTTCACGACCGGACCCGTCCGTCACCCTCGGACAGGTCCGGTCGTGGCGCTATGACCGTGCCCCGGCCGCAAGCCGGCCCCTGTGACGCACCGATGCAGGAGCACCTCTTCCCATCTGGGACAATGGTCTGACCTGCGGCGCAGCCGCCGGCGAAGCACAACCATCATCGAGTCACAGCGCCGTCACGGAACCTGAATGCTCCGGCACGGCACCAGAAGGAGCCACCATGGCTGAGCAGAGCAAGGACGACGTCCTGTCCGTCATCACCCAGATCGTCAGCGAGGAGTCCGGCGTCGCCGCCAAGGACATCACCCGCGAGACCGCCTTCGCCCAGGACCTCGACGTCGACTCGCTGGGTCTGCTGACCATCGCCACCCAGGTCGAGGAGCGTTTCGGCGTAACCCTGGACGACTCCCTCATCCCGACCCTGCCCACCGTTGGAGCGCTGGTCGACCTGGTGACCTCCAAGAAGGCCTGACGACAGACATGAGCCCGGAAGCCGAGTGCCGCCCGGATGACGTCGTCGTCACCGGACTGGGGGCCATCAATCCTCTGGGCGCAGACGTCGAGTCCACCTGGAGCGCCCTGCACGAGGGGACCTGCGCGGTTCGCACCCTCGAGCACGAGTGGGTCGAGAGCCATGACCTGCCCGTGCGGATCGGAGCCCCCCTGGCGCTCGATCCTGCCGAGATGCTTCCACCCCGCCAGCTGCGCCGTCTCGACCGCGCCAGTCAGTGTGCGCTGCTGGCCGCTCGCCAGGCCTGGGAGCAGGCGGGGGCCCCGCAGGTCGCCTCCCAGCGTCTGGCGGTGTCCGTCTCCCCGGGCATGGGGCCGGTCCTGTCGGTCATGGAGGCGTGGGACACCCTGAGGGAGAAGGGGCCCCGGCGGGTTCTGCCGACGGCGGTCCCGGCGCTCATGCCCAATGCCCCGGCGGCCGCTGTCGGGATCGAGCTGGGGGCCCACGGCGGCATCCATGCTCCGGTCTCGGCCTGCGCCTCCGGGGCAGAGGCCATCGCCTACGGTGCGGACCTCATCACGCTGGGACGGGCCGACGTCGTCGTGGCTGGGGGACGGATGCGGCCCTCCATCCGATGACCGTGGCCGCCTTCGCTGCCATGCGGGCCCTGTCGACGCGCAACGCCGACCCGCAGACCGCCTCACGCCCCTTCGCCCCCAGACCGCGACGGCTTCGTCCTGGGTGAGGGGCGCCGGGCTCCCTCGTCCTGGAGCGCGCCGCGCATGCCAAGTCCCGAGGAGCACGGATCCTGGCCGTTCTGGCGGGCTCCGGGGTCACCGCCGACGCCTACGACGTCGCACGCCCGGAGCCATCGGGTGCGGAGCAGGAGCGGGCCCTGCGGCTGGCTCTGGAGCGCGCGGGGCTTGACCCCGGCTGTGTCGGGCACGTCAATGCTCATGCCACCTCGACGCCGGCCGGTGACGTCGTCGAGGCCGGTGTCCTGGCCAGGGACGGTGCCGAATGCCGCCATCAGCGCCACGAAGTCCGCCACCGGTCACCTCCTGGGCGGGGCCGGGGGCTGGAGGCGGTACTGACCGTCATGGCGCTGCAGGAGCGCTGGGCCCCGCCCACGCTGCTGCCGGCCGGAGTGGATCCAGAGCTGGCCCAGCTCGGGCTGGACGTTGTTGGACCGCAGGGCCGGGACCTGCCCCAGCTGACGACGGCGGCCAGCACCTCCTTCGGCTTCGGAGGACACAACGTCGCCCTGGTCTTCGCCCGCCAGTAGCCGTACTCGGGCGGGAGCCGCCATGAGACCTCGCCTGTGACCCACGGCGCTGGACCCGGCCGGTGCGGTCAGGCACAATAGCCGTGCATGCCGCGTACGTCATGACATGAGCCCGGTTGAGGGTCGAGACCGTTGGGGAAGGCGAATCTCGAAACCAACCAGGAGGCGATACTCATGATCGGTGCCTACACCCGCGGTGTACTTTTCGTGCACTCAGCACCTCGGGCGCTCTGCCCCCACATCGAGTGGGCAGCGGCCGAGGTGCTCGGTTCGCGTGTCCACCTCGACTGGACCGAGCAGCCTGCGGCCCAGGGCATGATGAGGGCCGAGACCAGCTGGGTGGGGCCCGCTGGAACAGGAGCCAGCCTTGCCTCCGCCCTGCGCGGCTGGGCGAACCTGCGCTATGAGGTGACCGAGGAGGCGAGTGTCGGCACCGACGGCGGCCGCTGGTCCCACACCCCGGACCTGGGCATCTTCCACGCCCAGACGGATGTTCACGGCAACGTCGTCGTCCCCGAGGACCGGATCCGTGCCGCGCTCGTCTACGCGGCTGATCCTGACCGGATGCGCCGCGAGCTCGACCTGGCTCTGGGCCAGGCCTGGGATGACGAGCTCGAGCCCTTCCGCTACGCCGGAGCCGGCGCGCCCGTGCGCTGGCTGCACCGCGTCGGCTAGGAACGCCGAGCACAGGACGCCTCATCGCCTGCTGAAAGCCGGGTGGGGCAACAGGTCTCGCAACCTGTTGCGCCACCCGGTTTGCGTCCTGGGGACGTTACAGTCCCTGCGCTCGCAGCTCCTTCATCGCCTTGGCCCGGTTCTTGCGGTCGAGACGGTCGAGGTGAGGTGGCCCTCCAGGTGGTCGCACTCGTGCTGGATGCAACGAGCCATGAGCTCCTCCCCCTCGACGACGACCTCCTTGCCGTCCAGGTCCACTCCCTCAGCACGGGCGTACCAGGCCCGCTCCGTGGGGAACCACAGACCCGGCACTGACAGGCAGCCCTCGTCCCCGTCCTGGTACTCGTCCTTGGAGACCTCGACGATCTTGGGGTTGAGGATGTAGCCGATCTCGCCGTCGATGTTCCAGGAGAAGGCGCGCAGACCGATCCCGATCTGATTGGCGGCCAGGCCGGCCCGGCCGTCCTCATCGACCGTCTCGAGCAGGTCCTCAACCAGGGCCTTGACGGAGTCGTCGATGTCAGTGATCCAGTCGCACTCGGTGCGCAGGATCGGGTCGCCGATGATGCGGATGTCGCGGTATGCCATGGCGGCATCCTCCCATGACCGCAGCGACGCGGTCATGTTCGACCCATCTCGTGATCTGCTGCTCGCACAGCGCACCGGCACCATCGAGAACAGGCCACCTGGCCCCAGGGCCGAGTACGTGAAAAAGGAAGAGTCCCCGGCCTGATTGACCGAGGACTCCCCTGGTGGCTCCTGCGGCTGGACTCGAACCAGCAACCGTCCGATTAACAGTCGGATGCTCTGCCATTGAGCTACGCAGGAATGCGTTTGACGCGCAGTGAACTTTAGCAACATCCCGCGGCGACGTCGAATCCGGCGAAGCACAGGAAACGCTGATATTCCAAGGACATCCTACCGTGTGGGCAGGCCCACACCCTCACGGACGCGGTTTTCCAGCTCTCGAAGCGTGCGGCGATCCTCCGCCTCGTCGACCTGTGAGATCAGTGGCCGGGTGACGGAGTAGAGCTCGCCATCACTGCTCCGACGCACGCTGGCTGTGGCCGTGGCGCCACTGGGGAGCGTTGCCACGGCGCTGTGGATGATGACGGCCTCGACCCGTTGGCGCAGGGCCTTGGCGAAGGGGGGCCACGTCCGCTGAGACGTAGGCATCGCCGTTGCGGACTCCGGCCGGGACCTTCAAGGCAAGGTCCTCGCGGTCCTGCTGCGTCCACCTCAGGGTGAAGACGCGGTCCTGGCCGTCCCAGCTCCCCTGCTCCACCTCGTCCCAGGGGTGGGTCTCGGGCCTGCTGCGCCCGTTGAAGACCACCAGGGAGCTTGCCGTGGCCACCGCCCATGTCGAGCCCTCCGCGTCCAGGGGAACGGCCCCCAGGGCGGGCTCGCGCAGCTGTTCGCGCATCTCCAGCGGAAGCGTGGCGGTGGAGCGGGTGGATGTGCCTTGACGACGGCGCAGGATCGGCATGACCGCCAGGCTACCTGCACCTGCTCGCCCACGTGGGCCACCGCCCGGCCTCAGGTCCCCTGCCTGATCTGCATGCGGCGCTGCTCGAGGGCGGCGATCTGGGAGAACAGCTCGCGGTAGCCCTCCTCCTGCGGCGACATCCGCCGGTGGCGTGAGCGCATCTCGACCAGCCGGCGGTTGATGCCCATAACGGCCAGGGAGTCGAGCACCCCCTTGGCGTAGCGCTCCAGGCCGGAGGCGTCCACCTCGGTGCCCCGCCCCCGGATCGTGGGCAGGGGCAGGGGTGCCACGGCGAGCTCGGTGATGGCGGCCTCGACCAGGCCGATGGCGCCGTCGCGCACCTGCTGGAGCCAACGCAGCGTGGCCCGGCGCTGCGCCTCCTGCTCCCCCATGCCCGCGGCCACCGCCTGCTGGACCAGCCCCGACACCTCCCCAGTGCCTCCGGCGGCGGCGACGGCCTCATAGACGGCCCGGTGGGTGAGCTGGCCGAAGGAGTCGGCCCCCAGCTCGTCTGCGCCGGCCTGGTGGGCCGCCACCGGGAACTGGATGATGACGGCCAGGGCCTCACGCTCGAGCTGCTCAACAGGGTCGGTCACCGGCGGCAGCCCCCGCACGGGGGCGGCGGCATCGGGACCGGCAGTCTCATCGGCGGGCCACTGGCCGCCCCGCGCCGTGCTGGGCTGGGCCCCTCGCCTGCTTGCGGCCTGGACTGCGGCGTGGACCTCGGCATCGGGCAGGCCCAGCCATCCGGCCAGGCGCCGGGTGTACTCGCGCTTGAGCGCCCGGTCCCGGATCCCGGCCACCACCGGCGCCGCCGAGCGCAGCCCCCGGACGCGGCCTTCGGAGGTGTCCAGGTCCAGGTGGGACAGGGAGGTGCGGATGACGAACTCGAACAGCGGCACCCGTCGGGACAGCAGGCGCGGGATGCCCGAATCCCCCTCCTTCATGCGCAGGTCGCAGGGGTCCAGGCCGCCGGGGTCGACGGCCACGAAGGTCTGGGTGGCGAAGCGCTGGTCCTCGGCGTATGCACGCAGCGCGGCCTTCTGACCGGCCGCGTCACCATCGAAGGTGAAGATGACCTCGCCGCCACGGGCCTCGCGCCCCTGACCGGTGACCACCCCCGCTGCCGGGTCGTCCACATCCCCTAGCAGGCGGCGCACGACCCGCACGTGGTCCGCACCGAAGGCGGTCCCGCACGTGGCCACGGCCGTGGTCACCCCGGACAGGTGGGCGGCCATGACGTCGGTGTAGCCCTCGACGACGACGATCCGGTGGGAGCGGGCGACCTCCCGCTTGGCCAGGTCCAGCCCGTAGAGGACCTGGCTCTTGTGGAAGACGGGGGTCTCGGGGGTGTTGA
Source organism: uncultured Sanguibacter sp. (assembly GCA_916438365.1). Next base: position 56,361 of record CAKAEY010000008.1, read on the forward strand.
GGTACTTGGGGCCCTGGTCCTCCTCCGAGAGCTTGCGCGCCCCGAAGCCGACGGTGGCTCCGGTGACGTCCCGGATGGGCCAGATGAGGCGGCCGCGGAAGCGGTCGTAGACGCGGCGCCCGTCCTGCCCGCCCCGGCTGCACAGGCCGGAGTCGACCAGCTCGGCCTCGGTGTAGCCGGAGCTGCGCAGGTAGCGGGCGAGGTTGTCCCATCCGGCGGGCGCGTAGCCGACGCCGAAGTGCGCGGCGGCATGGCGGTCGAAGCCCCGGGACGTGAGGAAGTCCCGCCCTGGCTGTGCCTCCGGGGTGGCGAGCTGCTCGCGGAACCAGGCCTCGGCCAGGCGGTTGGCGTCCATGAGGCGCTGCCGAGTGCCCGGCTCGACCCCGCGCCGCACCGCGCCGCCCTCCTCGTAGCGCAGCTGGACCCCGGTGCGGTCAGCGAGGTACTCGACGGCCTCGGCGAATCCGAGGTGGTGGATCTTCTCGATGAAGGTGATGACGTCACCGCCCTCACCGCAGCCGAAGCAGTGCCAGTAACCGAGCTGGGGGCGGACGTGGAAGGAGGGGGTGCGTTCGTCGTGAAAGGGGCACAGCCCCTTGAGCGAGCCGACGCCGGCGCTCTTGAGGGTCACGTGCTCACTGACGACGTCCTCAAGCCTGGCGCGCTCGCGCACCGCCTCGATGTCCTCACGTCTAATCAGTCCCGCCACAGGACCATCGTAGGCGAGGGCACCGACATCCTGCGCCAGGGCTTGAAGGGGCTCCCCGACCAGTACAGCTAGACCTCGGAGAACATGCCGCACAGCCGGGCGTGCCAGGCCCGCGCGGAGGTGTCCGTCAGGGAGGCGATCTGGTCGACCACCACCCGCAGGCGCGCATCGTCGTTCTCGGCCCGGTGCCAGACATCGAGCAGAACCGGGTCGATGCCCTTCCCGCCGCCGGTCATGAGGACGTCGGCGAGGTCGAAGATGAGGGTGCGCTGGCGCAGGTAGACCGGCTCGTGCTCCCGCGGCTCCATGACGTAGCGCACGGCGATGCCCTTGAGCAGGAGGATCTCCGCGGCCGTCTCCTCGGGGATGACGAGCTCGGCCTCGTAGCGAGTCAGGGGCCCGTCGCCGTAGGTCTGGCGGGTGGCGGAGGCGACCGCGGAGACGAAGCGTCCGATGATCTCGCTGGTGAGGTTCTTCAGATGCGCTGCGTCGGCCACCGAGCCGTTGTAGGAGCGGATCCAGTAGGGCCGGCCGGCCAGCCTGTCGAAAGCCGCCCCAAGGGCGTCGGCGCTCAGGTCGGTGCCGTACCAGGCCCGCGTAGCCCCGAGCAGCTCATCGACCTCCTTGGGGTCTGTCAGGCAGGCCGGGTCCAGGCGTCCCAGGGCGATCGCGTCCTCGACGTCGTGGACGGAGTAGCCGACATCGTCGGACAGGTCCATGATCTGTGCCTCGATGCAGCGCCTGCCCTCCGGGGCCCCCTGACGCATCCAGGCGAAGATCTCGGCGTCGTCGTCGTAGGCGGAGTACTTGCGCGCACTGCGCCCGCTCGGTCCACCCGGCCCCCTCCCCTTGAGCCACGGGTACTTCGCGACGGCATCGAGGCTGGCCCGCGTCAGGTTGACGCCGACCGGCCTCCCGGCCGCATCAAGGGTCTTGGGCTCCAGCCGGGTGAGGATCCGGAAGGTCTGGGCATTGCCCTCGAAGCCCCCGATCTGGCGGGCCACGACGTCGAGCGCCTTCTCACCGTTGTGCCCGTAGGGAGGGTGGCCCAGGTCATGGGACAGGCAGGCGGTATCGACGACGTCGGGGTCGCATCCCAGCGCCTGCCCCAGGGCGCGCCCCACCTGCGCCACTTCCAGGGAGTGGGTGAGCCGGGTGCGCACGAAGTCGTCAGCAGCGGGCCCCAGCACCTGGGTCTTGGCCCCCAGGCGCCGCAGCGCCGAGGAGTGCAGGACCCGGGCCCGGTCGCGTTCGAAAGGGGTGCGCTGGGGATTCTTCGCCTGCTCGTGAACGAAGCGCTCCACGTCCTGCACCCGGTACCCGGACAGGTCAAGGGCGTCTCGTCCGTCGATACGCACAGGTTCGGATCCAGATTTCTGCGCTGACATAGTCACAAGGTAGCGCAGAAGCGGGTTACCATGGTCGTCACCATTCCGAAACCTCCGACACCATCCCAGGGGAGCACCGGTACCCGATCCCTCCAGCTTGTGGTCACCACGCACCCTCCTCACATCGATGAATCACTTCTTGGACGTCAAGTCCCCGGGAGCACACCCGGTGGAAGGGAGACACCTGCCGTGACCACCACCACAACCCTCGTTCACCGACCCTACGACGGTCCGGAAGAGTGGTGGCGCCACGCACTGGTCTACGAGATCCCCTCACCTGCCCTGGGAGCAGCCGAGCTGGACCGCACCGATCCCATCATCAAGCACGCCCGCTACCTGGGCATGGACGCGGTACTCATCCGTCCGAGCCTGCTCGACATCGACACCGAGATGGACTCGATCCGCCGCTTCATCGACGAGGCCGGGGAGCAGGGGCTGCGCACCATCGTGCGCATCTCCGGTGCGCTGGGTCCGATCACGGGACCCTACGCCAAGCAGACCACCGGCTTCGTCACCGGCCTCGAAGGCGCCGCTGACGACCTGCTGCGCCGTTCGGAGGCCTACCTGCAGGCCGGTGCGGCCGGCATCGACCTGGGCACGATCATGCCTCCCCAACTCACCAGGGGAATCCGGCTGGATCGACTCAGCACCTATTGCGCCATGCTGCACGGCCAGTTGGCCGAGTACGTCGACGAGGGCATCATCGGTGCCGACGTGACCGCCGACTACCCGGAGTCACTGCGTCATCACCTCCAGGACGACTGGGTGCACCACTTGCGCGACGACTGTCTGACGCTGACACGGTGGAACGCCGAGTCGCTCACGTCCCTCCTGACCCGGTCGCTGGACGAGCACGACCGCTTCGGGGCACCCCCCACCTGGCGATTCCTGCCTCCCCACATTCTCTCCGAGCACCTGGATCCGGGCGACGGGCAGCGCTGGTACTCCGTCAACCACGATGAACGGCTGCGTCGAGGGCTCGCCCTGCAGGCCATGATGCTGGCCCTGCCCGGCTCGCTCTACCTACGTCAGGGCGATGAGATCGCCCTGTCCGACTCCGACAAGCCAACCGCTCCCCTGGAGCTGGCCGACATGGTGGCTGAGCACACGCAGGTGCAGTCCTCTCAGTTCGGCTCTCCGACTGCGACCGTGCGCCACGCGGCCCACGTGCGGCACGAGTACAACCTGGCCTGCGCTCCCCTGGCCTTCGTCACCGGGCTGGAGTGGTGCCCGCCCCAGACCCTCTCCTTCCTGGTGCGTGGCGTCCTGGTCGTCGTCAATACCTCCGACTCCCCCGTCACCTTGCCGGCCGAGGCCAAGGTTCTCCTATCCTCCCAGCCCCTGCGCCAGGAGGAGGGGCGTCTACTCGTACCCCCGGCGACGACGACGTGGCTGGAGGCCACAACCGTTGCCTAGGGCACACGGATGCAAGTTTCATTAGTCTCTTGCAATCTTTACATAAGCCGATTAAATTATGGTGCCAGCGAGGAACTCCTCGCTGCGGATCTGATTCGAAGGAGAATCCCTGTGGCACCCACCCGCCGATCCTTCCTGACGATGGCCGCTCTGGCCTCCACCGTGCCAACGTTGGCCGCCTGCTCCGGCTCGCGCAATACTGCGGGTACGGCAGCCTCGGGCGGCGCTGCCTCACAGGCGTCTGACGCCTCGGCAGGCGACTCCGATGCCGATCTGGTCATCTGGGCGGATCAGAAGAAGGCGGACTCCCTCAAGGAGATCGCCAAGACCTGGGGCAAGCAGCAGGGCATCTCGGTGGCGGTCCAGACCGTCGCCAATGACTTGCAGCCCAACTTCATCACCGCCAACCAGGCCGGCAACGGCCCTGACATCGTCCTCGGCGCACACGACTGGATCGGCAACCTGGTGCAGAACAGCGCGATCCGGCCGGTCGTTCTGAGCCCCGAGGCCGAATCCAACTACTCCGACATCGCGCTCAAGGCGGTCACCTACGACGGCCAGATCTACGCAACGCCCTACGCCGTCGAGTGCCTGGGCCTGTTCGTCAACAAGGCACTGACCTCAGTGACCCAGCCGGCCAGCATTGAGGAGATGATCGAGGCCGGCAAGGCGGCCGGAACCGAGCTCGTCCTGTCGCAGGCCATCGACGAGAAGGGCGACGCCTACAACATGGAGCCGATCTACACCGCCGCCGGCGGCTACATGTTCGGCAAGAACCCGGACGGCTCCTACGATCCCAATGACCTCGGTATCGGCAAGGAGGGATCCATCAAGGCCGCGGAGAAGATCCGCCAGCTCGGCCAGCAGGGAGTCCTCAGGAAGTCAGTCACGACCGCCAACCACATTTCCTTGTTCACCGATGGTAAGGCTCCCTACCTCATCTCGGGGCCATGGGCCCTGGCGGACATCAAGAAGGCCGGTATCGACTACCAGCTCACTCGGATTCCGGGCTTCAAAGACATCAAGAACAGTCAGGCGAGCCCCTTCGTCGGAGTCAACTGCTTCTATGTCGCCTCCAACGGGAAGAACAAGGCCTTCGCCGAGACCTTCGTGGCCGATGCCGCCAAGGATATGACCTTCGCGGCTTCGATGTTCCCCAGCAACGAGCTGCCCCCCGGCCCAGAAGGACCTCGCGGACAAGCTCAAGGCGGAGCACCCCGACATGGTCACCTTCGCGGAGCTCTCCGCCAAGGCCGACCCCATGCCCGCGATCCCCGCCATGTCCTCAGTGTGGGAACCCCTTGGACGCGCTCAGGCCAACATCGTCGGTGGGGCCGATCCCGCCAGCACTATGACCGGGGTCGGCCAGACCATCAAGGCGTCGATCAAGGGCTCGTAAACCGCCTCGACGCCGAAGAGCGGAACGCTTCTCCACGCACCCGACTATTCCTCATACTGCTTTCCCACTTCTGGAAAGGACCCGCAGATAATGACGTCCGCATCCACCACCCCGAGGGAGAAGACCACGACCATCAGAGGTCTCGTCGGTCGCATCATGGTGCTGTCCCTCACGCTGGTCGCAGCGATCTACCTCGTCCCACTTCTTATCGCCTATCGGATGTGGTTGTGGCTGGGAATCGTCGTCCTGACCACGGGGGCCATGTTCCTGCTGTACTCGACCAAGAGATTCGTGCCCGCCAAGTACCTCTTCCCCGGCACGTTCTTCCTCACCGTCTTCCTCATCGTCCCCATCGTGCTGACCATTTCAAACCTCCTTCACCAACTTCGGGGACGGGTACCGCGGGACCAGGAGGAGGCCATCGCCTCCATCACCAACAACTCCATGGTCCGCACCGAGGACTCTCCCACCTATGGTCTGTCAGTCGCGACCGACGGCGACGTCACCAAGGGCCCCTTCTCACTGTTCCTCGTCAATCCGCAGACCAAGGGAGGTGCTGCGGGGAAGTGACGGGAAGAAGCTGGAGAAGGTCGACGCCAGCACCGTCACCGTCGACAACGGCGTGGTGACCAAGGCGGAGGGATACACGATCCTGTCCCCCAGGCAGATCAACACCGCCTACGAGGACATCAGCGCCATGTCGGTTCCCTTCACGGACAAGACCACGGTCAAGGTTCAGGGCATCGGACCGCTTTCGAGGGAACCAAGCGGATGGTCTACAACAAGTCCTCCGACACCACGACCAACACCGCCACCGGCGACATCTACTCGGTCAAGAAGGTGGGGCTGTCCGAGCACTTCGTCAACGCCGAGGGAGAGGCCTGGCCCAGTCCTGGAAGCAGAACGTGGGACTGGCCAACTACTCACGGCTCTTCACTGAGGGCAACCTGGCCTCCCAGTTCCTCAAGGCCTTCGCATGGACCATCATCTTCGCCCTGGGCTCGGTGCTGCTCACCTTCGGCCTCGGTTTCTTCTTGGCGCTGACCCTCAATGATGATCGCATCAAGGGTAGAAGCTCTACCGCTCCTTCCTCCTGCTGCCCTCACGCCATGCGGCTTCATCTCGCTGCTCGTGTGGTCGAACCTACAACCAGGACTTCGGCCTCATCAATCGGATGATGCACCTCAGTATCCCGTGGCTGTCCGACCCGACCATGGCTAAGATCGCCGTCCTGCTCACCAACACGTGGATGGGCTTCCCCTACATGTTCATCGTGTGCACCGGCGCTCTGCAGTCCATCTCCGGCGATGTCAAGGGAGGCGGCCCAGATGGACGGCGCCAGTGGCATGCAGGCCACATGGCGCATCGTCACCCACTGCTCCTGGTCGCCGTCGCCCCTCTGCTGGTGAGCACCTTCGCCTTCAACTTCAACAACTTCAATGCCATCCAGCTGCTGACCGAGGGTGGGCCCTTCCCGGCCGGGGGAGTACACACGCGGCGGAACCGACATCCTCATCTCCATGGTCTACCGCATCGCCTTCGGCCGTGCCGGCTCCGGACTTCGGATTCGCCTCGGCCGTCTCCGTGGTCCTGTTCGCCGTCACCGGCGTCCTGGCCGCATTGCGGTTCCGAGCCACCAAAGAAGCTCGAAGACGTCAACTGACCAGCCGACCTCGGAAAGAACATCATCATGAGCACCTCATCGCAGCCCGTGTCCCGGTCCGCATCAAACAGGGTCCGAGGACAGCGTCGTCATCGAGAATCACATGCCGTTCTCACGCTGGTTCCGGGAGATCGGCTGGAGACACGTCGTCGGCGTCATTGCCCTGGTCTTCGCAGCCTTCCCCGTCCTCTACGTCATCTCCGCCTCTCTCAACCCCTGGGCACGGTGGCATCCACCGGGTTGATCCCCACCAAGGTGAGTCTGGTCAACTACCAGAACCTGCTGTCGGGGGCGCGAGGCCCATTCCTGCGCTGGTACCTCAACACGATCATCATCTGCACAGTGGTGGCAACCGCTCAGGTCTTCCTGTCCCTGCTGGGGGCCTACGCCTTCTCCCGGTTCCGCTTCACCGGACGCCGCGGCGGCCTGCTCGCCCTGCTCCTGATTATCGATGTTCCCGCGATCCCTGTCCATGATCGCCATCTGCACGATGATCTCCGACATCGGCCAGGTCGTCCCTCCTCGGCCTCAACACCCCTGGCCGGCTACAGCCTGGCGCTCATGGGGCGGAGCACTGGGGCAGGGTGTGGCTCATCAAGGAACCTTCGACACGATTCCCCGCGAGCTCGATGAAGCCGCCATCATCGACGGCTGCACGCACTGGCGGGTCTTCCGCATCATCCTTCTGCCCACGCTCAAGCCGATCATCGCCACCACCTTCCTGCTGGCCTTCGTGGGTGTCATCAGCGAGTTCCTCCTGGGCTCGATCATTCTGACCGACAACTCCCAGAAGACGCTCGCCGTGGGGCTCTACGGCATGCTCGTCGGCGACCGCTCCAACAACCTGGGCATCTTCGCTGCCGGAGCGGTCCTCA